>CAJPFN010000048.1 GCA_905339215.1 Rhizobiaceae bacterium
CCCCACCCGACGCTTCGCGTCGAAAGATGTGCCGGGGACCCCGATTGCTTCGCAATCTCCCCGGACTTCTCGGCCGACGATCGATCCGCCGGCTCGATCGGAAGATCGGCCTCGAAGCCCCACATGGGGGAGGTGGGCGCCGCCGCCCCGCCCTCATCCTGCAGCGCGAGCGAAGCGAGCCTCGAAGGAAGAGGGCGGAGGTCGCCGACCCTCAGATGTGCAGCGCGTGGCCGAGCGCCTTCAGCGCCGATTCCTGGAAGGCTTCGCCCAGCGTCGGATGCGCGGCCATCGTGCCGGCGACGTCCTCCAGCCGCGCGCCCATCTCGATCGACAGCGCGAAGGCCGCCGCCATTTCGGCGACGCCGGCGCCGACCGCCTGGACGCCTAGCACGACGTGGTTGTCGGCGCGCGCCACGATGCGGACGAAGCCGTCCTCCGCCTGGAGCGTCATGGCGCGGCCGCTTGCCGAGAAGGGGAAGTTCCCGATCTTCACGTCGCGAACGGCCTTGCGCGCCTCTTCCGGCGACAGGCCGACCGAGACGACCTCCGGGTCGGTGAAGCAGACCGCCGGCACGGCGCGCCGGTCCCAGCTCCTGCGGTGGCCCGCGACGATCTCGGCGACCATCTCGCCCTGCGCGATCGCGCGGTGCGCCAGCATCGGCTCGCCGGTGACGTCGCCGATGGCATAGACACCGCGCATCGAGGTGCGGCACTGCTCGTCGATGCGGATGAAGCGGCCGTCCATGTCGAGGTCGATCTGGTCGAGGCCCCAGCCCTCGGTCGCCGGCCTGCGGCCGACGGTGACCAGCACCTTCTCCGCTGCGATGCGGATCTCACCCCCTTCGCCGGCTTCGGCGACAAGCGCGCCACCGTCCTTCGCCATGCTTTTCGCCCTGGCTCCTGACATCACGCCGACACCGAGACTTTCCAGCCGCCGGACGACGGGACGGGTCAGTTCGGCATCGTAGAGCGGCAGGATGCGCGGCATCGTTTCCACCACGGTCACGTTCGCGCCGAGCTTGGCGAAGGCCGTGCCGAGCTCCAGCCCGATATAGCCGCCGCCGACCACGGCGAGGCTTGCCGGCACGCGCTCCAGCGACAACGCGCCGGTAGAGGAGATCACGTCGCCGCCGAAGGGCAGGTCGGGGAGTTCGACGGGCACGGAGCCCGTGGCAATCACGATCGCCTCGGCACGGATCACCTGCTCGCCGGTTTCGGTCTCGACCACCACCGTCTTGCCATCGCGGAACCGCGCATGGCCCTCGATCGCCTTGACTCTCGCCTTCTTCAGGAGGCCGGCGACACCGGTGTTGAGGCGGCCGACGATGCGGTCCTTCCACGCCATCGTCCTGGCGAGGTCGATTTCGGGCGAGGCCAGCGAGATGCCGAGCGCGTCGCTGCCGGTTGCCATTGCCTTGACCTTGTGGAATTCGTCGGCGGCGTGGATCAGCGCCTTCGACGGGATGCAGCCGACATTGAGGCAGGTGCCGCCCGGCCGCGCCTTCTCGACGATGACTGTGTCGATGCCGAGCTGTCCGGCGCGGATGGCGCAGACATACCCGCCGGGCCCCGCGCCGATGACGAGCAGCTTGCAGGAGATGTCCTTCATCTCACTCCTCCACGAAGATCAGCGCCGGCGTCTCGACCAGCGTCTTCAGCCGCTGCACGAAGACCGCCGCATCCCAGCCGTCGATGACGCGGTGGTCGAAGGACGAGGAGAGGTTCATCATCTTGCGCGGCACGAACTGGCTGCCGTCCCACATCGGCCGCACCGCCATCTTGTTGACGCCGACCACGGCGACTTCCGGATGGTTGATCAGCGGCGTCGTGGCGATGCCGCCGAGCGCGCCGAGCGAGGTGATCGTGATCGTCGAGCCGGACAGCTCGTCGCGCGTCGCCGTTCCGTCGCGCGCGGCCTGCGCCAGCCGCGCCGCTTCCGCAGCGCAGTCCCAGATGTCGCGCGCCTCTGCGTGGCGGACGACAGGCACCATCAGACCGGCGGGCGTCTGCGCGGCAATGCCGACATGGACGGCGGCGTGACGGCGCACGATGCCGGCCTCGTCGTCGAAGGTGGCGTTGAGCGCCGGCTGCTCGCCGACCGCCTTGACGATGGCGCGCATCAGGAAGGGCAACAGCGTCAGCTTCGTCCGGTCGGCGCGCTTCTCACCGTTCAGTTTGGCGCGCAGCTCCTCGACCGCGGTGACGTCGACTTCCTCGACATAGGTGATGTGCGGGATGCGCGACGTCGCCAGCGCCATCTTCTCGGCGATCTTGCGGCGCAGACCGACGATGCGGACCTCCTCGACGCCGTCCTTGCGCGCCAGGCCTGTCGCTGCGGCGGCCGGTTGCGGCCCGCGGGCGACGAAGGCGTCGAGATCCTCATGGGTAATGCGACCGGCCGGACCCGTGCCGCGAACCTGGCGAAGGTCGATGCCGGCCTCCCGCGCGCGCAGCCGGACCGCCGGCGAGGCGAGCGGCTTCTCGCCCTCGGCACGCGGCGCGCCTGTGCCGTGGATAGCTGTGCCGGACGTCTTCCCCCTCACCCGCTCGCTGACGCTCGCGTCCTCTCCCCGAGGGGCGAGAGGGCGCTGAGCGGCGGCGGGTTCCTCTTCTCCCCGCCGGGGGGAAGGGGGCGAGGACGAAGTCCGAGCCGGATGAGGGGGGATTTCTTCGGCCAACGTTTCGTCGCCGCCGCGGGCAGGTATCGGTTCTTCGCGAGCTTCGACCTGCCCCGCCTCGCCCGCGACCTCGATGCGGATGATGGGAGCGCCGACGGCGACCGTGTCGCCGATCTCGGCGCCGAGCCAGACGACCTTGCCCTCGACCGGCGAGGGGATTTCGACGGTCGCCTTGTCGGTCATGACGGCGGCGAGGATCGCGTCCTCGCGGACGAGATCGCCGACCGTGACGTGCCATTCGACCAGTTCGGCCTCGGCGACGCCTTCGCCGACGTCGGGCAGCTTGATGACGTGGATCGCCATGGTCAGGCCTCCATCGCGGCGGCGAGTGCCTCGCCGACGCGGCGCGGGCCGGGGAAATAGTCCCATTCCTGGGCGTGCGGATACGGCGTGTCCCAGCCTGTGACACGCTGCACCGGTGCCTCGAGATGCCAGAAGCAGTGCTCCTGGACGAGAGCGGCGAGCTCGGCGCCGAAGCCCGACGTGAGCGTCGCCTCATGCAGGACGACGCAGCGGCCGGTCTTCTTCACCGACGCCGTGATCGCGTCGAGGTCGAGCGGCAGCAGAGTCCGCAAATCGATGATCTCGGCGTCGATGCCCCTCTCCTCCGCCGCGGCCTGGGCGACATAGACCATCGTACCGTAGGCGAGGACCGTCACCGCCGAGCCCGCGCGACGGATCTCCGCTTTGCCGAGCGGCACGGTGTAGTGACCATCCGCTACCTCGCCGGCCGGGTGCTTCGACCACGGTGTCACCGGCCGGTCGTGATGGCCGTCGAAGGGGCCGTTGTAGAGCCGCTTCGGCTCGAGGAAGATCACCGGGTCCGGGTCCTCGATCGCCGCAATCAGAAGACCCTTGGCGTCGCGCGGATTGGACGGCACCACCACCTTCAGTCCCGAAACGTGCGTGAACAGCGCCTCGGGCGACTGGCTGTGCGTCTGGCCGCCGAAGATGCCGCCGCCGGTTGGCATGCGGATGACGATCGGGCAGGTGAACTGGCCGGCCGAACGGTAGCGCAGCCGCGCCGCCTCCGAGACGATCTGGTCGTAGGCGGGATAGACGTAGTCGGCGAACTGGATCTCGATACAGGGTTTCAGGCCGTAGGCCGCCATACCGATCGCCACGCCGACGATGCCGAGCTCCGAGATCGGCGTGTCGAAGCAGCGGGAGCGGCCGTATTTCTGCTGCAGTCCGGCCGTGCAGCGGAAGACGCCGCCGAAATAGCCGACGTCCTCGCCGAAGACGACGACCGCCTCGTCGCGACCCATGGCGACGTCCATCGCCGAGCGGATCGCCTCGATCATGGTCATGCGCGGCATGGCCTATACCCCCGCCTTCTGCCGCTAACGCCTGAGATGCGGCGGCATCTCGGCATAGACGCCCTCGAACATGTCGCGCACCGACGGCTTGCCACCCGCGTGCAGCGTGCCGTGCCGCTCGGCCTCCTTCTGTGCGGCGATGACCGTGTCCATGACCTCCGCCTCGGCCTGCTTATGGCGCTCCTCCGACCAGATGCCGCAGCGGATCAGGTGGTTCGTCAACCTGATGACGGGGTCACCCAGCGGCCAGGCGTCCGATTCCGTCTTCGGCCGGTAGGCGGATGGGTCGTCCGAGGTCGAGTGCGCGCCGACGCGGTAGGTGACGTGCTCGATGAGCGTCGGGCCGAGGTTGCGGCGGGCGCGCTCGACCGCCCATTTCGCCACGGCGTGGACGGCGAGGTAGTCGTTGCCGTCGACCCTCAGCGCCGGCACGCCGAAGCCCAGGCCGCGCGCTGCGAAAGTGCCCGATCCGCCCCGGGCGATTCCCTGGAATGTCGAGATCGCCCACTGGTTGTTGACGATGTTCAGCACCACCGGCGCCCGGTAGGTCGAGGCGAAGACCAGCGCGGCGTGGAAGTCGCTCTCCGCCGTCGACCCGTCGCCGATCCAGCCGACGGAGATGCGATGATCGTTGCGAATGGCCGACGCCATCGCCCAGCCGACGGCCTGGACGAACTGCGTGCCGAGATTGCCGGAGATCGAGAAGAAGCCGTGGTCCTTTGCCGAATACATGATCGGCAGCTGGCGGCCCTTCAGCGGATCGGCCTCGTTGGAGAAGATCTGGTTCATCATGTCGACCATCGGGTAGCCGCCCGCGATCAGCAGGCCGGCCTGGCGATAGGTCGGGAAGTTCATGTCGCCGTCCTCGAGCGCCATGCGGAAGGCGCAGGACACCGCCTCCTCGCCCATGTGCTGCATGTAGAAGGAGGTCTTGCCCTGGCGCTGGGCGGTCACCATGCGCGCGTCGAAGGCGCGCAATGTCATCATGTGGCGCAGGCCCGCGGCGACCTCCTCGTCGGTCAGCGTGCCCGCCCACGGTCCGACGGCCTCGCCTTCGCGGTCGAGCACGCGGATGATCGAATAGGCGAGGTCGCGGATCTCTTTCGGATCGACGTCGACCGGCGGCCGCGGCACGGTGCCGGCCCGCGGGATGACGACCCTGGAGGAATCCGGCGTGTCGCCCGGCCGGACCTCCGGCTCGGGGACGTTGAGGGACAGGCGGGGACGTTCATCCATGGACGCTGGCTCCCGAAGAGGCAACTTCACACGCGGCCGGCGCGAGGGGCACGGCCGCGACTCCATCGGGATCGGCGTCGAGGCCGCGCACGCCGCTGATCTGCGCGAACCGATCGCACAGTGTCCTGCCGACGTCAGCCGCGACGTCCGGCAGTTCGACGACGATCGCCGTGGACCCCGGAATGGATGTGGCGCTGAGTTCGGTCACGTCGAGCCCGAGCCGACGGATTTGATCGAGGACGCGCGACAGGCCCGAGACCGCGTCGTCGCATTTGAACGTGATCCGCATGCCGCATCCTCCCCAGCAAAGGGAATATCCGGAAGGACGAAGAATATCCTTCCATAGTCCTGCAGCCTAGGTAAAATATCGGCACGTTCTTCTGTCAATCGTGGCCTTTTGGAAAGGATATTTCGTATGGACGCGGAACCGCGGCTCGATCGCATCGACCGGGCCATCCTCGCCGCACTCGTCGACAATGGCCGCATCCCTAACGCGCAGCTGGCCGAAAAGGTCGGCCTGTCGCCGAGTCCGTGCTGGCAGCGCGTGCGCCGCCTGGAGGAGAGCGGCATCATCGCCGGCTACACGGCGACCCTCGACCAGGCGCGGCTCGGCGCCTCCGAGATCGTCATCGTCGAGGTTTCGCTCGACCGGCACGACGAAGAGGTGCTCGAGCATTTCGGGCGAGCGATGTCGTCTTTGCCCGAGGTGCTCGAGGTCTACCTGACCACGGGCGAGTACGACTACCTGATCAAGGTCGCTGTGAACGGCACCGCCGGCTACGAGGAGTTCCTGCGGCGCAAGCTCTACAGAGTGCGCGGCATCCGCCACTCGCGGTCGAGCTTCGCCATCCGCTGCCTGAAACGCGTGCAATCCTTCGTCCCGCCGGCGTCGTAGCCGCCGCTCTTGCGTGCAAGGCCGGCAAATCCTACCAAGAATCGCGGGTCGGCGATGCAGCCTGGGCGAGATCGGGAGAAGGGACGGCAATGGCGCAATCGGCAACGCGACGGCGGGTGAGCCGGCTTCCGGCGGAGCGGCGCATCGCCGATATCATGGAAGCCGCACGGACGGTCTTCGCCGAGAAGGGCTACGCCGAGGCCCTGATCTCCGACATCGCCGAACGCGCCGGCGTGGTCGAGGGCAGCATCTACCGCTTCTTCACCAACAAGCGCGACCTGCTGGTGCGCGTGGTCGAGCACTGGTACGAGGAGATGCTGGCGCGCGACGAGGAGCAGTTCGCCGGCGTGCGCGGCACCTGGAACCGCATCCGCTTCATCGTCCACCACCATCTGAGCTCGATCCGCAAGGAGCCGGCGCTGAGCCGCCTCGTCTTCCAGGAACTGCGCCCCGACCCGGAATACCGCAAGACACGGCTCTACCAGCTGAACCAGGCCTACACGCATCGCATCGTCGACATCGTGCGCGAGGCGGCTGCCGCGGGCGAGTTCCGCGGCGACGTGTCGTCCTCGCTGGTGCGGGACATGATCTACGGCTGCATCGAGCACCGCACCTGGGCGTTCCTACGCAACGAGGGCGACTTCGACCTCGAGCAGACGGCCGACGGCATCACCGACATCATCTACCGCGGGCTGGCGCTGACACCCGCCGGCCCCGATCCGCTCGCCGCGACGGTCAAGCGGCTCGAGATCGTGGCGGAGCGGCTGGAGAAGCTGTCTTCGGCTCGCAACGGATAGTCGGCAAGGTCGCCGTCCAGCCGCCTCAGTCGCTCTTGACCACGACCAGCATGCGACCTCGCTGCACCGTCCGATCGTCCTGGTTCAGCACCTCGAAATCGTAGGTGGCGAGGCTGCGCCCGGGCTTCGAGGTCGGCCGCACGCTTTCCACCGTGACCTTCGAGCGGATCGTGTCGCCGATCTTCACCGCGCCCATGAAGTCCCAGTTGATGTTGACAAGGCCGATGACGCGCTCGCCGAATAGGCCGGTATGGGTAGCCATGCCGATCGCCGTCGCCATACCGTGCGGGCCGTGGGCGATGCGGGTGCCGTGCGGCGAGGTTTTGGCGAAGGTCTCGTCGACATGGATCGGCGTGAAGTCTCCTACGAGGCCGGCAAACAGATTGACGTCGCCTTCGCCGATGGTGCGTCCGTGCGACATCGCGATGGCGCCGGCCACGAGCGGCTTCATGGTCATGGGTGTCCCCTCCGGAGAGTCAAGCGTTCAGTGCCGGCGAACCTGAAGCCGGCGAGCGCCTCGCGGTGGACCTCGTCCGGCCAGCGGTCGCGGATCGTTCCGGTATCGAAAGGATCTACGGAACGCTGGTGGTGCGGCCTTTGCCGCGATGAAATCCGTTCTCCTAGATGTCGTTGCTATGGAGGTTGTCCGTCCGGGGCCTGGATGGGAGGTTGTTGTTGCGAGACGACTAACCCCCTTCCAGGAGCCCCGGAATGGACAACCTCCATAGCAACGACACCTAGTCACGGAAGTAGTCCGGCTTGCCGGTGGTCCAGGTCTCGCCCCAAAGCTGGCTGCCGCCGTCGACGGTGAGCAGTTCGCCGGTGACGTAGTTCGCCGCCGGCCCGCCGAGATAGACGCAGGCCTCGGCGATCTCCCAGGCCGAGCCGGCGCGCATCATCGGGTTAGAGCGCGGATAGGCGGCGCGCGCCTCGGGCGTGTAGACCTTCCAGCCTTCGGTCTCGATCGCCCCCGGCGCGATGCAGTTGACGCGGATGTTGAGCGGCGCCCACTCCACTGCGACGCTGCGGGTCAGGCCGATGACGCCGGCGCGCGCCGCCACCGTATGCGCCACGCCATGGAGGCCGTGGGTGGTGACGACGACGATGTTGACGATGCTGCCAGGCCGGCCGGTGTCACGCCATTGCCGGGCAGCGGCCTGCATCATGTACCAGGTGCCGTTGAGGTTGGTGTTGACGACCGCGTTCCAGCCCTTCGGCGAGAAATCGATCGCGGCCTGCGGGAACTGGCCGCCGGCGCTGTTGATCAGGATGTCGATGCCGCCGAACCGTTGCCGCAACTGGTCGAACAGCCCGGCGACCGAGTCTGGCTCGCGTATGTCGGCGACGGCCGAATACGCGTCGAGGCCTTTGGCGCGCATCGCCTCTTCCACCGCCGCGAGCTTGGCCTCGCTGCGGCCGCTGACGACGACGCGCGCGCCGAGCCGGCCAAACAGCCATGCGGTGGCGCGGCCGATGCCCCCGGCACCGCCCGAGACGAGAACCACTTTGCCGGCGAACGATCCTGGCGCGTAGATCGTCGGATGGGCGGCCAGCGCCTCGTCGTCCAGGCCGAAGCTCTCGGCGGAGGCCGCTGGCTCAGCCATGGCGCTTGAGGTCCTTCAGCAGTTCGCCCGCGATGATCATTTTACGCACCTCGGTGGTGCCGGCGCCGATTTCGAGCAGCTTGATCGACCGGTAGAGCCGGTTGATCTCCGATTCCCAGATGTAGCCGGTGCCGCCATGGATCTGTACGGCGAGGTCGAGCACCTTGTGCACGGCTTCCGCCGCGTACATCACCGAAGCGGCCGTGAGCATGTGGATGTCGCCGCGCCCGCCGCCGCCGATCTCCAGCGGTGCCGCCGCGGCAAGCGTCCGATAGGTGAAGGTACGCATGGTCTCCACCTGGACGTACATGTCCGCCAGCATCGACTGCACCATCTGGAACGAGCCGATCGCCTTGCCGAACTGCTTGCGTGTCATCGCATAGTCGACCGAAAGCTCGAGCGCGCGTTCGGCTACACCCAGGCAGAGCGGCGAGATCATCGCCCGCTCGAGGTCGAGGCCGCTCATCACCACGGCGACGCCGCGGTTCTCGCCGCCGACCAGGTTCTCCGCCGGCACGCGGCACTCGTCGAAGACGAGCTCGGCGGTCTGGCTGCCGCGATAGCCCATCTTCACGAGCTTCTGCGCGACCTTGAAACCGGGGAAACCCTTCTCGACGATAAAGGCGGAGATGCCGTGCGGGCCGCGCTCCCTGTCGGTCTTGGCGTAGACCAGCAACACGTCGGCGACAGGGCCGTTGGTGATGTAGATCTTCGAGCCGTTGAGCACGTAATGGTCGCCGTCGCGCCGCGCCGTCGTGCGCATCGATCCCAGCGCATCCGACCCGGCGCCCGGCTCGGTCAGCCCGAGCGCGCCGATCTTGCGGCCCGAGCAGAGGCCGGGCAGGTACTTACGCCGCTGGAGCTCGTCGCCGTTGCGGTAGATGTTGTTGGCGCAGAGATTGTCATGGGCCACCCAGGCCAGCGCCATGGCGTGGTTCCAGCGTCCGAAGCCCTGCAGCACCAGCCCCGCGGCGAACAGGTCGAGCCCGGCGCCGCCGTATTGCTCCGGAATGGTGACGCCGAACAGGCCGTTGTCGCCGATCTTGGGAAAGGCGTCCTCAGGCCACCATTCCTCGGCGTCCATGCGCGGCGCCAGGTCGTAGAGTTCGTTCCTGGCGAAGCGGTCGGCCTGGTCGAGGATCGCCCTCTGGTCGTCGTCGAGGTCGTAGGCCAGCGGCCTGTTGCTCGCGAGATCGACAGTCTGCCGCAAGGTCACGCTCTCCTCCCGTCCTCCGACGCCGGCGGACGATCGGTCAGTCCTGCCCGCCCGCTTCGCCCATCGGATATTAATGAACTAGCTTCATCAAATATCCCTAAACGCCTGTCAACCGAATTCGGTGTGAAATCGTCAGCTATCTGGTTGCCGTCTGCCAGATAGACATACAGGGCGGGAGGTCTCGCAGGCCATCGCGCTTTCGCCTGTTGACACCGCTGATGAATTGAAATCATTTATGATCGATACGCCCGCCGAACGTGCGGCGGCCAAGTACCGGGGAAAAACGTGTCGCAGCCCACACGCATCGAGCGCAATGGCGCCGTCATGACGATTGTGATCGATCGTGAAGAGCGCCGCAACGCTCTCAACGAGGCGGTTGCCGCCGGAATCACCGCCGCGCTCGACGCCGCCGAGGCCGACCGCTCCGTCCGCGCCGTCGTGCTCACCGGCGCCGGCGACAAGGCGTTCTGCGCCGGCGGCGACCTCCAGCTGCAATCGGACGGAACGCCGTTCACCATCGACGCGGCCGATCCCCGCCATTATGTCGCGCGGCTGCTCAGGCGCATGGACGCCTGCCGCCTGCCGCTCGTCGCGCGCGTCAACGGACCGGCGCTCGCCGGCGGGCTCGGACTGCTCTGCGCCTGCGATCTCGCGGTGGCGCGCGAGGATGCGAAGATCGGCGTGACCGAGGTCAAGGTCGGCATCTTCCCGATGATGATCCTGCCCTACCTTCTCAGGGTCGTTCCCTATCGCCGCATGATGGAGCTCTGCCTCACCGGCGAACTGATGACCGCCGCCGAGGCAGTCGCGGACAACATCGTCAACTACGCGGTGCCGGCCGCCGAGCTCGACAGCAAGCTCGACTGGCTGCTCGACCGCATCACCGGCAAGTCGCCGACTGGCATACGGCTGGGTAAGCAGGCACTGGCGAAAATCCGCGAGATGTCGACCGACGCCGCGCTCGAATACGCGCAGTTCATGCTCGCCAACATGAGCCGCACCAAGGACGCCCGCGAGGGCATGCTCGCCTTCAACGAGAAGCGCGCGCCGAACTGGACGGCGGAGTGAGCCGGCGATGAAGAAGACGGTTCGCATCGGCTGCGGCGCGGGCTTCTGGGGCGACAGCCCGGAGGGTCCGAAGCAGCTCGTCCGCAAGGGCGGCATCGACTATCTGGTCCTCGACTACCTGGCCGAGATCACCATGTCGATCCTCGCCCGGATGAAGGCGAAGAGCCCCGACCTTGGCTATGCCACCGACTTCGTCGGCGCTGTGATGAAGCCGCTCGCCCGCGAAATCGCCGAGAAGCGCGTCCGCGTCGTCACCAATGCCGGCGGCATCAACCCCGAAGCCTGCGGCAGGGCGCTGGAGGCGGTGTTCCGCGAGGCCGGCGTCGATCTCAAGGTCGCCGTGGTCAAGGGCGACGACCTGTCCGGCCGCCTCGACCGCTACCGGGAGGCGGGCGTGCGCGAGATGTTTTCCGGCGCGCCGCTGCCCGAGCGCATGGCCAGCGTCAACGCCTATCTCGGCGCGTTCCCGATCGCGGCGGCGCTCGATGCTGGCGCCGACGTCGTCGTCACCGGGCGCTGCGTCGATTCCGCCGTGGTCCTCGGCCCGCTGATCCACGAGTTCGGCTGGAAGCCGACCGACTTCGATCTGCTATCGGCCGGCAGCCTCGCCGGCCACGTGCTCGAATGCGGCGCGCAGGTCACCGGCGGCATCTTCACCGACTGGCGCAGCGTCGCCGACGGCTGGGACAACATGGGCTTCCCCATCGCCGAGTGCGGTGCCGACGGCGGCTTCGTCGTCACCAAGCCCGCCGGCACCGGCGGCCTCGTCTCGCCCGCCACCGTCGGCGAGCAGATCGTCTACGAAGTCGGCGATCCCGCTGCCTACGTTCTTCCCGACGTCACCTGCGACTGGTCCGGCGTGCGCCTCGAGCAGGTTGGCCCCGACCGCGTCAGGGTCGTCGGCGCCAGGGGCCGCGCACCGACATCCGCCTACAAGGTTTCCGCCACCTACGCCGACGGTTACCGGGCAACCGTGACGATGATGATCGCCGGCCGCGACGCCGCCGCGAAGGCCGACGCCGTCGGACGCGCCTTCCTGTCGCGATGCCGCCGCCTGATGGCCGAAGCCGGCCATGCCGACTTCGCCGAGACATCGACGGAAGTGCTCGGCGCGGAATCGGGCTATGGCGCCGCCTCACGCACGGCGGCGACGCGCGAGGTGATCCTGAAGATCGGCGTCCGCCACGCGTCGCGCGATGCGCTGCAGGTCTTCGCCCGCGAGATCTATCCCGCAGCGACCGCCATGGCGCAGGGGCTCACCGGCTTCGCCGGCGGGCGGCCGGAACCCCAGCCCGTCATCCGCCTGTTCTCCTTCCTCGCCGGCAAGGCCGACATCCCGGTCTCCGTTTCCTTCGGCGGCGAGGAGAAGACCGTGCCCATCTTCCTGCCCAACGCTGCGCCGGACGAACGGCCGGCGCCGCCGGCTGCCGACGAAACCGCGGGCGCAGCCGCTGCAGGCCCTGTCCTCCACGTGCCGCTGATCGCGCTCGCCCATGGGCGCAGCGGCGACAAGGGCGACATCGCCAACATCGGCGTGCTGGCGCGCCGGCCTGAATTCGCGCCGCTGCTGCGCCGCCAGCTGACGCCGCAGGCGGTGCGCGCCTACTTCGCCCACTATGCGAAGGGCGAGGTGGAGCGCTTCGACTGGCCGGGCCTCGCCGGCATGAACTTCATGCTGCACCAGGGATTGGGCGGCGGCGGCATCGCCTCGCTGCGCCATGACCCCCAGGGCAAGGCGCTGGCGCAGATACTCATGGACTTCCCGGTCGCCGTACCGGCCGCGTGGCTGGACGACGGCGGCCCGCTCGCCGGCTGGACCGAACTGCTTGCCGCCGACGGCGCGCCGACAGATCGATGACAATGAACAAGCACCTCGCCGCAACCGCCACTTCTGTTAGTGCACGCTTACCATTCCGCAAGATCCTGATCGCCAACCGGGGCGAGATCGCCTGCCGCGTCATGCACACGCTGAAGGAACTCGGCATCGCCTCGGTAGCGATCCATCACCGGGTAGAGGCGCGTTCGCGCCATGTGCGCATGGCAGACGAGGCGATCGAGATCGGCGGCGACACGCCCGTCGCGGCCCATCTCGACATCGCCCGGATCGTCGCTGCGGCGAAGGCCTGCGGCGCCGACGCCATCCATCCCGGCTACGGATTCCTGTCGGAGAACGCGCGCTTCGCCGCCGCAGTTGCCGAGGCGGGCATCGCTTTCATCGGTCCGGACGCCGAGACGATCCGGCTGATGGGCGACAAGATCTCGGCGCGCAACTTCGCCGAGGCGCACGGCGTGCCGGTCGCGCCCTCGGTCATGCCGTCCGGTGACCTCGCCGCGTTCACCGCGGCCGCCGAGAAGATCGGCTTCCCGCTGCTCATCAAGGCGGCGGCCGGCGGCGGCGGCAAGGGCATGAGCATCGTGCGCTCGGCCACCGATCTCGCCGAGGCGGCGCGCATCGCCTCCAGCGAGGCGCAGCGCTACTTCGGCGACGGCCGCATCTACGCCGAGGTCTATGTCGAGCGTCCGCGCCACATCGAGGTGCAGGTGCTCGGCGACGGCGAGGGCAACGCCATCCACCTCTTCGAGCGCGAATGCTCGGTGCAGCGCCGTTTCCAGAAGATCGTCGAGGAAGCCCCAGCAGCGAACCTGCCGGCCCCCCTGCGCGACGGCATCTGCAAGGCGGCGGTCAAACTCGCCGCGGCGGCGCGCTACAAGAACGCCGGTACGGTCGAGTTCATCCTCGGCGCCGACGGCCGCTTCTTCTTCCTCGAGATGAACACGCGCCTCCAGGTCGAGCACCCGGTGACCGAGATGATCACCGGCGTCGACCTGGTGCGCGCCCAGATCGAGATCGCCGCCGGCCGCGGCCTGCCCTTCGCCCAGGATCACGTGCGCGTCCGCGGCCACGCCATCGAGTGCCGCATCTGCGCCGAGGACCCCGAGCGCGGCTTCCTGCCGGAAACCGGTACGCTGCGCTATCTCGGCGTTCCGGAGGCGCCCTGGCTGCGCTTCGAGAACGCGCTCGACGCCGGTCAGAAGATCACCGCCGACTTCGATTCCATGCTCGCCAAGCTCGTCGTCCACGGCGGCGACCGTGCCGAGGCAATCCGGCGGTCCGTCGATGCGCTCGGCGAACTCGCATTGCTCGGCGTGCGCACCAACACCGACTATCTGGCGCGCGTCCTCGCCCACGCGGCGTTCGGCGCCGGCGACCTGCACACCGGCTTCGTCGCCGAGCACGGCGCGGCGCTCGCCGCTGGCGAGCCGGGTCCGACCGAGCTCGACGCGGTTCTGATCGCCGCCGCGCTCGGCTTCCGCGAGTTCCGCGACATCGCCTTCGGCGTTCCCGAGCCGCACGCGACCATCGGTCGGTGGAGGAACTGACCATGGCCTTCAGGATCACCGTCGACGGGTACAGTCACACGGTCGAGATAGTCGGCCGGCGGCCGCATCTGGTCGTCAGGATCGATGGCCGCGAGCACGAAGTCTCCGCCACCGGGACGCTTGAGGATGGGCGTCAGACGATCGAGATCGCCGGCACGCCTCTGCATTTCGCCCGTGCACATGCAGGCGACGGACTTGTCGTCCGGCTCAACGGCCGAACCTTCGACACGGCCATCGTCGATCCGCGTACGGAGGCGGAAGGCGCAGGCGGCGGGCTCGACCACATCCGGGCGCCGATGCCGGGTTCGGTGGTCAGCGTGCACAGGCAGCAGGGCGAGGACGTGCTGCGCGGCGAGGCGATCGTGACGATCGAGAGCATGAAGCTGCAGACCGCGCTGGCGGCGCCGCGCGACGGGCGCATCGCCGCGCTGCTGCGGCGCGAGGGCGAGACCTTCGACAAGGACGAAGTGATCGTACGCCTCGAAGAGGCGGAAGAGGCCTGAGGCGATGCGCAGGATCCAGTCCATGATCTCTACGTCGGGCGCGGAGTTCCGCCGCAACGACGAGCACAACCGGGCCCTGGCGCGGGCTTTCCGCGAGAGGCAGGAGGCCGCCCGCCACATACGCCCGCAGCGCGACCTCGACCGGCTCTTCAGGCAGGGCAAGATGCGCCCGCGCGAGCGCATCGAGAAGCTGCTCGATCCCGGCACGCCGTTCCTCGAGCTGTCGTCGCTCGCCGCCAACATGGCCTATGGCGGGGAATCGCCTTCGGCCAGTTCCATCGTCGGCATCGGCGTAGTCTCCGGCCGCGAGGTCATCCTGCGCGCCGACGACCCGACGGTGAAGGGCGGCGCCTGGTATCCGCTGACGGTGAAGAAGATCGTCCGCGCCCTCGACATCGCCATGGAGAACCGGCTGCCGGTGATCCATCTGTGCGATTCGGCCGGCGGCTTCCTGCAGCTCCAGTCGGAACTCTTCCCCGACCGCTACATGGGCGGCCGCATCTTCCGCAACCAGTCGATCCTGTCGAAGATGGGCGTCAAGCAGCTGGCGCTGGTCTTCGGCCACTGCACCGCCGGCGGCGCCTACATTCCGGGCCTCTCCGACTACAACGTCATCGTGCGCGGCACCGGCGCGGTGTTCCTCGGCGGCCCGCCGCTGGTGAAGGCGGCGACCGGCGAGGAGGTCACCGTCGAGGAGCTCGGCGGCGCCGACATGCACACGTCCGTGTCGGGCACCTGCGACTATCCCGCCGCGAGCGAGGACGAGGCCATCCACATCGGCCGCGAGATCGTCGCCCAGTGGGACCGGCCGAAGAAGTGGGACTGCCAGCGCGAGGCGCCCGAGGATCCCGCCTACGACCCGCAGGAGATCTACGGAATCCTGCCGGACGACATCAAGAAGTCGTTCGACATGCGCGAGATCATCGCCCGCATCGTCGACGGCAGCCGCTTCCACGAGTACCAGCCGAACTACGGCACGACGCTGGTCTGCGGCTTCGCCAACATCTGGGGCTGGAAGGTCGGCATCCTCGCCAACAACGGCGTGCTCTTCAACGATTCCTCGCTGAAGGGCGCCCACTTCATCGAGCTGTGCAACCAGAACAACACGCCGCTGGTCTTCCTGCAGAACATTACCGGCTACATGATCGGCCGCGAGTACGAGCGCAAGGGCATCACCAAGGACGGCGCCAAGATGATCATGGCACAGTCCTGCTCGGCCGTGCCGAAGTTCACGGTCATGTGCAACGGCTCGTTCGGCGCCGGCAACTACGGCATGTGCGGCCGCGCCTTCGACGGCCGCCTGTTGTTCTCCTGGCCGAACCACCAAATCGGCGTGATGGGCGGCGACCAGGCCGCCAACACGCTGGCCGAGGTGAAGCTCAATCAGATGAAGCGCGCCGGCCAGGTCGACCAGGCCGAGGTCGACCGCGTTTGGGAAGAGACCCGCAAGGCCTACCAGGAGCAGCTGTCGGCCTACTACTCGACCTCGCAACTGTGGGACGACGGCATTCTCGACCCGGTCGACACGCGCAACGCGCTGGGCGTCGCCATCTCCGCCTCGCTCAACGCGCCGCTCGGCGATCCGGGCTACGGCGTCTTCCGGTTCTGAGCCATGGAACCGATCGTCTTCTACTTCGACTTCGCCTCGCCCTATGCCTACTTCGCCGCCGACGGCATCGAGAGGATCGCAGCGGAGCACGGGCGAACGGTCGAGTGGCGCGCCTTCCTCGCCTGGGCGGCGTTCAAGGCGCACGGCATCTCGCCGCCGATGGACGTACCGGCCAGGCACGCCTACTTCATCACCGACATGATCCGCTCGGCAGCCTTCCACGGCGTCCCCTACCGGCAACCGAAGCTGCCGGTGTCGACGCATCGCGCCGCGCGCCTCTTCCACGTCGTTGCCGCGGAAGATCCCGGCACGGCGCGCGCCTTCGCGCGCAGGGCGCTTTCCGTCTTTTTCGCCGAGGGCGAGGACATCGCCGCCGAGGCGGTCGTCCTGCGCATCGCGCAGGAATGCGGGATCGACGCAGCAAGCGCCCGTGAGGCGATCGAAAGCCAGTCCGGCCGCGCCCTGCTCGCTGCCGCCGTCGACCGGGCCGTCGCCGACGGCGTCTGCGGCTCGCCCTTCTTCCTCGTCGACGGCGAGCCTTTCTTCGGCGCCGACCGGCTTCCCCAGATTGCGTGGCGTCTCTCCCAAACCAGGCCGACGAGCGTTCCGGGCGCGGCACCGCCCGGAACGCTCTCCACCGGGGATTCCGCCGGGACTTGACGAAGCGGACGGCGCCCGTTTCAACCGCGCCGGGGCATGAAAGAAGGCTGACGACGATGGCAGACTACGAGGACGTTTCCGCGCGCCACGACGGCGCCATTGCGCGCATCACCGTCGAGCGGCCGGGCCGCCTCAACGCCTACCGGGACCAGACGGCGGACGAGTTGCGCGACGCGCTGAAGCGCGCCGAGGCCGATCCGGCAATCCGCGTCGCGATCCTCACCGGCGCCGGCCGCGCCTTCGGCTCGGGCTACGATTTGTCGACGCTGGCGCCGGGCGACGTCCCCGAACTCGAGCGCGTGCTGGAAGACCACTTCAATCCGCTGGTGCGCGAGATGCGCGCCAGCCGCCTGCCGATCGTATCGTTGGTGAACGGTCCATGCGCCGGAGCGGCGGTGGGCATCGCGCTCGCCGGCGACATCGTCATCGCCGCCCGCTCGGCCTATTTCTACGAGCCCTTCGTCGGCATCGCGCTGGTGCCCGACGCCGGCAACACGCTGTTCCTCCCGCGACTCATCGGCCGGGTCCGTGCAGCACCCGCCATGCTGCTCGGCGACCGCATCTCGGCGGAGGAGGCGCTTGCCTGGGGGATGGTCTGGCGCGTCGTCGACGACGCCGCGGCGCAGGCCGAGACGGACGCCGTCGCCGCGCGCCTCGCCGAGCGGGCGCCCGGGGCGGTCGCCGCCACCAAGCGCCTCATCGTCGCCGCGTCGGACGCCGGCATCGACGAACAGCTCGACCTCGAGCGCGACCTTCAGGGCGAGGCCGGCCGCTCGCCGGCGATGACGGCCGCGATCGCGGCCTTCTTCGAGCGGAAGCGCGGTTGAAGCTTCAGCAGCGTTCGACAGCGAGCGCGATGCCCTGGCCGCCGCCGATGCACATCGTCACCAGGCCGTAGCGCCCGCCATTTCGCTGCAGATGGTCGATCGCCTTCACCGTGATCAGCGCCCCCGTCGCGCCGACGGGATGGCCGAGCGCGATGGCGCCGCCATCGGGATTGACCTTCTCCGGATCGAATCCGAGCTGCCGCGATACGGCGAGCGCCTGCGCGGCGAAGGCCTCGTTGGATTCGATCACGTCGAAATCGTCGACCGACAGGCCGGTGCGGGCGAGCAGCGCACGCACGGCCGGCACCGGCCCGATGCCCATCACGTCCGGCTCGACGCCGGCATGGGCGTAACCGACGATCCTGGCCAGCGGCTTCAACCCGGCGCGCTCGGCGGCGGCTTCGGAAGCCAGCGCGACCGCGGCGGCGCCGTCGTTGATGCCCGACGAGTTGCCGGCGGTCACCGAGCCGTCCTTGCGGAAGGCCGGCTTCAGCGCGGCGAGGCTTTCCACCGTCGTCGACGGCTTCGGATGCTCGTCGGTGTCGAAGCGCACCGTCTTGCGACCCACCGTGGCGTCGACGGCGAGGATCTGGCGACGAAAGCGTCCCTCGGCGATCGCGGCACCGGCGCGGCGCTGGCTCTCGGCGGCGAAGGCGTCCTGGTCGGCGCGGGAGATCTGCCAGCGCTCGGCGACATTCTCGGCGGTGACGCCCATGATGCCGCTGCCGAACGGATCGGTCAGCACGCCGGTCAGCCCGTCGACCATCGTGGCGTCGCCCATCTTGTGGCCGAACCGCCCGGTCTGCAGATAGTGCGGGGCGCGGCTCATCACTTCCGCGCCGCCGGCGAGCGCCATGTCGGTGTCGCCCAGCATGATCGACTGCGCCGCCGAGATGATCGCCTGGGTACCGCTGCCACACAGGCGATTGAGCGTCATCGCCGGAACCTCCTTCGGCACGCCGGCGCCGATGGCGGCGACGCGGGCGAGATAGGCGTCCTTCGGGCCGGTCGGGATGACGTTGCCGAATACGACGTGGCCGATCGAGCCTGGCTCGACGCCAGCCCGCGCCATAGCCTCGCGCGCCACAAGGGCGCCGAGCGCGCCCGGCTCCTCGCCGGAGAGCGTGCCGCCGAATGTGCCGATCGCCGTCCTCGCGCCGGCGAGGATCACTACGCTGTTGGTCATGGAATTGGGTCCCGTTCTCTTGTTTGTTGAATCGTTCCGGCGTCGTCAGCCGGCGCGGGCCCTCGCCGCGCGTTCCTCTTCCAGCGCCGCCAGCATGCGCGGGTAGGCCGCGCGCATCTCGGTCGCGAACTGCTCGAAGGGCATGTCGTCGAACTCGCCGTGGAAGCGGATATACTCCATGTGCCTCCGCCCCGTCGCATCGAAGGGGTGGAAGATCGAATCCTCGCGCCCATCGAAGTCGAGCGGCATGACGCCGTGGCGCTCGCACAGCACGATGTCGAAGGCGGGCGTCGCCTTGACCCACTTCCCGTCGAGATGAAGCGCCGTGTAGGCGTGCCAGCGGAACACGTCGTCCTCCATCATCGCCGCGATGCGCGGCGAGGTCAGATGATTGCGGACATCGGCAAAGCCGACCCGCGCGGGGATGCCGGCGGCGCGCGCCACGGCGGCGAGCGCGACTGCCTTCGGCACGCAGAAAGCCGACGGCGCCGCCAGGCAGTGCGAGGCGACGAACTGCCGGGGATCGAGGCCGAAGGCGGTCATGTCGTAGCGTACGTGGTCGCGCACGACGTAGTAGAGCCTGACCGCCCTGTCGCGGTCGTCGCCGTCGCCGTCGCCGGCGTGCCCTTCGGCGAAGGCGACGATCGCCGGCGAATCGGAATCGATGAACCGGGTCGGCCTGAGACTCGCTTCGCTGACGTCCGTCATCCCTACCAGTCCTTCTCCGCGTACTTCTTGCTCGACCGCTTCCACACGCCGGCGCAGGTCGCGACGACGCGCCCGGCGCTGCGGCAAGTCCCGCGCATGACGACCATCGAGCGGCCGGCCTCGATACGTTCGAGGGTGACTTCGAGGAAATCGCCGATCATCGCACCGCTGACGAACTGGCATTCGAAGTTGACGGTGAAGAAGATGTCCTTCGTGTTCGGATCGTGGGCCTCGAGCCCCATCACCTCGTCGCAGAACGCCATGACCAGGCCGCCATGGGCGCGGCCGGTGGAGTTGTCGTGCTTGTCCTCGACACGGATGCCGTAGACGTTCACGCCGTTTTTCCGCGACACCCGGATCTCTCCGATCAGGCCGGTGAAACGGCTCGGCCGGATCGCCGTCCAGCCCTCGTCGCCGACCGCGCCTCGTGCCACCGGCATGTTCGTATCGCTCATCGGCTTTTCGTATCCCCGCTGGCGACCATCTTCGCTTCCATCTCGTGGCGCAGGATCTTCCCCGTGGTCGACCGGGGAAAGTCTTCGAAGGCGATGAAGTGCACTTCCTTCGGGCGCTTGTATCCGGCGAGAGAAGCCCGGCACAAGGCTTCGACGTCCTCTTCCGAAAGGCCTTCGTCCTTGCGCGAGACATAGGCCACCGGCACCTCGCCCCAGCGCTCGTCGCGCTTGCGCAGCACGGCGGCGTCGCTGACGCGCGGATCGGCGAGCAGCACGCGCTCGATCTCGGCCGGGTAGATGTTCTCGCCGCCGGACTTGATCATGTACTTGGCCCGGTCGACGAAGTCGTAGCTGCCGTCCGGGTTGCGCCTGAACAGGTCGCCCATGCGGAACCAGCCGTCGCGGAAGTCGCGGGCGTTGGTCCCCTCGGCGTTCCAGTAGCCGCTGAACACGGTCGGGCCGCGCACCGCCGCCTCGCCCGGCTCGCCATCCGGTACGTCGCGCCCCTCGGAATCGATCAGGCGCAGATCGCAGAGCGAACTCTTGCGCTTCGACAGGCGCTCGGGAATCGTGCCTGGCGGGACCAGCATGGCAGACGCCGGCGCCAGCCCGGTCTCCGTCGAGCCGAAGGAATTGAGGAAGGGAGCGCCGGTCAGCGCCGACAGCTCGGCCATCAGCGCCATCGGCACCAGATCGGCCATGGCACCGACGGCGCGGATACCCTTCGGCCGCCGCCCTGTGGCTTTCAGCATTTCGACCACAGGTTCGATCGAGCCCGGCATCAGCAGCATCCAGCCGAGCAGGTTGCGCTCCATGATCGAAACAATCGCCTCGGCGTCGAACCCGTCGACGACGTGGACGGTCGCGCCCGTCATCAGCGCGCCGAACACCTGATCGGTCGAGCCCATGTGGAACATCGGCGCCCAGGCGAGGAAGCCGTCTTCCTCCGTTGCGCGCATGTCCATCCGCAGCACCGTCATGCGCGCGATCTCGGCGCGATGGCTGATCAGAGCGCCCTTCGGCAAACCGGTCGTGCCACTGGTATAGAGGATGACCAGGCCGTCTTCCGGATCGACCTCGGGGTCTTTCGCCAGCGGTTCGGCCGCCGCGATCATCGCCTCGTGGTCGCGTTCGATGACGAACATCGGGGCCTCCAGCGAGAGCTTGCCCGCCAGCGCCGAATGGCGCTCCGAAACGATCAGCAGGACCGGCGAGACGAGGGTCACGCAGTGCTGGACCTCGGCGGCGGCCAGCCGCCAGTTCTGGCAGGCGACGATGGCGCCGAGCAGGGCTGCGGCAAGCTCGATCTCGACGAATTCATGCCGGTTCTCCGAGAGCAGCGCGATCCGGTCGCCATGGCCGACGCCCCGCCCCCGCAGCGCCGCGGCGAGCCGCCTCACCCGGCCGTCGAGTTCGCCGTAGCTGAAGCACCGTTCGCCCTGCGCCACCGCCGTCGCCTTCGCATCGCGCGACACCTGCGCGGCGAACAGCCCATAGACGGTCTGCCGGCCTGCCTTCCTGATATCGGATCTCGTCCTCTCGCTGATCATCCGGCGCTTCCTCCGTCCGGTGCGGTCGCCTCCCGGCCCGCCGCCCGTGGTGCGGGAACGCCGGAGAGCCGCTCGAGGCGCTCGACCGCCTGCTCCAGGCGGTCGGCCAGCGCCGATTCGTCGGCGACGTTAGCCGCGACCGCCGGTTTTTGCAGCCCCGCGAGCACGAGATCGACGATGGCGTTTGCCGTCTCGGTCGGATCGAAGTCGCCTTCGCCGCGCAGATAGGCCCAGGTGCGGTGCTCGACGCAACCGTAGATCATGTCGCGCACCAGCCTGAGCGGCATGTCGGCGCGGAACTCGCCCGAGGCGATGCCCTCACGGACGATGTCGAGCGTGCGGCGGGTGTACTTGCGGTTGAGGTCGTGGACGGCGGTGCGGCTGTAGTCCTCGCCGGTGCGCAGGTGCTGGAACATCAGCTGGCAGAGCGCCGGATCCTCGTGGACGGTCGCCAGGTGCCGCCAGATCATGAAGCGCAGCCGGTTGCGCGTTCCGCTGATGCCGGAAAGCTGCTGGTCGTAGTCGGACAGCATGCCCTCGTACCAGTCCTCGATCACCTTCACGAGCAGGTCGCGCTTGTTCTCGAAGTAGCGGTAGATGCTGCCTTCGACGACGTCGGCGCGTTCGGCGATGTCCGAGATCAGCGCCTCCTCGTAACCCTTCTCGCGGAAGACCTCGCGGGCGGCGCTCATGATGTCGGCCATGCGTCGCTCGCGCGACAGCCGGAAGACGGGGCGGCGCCCGGCCGTGCCGGTCGTCATCGGCCCGCTCCCTGCCGGACCGAACCGCCGCCGGAAGGCCGGTGCTGGCGGAATGCACCGCTCCCGGGTCGGTCCACGTCGAGAACATCGCGCAAGACCACCTCCTGCACGTGAACCGCCCTCCGCACCGCTGACTTGCCGGCTGCGCGCCGCTTTTTTGCCGTTGACAAAGCTCTGTCCCTCAACCTTAATGAGGATAATTCATCATTCTCCGGCGCCGCGCAAGCCCCAACGAAAGCAGGCGGTCAGGTTCTGGAAAGCGGTGACGGGAGGGGATTTTTTGCGGTGTTAATGCGGCCTACAGCTCTGACTCTATGGTCGCTCCGCAATCGGGCGCGGTCTGGACAGTGTTCGACCGTGGTGAAAGACAAGTTCGCGGGCGGCTTGTTGATAAACGATGTTCATCTGTCTCGGGCGCAATCGCGTCGGCGAACCGGTCAGGATGGTCGCCCGTGCTCGCGCTGAACAACGTTCAGGTCCTCTATGACCGCGCCATCGAAGCGGTTCGCGATGTCTCGCTCGAAGTGCCGGCGGGCGCGATGGTGGCGCTGCTCGGCTCCAACGGCGCCGGCAAATCGACCATTCTCAAGGCGATCTCGGGCGTCCTCTACCAGGAGGATGGCGAAATCGTCAGCGGCTCGATCCAGCTGGAAGGCAGCGCCATCTCCGGCCTGTCGCCGCGCGCCATCGTCCAGCGCGGCCTCCTCCAGGTTCCCGAAGGGCGCGCTCTCTTTGCCACCCTCACCGTCGAGGAGAATCTCGTCATGGGGGGCGTCACGCGCACCCGCAGCGAGACGAAGGAGGGGTTGGAGCGGGTCTATGAGCTGTTTCCGCGTGTCCGCGAGAGACGCGCACAGATTGCCGGCTATTTGTCGGGTGGCGAGCAGCAGATGGTGGCGATCGGCCGCGCCCTGATGGGCAAGCCGCGCATGCTGATGCTCGACGAGCCGTCGCTCGGCCTGGCGCCGCAGGTCGTCGACGCGATCTTCGAAGCCATACTGGGCTTGAATCGCGAGGCCGGCGTGACCGTGCTGCTCGTCGAGCAGAACGCCCAGCTCGCGCTTCAGGTCGCCTCCTACGGCTACATCATCGAAAACGGCCGCATCGTGCTCGACGGGCCGGCCGAGAAGCTGCGCTCCAACGACGACGTCCAGGAGTTCTACCTCGGCTTCTCCGGCGGCGAGCGCAGGAGCATGCGCGACGTCAAGCACTACAAGCGGCGCAAGAGGTGGCTGTCGTGACCGCGCTGCTCGAACTCGACACCGTCACCAAGCGCTTCGGCGGCCTCGTCGCCGTGAGCGACGTCAGCCTGAAGGTCGAGCAGGGCCAGATCTACAGCCTGATCGGCCCCAACGGCGCCGGCAAGACCACCGTCTTCAACCTGATCAGCGCCGTCTTCCGCCCGTCGTCGGGGCGCATCCTGTTCGAAGGTCGCGACCTGACGCACCTGCCGACCTATGCGCTTGCCGGGCTGGGTATTGCCCGAACCTTCCAGAACCTCGCCGTGTTCAAGCACGAGACGGTGGTCAACAACCTGCTCGTCGGCATGCACACGCACCTAAGGACCGACCCGCTTTCTGCGGCGTTCTTCTGGGGCCGCGCCCGTCGCGAGGAGATCAGGGCGCGCGAGCGCGTCGAGGAGATCATCGAGTTCCTCGAGATCGAGGACCTGCGCGACCATACGGTCGGGACGCTGTCCTACGGCCAGCAGAAGCGCGTCGAGCTCGGCCGCGCGCTGGCCATCTCGCCGAAGCTTCTCCTGCTCGACGAAATGGTCTCGGGCATGAACCAGGAAGAGCGCGAGGACATCGCCCGCTTCATCCTCGACCTCAAGGACGAGCTCGGCATGACCGTCTTCATGGTCGAGCACGACATGGGCATCGTCATGGACATTTCCGACCACGTTTGCGTCGTCAACCACGGCCGCAAGATCGCCGAAGGCGCGCCGGGCGAGATCGCCGCCAATCCGGCCGTTATCGAGGCCTATCTCGGCACGAAGCGGGTCGCCGCATGAGGGCCGACATCGAACGCCTCGCCGGCATGACCATGCCCCAGGTGCTGAAGCATCACGCGGAGCGCCAGGGCGAATTGCTGGCATTGCGCGCCAAGGAACGCGGCCTGTGGCGCCGCACCACCTGGAAGGGCTATTTCGACACCGCGCGGCGCCTCGCCATCGGCCTCTACGCGCTCGGCTTCCGCCCCGGCGATCGCCTCGCCGTGGCGAGCGACGACAGCCCCGAATGGCTCTATTCCGACCTCGCCGCGCAGATGATCGGCGGCGCCTGCCTCGGCATCTACCCGACCAATCCATGGCCGGAACTGCAGTACATCGTCCGCCACTCGCGCACCCGCATCGTGGTGTGCGGCGACCAGGAGCAGACCGACAAGGTGCTCGACGCGCGGCGCAACGGCGAGGGCCTGCCCGACCTCGCCACCATCGTCACCGTCGACATGAAGGGCATGCGCCGCTACGCCGAGGACGGGCTGATGTCGTTCGCCGACGTTCTTGAACTCGGCGCCACGAAGGAAGCCGAGTTCGGCCCGGCCGTCGACGCCGCGATCGCCGCCGGCAAGCCTGACGACGTCGCCATCATCGTCTACACCTCCGGCACGACGGGCATGCCCAAGGGGGCGATGCTGTCGCATGCCAACATGCTCCATTCGGCCGCGCAGGTCGTCTCGATCCACGGGCTCGACCGCGACAGCTACTCGGTGCTCTGCTACCTGCCGCTCTGCCACGTCGCCGAACGCAGCTTCTCAACCGTGATGCAGCTCCTCACCGGCTGCGTCGTCTCCTTCGCCGAATCCGTCGACACCGTCGTCGTCAACCTGCGCGAGATCGCGCCCAAGGGTTTCCTCGGCGTGCCACGCATCTGGGAGAAGATGCAGCAGAGCGTGCTCTACCGGGTCAAGGATACCACCGCCTTCCAGCGCCGCGTCTTCGAACGCTGCATGGCGCTCGGTCGGCCGCTCGCCGAGCGGCGGCTTTCCAACGGCGGCACCTTCGCCAGCCTTTCCGACCGCCTGCTGTTCACCCTACTGTGGCTGGTCTGCTTCCGCAGCCTGCAGCACTTCCTCGGCATCGACCGGGTCCGCGCGGCCTATTGCGGCGGCGCCACCGTCTCGCCGGAGGTGCTGCTGTTCTTCTGGATCCTCGGCGTGCCGGTCTACCAGATCTACGGCATGACCGAGAGCGCCGGCGTCTCCCACTCGCAGCGCCCGGGCGCCACCGACCTCGGTTCGTCGGGCCTGCTGATCGACGGGCTTGAGCAGAAACTGGGCCCCGACGGCGAGCTGCTGCTGAAGGGTCCGAGCGTGTTCCGCGGCTACCTCTTCGACGAGGCAGCCACGGCGCGCGCCTTCTCCGACGGCTGGCTGCACACCGGCGACATCGTCGAGATCGCCGCCGACGGTCAGCTGCGCGTGCTCGACCGCAAGAAGGACATCCTGATCACGTCGGGCGGCAAGAACATCACGCCGTCGCTGATCGAGAACGCGCTGAAAGACTCGCCCTACATCCGCGAGGCGATCCTGCTCGGCGATGGCCGCAACTACCTCGCCGCGCTGATCCAGATCGATCTCGAGACCACCGGCAAGTGGGCGCAGCAGCAGAACATCCAGTACACGACCTATCGCTCGCTCGCCCAGCACGAGAAGGTCCGCGACCTCGTCGACCAGGAGATCCGCCGCGTTAACGACCGCTTCGCCCGCGTCGAGAACGTGCGCAAGTTCATCATCCTGGCCAAGGAGCTCGACCATGACGACGGCGAGCTGACGGCGACGATGAAGGTGCGCCGCCGGATCATCGAGGAAAAGTTCAAGGACGAGATCGCCAGCATCTACGGGAGCGCCGCCTGATGGATTTCCTGCTGCTGCTCGTCTCCACCGGCCTCGTCTCCGGGGCCGCCTACGGCCTCATCGCGATGGGCTTCGCGCTGGTCTACAAGTCGACCGGCGTGGTGAACTTCGCCCAGGGCGAACTCGTCATGCTGACCGCCTACATCGCCTTCAGCCTGTCCAACACCTTCCACCTCTCCTTCTTCCCGCTGATCCTCGTCACCATTCCGGTATCGATGCTGATCGGCCTGACGCTGGAGCGCATCTTCATCCGCCCGATGCTCGGCGAGCCGGTCTTCGCCATCGTCATGGTCACCGTCGGCCTCGCCGTGATCCTGCGCGGCGTGACGATCATGATCTGGGGATCGGAGCCGTTCAACTTCACCGCCGGGCTTTCCAACGACGTGATCCAGGTCGCTGGCGTGCCGTTCTATCCGGCGCAGCTTTACCTCATCGGCGCGCTTGCCGTGGTCTCGCTGCTCGCCTGGCTGTTCCTGCGCTTCACGCGCATGGGCATCGCCATGCGCGCGGTGGCGGCGAACGAGACGGCGGCCCTCCTCGTCGGCGTCAGCGTCAGCCGCATCCACGCCTTCGCCTGGATGCTGTCGGCCGGGATCGCGGCGATCGCCGGCATCCTTTTCGCCGCCAATTTCAAGTTGGTGCCGGACCTCTGGTTCCAGGGGCTGAAGTCGTTCCCCGCCGTCATCCTCGGCGGCATGGACTCGGTCATTGGCGCTGCCGTCGGCGGCCTCGCTATCGGCGTCATCGAGAACCTGGCGCAGGGCTATGTCGGGCAGGGCCTGCGCGAGATCTCGGGCTTCGTCGTCATCATCATCGTCCTGATGGTGCGGCCCTACGGCCTGTTCGGCAACCGCGAAATCGAACGGGTCTGAGCCATGCGCACGGGGCACTTCAAGGAACGGACCGGCCAGCTCGTCGCGCTGAGCGACAGCAAGGTGGTGTGGGGCTGGACGGTCGCGGCGATCGCGGCACTGATCGTCCTGCCCTTCGTCATCGGCAACTACCAGCTGACCCTGATGGTCTCTGCGCTGATCGCCGTCATCGGCGCCGTCGGGCTGAACATGCTCACCGGCACGACCGGGCTGATCTCGCTCGGCCAGGCCGGCTTCCTCGCCGTCGGCGCCTACACCAACGGCATCCTGCTCGCCGACTACGGCCTGCCGGTGTGGATCAGCCTGCCGGCCGGCGGCCTCGTCGCCGGACTGATCTCGATCGTCGTCGGCATCCCGTCGCTGCGGCTGAAGGGCCTCTACCTCGCCATCACGACGCTCGCCTTCGCCTTCATCATCAATCACGTGATCCTCTATGCCGAAGGCCTGACCCACGGCCCCAACGGCCTGTTCGTCACCGGCGCCAAGATGTTTGGCATCGACCTGCAGAAGGGCAAGCCGCTTTACTATCTCGCGCTCGGCCTGACGATCCTGACCATTCTCGGCGCGCTCAACCTGTCGCGCACGCGCATCGGCCGCGCCTGGATGGCGATCCGCGACCACGACATCGCGGCGCGCGTCATGGGCGTCGACCTGGTCCGCTACAAGCTGCTCGCCTTCTTCATGAGTTCCTTCGTGGTCGGCATCGCCGGCGGGCTGCTGTCGCTGCAGATCCGCTTCATCAACATCGACGTCTTCGCCCTCATCCTGTCGATCGAGGCGCTCGCCATCATCATCCTCGGCGGCCTCGGCTCAATCGCCGGCGCGGTTCTCGGCGCGATCTTCCTGTCGTTCCTGCCGGAGGCGATCCGGCTCTTCTTCGAAACGTTCGGCGACCCGCAATCGACGCTCTACACGAGCTACGTCTACGAGATCCGCGGCATCGCCTACGGCGTCGTGATCGTGCTCTTCCTCCGCTTCAAGCCGGACGGCCTGATCGGGGTTTGGCGCGACGCACGGAAATACTGGAGCAACTGGCCGCTGGCGTATTGAGGACAAGCGCCCGCCGCAAACTGGGAGGAAGCCATGACAAGGACCATATCGACGCTTGCCGCTGCCCTGCTGATGTCGACCGCGGCCTACGCCGCCGATCCCGGCGTCAGCGATACCGAGATCAAGATCGGCGACGTCAACATCATGACCGGGCCGGCCGCCTTCGTCGGCAAGGGCGTCGCGCTCGGCTCGAAGATCGCCGCGGCCGAAATCAACGCCGCCGGCGGCGTCAACGGGCGCAAGATCACCGTCATCACCGAGGACGACGGCTACATCCCGGCCCGCTCGTTCCAGGCGCTGACCAAGCTCATCGAGGTCGACGGCATCTTCGCCCTCAACGGCACATCGGGCACGGCCAACGTGCTCGCCATGATGCCGCTGATCGAGGAGAACAATCTTCCGACCGTCGTCACAACCGCCCCGGCCGAACTGGTCTACAAGCCGGTGCGCCCGTCGGTCTTCACCTTCGGCGCGAAATACGCCGACGCTTTCTATGCGCAGCTGAAGCACATCAGTTCGAAGCCGGAATCGAAGGATGCCGTCTACGGGCTGATCCGCCAGGCCGACGATTTCGGCAAGGAGATCGAGGCCGGCTACGAACGCGCGGTGAAGGATTTCGGCCTGAAGGACGGCATTCGTCTGCGCTTCAAGAAGGGTACGTCGAACTTCTCCGCCGAGGTCGCGCAGATGCAGCAGGCCGGCGTCACCGTCATCGTCAACGGCGGCATCTTCGCCGGCGCCGCCAACATCCTCGCGGAGGCACGCAAGCTCGGCATGGACATCCAGTCGGCCGGCGTGTGGAGCGAGGGCATTCCGGCATCCGCGGCGCTGTCGGCGCCGGCAGGCTACGACTTCATGGTCGCAGACTATGTCGCGCTCACCGGCGAATCGACCGACAGGTTCAAGG
Organism: Rhizobiaceae bacterium; assembly: GCA_905339215.1. Lineage (GTDB taxonomy): Bacteria > Pseudomonadota > Alphaproteobacteria > Rhizobiales > Rhizobiaceae > DUSC01. Next base: position 29,141 of record CAJPFN010000048.1, read on the forward strand.
CGATGGCAAAGCAGTATGTCAGCGAGGAAGAGCTCGCCGGCATCAGCCGCTACACCTACGTCACCTATATCGGCCTGAAGACGCTGGCCCACGCCATGGGCCAGTGCGGGCAGGAACTCACCCGTGCCTGCACGATCGAGAAGCTGAAGGCCTTGAAGGACTTCGACACCGGCGGCCTGAGCGCGCCGGTCTCGTTCGACAACGAGAACCAGCTCTCGGGCACCGCGGTCGCCGTCTACCAGTACGACACCAAGGCCGGCGCCTTCCAGGAGCGCACGGGCTTCGAGCAGTATTGATCCCTGCCTCCGGCCCGCCGCCTTCCGCGCCGGGCCGGTTCGCCTCTTCGCCGTTCCGGACATTCCCATGCCGATGCCAACGCTCCTTTCCGGCCGCCTGACGGTCCCGGCCGTGGCGGCACCGATGTTCCTCGTCTCCGGCCCCGACCTCGTCGTCGAGACGTGCCGTGCGGGCGCCGTGGGCACCTTCCCGGCGCTCAACCAGAGGACCACCGCGGGTTACGCCGACTGGCTCGACGAGATCGCCGGCCGGCTCGGCCCGGACACCGCCCCCTTCGGCGTCAACATCGTCGTCCACCGCAGCAATCCGCGCCTCGAGGCGGACCTCCAGGTCACCGTCGACAGGAAGGTCCCGCTGGTCATCACCTCGCTCGGCCTCAACCGCGACCTGATCGCAGCCGTGCATTCATACGGCGGTCTCGTCTTCCACGACGTCACCAGTCTGAAGTTCGCGACGAAGGCGGCGGAGGCCGGCGTCGACGGTCTGATCGCCGTGACCTACGGCGCGGGCGGCCATGCGGGGCTGATCAGCCCCTTTGCCGCGCTCCACGAGATCCGCCGGATATTCTCCGGCACGTTGCTCCTCGGCGGCGCCATGGCGACCGGCGCGCAGATCGCGGCGGCGCGGCTGATGGGCGCCGACCTCGTCTATGTCGGCACGCGCTTCATGGCGACGCACGAGAGCCTGGCCGTGCCGCGCCAGAAGCAGATGCTGCTCGAAGCCCAGGCGGCCGACATCGTCTACACGCCCGCCGTCAGCGGCGTGCCCGGCAACTTCCTGCGCGCCAGCCTCGCCGCGGCCGGCCGCGACCCGGACGACCTGACCCCGCCGGAAAACCTCAACTTCGGCACCACCGACGCCAAGGCCTGGAAGGATCTGTGGGCCGCCGGCCAGGGCGTCGGCGCCATCGACGACCTGCCGGTCGCCGCCGAACTCGTTGCGCGGCTGGCCTCGGAATACCGCGCGGCGCTTGCCGCGGCGCCGGACTTCCTGCACGACCTGAGAGCGTAAGTCGCCGCTTACGTACGATGCGACCGCGGCCTCACATGCGCCGGCCGCTCGCCTCGTCGAAGAACAGGATGCGGCTCGGGTCGAGGCGGAGCCGGACCGCGTCGCCCGGCTTCAGTGCGACCCGGTCGCGGAACAGGCAGCGCATGGTCTCGTTCTCCGACCTGCCGAGGATGAAAGTCTCCGATCCCGTCGGCTCCGTCACCGTGACGGCGAGCTCGACCGGACCCTCCGGGTCGATCGTGACATGCTCCGGCCTGATGCCGAGAACGCCGCGCCGCTTGTCAGGGCCGGCGGGGGCGCGGTCGAGCGGGATGATCATGCCGCCGTCGGTCTCGAAGACGGCCCGGTCGCCGGTGCGGAAGAAGCCGGGGAAGAGGTTGATCGCCGGTGAGCCGATGAAGCCGGCCACGAACATGTTGTCCGGCTGGTCGTAGATCTCCAGCGGCTGGCCGATCTGCTCGACGATTCCGTCGTGCATGACGACGATGCGGTCGGCCATCGTCATCGCCTCGATCTGGTCGTGGGTGACGTAGATCGTCGTCGTCTTCAGCCGCTGGTAGAGTTCCTTGATTTCGGCCCGCATCTGCACACGCAGCTTGGCGTCGAGGTTGGACAGCGGCTCGTCGAAGAGGAACACCTGCGGATCGCGCACGATGGCGCGGCCCATGGCGACGCGCTGGCGCTGGCCGCCGGAGAGCTGGCGCGGATAGCGGCCGAGCAGCGGCGTCAGCGAGAGGATCTCCGCAGCCTTCTTTACCCGCGCCTCGATCTCGGGACGCTGGACACCCTTCAGCTTCAGCGAGAAGGCCATGTTCTCGGCCACGGACATGTGCGGATAGAGCGCGTAGTTCTGGAACACCATGGCGATGTCGCGGTCCTTCGGCGCGACGTTGTTGACCACTTTCGCGCCGACGCGGATCTCGCCGCCGGAAATCTGCTCGAGGCCCGCGATCATGCGCAGCAGCGTCGACTTCCCGCAACCGGACGGGCCGACGAGTGCGACGAACTCGCCGTCGCGGATATCGATATGGATGCCCTTGACGACCTTGACTGCTCCGAAATCCTTGCGGACGTCCACGATCTGGACCGAGGCCATTGTTTGTTCCTTCTAGTTCTTGCGCGTCCTTCCCGGGCCTTTTCGTCCGGGGGAGTCTGCTTCCTCGTGCTGTGGGCGGGCGGGGACGCCGCCATCGAATACGGAGCGCGCCACCTCGTCGCCGCCAAGCGCGGCCGTCATGGCCCGTGCCGCGGCGCGGACTTCCGCGGCGACGTGGGCGATGTGAGCGGGCGAACCGACGGCGATCGGTCTGACCATCGACACGCCGATGGCGCCGATGGCGTCGCCGTCGCGGCCGATCACCGGCGCGGCGACGCAGTAGAGCACGCCGTTGTATTCGCCCTCGTCATAGGCGACTGCCTCGGCGCGCACCTTGTCGATGGTCCTTTCCAGCGCGGCGCGATCGACGATGGTGGAATCCGTGTGGCGCTCGAAGCGCATCGCTCCGATCAGCGCTTCGCGCCGCGCCGCCGGCTGGTAGGCGAGAAGCGCCTTGCCGAGCGCGGTGCAGTGCAGCGGCTCGAACACCCCGACGCGGTTCTGCACGACGATGGTTCCGCGCGAGCCGATGTAGTCGAGCAGCAGCGCCTTGTCCTTGCTCATCACGCCGAAATGGCCGCTCTCGTTGGTGCGGTTGACCAACTGCTCGAGATAGGGCCGCGCCGTCGCCACGAGGTTGACGTCCTGGCCGATCGTCGAGGCCCACTGGAGCAGGCGGCCGCCCACCGTGTAGTTCTTGCGCACCGGATCCTTGGCGACCAGGCTGTTGCGCTCGAGCGTCTGCAGCAGCCGGAACGCGGAAGCCCGGTCCATCTCGAGATCGCGCGCGATGTCGGCGAGCCTGAGCGGCTCGCGCGCCTGCACCACCATGTCGAGAATCTGCAGCCCGCGCTGTAGGGATTGCACGGTACCGGCGGTCGATCCCGTATCGGGTTCGGCGGTCTTTTCCTCGACCTGTCCAGTCACGTCCTGCATCGTCGTCACTCCGGTTCGCACCGGCGACATTCGCGCACAGCCGCGTGTGGACCGCAATACGTGCCGAATTCCGATATCGGCCAAGGCATTCACAGATCCTGCCCGCGATAGGCGGTCTGCACCTCTTCGACCCAGTTGCCGACGTTCCACTTGCCGTAGGCGCCGAGGCCGGCGCGCGGATCGCGGCCGAAATAGACAGGCACGTGGACAAGAGAGAGCCCGTCATGGGCGAGAGCTTCCGCCAGCGCGGCGCGCAGCGTCTCCTTCGTCTCGCCCCCGCTCAGCGCGCGGACGCCACTGACGGCGCCGGCGAGCGCCACGTAGTCGACGGCGACTGCGTCGCTGGTGGCGAAGTCGGTGCCGTACTGTTCGAACTGCAGCGACGAGATCGCCGCCATGCGGCGGTTGTCGAGCAGCACGATCGTGGCACGCACGCGGTGTTCGACACCGTCGAGAAGAACCTGCGGGTTCATCATGAACGAGCCGTCTCCGGTAACCGCGACGACGCGCTGCGGCGTGTCGGCGATGCCCGAGGCAACCAGGGCGCTGACGGCGAAGCCCATGTAGGAGGCGCCGGTCTCGGTGATGGTCTGCATCGGCCGGTCGTCGCGGGCGAGCTGGAAGCCGTTCGCCTGGACGTCGCCGGCGTCGAAGACGCAGGTTGCGCCGGCCTCGCGCGCCACGCCCATGACGACGTCGAGGACGGCCGGCTGCGCAAGCACGGAGCGCCCCCAGGCCGCATCGTGGAGCGGCGGGCAGTTGGCGGCTTCGGCGCAGATCTCGCGCCAGCGCGCCTTGCGCTCCGCACACCTTGCCCGCCATTCGGCGGCGGCCGGCGGACGCCGGCGCGCCAGCGCCTCGACGAGCCGACCCACGACCTTGCCGATGTCGCCCGGCAGCATCGCGGTGCGGTTGTAGTGGGCCGCGTCGGCAAGGTCGCCGTTGATGTTGATCACCGCGCGCGCCGAAGGGTAGCCGATGCCCGAGCAGTCGGCCTGGCATACCGAGCGGGTGCCCACGGCGATCAGCAGGTCGGCCTCCTCCATGGCGCCGTTGCCCGACAGCGAACCCTTGCTGCCGCCGACATGCATGTTGCGCGGGTCGTCGTCGGTGACGACGCCGAGCGATCCCGGCGACAGCACGACGACGCCGTCAGCGGCCTCGGCGAGCGCGCGGATCTCGGCGGGGAAGCGCCGCGTGCCGCCGCCGGCCTTGATGACGATGCGCCGGTGGCGATGGATCAGGTCGACCGCCTCCTCGATGGCGCGATCGTCGGCGACTACCGTCGCGGGCGGCGCGAAGCGCTCCGGCAGGCTGGAGAGGCGCAGGCCCCGGAGCCTCGAAGGCTGCACGTTGATCGGCATGAGCAGGTAAAACGGCCCGGCGAAATGCGGATGGTTGACGCGGATCGAGCCGCGCCGCAGCGCGGTCCGCAGCGCCTCCGGCGTGTGCAGAACATAGCTCTCACCCATGACCGCGGTCAGTTGCCCGTAGAGCCCCTGCTGGTGCTTGGGGATCTGCTGCATGTTGAAGCCTTCGTCGTGGGTCGTCTCGTCGCCGTAGATGTGCCAGACGCCGACGCCGTTCGACGCCGCAGCGAGCGATCCGGCCATGGCCTGCAGCGCGCCGGGCCCGATCGAAGTGACCACCGCCGCCTGCTCGCCATACTGCCAGCGCAGCGCGGTCGCCGCATGCGCCATCGCCACTTCGTTGCGGAAGGCGTGTACCGAGACCACGCCTGCCGCCGCGTAGACCCGCAGCACCTCGGCGAGGTCGGTCGAGCCGTGACCGAAGACCGCGAAATACTTGCGCACGCCCTGCTTGAGCAGCCCGAGGACGAGCGCCTCCGAAACGGTGCAGTCGATCGCCTCGTCGATCAGCCTCGCGGCGACGGCCTCGTCGACGCCGCCGGCCTCTGCCACGACGCGGGCGCGTCCGCGCATCGCGGCGTCCCCGCCAGGCGAATGGGATGCAGCCTGCTCCATCGCTTCAGCGCCCCGCCTCGTCGCCGCAGACGAGCCGGCCCTCGCGCGAGGAGCGGTCGAACATGTGGAACAGCTCGATCACGCGGCGGCCTTCCTCACCGGTCAGGATCTGCTGCGGCTCGCGGCCCTTGAGCACGTCGATGAAGTGCAGCGTCGACAGGCGGAAGCTCTCGCCCCAATCGTACTCGATGTTGTGCCAGGCGCGCACTTCGCCGTCGCGGTAGAGCGTCAGCGCCGGCTCGTCGAGCATGCGGTCGGAGCAGCGGTTGACGGTGATCAGGCCGGACTCGCCCTGGATCTCGAACTGCTCGTGGCTGGCGTAGTAGTCGGTGCGCACCTTCATCTGCAGCGCGAGGCTGACGTCCCACATCGCGTGGATCGGCGGCTCCTTGTGACGCCACACCAGCGTCGCCGGAGCGTCGAGCAGCGGGCCTGCCGGAATGCGGGTCTCCTCGATCTGGGCGTAGCAATCGCGCACGTCGCCGAACAGCCAGAGCGCGACGGCCATCATGTGGTGGCCGTGGTCAAACACCAGCGGCCCGCCCTGCTTCTTCTCGCCGAGCGCATAACGCCAGGCGTTCGCCTCGGGCGCGACGTGCCAGGCGCCGGAGCGGTCGCCGATCACAACCTTCATGCGGAAGTGCTTCGGCGCGCCGATCGCGCCGGAAAGCAGAAGTTCGCGCGCCTTCACCAGCGGCGGGTAGAAGACGAAGTTCTCGAACACCTTCAGCCGGCGGCCGGTGCGCACAGAGGCTGCGACCATCGCGTCGCATTCGGCCGTGGTCATCGCCATCGGCTTCTGCACGCTGACATGGGCGCCGGCCTCCAGCGCCGCGACCGCCATCGCCTCGTGAAGCGGATGCGGCGACAGGATATCGACGAGGTCGAGGTCGAGCTTCAGGAGCTCGTCGTAGCTGGCGACGCCCCTGGCGCCGGGAAAGAGGGCCTGGCGCTCGGCGACCGCCTCCGGGCGGACGTCGCAGAGGCCGACCACCTCGACGTCCTCGTTGCCGACATAGCCGAGGCCGTTCAGGTCGAAGATGCGGCCGAGGCCGGCGATGCCAACGCGTAGGGGTCTGCTCATGGAATTCGATCCGTCTGGTTCGTGAATGCCGGGGTCATTTCACCGCGCCCATGGTCAGGCCCCTGACCATGTACCGGCCGGCGAAGTAGAAGAAGACGAACAGCGGGATCATCGACATGAACGATGCCGCGGCCATCTCGTTGTAGAAGGTCTGGTGGTCGGAGTTGTAGCCGGCGATGGCGATCGGCAGCGTGTCGGACGAGCCGCGCGACAGGATCGACGCGAACATGAACTCGACATAGCTGGCGAGGAAGACGAAGCAGGCCGCCACCGCCACGCCGGGCGCGGCGAGCGGCAGGATGATGTAGCGCAGCACCTGCAGCACGCTGGCGCCGTCGATGAGGGCGGCTTCCTCCAGTTCGACCGGGATGCCGTCGATGAAGCCCTTCAGCAGCCACACCGCGAGCGGCAGCGACAGCATGATGTGAACCAGCGACAGCCCGAGATGGGTGTCGGAAAGGCCGTAGGCGTTGATCATCAGGTATATCGGCACGGCGAGCGAGACCGCCGGCGTCATGCGGATGACCAGCAGCGCGTTGAACAGCACGTTCAGCGTCGTCGAGCGGCCGCGCGAGAAGACATAGGCCGCGCCGAAGCCGAGCACCGTGCAACCGACGACGGTCAGGCCTGCGACGACGAAGGAGTTGATGATGTTCGGCAGGATCGAATAGTTCGCCGAGATGCCCTTGGCGCCGCTGCCGAACAGGGCCGAGGCGTAGGAATCGAGCGTCAGCACGTCGGGGAAGGAGAAGCGGCGCGGAATGTGGCCCGGCGTCGTCAGCGAGACGAGGAAGTACCAGGCGAACGGGAACAGCGTCCACAGCGCCGTGAGCGCGGCGAGGAAGAGGAGACTGGCGCGATAGGCGATCGAGCGGTTCATTGGGCCTGTCTCCTCCGGAACGCCAGGAACAGGATCATCACGGTGAGCGGGAAGATCATCGTGATCACGGCGAGCGCGCTCGCCTTGCCGAAGTCGAGGTTCTGGAAGGCGGTCTTGTAGGTGGCGAGGTTGAGCGTCGTCGACGAGGTGCCGGGCCCGCCATTGGTCATGATCCAGAGGTAGTCGAAGGCCCGGTATGTATCGAGCGTCTTGATGGTCAGGGCGATGACCATGACCGGCTTCAGCAGCGGGAAGGTGACGTGACGGAACACCTGCCAGGCGTTGGCTCCGTCGACGCGGGCGGCCTCGATCGGTTCCTGCGGCAGCGACTGCAGCGCGGCGAGCAGGATCAGGTAGATGAACGGCGTCCAGCCCCAGATGTCGGTGACCATGACGAGGAAGAAGGCGGCGTCCGAGACCATCCACGGATAGGCCTGCAGGCCGAGCGCGATCAGGATGTGGTTCACCCAGCCGTAGTGCTCGGTATAGGCGAAGGCCCACATGACGCCGGCGGCGGCGGGGATGAAGATCATCGGTGCGATGGCGATGTGGCGGAAGGCGCGGCCGAAGCGCTCGGAGAAGGCGTCGGCGAGCGACACCGTCAGAAGAGCCATGCCGAGACCGAGGCCGAAGGAGACGCCGACGCAGATCGCCGTATAGAGCAGCGTGCGGCCGAGCGTGTACCACGTCTCCGGGGTCGAGAGCAGTTCGGCGTAGTTGCCGAGCCCGACCCAGTCGTCGATGCCGTAGGCGATCTGGAAATCGCGCAGGCTGAGCGAGACGACCTTGTAGATCGGATAGGCGTAGAAGACGGCAATGTAGAGAAAGGGGAGCGCCAGAAGCGCTCCCAGGAGGTATCGGCCGAGCCTGTCCGTGCGGGCGACCGAGCTTGCCATGTGGCTCACTTGATGTATCCGGCGGCCGTGAGGGTCTTCTCGATCTCGGCGACGTAGCCGTCGACGAACTGTTCCGGCGTGATCTTGTTGGCGATCACCTCGGTGTAGAGCTCGACGCCCTTGGTGCGCGGCTGCTGCGACATCTCGGGAACCTGCGTCGTGATCTTGGCCTGGACGAAGGCATCATAGAGGGCGCGCGGGTTGATGCCACCCGGCTCCACCGCGGTGCGATAGGCGAGGTCCTTGATCGGGGGCAGCTGGCCGGCCGCCATCTCGATCTGCGGATGCTCGTTGAGCAGCCACTTGATGTATTCCCACGCTGCGTCGGGGTTCTTGGCGTCCTTCGGGATGCCCATCATCCACCACGAGCTGTAGCCGCCCTTCGGTTCGCCGGCAAAGGAGGGGAAGCGGAAGGCGCCGACCGGGCCGACCTGCTTGATGTTCTCCGGCTTCTGCATGAAGCTCCAGTAGTCGGACAGCCAGCCATAGGCCATCGCCGACGAGCCGGAGAGGAAGAAGTCGGAAACCTGGCCGGTCTGGAAGTTGGCCGAGTCCGGGTTGACGATCTTGTCCCTGTGGATCGATCCCTGCATGAAGTTGAGGACGTCGATGGCGGCCTGCCGCCCCTCGGGCGTCGCCATGGTCGGCCGGTAGTCGGCGCCGAGCAGGTCGAAGCCGGCGTCGCTGTAATAACCGAGGAAGGCCGCGTAGCCCTGGCCGCCGCCCCAGTTGGTGGTCAGGCCGTAGAGGTTCTTGTCCGGACGCGTGAAGAACGCCGCGATATCCTTGACCTGCTGGATGGTGGTCGGCGGGGCGAGGTCGTAGCCGTACTTGGCCTTGAACGCAGCCTGCTCCTCGGCGTTCTCGAACAGGTCCTTGCGGTAGTAGCCGATCTGCGCGTTGGCGTGGAAGGGAACGAAATAGTGCTGGCCGTCGGTGTTCTTGACGCCCTTCTGCGCCGGGAACAGCCAGTCCTCGAACTTGTCGACGCTGCCCCAGGTCGCGTTGATGCGATCGGTCATCGGTGTGAGGAAGCGGAAGAAGCTGCCGAACGAGGTGGCGTGCTGGGTGACGATGTCGTAGGTGCCGCTCGACTGCGATACGGCGAGCAGCTGCTTCGACGGGATGTCGCTGCCCGGGATCATGTCGTACTGGACCTTGATGCCGGTCATTTCCTCGAAATTCTTGGTCAGTTCGACGGCGGGCGCGAAGCTTGCCCAGCCCTTCTGCGTCGGCACGTTGATGGTGACGCCCGCATAGGGTTTTCCGGCCTTCAGCGGCGGAAAGGTGCCTTCGATGAAATCGTCCGCCGCCATGGCAGGCGCCATGATCGACAGGCCGAGAGCGGCGGCGGCGGCCGTCCTCGCCAACAGTTTCTTGTAGGACAATCCTTTTTTCCTCCCGGGTTCTCAAGCGACGGCGTCGCCCCGTGCTCCGCCGTTTTGTTTCACCATTAACAACACGTGTTGCACTTGGTGAAATAACTGGTAGTGTGACCGGCATCGGCTGTCAAGACGTCAATCGCTGGCCGCCGCGTCCATCGATCCATCTCGCGAACGAAACCATGCCCGAACACCGACTGCTCATCGCCGGCGACCGCCGGCCCTCCCGGAACGGCGCCACGCTGCCGCTCGTCAGCCCCGTCAGCGAACTCGAGATCGGCCGGATCGCCGCCGCGACGCGAGAAGACCTGGAGGACGCCGTGCGCGCTGCCGAGGCCGGCTTCGCGAAATGGCGGGCGGTGCCGGCATGGGACCGCGGGCGCATCCTGCGCCGGGCAGGCGAGCTGATCCGCGAGCGCGCCGACGCGATTGCGGCGGGTATCACGGCCGAGACCGGCAAGCCATTCGCCGAGGCGAAGGGCGAGACGATGGCCGCCGCCGACCAGTTCGAGTGGTACGCCGAGGAAGCGCGGCGCATCTACGGCCAGGTCATTCCGGGGCGAAACCCCGACCAGCGCATGGCCGTGCTCTACGAGCCGGTCGGCGTCTGCGTCGCCCTCACCGCCTGGAACTTTCCGGCGCTGCTTCCGGCGCGCAAGATGGCCGCCGCACTCGCCGCGGGATGCTCGGTGATCGTCAAGCCGGCGGCCGAAACGCCCGGCGCCGCCCTCGCCCTCGCCGGGGCCTGCCTCGATGCCGGCGTGCCGGCCGAGGCCGTCTCGGTGGTCAACGGCGATCCCGCCTTCGTCTCCGAAGTCCTCGTCACCGCGCCGGCCGTGCGCAAGGTCAGCCTCACCGGCTCCGTCCGCGTCGGCAGGATCGTGCTCAGGCTCGCCGCCGAAGGGGTCAAGCGCGTCTCCATGGAGCTCGGCGGCCACGCTCCGGTCATCGTCCACGCGGACGCCGACCCGGTCGCGGCGGCCGAGGTGCTCGCCGCGGCGAAGTTCCGCAATTGCGGCCAGGTGTGCATCTCGCCCAGCCGCTTCTTCGTCCACCGCTCGATCGAACGGGAGTTCGCCGAGACCTTCGCGACGGTGGCGCGCGCCGCGGTCGTCGGCGACGGCGCCGAGCCTGGCGTCACCATGGGTCCGCTGATCGCACGCCGGGCGCTCGACCGCACGCTGGAGCTGGTCGCCGACGCCGTCGGGCGCGGCGCCGAGCTGCTCGCCGGCGGCGCGCGACCAGCGCACCTCAACGCCGGCCATTTCGTCCAGCCGACCGTGCTCGGCGCCGTTCCGCCCGACAGCCGCATCATGGCGGAGGAACCCTTTGCCCCGGTCGCGCCGATTGTCGGCTTCGACGACCCGGCCGACGCCATCTCGAGAGCCAACGCGCTGCCCTTCGGCCTTGCGGGCTACGTCTTCTCCAACGACATTGAACGCGCCCAGCGCACGCTGGAGGCGCTTGAGGTCGGCATGGTCGGCGTGAACGAAGTGTTGCTGGCGACGGCGGAAGGGCCGTTCGGCGGCGTCAAGGAGAGCGGCTTCGGCCGCGAGGGCGGATCGCTCGGCATCGCCGACTACCTGTCGCCGAAATTCGTCAGGCAGAAGCTCGTGGAGACGCGGCGATGAGTTCGAAAGACGGCAACGGAAGGCCGGTCGGCTTCGGTCGCGGGCTGACCAACTACGGCGACCGCGACTTCGCCCTCTATCTGCGCCGCTCGTTCGCCCGCTCGATGGGCTATTCCGACGAGATGCTCGAGCGGCCGATCGTCGGCATCTGCCATACGCCGAGCGGCTTCAACAACTGCCACCGCCACTTCCCCGAACTGCTCGAGGCGGTGAAGCGCGGCGTGCTCGCGGCGGGCGGCCTGCCGCTCGAATTCCCGGTGATCTCGCTCGGCGAAGTGTTCCTCAGCCCGACCAGCCTGAAGTTCCGCAACCTCATGTCGATGGACGTGGAGGAGATGATCCGCGCCCAGCCGATGGACAGCGTGGTGCTGCTCGGCGGCTGCGACAAGACCGTGCCGGCGCAGCTGATGGGTGCGGTCTCCGCCGACCTCCCCGCCGTCCAGCTCGTCGCCGGACCGATGATGACCGGCCGCTACAAGGGCGAACGCCTCGGCGCCTGCACCGACTGCCGGCGTTTCTGGGCGCGTTTCCGCGGCGGCGAGATCGACGCCGCCGAGATCGCCGCGGTCGAGGGCAACCTCGCCACAACCGCCGGCACCTGCGCGGTGATGGGCACCGCCAGCACCATGGCCTGCGTCGCCGAGGCGCTCGGCCTGGCGTTGCCCGATTCGGCGGCGATCCCCGCCGTCCACGCCGACCGGCTGCGCTGCGCGGAGGAGTCCGGCCGACGCGCGGTCGCCCTGATCGGCTCGGAGCTGACGCCGCGCCGCATCGTCACGGCGCAATCCATCGACAACGCGCTGAGGGTGATCCTCGCCCTGTCGGGCTCGACCAACGCGATCCTCCACCTCGCCGCGATCGCCGGGCGCGCGGGTCTCGACCTGTCGCTCGAACGGCTCAACGCGCTCTCCGAGACGACGCCGGTGCTGGTCGACCTGAAGCCGGTCGGCGACAACTATATGGAGGATTTTTATGCCGCCGGCGGGCTCGACGCGGTGCTGCGCGAATTGCAGCCGCTGCTCCATCTCGACTGCCCGACCGTCACCGGAGAGACGCTCGGCGAGCGCCTCGATCGCCGACCGGCAATCGCCGCCGATCGACGCGTGATCCATCCGGCCGCCGATCCGATTTCCCCCGTCGGCGGGCTCGTCGCCCTGTTCGGCTCGCTGGCGCCCGGCGGCGCCATCGTCAAGCGGGCGGCCGCCGATCCGCGCCTGCTCGAGCACGAAGGCCGTGCCGTCGTCTTCGACAGCCTGGAAGACCTCGCGCAGCGCATCGACGATCCCGCGCTCGACGTCGAGGCCGGCGACGTACTGGTCCTTCGCAATGCCGGGCCGAAGAGCGCCTCGGGCATGCCCGAAGCCGGCTACCTGCCGATCCCGAAGAAGCTCG
>CAJPFN010000049.1 GCA_905339215.1 Rhizobiaceae bacterium
CGCTTCGTTGCCGACCCGGTGCGCCGCCTCGCATGCGGTGATCATCGCAGCCGACACCGTCCGAGCCCGCTCGTTGTCGTTCGTCGCGCAGGCCAGCGCCGCCGCTGCTGCCAGCGAGCGCGCCTCCTCGCAAGCGATCCACATATCGGCGATACGATGCTGGATCGCCTGGAAGCTGCCGATCGCCACGCCGAACTGCTTGCGGGTGCGAGCGTAGTCGACGGTCGCGACGATCAGGGCATCCATCAGGCCGACCATCTCGGCAATCTGCGCCGCCGTGGCGAGGTCGGCGGCGCGTTCCAGCGCAGGGAGCACGGGAGCTTTCTGGAGACGCGACGCCAAGGGCACTGCGCACCCCGACAGCACGATGTCGGCCGCCGGCATGGAGTCGATCCGCGGCCGTGGCGTTCGCGTGACCCCATCGCTCCTCGGATCGACGAGAAACAGGGCCGGTTCACCGTCGACGATGGCGCTTACGACAAGCACATCCGCCTCGGCCCCGAACGGCACCATCGGCTTTACACCGTGGAGCACGTAGGAGCCGCCTGTCGCGGTGGCCGTTGCCGCGATTGCCGCGTGGTCGTAGCGCGACGCCGCTTCCAGCACCGCGACTGCTGCCACCGTGCGTCCGTCAGCGATGCCCTCGAGGATCGGTGCCGCCACATCGGAGGGGGCCGCTTCGGCGAACAGCGCCGTGGCGTGGATCGCGCTCGAAATGATCGGTTCGGTCGGCAGCGCCGGAGCCAGAGTCGTCAGCGCAATCATTGCCTCGACCGGCCCTCCGATGCCACCCAGCTCCTCCGGAATGGCGAGCGACAGGACTCCGAGTTCGCCCAGTCGGCGTAGTCTTGTCCGGTCGAACGCCAGCCGGTGCGGCCCCGTCGCGATACCATATTCCTGGTCGGCGAAGCGCTTGACGGAGGCGCCGAAGATCTGCTGGTCGCTGGAGAACAGACCGTCCATCTCGTCATACTCCCAGGAGCGCGCGAGCAACGATCGTGCGCTGAATCTCATTTGAGCCGCCATAGATGCTCGTCGCCCGCGCGGCGAGCAGCCGCGCAATCACGCCATTGCGTCTGAGCTCGACCGGATTGGCATTTCCCGGCTTCAGATGAGGGTCGTAGTGCAGTCCGGCCGGTCCGAGCACTTCCATGGCGAATTCGGTGAGCGCCTGCTCAAGTTCGGAGCCGCGTATCTTAAGCATGCTGACCGAGGCCGGCGACGGAGCGCCGCTGTCGGCGGCGCGCACGATGCCCAGCGCCGTCCACTCCAGCGCCATCAGCCGAGCGTCGAGTTCGGCCAGCCGCTCGCGCACCCAGGGACTGGCCGACAGCGGCGCGCCCCTGTCGCGCAGATGGTCGAGCCCTTCGCGGATCAGCCTTAGCGTGCGCTTCTGCTTGCCGATCTCGGCCACCAGCAGGCGCTCGTTTCCGAGGAGGAATTTGGCGATTCCCCAGCCGGCATTCTCCTCGCCGACGAGGTCGGCGACCGGCACACGCACCTCCTCGAAGAGGACTTCGTTCAGGTGGTGTCGTCCCTCCATCGATACGATCGGCCGCACGGTCACGCCTGGTGCCTTCAAGTCGATCAGAAGAAAGGAAATCCCTGCCTGCGGTTTGCCCTCCGCCCAGGTGCGCACGAGGCAGAAGATGCCGTCGGCCCAATGTGCCATCGTGGTCCAGATCTTGCGCCCCGTGCCGACGAAATGATTGCCGTCACGAACGGCGCGGGTTTTCAAGGAGGCGAGATCGGAGCCTGCATCGGGTTCGGAATAGCCCTGGCACCAGAAGGCGGTTGCGTCGAGGATACCGGGGAGATAGCGCCGCTTCTGCTCCTCGCTGCCGAACTCGCATAACACGGGCCCAAGATAGTTGACGCCGAAGGGCAGCAGCCACGGCGCCCCCGCCAGCGAACATTCCTCGTCGAAGAGATAGGACTGAAGCGCGCTCCAGCCCTTGCCGCCGTGGGATTTCGGCCAGGCACCGCACAGCAGGCCGCCCGCGCCGAGTGTCTGCTGCCAGCCGACATAGTCGGCGCGATCGAGATCGACGCCCGCTTCTACCTTCTCCTTGAGCGATGGCGGCAGAGCCCGCGCGCAGAAATCGCGAACGCTTGCGCGAAACGCCTCTTCATCCTCTGTCAGTGGAAAGCGCACTCCGTCCTCCCGTCGCAGCGGCTCGATCCTATTCGAATAATATCCAACCGTCCAGTCGGTTGTATTATCTTTACGAGCGACGGATTTGTCCGTAAGAGTATTCGACACGGCAGCGGCAAAGGCGCAAAGAGACCGTGGGCGAGGAAACCATTTGGAGCATTGCGTGGCGGACGACACCGGCAGCCTGACAAATCGCTCGGCCGCACTTGGCAAGCTGACCGATTCGGCGAACGCGCTGCAGCCGTTCCTGCGCGACGGTATATGCATCGGGCTCGGCGGTTTCGGCCTCGATCGCAAGCCGATGGCGCTGGTTCGCGAAATCGCCACCGCCCCGGTTCGCGGGCTGACGTTGGAAACCTTCGCGGGCGGACTGGACGTCGAGGCGCTGCTGGCGTCGGGCAAGGTCGCGCGGATTTCCGCTTGCCATGTCGGTCTCGACCATTTCGGCCTCGCGCCACTGTTCCGGACGGCCCGGCAATCGGGCGGCGTCGAATTCGAGGAATGGTCGGAGTGGACCCAACTGGCGGCCTGGCGCGCCGCAGCCGAAAAAGCCCCCTATGCGGTCGTTCCTCTCGATCCGGCGACCGACCTGCTCAAAGTCAATCCCCATATCATCCCCGCCCCCACCCTGTTCGGCACGGCACCGGCCTTCGCCGTCCGCGCACCGACCATCGATATCGCCATCCTGCATGCGGAGGCGGTCCATCCCGACGGTTGGGCGCTGACGAGTGGCGATACCTATCTCGACCCGATCCTCGCGCGGGCGGCAAAACGCGTCGTGGTTTCCGCCGAACGGCTGATCGACGACGCGGAACTGGAGCGTCGCCATCGTGACGTACACCTGATCGCCTCAGCCGTCGACGCTGTCGTCCTGGCGCCCGGAGGCGCACTGCCCGGCAGCTGCCTGCCGAACCACATGCTCGATTTTCCGGCGATGCGACGCTACGTCGAAGCGTCCGCCGCGGGCGCCAGCTCGGCCGATCTGTCGGCAATCGCCTTATCGGGGCTCGACCGTGCCGGAGACGAATCATGAGCCGCGCCGACCGCCTGTCCTGGACGATTGCCCGCCATGTCAGGCACCTTCCCGCCGGCACCGCCTTCACCGCCTCCTCGTCGGCGACGCTAGGCGTGCGTCTCGCCCAGCAGCTCTTGGGCTGCCGGCTCAGCCTATGGGGGCACGGCGGCGCCTACGATCCCGCGGGAATCCTGTCGGTGCATGCCCGCCCCTGGCTGTTCAACAGAAGGCCCCACGCGCGGGTAACGCTCCCCGGCGTTTTCGATACGCAGTCCGAACCGCACGCGCTCCTCGCCACGCCCGCGCAGGTCGACGGCCAGGCCAACGCCAATCTCTCAGGCCTGGGCGAAGCGGTCCGGCCGAAGGTGGCTTTCGGCGGCACCCGCGGCTTGCCCGACGCGCGCGCGGTTCATTTCGTCCTGCCGGTCCATTCGGCCCGACAATTGGTCGAGCGTGTCGACTTCGTGTCGACATGCGCGGCTACCCGCGACACGCCCTCGTTCCTATTCACCGAACTGTGCATGATGCGCTGGTCGCATCCCGCCGGCGCCTGGGAGCTGCAGGAGATCGCGCCGGAGATCGACATCGGCGGCCTGCGTGCCAGGACCGGTTTCGGCTTCGCCATCTCCGACGAATTGCGGCGGATCGAGGAGATCCCCGATGCCGCACGGTCCCTCTTGCACGTCATCGATCCGCTTGGCCTGCGCGATCTGGATTTCATCAGCGACAGGTCCGAACTGCTCGACGCATTCCAACGCATTTACGAAGCCGAAGCCGACCTGGTTGGCCGCGATAGGGTTCCACGCTGACACTGCCCCTGGAGAGGACGTCATGGAGGAGCTCAATCAGATACTGGCCGAGCGCGCTTGCGAGAAGCTGACCTATTCGTACGCGAACTTTCTCGACGCCTACGAGCACGAGAACTTCCTCGCCATGTGGACGGAAGACGCCGTGCTCAACATGCTCGGCCGCGTCTATGAGGGGCCAAAGAGTATTCTCGCCTGGCTCGAGGCGCGCGAGCAGGATCTGGTTTGCCGGCATCTTGTGACCAATGTCGTCGTCCAGGCGCTCGACGAATCGAGAGCGACGGGCTTCTGCTACACGATCGCCTACCGCGCCAGCGGCTGGCGCGGCCGCGAGCCGGGCCCGCTCGAAGCCCCGCCTTTCCTCGTTCAGTACGAGTCCGAATTCCGTAAGCACCCAGTCCGCGGATGGTTGTTTTCCCGGCGCGACGTCACCGCCATCCTGATCGGCCCCGAACAGCTGGCGGCCCTTCAGGCCGGCCAGGGTTTCCAGATACACAGGGGTAAGACGTGAGATCAGACGGCCGTGAAGCCCCCGTCGACCACCAGTTCGGTCCCGTTGACATAGCTCGCCGCATCGGAGGCGAGAAACAGGATTCCGGCCGCAATCTCCGCCGGTTCGGCCAGTCGCCCTTGCGGCACGGCGGCCCGGC
This sequence comes from Rhizobiaceae bacterium, assembly GCA_905339215.1. Classification (GTDB taxonomy): domain Bacteria; phylum Pseudomonadota; class Alphaproteobacteria; order Rhizobiales; family Rhizobiaceae; genus DUSC01. Next base: position 4,627 of record CAJPFN010000049.1, read on the forward strand.
GGGCATTGCGCGCCTCCTCGCCGATGTCCTTCGAGAGCATCGTGTCGACAAAGCCCGGATGGATTGAATTGGCGCGTACGGGTTTGCCGGTCGCGGCACATTCGACCGCGGTCGCCTTTGTCAGCAGGTGAACGCCCGCCTTGGCCGCGCTGTAGGGTCCCGAACCGACCCCGACCACCAGACCGCGGATAGAGGACATGTTGACGATCGAGCCCCTGCCGGACTTCTCGAGCAGCGGCATGGCATGTCGCGTAGCAAGGAAGACGCTGTCGAGGTTGATCGCGATGACCTTTCGCCATTGCTCGAAACTCGTTTCGAAAAGATTGCGCAACTCGCCCCAGCCAGCATTGTTGACCAGCACGTCGAGCTTGCCGAACGCGCCCTCGACAACACTCATGGCGGCGATCCAGTCGGGCTCGGACGTCACGTCGAGCCGTACTCCGCGATGGCCGGTTCCCGGCAGCGTGTCGACTGTGCGATTCAGCGCCGTTTCGTCGATATCGCACAGGACGACCGTCGCGCCCTCGCTTGCGAATGCCTGCGCCGTGGCAGCGCCGATACCCTTCGCGGCGCCGGTCACGAGTACGATCCGGCCGGCGAAGCGTTGCGCCAAACTGCGCTCAGCCTCGGCCATTCACATCTCCTGTGGCCAGCGCGAGCAGATCGACCGGCGTCGGATTGCGTCGCTCCAGAATGTCTTCCATGCGCACCCGAATGGCTCCGTCGAATGCCGTGGTTGTGACCAGATAGAATTGTCGCCGGGCGATTGCCTCGACGACCATGGCGGCGACGGTGTCGGGATCGAGCCCTTTCGCTGTGACCGCATCGGACGCCGCCTGCATCGCTGCGATCTCATCCGGATTCCCGCTTGCCAGGCGCAGCCCAGTCGGACGATTGCGTTCCGACGTGCCGATGGCGGTCCTGACGACGCCGGGACAGAGCGCGGTCACGCCGATCGGCGAGCCCTCCTCCGCCAGTGACGAATACAGGGCTTCCGTCGCCCTCAGCGCGGCGTGCTTCGATGCGCCGTAAACCGGCGAACCGGCCCCGCCGTAGAGCCCTGCCACCGAGATCGTATTGACGATATGGCCCCACCCGCCGGCCGCGCGCATGCGCGGGACGAAGCTGCGGATGCCGTGGACGACGCCCATCAGGTTGACGTCGATCGCCCAACGCCAGTCCTCGACCGAGAACTCCCACACGGGCCTGTAGCGGCCCGCCGGAACGATGCCGGCATTGTTGCAGACGACATGCGCGGCGCCGAACGCGTCGTAAGCGCGCACCGCGAGCGCCTCCACCGCCGCGCCGCTGGATACGTCGGTCACCAGCGTCTCGACCTCGGTGCCTCCCGTACGGAGTATTTCGGCCAGCGATTCCAGCGGTGCCTTTTCGATGTCGGCAAGAACGAGCCGCATTCCTTCACGGGCGAAGCGCTCGGAAAGTCCTCGTCCGATGCCGCTGGCCGCACCGGTCACGACCGCGACCTTGCCTCGAAACTCTGTCATCGCCGATCTCCTGGAGGTTGCGGCGTCTAAGCTTGCACCTAGAATCCGGCCGTGCGCATGGCCCGGAACGCGAATGTCGAGGCGAGCGCCAGCCCGCCAGCGTAGCCGCGGCGGAAGACGTTGCCGACATCCGCACCCGCGACATAAAGCCCACCGATCGGTTCGCCAAACGGATCAAGCACACGTGCCTTGGCGTCCGCCAGCAAGCCCCCGAAGGTGAAGGTGATCGCCGAGACCACCTCCAGCACATAGTAGGGCGCACGATCGAGCGCGCGGTCGTGTGTTTCGCGCGGCGGCACGGCGCGCTCGGGCTCGGCACTCATCTGCCGGTTGAAAGCGCCAAGCCCCGCGACGCAGGCCGCGCCGTCGAAGCCGAGCCTGTCGGCGATGCCGGCGATCTCCGCGAGCGTCGCCGCCTTACCGCCGCGCGCGCCCGCGCCGATGGCGATCTGGAAGCGGTCGAGCGGCTCCGCGCCTGCCACGGGCGGCACGACCGCATGATCGTCCTGCACGCGCTGATCCCAGACCAACAGCGCGCTGGCACCCGGCTGGCGCAGCGTCAATTGCGAACTGGCGTGGTCGTCGTCGCTCTCGTCGACGAAGCGTCTGCCGGCGCGGTTGAGCAGGACGCCGTGGATCGAATGGTATTGAGTGTATTTGACGAAATCGGAATCGGTTCGGAACGGCACCGGTGTCGCGACCAGATGACCATAGTAGCCGGAATTCGGTCCGGCCCAGGCCCCGCCGGCGGCGATGCCGAGCGAAAGGCCGGCTCCGCTGCTCGTGAGGTTCGAGCGCAGTCCCATGACCCGCGCGGCCGGATGGATGTGGCGGGCGCGCAGTTCAGGATCTCCCTGGAAGCCCCCCGTCGCAATCAGAACGCTGGCGGCGCGCAGTTCGGTTTCGCCATCGGGATGGGTAGTGACCACGCCGGCCACACGGCCTTTTTCGCAAATGATCTCGCGCGTTTCCGTGCCGCGCACGACGATGCCTCCGACTGCCTCGACCTCGCTGGAGGCCTTGCGCAGATGATCCTGCATGTCGATCTGGCAACCCCGGCCGTAGAGCACTTTCTGGGGCGGGCGCATCGCGATACCCCGCGCGCGCATCCAGGCGAGCACTTCCGGATACTCCTCGATTATTACGGCGTGCAGTCGCGGGTCACCGTCGTCGTGCAGGTTCATCTGCGCCAGCGACGTTGCCGTCCACAAATAGCCGCCGGACAAGGCAGCCGAGCCGCCGATATCCGCCGCCTTCTCGACGACGACCACCTTCGCGCCCCTTCCCGCGGCACGGGCAGCTGCCGTCATGCCCGCCATTCCGCCGCCGAGAACGACGAGGTCGCACTCGAGGAACTCGCGCGTGGTCAATGCGCTTCCTCTCCGATATAGCCGCTGACCAGCGCCGCATTAGCCTCGTCGCCGGTCGGTGGACCGGAATAGACGACCCGCCCGCGATCGAGAATGATCATGCGGTCGGAATGGCGCACCGCATTCGTCGCCATCTGCTCCATCAGCAATATGGTCACGCCCTTGTCGTGGAGGTCGGCCAGTTGTTCGTACACCTGCTTGATCAGAATCGGCGCCAGCCCCATCGACGGCTCGTCGATGATCAGTGTCTGCGGCTCGGCCATCAGCGCGCGTCCGATGGCAAGCATCTGCTGCTCCCCGCCCGACAGCGTCGCGGCGGCGCGGCCGAGATCGTCGCGCACGGCCTTAGGCAGCCCCCCCGCCACGACCTTGATCCGGGCAGCGATCTCCTCGCGCGAGGCGCCCGCCGCATAGCCGCCCAGCAACAGGTTCTCGCGCACCGAAAGCTGACCGAACAACCTCCGGCCTTCGGGAACCAGGCTGATACGCTGTTCGCGCGCGCTGCCGTTAAGCGGCGCGCCATTCGCTGAGACCTTGCCCGCGCTGGGATGCATCAGGCCGGAGAGGATCATCGCAAGCGTGGATTTGCCGGCGCCGTTCGATCCCAGGACGGAAACGAAGCTACCTTTGCCGATGTCGACGGATACGTTGTCGAGCGCCAGCACACCGCCGTAGCGATGTTGCACGTCCTGTGCCGACAGGACCGGGAGGGCGGCAGCGGCGTCGACGAGCGGGATCTTCTCGGCGGAGGTTCCGTCCGTCTCCGTGAGGCCGAAATACGCCTCGCGCACCTTGGGATCGTCGCGGATCGCTTCCGGTTTTCCGCGTGCGATGACGCAGCCGAAATCGAGTACGACGATGTCGTCGGCCAGGTCGAAAATCTCGTGCACTGCGTGATCGATGATCAGGATCGTGAGACCTGCGGCCTTTAGCTCGCGAAGCATCTCGCGCAGCTTCGTGCTCTCGTCGGTATCGAGACCGGAGAACGGTTCGTCCATGGCGAGAAACCCTGCGCCGCCGGCCATCGCGCGGGCGATGTCGGAGACCTTCTGTATGCCGAACGGCAATTCGCGCGGGTAGCTGTCCGCGACCTGCTCCAGTCCGAGGCCGGAGATGATGCGCTCGGCCACCTGGTCGGGATCGATGAGTTTCGTTCCCGCCTTGCGTCGCCCCGAGGCCCCCTGCCGGGCGACGACGCGCAGCATGTCGCCGACGGTCAGTTCCGAGAAGAGTTCGGCATGCTGGAAAGTCCTGCCGAAGCCGGCCTGCATCCGCTGCCAGGGCGACAGGGCCAGGAGGTCGTCCTTCCCGAGTCTGACGGAGCGCACCGTCGACGCCTCGTAGAAACCTGACAGGACGTTGAGCAGGGTCGTCTTGCCCGATCCGTTGGGGCCGATCAGGCCGACGACGTTGCCGGACGGAACTTCGAGCGACACGTCCTGCAGTGCGTTCACGCCGCCGAACTGCACGCTCAAGCCCTCTACGGAGAGCGACAGGCCCGAGGCCGGAAGCACGTCGGCGACGAGCCCAGCCAGATCGCGCGCCTGGCCGGCCGACAATTCGAGCTCGCTATCGCCGCGGCGCGCACCGGCGAGCATTTCGACCAGCGACGGCACGACACCTTTGCGAAGGAAGAGAAGAACGCCCATCATCGTCACGCCGTAGATAAAAGGTGCGACATTGTTGGTGCCGCGGGCGAACTCGGGAACCAGGACGATGAAGGCGGCGCCGAACACGGCTCCGACCAGTGAACCGGTTCCGCCGACCACCGTCGAAACCAGCATCTGCACGCCCGCGGTGAGCGAGAAGGCCTCGGGGTCGAGATAGCTCATCGCCACGGCCATCGACACGCCGGATACTGCCCCGAGTGCCGCGCTGATGGCAAAGGCGATTGCATTCTCGCGCGGCGGAACGAAACCGACGGCCATGGCGGCCGTGCGCTGGCTCTTGACGGCCAGCCAGCGACGCCCGATCGGGCCCTGGCAGATCATGTCGACGGCGAGGAGGGAAATCGTGGCGACGATGATGCAGAAGCTGGCAGCTTGCGACAGCCCGATGTTGCCACGGTAGAGGATCGACGGGACGGGCGGCACCGCGACGCCCTGCTCGCCCCCGGTGAACTGATCCCAATGACCGATCAGCTCGAAGGCGGTCAGGCTCAACGCCAGGGTCAGCAGCCCGAAATAAAGGACGGAAAACCGACCGGCCGCCATGCCGAGCACATACCCCACCGCTCCCGCGACAACCATCGCGATGATGATGACCGCTTCCATCGGCACGCCTTTCATGCCGAGATTGACTGTCAGATAGGCGCCGATCGCAGTGAATGCGGTGTGGCCGATGGGCCAGATTCCGCAGAAGCCCGCGAGCATCGATACCGCCATGGTCACGACGGCGAGATAGCTGATCGCAACGATGAGGAAAGTGTGATAGTCGCCGGTGAGCTTCAGCGGGCCGGTTACGGCCCACGCGACAATCCCGACGAGGAGGATGGCCGCGAGCCGCAGGGCTCGCGTCGAGCCGGTCGCCCTGCCGCCCATCACACCCTCTCCTTGCGCAGCACGCCCATGAATCCCGCGGGTCGAATGAACAGTACGGCGACAATAACGGCGAACACGATCGTGTCGCGGTAGTTGGCCGATATGTAGGTGCCGGCCACGTTGTCCAGCACCCCGATGATGAAGCCGCCAAGCACTGCGCCGGGCATGCTCGTCATGCCGCCGAGAAAGACGCCGGCGAAGGCGCGGAACAGCGGAGCGTGGGCGATGTAGGGGTTGAGTGAGGATTCGGCCGCCAGGAACAGCATTGCGATGGCCGCGAGTGCGCAGCCGAGGAACCAGGCGATGGTGGCGATCCGGCCGGTCTTGAAGCCGAGCATGCGCGCGGCGAGTGGATCCTCCGCACTGGCGCGCATGGCAATGCCGAAGGGCATGTAGCCGAAAAACCAGGCGACGAAGGCCATTGCGATCAACGCGACCACCGACGCCGCGATCTTGTTCAAGGAAATCGGAACGCTGTAGATGTTGATCCATCCGTCGACCAGCGGAGGGAAGGCCCTTGCCTCATGGCCCCAGAATGTCCCCATGGCGGCCTGCAGCACGAGCCCGAGCCCGATCGTGACGACCAGCGCGACGAACAGGACATGGTGCCCATGACCGAGCGGCCTGATCAGCACGCGTTCGGAGACGATGCCGATTAGCCCGGCGACGATGACGGCGGACAGGAAGGCCAGCGCGACCGGAACTCCGGCGGTGATGGCCGACAGCGCCACGAAAACGGATACCGTTCCCATATCGCCGATGGCAAAGTTCACCGTATCGGTCGAGCGGAAGATGATGACAATGCCGAGAGCGAGAAGCGCATAGGCCGAACCGTTCGCCATTCCCGATATGACTACAGAGATCAGGTCGCCCAAGGGATCCTCCAGAAATCGCAGCCCGCCGGAGCTTAGTCCGTTGGGAACGGAGGGGCGACGGCCTGCGCCGGCGCCCGCCTCCTCTCCTCATAGGCGCCGCGCTGACCGCCCGGCGCCCTTTCGTCGTCGTGCCTATTTGAACGAGTCGGTATCGATCGTCTCGCCCGCCGATTCCCACTTGCCCGCCTTGATCATCATCGGATTTAGGAAGTGGCCACCGAGCGGCTTCTCCGGCGAGAAAGTCACGGGCGGAAACACGCCGGAGTCGTAGCCCTGGAGCGAGTAGAATCCCTCGACGAGAGACTCGCGGGTCAGCGGCTCCTTCGCCTTCGACAGCGCCTCGACGAAGATCTTGGCGGCGCCGTATCCGAGGAAGGACACGAAGTCCGGCTTCTGATTGGGGAAGTATTTCGCCAGATGGTCACGGTACTCCTGGGCCGGCGGGGTATCGGCGAAGGGAGATGTCGTCAGCGACACAGCCTTCAGTCCTTCGACATATTCACCGCCGAGTTCGATCGTGGCGTTGGCGACATTTGGTGCGTAGGTATAGATTTGGATGTTGGATCCGGCCTGGCGCAACGCCTTGGAGAGGAGGGCGACTTCCTGGAGCAGCTGGATCGAGACGATCGCGTCAGGGTTCTTGCCGATGATGTCGCGCGCGATCGGACCGTAGTCCGTTGTGCCGATCTTCACGGCAAGCTTCTCCACCGTCGCGCCGGCATCGATCGCCTTGGCACCGGGCTCGACATTGTTGACGACATTCTCGAACGCGGCGGCGGCGCCGAACACTCCGAGGATCTTCTTGTGTCCGTCCTGCACGGCCATTCTGCCAAGCGCGTTGGCCTGGTCCTCGTAGAGAACGTGCAGACCCAACAGACCGGGAGTCGGCGTGGGCTGATACCAGTCGAGCGCTCCGCCATACGGCAACAGCATGGGCAGTTTGTGCTCGGCGACCGCGAAAGGAAACGTCGCCGCGGTTTGCGCGGTGCCGTGGGGAATGACGGCCGCGAGAACGTTGTCGCTGGTGATCAACTTGCGGGCAATCGCGATGGTCTGTTGGGGATTATAGGCGCTGTCCTCGACGAGCCACTCGATCTTCCGGCCGCCGACACCTCCCGAATCGTTGACGGCATTGAAGAGCGCGTCCGCACCCGCCCGGATGGGCACCCCATAGACTGCCACGGGACCGGATAGCGCGATCCAGCTGCCGACCTTCACGCTGTCGGCTGTGACCCCTGGAGCGTCCTCGGCCACGGCTGCGCTTGCGGAAATGCCTAGGCCGAGCGCCGTTGCGAGCGCAAGCGACCTGATGGAACTCAGGTATTTCATCGATTCCTCCCCTGCGGCTGTTATTAGACCAACCAGACGGTCTATTATTTATTCGAACCCCGTGCGGGCGTCAAGCTGGCGCCCGGTAATAAATATTTGACCGACTAGACGGACGGCTTTTGATCGACTAAAGATTTCGAAAGTCGCCGGTCAGGTCCGGCGCGCCGGCGGCGGCTGATGGATCGGCGTCGGCCAAGTAGTCGGGATCGGAATCCATGCCACACTATGCAGCAATCGGATTCGACCATCCGCCCCACTCCATGCAGCTGCGTGACCGGAATCGGTCTGAGCACCGACGCTTCGTGCTGGACAATGTCGCGCCGATCCGGATGACGGGCGCGATGCGGGATTCGCATGGCAACCAGTGCGGCACCATCTATGTGTTCGAAGCCGTGTCGGAAGCCGAAGTGTGGGAGTGGTTGCGCAACGAACCGTTCTTCGTCAACGGCGTCTATGCAACGATGCGCGTCGTCGAGTGGACGCCCGCCTACAATCTGTTTGAAAAGTGTGATTGGCCTGCTTGAGCGCCACAGCCGAGTTGGAGAGATGTCGCTTGGCAGCTAATTGATGGGGTGGACGCCCGCCTTCGTTTCCCTCTCTCACCGCCACAGCCCCTTTTGTACGGCCCGGAGACATAGGTAACAGATTGTACCTAAGACATGGGTGACAACCTCGTGCCGAATGGGTTGTCGATGGTCTGCAATATCCTCTGTTCCAGGTCGATACATCCGAGATCATAGTGCATGAAGCTGACGAGCCAAATGCCGTCGTCGAATTCGGTGATGCCCAACCTCTGGCCGGCGAGCACGGGTCGAGACGTTGATCTTTTTTTCTTGCCATGCAGATGCGGCCGCAGGCGGTGACGAGGATGTCCTTGTCGTGGAAGGGGTATTCCACCTCCGGCAGGCCCTCATAGGCTTTTGAGGACGGGGCGTAGAGCTCGGCCGGCATTTTCATGCCGAGCGCCTCGTGAGGGCGTTCCTCGTTGTCCGACGCCGCGGGCGCCCGGCAGAGCGATTCAGATTTGGCCGGAAATGCTCAATGCTGCCCCGATGTCGATCGCAGAAGCGTCTCCCGCGCCGAGGCGAGATGGACCCGGCAGGCATGTTCGACGATCTCGATGTCGCGGTTGAAGAGAGCGTCGATGTAGGCCAGGTGTTCCCTGATCGCCACTTCGTTGCGCTGGCGCTCGTCCTGCTTGTTCCACTGGTAGTGGTAGTGGAAGATCACCGTGATGATGTCGTAGAAACTGTCGATGAAGCGGTTCGGAGCGGCCGAGCTGATCAGGCGATGGAACCGGCTGTCGAGGTCGGAAAAGTCGTGGAAGCGCTCGTCTATCTCGTCGAGCAGCTTCAGGTGTTCGAGGCGCAGTTCCTCGAGTTGGCTCCAGCAGGGTGACGTTTCCGGCAGAGCTGCGAGGGAACGCGCCGACCGCAACTCGAACATCTCGCGGATCTCGAACAGTTCCCGGGCGAAGCTCGGTGTGAAGCCCCTGAAGACCCAGCCGGCATTGGGGCGCTTCTCGATCAGTCCGAACCGCTGGAAGCGGTTCAGGAACTCCCGGATGCCGGTTGTTGCCACGCCGAACTGGCGTGCGAGCTCGAGCTCGTTGAGTGCCATTCCGGGCCGAGCGTTGTCGCGCAGCATCCATTCCATGAAACGCTCTTCGACCTGAGCGGCCATGGGTACCGTTTCGGCATGCGGGAATGGCTGGATCGGCCGTCGCAAGGTGCTCACCATTCGTTCGCGACCGCTGCCGGTGATGACACCTGCCGTTTCCAGCGCCGAGATCACCTTTCGTACTGTCGTCCGGCTGACCTCCAGCCGGGCAGCGAGCTCGTTTTCGGAAGGCAGTTTCCCTCCGTCGCCGGCCTCGGTCAGAAGCGCAAGGGCATCATTGAAGGCACGTTTGAACACGGTGTCTGTCTTCACGACCCAGCCCCGATAAAGCCAAAGCATGCCTTTTAATCGATAAAAAACAAATTGACGAGCCGTCCCGTTTCGATTTTTAACTATAAGAAACAGGTTGAGGGCATGGCGTTGACCGACATGACGAGGTCGCCGGAGACGGGGGCCGGAGCTCGCGACATTGCCCTACCGGCACGGGATCTGACGGTGCTGACGGTTGCCCTGCGGCTGCTCAATTTCGGCCCGCTGCTCATCCTGGCGCTGCTGGTGGTGGTCATCGGCCTCATGACGCCAAACTTCCTGAAGGCGGGAAATCTCGGCAACATCCTTGCCCAGACCGCCGTCATCGCCATCGTGGCCATGGGCCAGCAACTGGTCATCCTCACACGCGGCATCGACCTGTCCGTCGGCGCCAATCTGGCGCTGGCGACGGTCGCCGGCGGGCTCGTCTTCCGCAATGTCGACTCCGCACCTCTGGTGGTTGTGGCCATGGTGGCGGCGGGCGGTGTGGTGGGAACGATCAACGGCCTCGTCTACGTCTTCGGCCGCCTGCCCCACCCCTTCATCATAACGCTGGCGACGCTCAGCATATGCCGGGGCCTGGCACTGGAGTTCTCGATCAACAACACGACGATGCGCGGCATGCCCTCGGCAATCACCTGGCTCGGCGAAAGTTCTCCGCTTGGCCTGCCGAACTCGTTCTTCGTCGTCGCCGCCGTCGCGGCAACGCTCCTCGTCCTGACCCGATACATGGTCTGGGGACGCTGGATCTACGCCGTCGGCGGCAATCCGAGGGCGGCCGTCGAGATGGGCATCCCGGTCAAGTGGGTGCTCGTCTCCGCCTATGTCATCGCCGGCCTGAGCGCCGGCATCGGCGCCGTGGTCCTGTCGGGCCGAACCGCCGCCAGTTCCCCGCTCTATGGCAACCTGCTCGAACTCGACACGATTGCGGCCGTCATCATCGGCGGCGCGAGCTTCCTCGGCGGGCGCGGGCACCTGGGCCACGCGCTGGTCGGCGCGCTGATGATCGGCGTGATCCGAAATGCGCTCAACCTGCTCAATGTCGGCATCTTCTACCAGATGATCGCGATCGGCCTGATCATCGTCGTCGCGGTCGAATCCGACGTGCTGCGCAACCATCTCGAGGCACGTGCGCGCGCCAGCCAGGCGAGGGGCCAATGACCGCTGCCCCTGCTCCGGTCCTGTCGGTCTGCGACGTGCACAAGCGTTTCGGCGCGGTCCACGCCCTCAAGGGGGTGAGCCTCGACGCGCGGCGCGGCGAGGTGCTCGCACTTCTGGGAGACAACGGCGCCGGCAAGTCGACACTGGTTCGCTGCATCAGCGGCGTGCACGCCATCGACGAAGGCGAGATCCGGCTCGACGGAAAAAAGGTCACGCTCGCATCGCCGTCCCTGGCGCGGCGCGCCGGGATTGAGACCGTCTACCAGGATCTGGCGCTGTTCGACAACCTGACCCCCGCACAGAACTTCTACTGCGGCCGGGAACTGTCGTCCCCGGCCTGGCTGCCACACGGCCTGCGCTTCGTTCGCGCGCGCGCCATGGACCGCGAGACCGCCTCCGTGATCGACCGGCTCAAGGTGACGCTGCCGAAGTTCGACGCGCCGGTGGCATTGATGTCGGGCGGCCAGCGGCAGGCGATCGCGGTGGCGCGCGCGACTGTCTTTGCGCGCAAGATCGTCATTCTTGACGAACCAACCGCGGCGCTGGGTCTGCGCGAGTCGCGCAAGGTGCTCGACCTGATCCACCAGCTTCGCGACGAGGGCAACGCGGTGATCCTGATCACCCACAACATGGAACACGTGGTCGAACTTGCCGATCGTGCAGTCGTCCTTCGTCAGGGTCGCAAGGTCGGGGAGTTGAGACCCGATCGGTCGAACCAGCACGAGTTGGTGTCGATGATCGTCGGCGCCGGCGGGTGAGCAGATTCACTGGCCGCTCAAGGCCGGTGTTTTGAAGATCGCCCAGAGTGGGCGATCCAGTAGGGAGAGGGAGGAGCACTATGAGGTTCCGAACAATCATTGCCGGCGCGGCATTCTTGTTCGCGGCCGGCGCGCCTTCGTGGAGCGCGGATGCCGTCAAGATCGGCTTCATCACGAAGTTTCCCGTACCGTTCTTCGCCACGATGGAGAATGCCGCGAAGGACTATGCCGCCGCCAATCCGGGGGTCGAGCTGATCTTCGGTCAAGGGGCTTCGGCCACCGACATCGAGGGTCAGATCGCCCAGATCGAATCGATGGTGACCCAGGGCGTGCAGGGCATCGCCATAACCCCGGTCGATCCCACGGTGGCGGCAGCACTCGACAAGGCCATCGCTGCCGGAGTCAAGGTCGTGCTGATGGACAACGACATCCCCGGCTGGACCGGGCGAACGGCGTTGGCCACCACCGACAACTACAATGCCGGCAAGATCGCCGGCGAATACCTGAAGTCGGTGCTCAAGGCCGGCGACACGATGGGTATCCTCGAAGGCGTGCCGGGTGTCCCGGCGCTTGACGACCGGGTCAACGGCATGATCGAGGGCCTCGGCGGACTCGAGGTCAAGATCGTCGGCCGCGGGGCGACCAACTGCACCGAGGAGCTCGGCATCAGCGTCGCCGAAGACATCCTGACGGCCAACCCCGATCTGAAGTCGATCTACGCCGCATGCGGCCCGCCGGCCGCCGGCGCCGCCCAGGCGATCAAGAACGCCAATCTGCCAGCCAAGCCGATCCTCGTCGGATTCGACTTCTGCTGCGGCGAGGCCGAAGCGATGGAAGCGGGCATCGAGGATGCGACGGTCGCGCAGTTCCCGACGAAGATGGCCTCCCTCGGCGTTGACGCGCTGGTTAAGGCCATTCGCGGCGAGGCGGTCGAATCCTTGATCGATTCGGGCGCGGCCCTCGTCACGAAGAAAAACATGGCCGATTTCCAGTAACGCCTATCGAGGGCCGGCGGGGCCGGCCCTCCCTTTCCTTCGGCGGACACCAAGCCCGCGCCACAAACGAAAGCCATCGAACGTGCATTCCATGGAAGCCCTCGTCTGCGTCGAACCGGGCAGCTTGCGGGTCGAACGACGCCCGGTCCCCCGTCCCAGGCCGGGCGAGGTGCTCGTCCGTCCCCGGCGGATAGGGGTCTGCGGAACCGATTACCACATCTTCGAGGGCAAGCACCCCTTCGTGGAGTATCCGCGGATCATGGGGCATGAGCTCGCGGTGGAGGTGGTCGAGGCCCCGACCGGGACCGGCGTCGAGGTGGGCCGGTTCTTCGCGGTCAACCCCTATCTGTCCTGCGGCAGTTGCATCGCTTGCCGGCGCGGCAAGCCCAATTGCTGCGTCGCGATCTCGGTCCTGGGCGTGCACCAGGACGGGGGCATGTCGGAGCTTCTGGCGGTTCCCGCCGCAAACCTGATATCCGTGGACGGCCTGACGCTCGATCAGGCTGCGACCGTTGAGTTCCTGGCCATCGGCGCGCATGCCGTGCGGCGTGGCGCCGTGACTCCGCTGGATCGGGTGCTCGTCGTCGGAGCAGGGCCGATTGGCCTTGGCGTGGCGCTTTTTGCCAACCTTTCCGGCGCGGCCGTGGCGATCATCGACCGCGAGAGCGAAAGGGCCGACTACACGGCATCCCTCGTCGGCGGCACCGCATTCACCACCGACGATCTCCCGCACCTCGGTTCGTTCACCGGTGGCGACGGATTCGACGTCGTGTTTGATGCAACGGGTAGTTCGCGAGCGATGGAACAGGGTTTCGACCATGTCGCTCACGGTGGCCGCTACGTGCTGGTCAGCGTGGTCAGGGAATCGATCTCCTTCATGGATCCGGACTTCCATCGAAAGGAACTCACCCTGCTCGGCAGCCGCAACGCAACGGCCGAGGACTTCGACCGGGTCGTCGCCGCGATCCGGGACGGCTCGGCGCCCGCAGACCGGCTCGTCACGCATCGCACGGATCTCGAGCGCGCGGTTTTCGACATCCCCCGCTGGGCGAGCGAGAAATCCGGCCTGATCAAGGCTATGGTGACTATCGGTTGAATTCGGCGAATGCCAATGTCCTGCCCGGCTCAACACCGGGGGACGTGCGGCTGGGAGGTGACAGTTGGCGGCCAGGGACTACTATATCCACGATCATCGCTTCGCGAAGCTGATCCACGGCAATGCCAACGTGGAGGTGCTGTGGAGCGGCGGGCGGTGGGCCGAGGGGCCGGCCTATCTCGCGGCCGGACGCTATCTTATCTGGTCCGATATCCCCAACGACCGCATCCTGCGCTGGGACGAGAACGACGGCCATGTGTCGGTCTTCGAACAGCCCTGCCGCAACCACAACGGCCACACCGTGGACCGGCAGGGCAGGCTGATCGCCTGCGAGCATCGCGGCCGCTGCGTCAGCCGGTACGAGTTCGACGGCACCCGCACGGTGCTTGCCGACCGCTTCGACGGCAGGCGCCTCAACTCGCCCAACGACGTCGTGGTGAAGTCCGACGGCTCGATCTGGTTCACCGACCCGTCCTACGGCATCGACAGCGACTATGAGGGCGACGCCTCGCCGATGGAACAGGATGGCCGCCACGTCTACCGCATAGACCAGACCGGCGGCGTTGCCCGGGTGATCGACGACATGAGGCAGCCCAACGGGCTCGCTTTCTCGCCTGACGAGGCCTTTCTCTACGTGGCCGATACCGGACGCACGCACTTCCCGGACTGCGAGCCGAAGATCCGCCGCCACGCCCTGGCCCCCGACGGCCGTTCGCTCGCCGCGGGCGAGGATTTCGTCACCTGCGACGCCGGGCTGTTCGACGGCTTCCGCACCGATACCGAGGGACGCATCTGGTCCTCCGCCGGCGATGGTGTCCACTGCTTCGCGCCGGACGGCAGGCTGCTCGGCAAGATCCTGATCGACGAACCGGTGTCGAACGTCTGCTTCGGTGGACCGAAGAGGAACCGGTTGTTCATCACCGCCACGACGACGCTGCGTTCGGTCTACGTGAATGCGCGAGGAAGCGCGTAGACGACGCCGGGCCGAAAGCACACCCGCGCCTTTTTACTCCGCCGGTGCGCAACGTGTCGTTCGCCGCTCAGTCCCGGCGGTCCATCGCGCGTTGGAGGACTGTCAGAATGCGCTTGTCGGCCATCTGGGCGACGTTGAAGCGCATGAACGACGCAGCCGACCGCGAGACGCTGAACACGTTTCCCGGCGCCAGCACGACCTTCTCCTCCATGGCGCGCTGCGCGACCTCGGACGAATCGAGCCCGTCGGGCAGGCGGCACCACAGGTAAAACCCGCCCCGCGGCATGATCCAGGGAACGAGGCCAAGCGGGGCGAGCCTGTCGGCGATCTCCTCTCGGGCGTGAGCCAGGCGCCGTCGCAGGTCGTCCATGTGCCTGCGATAGCTGCCGCCCGCCAGCACGCCGGCGATCAGTTCGGTCGCGATGGGGCTGGCGCCGGCGAAACTCGTCGCGATCTGAAGATCGACGAGGCTCTCGATCCACTCCGTTCGCGCGGCGATGTAGCCGCAGCGGACCGAAGCCGACAGCGTCTTCGAGAAACTGCCGATCCTGATGACGCGATCGAGCCCGTCGAGGATGGCAAGACGCGGCGACAGGGCCGGCTCGAAATCGGCGAAGATCTCGTCTTCGACGATCGTCATGCCGTGCGCCGCCGCCGCATTGAGCACGCGATGCGCCGTCTGCGGCGAGATGGTCGCACCGGTCGGATTGTGCAGGGCGGAGTTGGTGATGTAGAGGCGCGGCGCCTCCTCGGCCACGGCCTTCTCGAAGGCGGCGACGTCCGGCCCCGATGGCGTGAAGGCAACGCCCACGATCCTGACCGGATGGGCACGCAACAGCGCCTGGAAATTGAAATAGCAGGGATCGTCGACCAGGACGACGTCGCCCGGCTGCAACAGCATGCGGCATATCAGGTCGATCGCCTGCGTGCCCGAGCCGGTGAGCATGACCTGGCCGGCGGTCGCTGCTATGCCCTCGTCGGCGAAGCGGCCGAGAAGAAGGCGGCGCAGGGCGAGCGATCCGCGGGTGTTGCCGTAGTCGGTGAGAAGGGCATCGTCGGCGCGGCTCAGGGCTCGCAGGCCTTTGCGCAGGGCAGCGTTCGGCATCCAGTCGGCGGGCAGCCACCCGCAGCCGGGCTTGGGCACGGACGGCTCGGCGTCAAGCGATTGGCGCGACACCCAGAACGGATCGATGTTTCGTTCGCGGGGTGGGCCCCGCTCGACCAGAAGCCGCGGCGGCAGATCTGCGCCGGTCACGTAGAAGCCGGAACCGCGCCGGGCGCGGATGGCGCCCTCGGCCTCGAGCCGCCCGTAGGCCTCGACAACGGTCGATGGCGACACGCCCATGGTCGCGGCGAAGCGGCGAACCGACGGTAGGCGGTCGCCTGCCGCAAGCGCGCGGTTCGCGATCTTCGAGCGGATCGCCGTCATCAGGGTTTCGGTTCGTGTCATTTCACCGCCAGACATGGCAACTCTTCCCAACTGTATTCTCGATTGAGCCCATACAGTTTTGTGGAATTGTATCCCTCTGTACCTGCCAATACCATCCCGAAGCCGCTACTTGAACGCCCCAGGAAAGCGAGGGTGTATGGAACGAACGACTGCGGGCTGGGGCAGCGGCCTCTTGGGAGTCGTCATCTTCAGCGGCTCGCTGCCGGCGACGCGCGTGGCGGTGGCTGATTTCTCGCCGGTGTTCCTGACATCCGCGCGGGCCGCGATCGCGGCCCTGCTCGGCGCCGTCTTCCTGCTGGCGCTTCGCCAGGCACGACCCGCGCGCGGCGACCTCTTCGCGCTTTCCGTCGTCGCGCTGGGCGTCGTCGTCGGCTTTCCGCTGCTCACCGCGCTTGCACTTCGCCACATCTCGGCGTCGCACTCGATCGTCTTCGTCGGCCTGCTGCCGCTCGCCACCGCCACCTTCGCCGTGCTGCGCGGCGGCGAACGCCCGAAGCCGATGTTCTGGCTGTTCTCGCTGCTCGGGGCCGCCACGGTCGCCGGCTTCGCGCTGTCGCAAGGCGGCGGCGGATCGCTCGCCGGCGATCTCCTGATGATCGCGGCCATCCTGTTCTGCGGGCTCGGCTATGCCGAAGGCGCGACCCTGTCGCGGCGGCTCGGCGGATGGCAGGTCATCTCCTGGGCGCTGCTGCTGTCATTGCCGGTGATGGCTGCGATCACCCTCGTCACCCTGCCCGCGAGCTGGAGCGGCATCGGCGTGCCGGCGTGGCTGGGGCTCGCCTACGTCTCGGTGTTCAGCATGCTGGTCGGCTTCGTCTTCTGGTATCGCGGGCTCGCGCTCGGCGGCATCGCCGGCGTCGGCCAGCTGCAGCTCTTGCAGCCCTTTTTCGGATTTATGCTGGCAGCCGTGTTCCTGCACGAAACGATCGCGTGGACCATGCTCGCCTCGACGGCGGTCGTCGTTCTTTGCGTCGCCGGCGCCCGGCGCTTCGCCTGACGGACTCCCGGGCAGGGCGGCGTTGATGCACCGCAATGCCGCGCAGCCGCGGGCATGCACAAACTGCCGACGTCTCCCAACGACAGGAAACCGTCCCCATGCCATCGCGACTCTCGACTGCGATCGTTCTCGCCGGGCTCGCCTGCGGAACTGCGGCCGCCCAGGAAGCCAACATGACCTTCGGCGGCGACACCTACGCCGCCGGTTCCAGCGTGACCGTCAGCGCGCCCGCCGCGCGCGACCTCTTCCTGACGGGCTTTTCCGTTGAAATTGTTGCCGAGGTGGCGGCGGACGCCCATGTCGCCGGCTTCGACGTCGACGTCTCTGCGCCCGTCAAGGGCGACCTCTACGCCGGCGGCTTCTCCGTCGACGTCGCCGGTCCCGTCACCACGGACCTCAGCGCCTTCGCCGCCAATGTCCGGCTTCGCCAGGCCGCGGCAGTGGCGGGCAATGTGCGCATCGTCGCGGGCAGCGCCATCCTGGACGGACCGATCGCCGGAAGCCTTCTTGCCGCCGGCGGTTCCATCGAACTGAACGGCACTGTCGCGGGCGACGCGATGCTGACGGCCGGCGAGCTTTCCTTCGGCCCCGGCGCCAGGATCGACGGGACGCTGACCTACATGGCGGAGGAGCCGATCGACATTCCGGCCAGCGTCGTCGCACCGGAGCGGGTCCGCTTCGAGAAGCTCGAGCCCTCGCAGGCCTATGACCGCTTCCGCGACGCGATGGAGCACCCCACGCGTGGCTTCTGGCCCGCCTTCCTCACGGTCTTCGGCGCCTTCGTGATGGCCATCGCCTTCCTGGTGCTGGTCGGCGGACTCGCGCTCGCCTTCGCCCCACAGACGACGGAACGGCTGCGCGCCGAGGCGTCGGCAAGGCCGTTCTTGTCGACGCTCTACGGCGCACTCGGTCTGTCGATGCTGCTCGGCATCGTGCCGGTCAGCGCCATGACGCTCGTCGCGATCCCGCTCATTCCGATCGTCATTCTGGCGGTCGTGCTCGCCTGGACCATCGGCTACCTGCTCGGCGCCTATGTCATCGCCTGGAGGGTCGCGTCGGCCTTCGCCGGTCCGCCGCAGACGACGGCGATGCGGCTGGGTGCGCTGGCGATCTGCCTGGTCGTGCTGGCGCTGCTCAACTTCGTGCCGGTGATCGGCTGGCTGGTCAACCTGCTCGTAGTCTTCCTCGGCCTCGGCGCCTTCGTCAGCCGCGGCGCGGCGATGATCGCCGATCGGGCACCTGCGGCCGCCACGACCGGCTGACCGATTGCGGCATTCGGTCGGGCGCTGCCGACAGCGGCTGGCGCCCGACCGTCATCGGATTTCTGCCTACTTCAGGTACCAGCCCCACTTCTCATTGCGATCGAAGGTCGTGACCTGCTTGACCTGCCGGTAGGCGTCGAAACCCCATTTGCCGAGCTCACGGCCGATGCCGGAGCGCTTGTAGCCGCCCCACGGCGCCTCGGTGAAGGTCGGCTGCGAGCAGTTGATCCAGACGATGCCGGCGCGCAGCGCCGCGGCGACGCGCTCGCAGCGGTCGAGGTCGTCCGACATCACCGCTCCGGCGAGGCCGTAGGGCGAATCGTTGGCGAGCCGTACCGCCTCCTCCTCCGTGTCGAACGGATTGACGCAGACGACCGGGCCAAAGATCTCCTCGCGCCAGATCCAGCTCGACAGCGGCACGTCGGCGAAGACGGTCGGCTCGACGAAATAGCCGTTGTCGCGGCCGGCGGGGCGCTTTCCGCCGGAGACCAGGCGGGCGCCTTCGGCCTTGCCGCGTTCG
Source organism: Rhizobiaceae bacterium (assembly GCA_905339215.1). Lineage (GTDB taxonomy): Bacteria > Pseudomonadota > Alphaproteobacteria > Rhizobiales > Rhizobiaceae > DUSC01. The sequence continues at coordinate 23,387 of CAJPFN010000049.1, forward strand.
ATCGCGCCGAGAACCTTGGCGTACTGGCCTTCGGAAACGATCGGGCCGAGGAGCACGCCCGCCTCCGTGCCGCCGCCGATGGTGATCTTCGCGGCCTCCGCCGCCAAGCGCTCGAGCAGCGGCGCGTAGAGCGGCCTCTCGACCAGGATGCGCGAGGTCGCCGAGCAGACCTGGCCCTGGTTCCAGAAGATGCCGAACATGATCCACTCGACGGCCTTGTCGACGTCGCTGTCGGCGAAGACGACGAAGGGCGACTTGCCGCCCAGTTCCAGGCTGATCGCCTTGATGTCGGTGGCGGCGGCCCGCATCACCTTGCTGCCGGTCGGCACGGAGCCGGTGAAGGCGACCTTGTCGACGCCGGGATGTTCGGCGAGCGGCGCGCCGGCTTCCGGGCCGAAGCCGGTGACCAGGTTGAAGACGCCTTTCGGCAGGCCGGCGACCTCGGTTATCCGGGCCAGCTCGACCGCGGTCATCGGCGTCAGCTCGGACGGCTTCAGCACGATCGTGCAGCCGGCGGCGAGCGCCGGCGCCACCTTCCAGGCGGCCATCAGCAGCGGGTAGTTCCACGGCACGATGGCGCCGACCACGCCGAGCGGTTCGTGCACCACCTTCGAGGTAAAGCGCGCGTCGCCGAGCGGGATCGGCATCGGTCCGGCCGCCTCGGCGGCCTCGGCCATGTCGGCGTAGTATTCGAAACAGTAGGCGGCGTCGCCGATGTCCCACAGCGCCTCGGGCAGCGGCTTGCCGTTGTCGCGGACCTCCAGCGCGGCGAGCTCTTCCTTGCGCTCGGCGATCAGCCGGCCGATGGCGCGCACGATCGCGGCGCGCTCGCGGCCGCCCATGCGCGGCCACGGACCCTCGTCGAAGGCCTGGCGCGCCGCCGTGACGGCAAGGTCGACGTCGGCGGCCGTGCCGCGCGCGGCTTCGGCAAAGGGCGCCTCGGTCGCCGGGTCGGTCACCGCGAAGGTCGCGCCACTGGTCGCCGGTCGCCACGTACCGTCGATGAAGAGCTCGGTTTTCATGTCGCGGTCTCCCTTGGAAGATCAGTCGGCAGGTCTGGGAACGAAGTGGCAGCGCGCGGAAAACGTGCCGCCCGGAGCGAGCACACGCGCCCCGGTGACGCCCCAGGGCACGACCGGCGCGTTGAAGGCGTTGGTCGTGTGGGTGACCGGCTCGATGCAGCAGAAGTCCTCGCCCTCCGGCGAGTAGATGCAGAGGAAGTCGAAGGGGCTTTCGGCCGCGATGGCGACCGCGTGCGTGGGCCAGCGAAGCTCGGCCGTCCGCGACCAGCCCTCGAAAATGTTGTTCAGCCCGCGGGTGAGTGCAGCACCGGCGCGCATCGCCGCGATTGCTGCCGCCCGCGGATCGGCGGCATGGGGTATGCCCTCATCGGACATCAGGTGCATCGACGTCACCTCGGTCTCGACGCGAAGGTCCACCGGATCGGCGAAGTAGGCGTGGAGGCCTGCCCCGACCGGCATATCGCTGTCGGCCTCGTTCGTCACGTCGAGTGCGATCGTAAGCCCGTCGGCGGAAAGTCCGAAAGCCTCGCGAGCGACATAGGCCCAGGGCCAGGCGCCGGCGGCGTGGCGATGGACGAGCACGGCGCGCCTGGCAGACGCTTCCTCGACCTGCCATGCGGACGTCCAGCCGAAGCCGTGTAGCGCATGGACGAAGCCCATGCCGGACGGCGGCAGGTCGATGACGCGGCCGCCATGGACCAGCCGGTCGCCCTTCAGCCAGCTGAAGAACGGCACCATCGGAAAGCAGGCCGTCTGCAGCGGCGTCGCCGCGTCTGGCGCCGCCGGCCGGAGATAGTGCACCGGCTGATCGCCGGCCGTATCGTAGAACGCGGCGAGCGCGCCGCCCAGCGTCGGCGCGATCTCGGCGCGCAGCGTTCCCGCCGAGAGGGCGATGCGCTCTTTGCTCATTCGGTCTCGATGCGCACGGTGAACTTGCGCTTCTCCAGCTCGGGGAAATAGCTCGCCACGTCGAAATACTCCTCCGGCGCGAAGACGCCGGGCCGCTGCGGCTTCGCCAGAATCAGTTGCGCGGCGATCGAGGCGTTCATCGAGGTCGCGGCGTCGACGTAAGGCCCGTAGAGCGGGTCCGGCGTGACGATCACCTCGCAGCGCACCGTCGCCGCCTTGCCGGCAATACGCCCGCGGCCGATGGCGAAGTGGATCTCGTGGCTGTCCTGCGATGGCATGCGGTCGCGGTTGCGCTCGATGTTGCGGGCGATCAGCGCCTCGAGAACGTCCAGCGGCTTCACCCTGGCGCCGCTGCGCAGCGTCACCTCGTCGGCGAAGTCGCCGAAGCCGGCTTTCACCAGGCCGACCCAGGCCTCGTGCTCGCGATGCGGCAGGTGCAGCTTCCAGGTGAACTCCCTGATGCCCTTGTCGCGGATGCCTTCCGCCAGCGGCACGGTGAGCTGTTCGGAGTGCGGCGAGTACATGAACTCGCAGCGTCCCCACGGCTCCGGCAGGTCGAGGACCTCGACGCCGGTCAGCGGCGCGCAGGTGACGTGCCGGCCGTCGTGGAACTGCGTGCTCGGATGCGCGTATTCGGCGAGCACGGTGGAGACGCTGTAGGGCGGCACCAGCACCGGGTTCTCCGGCCCGACCAGCTCGGCCGCCCAGTAGAGGTTGATGCTGTCGATCTCGTCCAGCCGGTCGGCGACTGCGCGGCAGATGACGTTGGACATGCCCGGATCGGCACCGACCCCGATGACGGCGGTGACGCCGGCGGCGCGGAAGCGCTCGCGCCATTCGAGCTGCTTGACCGTGAAGGTGCCGAGGCCGCCGAGGTCGATGTAGGGCACGCGGGCGGCGAGTGCCGCCTCGAAGATGCGCATCTGGTGGCCGGCGAGCGTCGGCACCGAATTGACGCACATGTCGGCGCCGGAGAGCGCCGCAGCGATCTGCCCGGCATCGGAGACGTCGAGGTCGACGAGCACGATGCGCGGATCGCCGAGCTCGTCGCGCAGCGCCTCCATGCGCGGCCGGTGGTTGTCGCAGATGCGCACTTCGTCGATCGCGACGATGGCCCGGTCGGAGATGAGGTCGCGGACGATCCCCTGCCCCATCATGCCCGCACCGCCCAGCACGCTGATCTTCATGGTCTTCTCCAGTCTCTGAATGTCAGGAATGCTTGCGCCCGCCGGCGTCGCGGAACCACTCGTCGGGATAGGGATACCACCAGCCCTGGCGTACCGCCTTGTGGTCGATGATCACCATCTTCGAGCGGCGGAAGGCGTCGAGCCCCTGCCGTCCGAGCTCGCGGCCCAGCCCCGAGGCCTTCCAGCCGCCGAAGGGCAGCGCGTCGTTGTCGATCAGCGGGTTGTTGACCCAGACCATGCCCGCCTCGAGCCGGTCGGCAGCCTCCATCGCCTCCTCCAGGCTGGTGGTGAAGATCGAGGCGCCCAGCCCGAAGGGGCTGTCGTTGGCGAGTCTGAGCGCCTCGTCGAGGTCGGCGACGCGGACGATCGAGGCGACCGGGCCGAAGCACTCCTCGTGCATGATCGACATGTCGGTGGTGCAGCCGGTCAGGATGGTCGGCTCGTAGAACCAGCCCTTCTGCAGCGCCGGCGGGACACGGCCGCCGATGACGATTTCGGCGCCCTTGCCGACGGCGTCGCCAACCAGGCGCATCACCTTGGCGCGCGCCGCCTCGCTGACCAGCGGCCCGATCTCGGTGCGATCCAGCCCGTTGCCGAGGCGCAGCCGCGCCGCCTCGCGGGCGAAGGCCTCGACGAAGCGGTCGTGGATTTCGTCGACGACGAAGAAGCGCTCCGCCGACGTGCAGATCTGGCCGGTCAGGTGGAAGGCCGCGGTCACCGCGCCGGCCGCGGCGACGTCGATGGGCGCATTGGCGGTGATGATCATCGGATCGCTGCCGCCCGCCTCGATGACGGCGGGCTTCAGCTGCGCGGCGGCCGCCATGGCCACCGACTTCGCCGCCGCCACCGAGCCGGTGAAAGCGACCGCATGGGTGCGCGGGCTGTCGATCAGAGCGCGCGCCACGCCCGCACCACCGGGCAGGCAGGCGATCAGCCCCTTCGGCAGGGCGGTAAAGCAGCGCATGAACTCCAGCGTCGACAGCGTGGTGGCCGGCGCCGGCTTGACGATGCAGCCGTTGCCGGCGGCGAGCGAGGCGGCCACCGTCCAGCACATCAGGAGGACCGGGAAGTTGAACGGCATGATGTGCACGGAGACGCCGAGCGGTTCGTAACGCACGTACTGGAACGATCCCGTCTGCGTGGTGCCGGCGATCTTGCCCGCCTCGTCGCGCGCCATCTCGGCGTAGTAGCGAAAGATCGGCGCGCAGTTGGCCAGTTCGCCGATGGCGTCGGGATAGGGTTTGCCCATCTCGCGGCTCATCAGCTCGGCGCAGCGCGACAGGTCGGCCATCTCGATGGCATTGGCGACCTGGTGCAGGATTTTCGCCCGGCTCTTGGCGTCGAGCTGCTTCCAGTCCTTCTGCGCGGCGTTGACCGCGTCGATCACGCCGGCAAGCTGGGCGGTATCGGGCTCGCCGACGACGCCCGCCTTCTCCAGTGTCGCCGGGTCGATCGTGTCGGACACCGGTCCCGCCGCCGCTATGTAGTCCGGATGCAGAAAATAGGTGGGCTTCTCAGGGTCGAACATGCCGACGCTCCAGTTCGGGGTTCAGGCGGCCGGCGACGTCGGGCGCCAATCGGCCCAGCCGGGCAGGGTGCGGTCGATGAAGGCGCGGATCGCCGTCAGCCCGGCGGCGTCCATCTCCTTGTCGAGCAGACGCAGCACGCGCGGGATGTGGACGAGATAGCCGTGCTTGCCGTCGCGCTTGGACAGGCGCTCGAAATTACCGGCGACCTTGGTGTGGCGGTGTGCGGCGAGGAGGTGGTACTCGCGCATGAAGGCGGCCCGGTCGAGGCCGGGTCGCGCGGCAAGGTAGCGCTCGACCAGCGCGTCCTCCAGCCCCGGCATCAGGTCTCGGCGCGCGTCCTGGGTCAGCGAGACGAGGTCGTAGGCCGCCGAGCCGATCAGCGCGTCCTGGAAGTCGAGCAGGCCGCAGGCGGCGACGCCGGCGCGCCCGTCGACGATCATCAGATTGTCGACGTGGAAGTCGCGCAGCACGAGCGCATCGCGCGAGCGCTTGACCTCGGCGAGGGCGGCATCCCAAAGGCCGAAGAAGGCGGCGCGGAACGCTTTGACGTCGATGCCCGGCGCCACCTGCGGCGCGAACCAGTCGGTGAACATCTGCAGTTCGAGGAACAGCGGCTCGTCGTCGTAGGGCGGAACGTCGATCCGCGTGCTGCCCTCCGCTCTGTGGATCGCGGCGAGCGTGTCGACCGCGAGCTCGTAGAGCACACGTTCGTCGGCGCCCTCGGCGAGCAGACGCGTATAGGTCCTGTTGCCGAAATCCTCGATGACGGCGAAGCCGCGCTCGAGGTCGGCGCTGTCGATCCCCGGGGCCGAGAAGCCGAGGCCGGTGAGGTGCCTTGCGATCCTGAGGAAAGCATGGAAGTCGGGCGCCGGCGCGGCGTCCATCAGCAGGCGGGGCGAGCCGCCGCCGTGCAGGCGGAAGTAACGCCGCGGCGAAGCGTCGGCCGGCAGCGCCTCCATGCGGTCCGGGTCGAAGCCCGCGGCGCGGACGAATGCGCGCCGCGCTGTCGCCCGGGCGGTCTCACTGGCGTCGCGTTCCGCACTCATCGGATCATGTAGACCTTCTTGATGGTCTCGTGGACCGTGCATACGCCCTTCCAGTCCTGCGGGAAGAAGGCGGCGGTGTCCGGCTCGATCTCGATCACCTCGCCGCTCTCGTGGACGTAGGTGCAGCGACCCTCGAGGAAATGGCAGAACTCGTCGCGGGTGACATGGCACTCCCACTTGCCTGGCGTGCACACCCAAAGGCCACATTCGGAACGGCCTTCCGGCCCCTTGTGGATCAGCCGGCCCGAGGTGCGCGACTGGCCCTCGATCATCGTCGGGATCACGCCCCAGTCGACCAGGTCGGTCTGCGCCAGCGGCTTCTTCATCAGCGGTGTCGTCGTCATTCTCTCTTCCTTCGCGGCCGGCTCGTCCTCGGCCAGCATGTAGACGTTGCGCATCGTCTCGTGGACGGTGCATTCGCCGGTCCATCCGGCGGGAAACGTGACCGCCGTCCCGGCCTCGACTTCGATCCTTTCGCCGTCGTCGCCGCGATAGGTCGCCCGCCCGGCGACGAAGTGGCAGAACTCGTCGCGCGGGATCGACAGCCGCCAGCGGCCGGGCGTGCACACCCAGATGCCGATCTCGGGGCGGTTGCCCGGCCCCTTGTGCACCAGACGGCCGCTGGAATGCGAGACGCCTTCCAGCGCGTCGGCCTGCGTTCCCCAGTCGACGAGGTCGGTGCGGGTCGTGGCCTGGTAGAGATGCGGGGCCGAGGACGCGGTCGTCATGTCAGAGCAGCGCCTCGATGAGACCCGCCGCCTTCTCCGGCCCGTTCTGCGACTGCATGTGCGCCGAGGTCGCGGCGAGCTTCGCCTTCATCGCCGGATCGGTCAGGCAGGTCTCGATCTTCGCCAGCAGCTCGTCGTCGGTCCAGTCGTAGCGCGGCATCTTGAAGCCGTGGCCGGTTTCCTGGACGCGCGTGGCGTTGTCGTGACCGTCCCAGACATAAGGCATGATGATCGCCGGCTTGCCGAAGAACAGGCACTCGGTGAAGGAGTTGTTGCCGCCGTGGTGGATGACCGCGTCGACCTGCGGGATCACCGACGGCTGCGGGAACCAGCTCTCGACGACGACATTGCCGGGCACGTCCGTGTACTCGCCCTTGTAGCCGCCGACATTGACCAGCGCCCGGTAGCGCGACTTGCCGATGGCCGCGATGATGCGCTTGAGCAGCGCCGTGTCGCCGGCGCCGAGCGAGCCGAAGGAGACGTAGAGCAGCGGGCCGTTATTGTTCGCGGCGAAGGTCGGCACCTCGTAGGGCGCCTCCTTGCGCACGCAGCCCTCGAGATACTGGAAACGCGCCGGGTCGAGCGGCACCTTGCGGGTGAACTTCACCGGCTCGGGATAGAGCAGCAGGTTCAGATAGGGCGAGGCCTCGAAGAACTGGCCGAGCGGATAGGGCGCCTCACCGGTCGTGGCCAGGAAGGCGTTGAAGTCGTCGTGCAGCGGCTTGATGACCTCGTTGAAATGCTTGCGGTAGGCCTCGTGCCCGGCGTGGTCGTTCTCGCCGCAGCCGGAGAGATGCGGTGGAATGCCCTCGTCCTCGATCTCGTTCTCCGAGCAGGAGATGATGCGCACCCACGGCTTGCCGAACTGCTTGATGGCCGGGAAGAGGATGACGTTGTCGACGCAGATGACGTCCGGCCGGATCTTCGCCAGAACGCCCGGTAGGTCCTTTTGCGCCCATTTGGCGCTGTCGACGATCGCCGTCCAGCAGTCCTTCACGTAGTTGTCGACCTGGTCGTAGGGCGACTTGGCGAAGTTGGGGATGTGGCCGTTGATGAAGTCCTCCCAGAACTTGGCCATCTGCTCCGGCGGCATCGGTTCGGAGAGGTTCACCGGATGGGCCTCGAAACCGTAGCCCTTGTAGACGTCGACGAAGCCGGGATCCGAGAGGAACACGGCCTTGTGGCCGCGCGCCTCGACCGCCTGGGCGATGCCGACCGAGTTGAGCGCCGGCCCGAAGGCGGCCTCGGGGAAGAATGCGATGGTCTTCTGGGTCATTGGTTCGCCTCCTCAGTCCTTTGCGAAAATCCGTGTGTCGGCCGCGGCCCAGCCGATCTCGACCGTGTCGCCGGGCGCGACCGGCCGGCGCTCCGCCTGTTCGGCGGTGACGCGCACAAGCAGCGGCGCGGCGGCGAGCGCCGTGCGCACATGCACCTGGAGGTCGAGGCCGTGATAGGCGGTCGTCTCGACGGTGCCGGTGGTGCGGTTCTCGGCTTGCGGCCCAGGGAAGAGCGACAGGCGCTCCGGTCTGACCGCGGCCCACGCTTCGGCGCCGTCGGCGAGCCCTTCCGGCCGCGTTCCGCGCACGAGCAGCCCGCCCGCCGCCGCCACGCCGCCCGGCGCGGCCTTGCCGGCGATGAAGTTGGTGACGCCGATGAAGTCGGCGACGAAGCGGTCGGCCGGACGTTCGTAGATCTCGTTCGGCGTGCCGCACTGGAGCAGGTGGCCGTCGCGCAGCACGGCGATGCGGTTGGCCATGACCAGCGCCTCCTCCTGGTCGTGGGTGACCATGATGAAGGTGATGCCGACCTCGTGCTGCAGCCGTTTCAGCTCGAGCTGCATGGCGCCGCGCAGCTTCTTGTCGAGCGCGCCGAGCGGCTCGTCGAGGAGAAGCAGCCGCGGCCGCTTGACCAGGGCTCGAGCCAGCGCGACGCGCTGGCGCTGGCCGCCGGACAACTGGTCCGGCCGGCGGTCGGCCATGGCGGACAGCTGCGTCGTCGCCATGATCGCGTCGGTGCGGGCGCGGATCTCGGCTGACGGCAACCGCTCCATCTCCAGCCCGTAGGCGATGTTGGCGCGCACGCTCATGTGCGGGAACAGCGCGTAGGACTGGAACATCAGGTTGACCGGCCGGCGGTTGGGCGGGACGGCGGAGACGTCCCTTCCGTCGAGCAGGATGCGGCCCTCGTTCGGCGTCTCGAAGCCGGCGAGCATGCGCAAGAGCGTGGTCTTGCCGCACCCCGACGGGCCGAGCAGCGCGAAAAACTCGTTCTCGCGGATGGCGAGCGAGACGGCGTCGACGGCTGTGACGGAGCCGAAGCGCTTGGTGACGGCCTCGATGCCGAGGACGACGCGTTCGCTGGTCACGGGGCGATGGTCCTGTTGATGCGTTGCGACAGCGCCAGCGCGGTGACGCTGACGGCGATGACGAGGGTGGCGAGCGCGTTGAGCTCGGGCGTCACGCCGAAGCGGATCATGGCGTAGATCTGCATCGGCAGCGTGGTCGAGGCGCGGCCGGCGCCGGCGGTGAAGAAGGCGATGATGAACTCGTCGACCGACAGCGTGAAGGCGAGCAGCGCGCCTGCGACGACCGCCGGCGCGATCATCGGCAGCGTGATGCGCCTGAAGGTGGTGAGGGCCGAGGCGCCGAGGTCGGTCGAGGCTTCGACCACCGACCAGTCGAAGCTTTTCAGCCGGGCGCGGACCACGGCGCAGACGAAGGCGATGTTGAAGACGACGTGGGCGAGAACGATCGTGTGCAGGCCCATGGTCACGTTCAGCATGGAGAAGAACGACAGCAGCGCGATGGCGAGCACGATGTCGGGGATGATCATCGGCGCGAAGATCAGCGCCTCCAGCGCCCTGCCCTTGCGCCGGCGGATCTCGACGCCGATGGCGAGCAGCGTGCCCAGCGCGGTCGCGATGACCGTCGACACCAGCGCCACGATCAGCGTATTCAGCGCCGCCGACAGGATCTGCCCGTTCGATGCCAGCGAGCCGTACCATTTCAGCGAGAAGCCCGACCAGACCGTCGGCAGTCCGCCCTCGTTGAAGGACAGCGCGAACAGCACCCCGATCGGGATGTAGAGGAAAGCGAAAACGGCGGCGAGCACGACGCCGAGCGAGCGCCGCGTCGATGGCGACCGGTCAGCCATGCGCCGCCTCCGCGCCTTCCCTGGCCTGCCGGCCCTCGGCGCGCGTCGCGGCGAAGGCCTGCAGCATCAGCAGCAACATCATGATGGCGATCAGCGCCATCGCGAGCGCGGCGCCGAACGGCCAGTCGTTGGCGGCGAGGAACTGGTCGTAGACGAGGTTGCCGATCATCTGGAAGCGCCCGCCGCCGAGCAGCGCCGGCGTGACGAAATTGCCGATCGACAGCACGAAGACGAAAACCGCGCCAGCGGCGACGCCGGGCAGAGTGAGCGGCAGCGTGACGCGGCGGAAGGTGGTGAAGGCCGAGCCGCCGAGGTCGCGCGAGGCCTCGCGCAGCTCCGGGTTGAGCCGGGCGAGCGGCGCGTAGCAGGCGAGCACGACGAAGGGCAGGTAGTTGTAGACCAGGCCCGCGATCACCGCGCCTTCCGTGTAGAGCAGCGACGGCGGCTCGCCCGCATAGCCCGCCCAGCGCAGCAGCTGCGTCAGCAGCCCCTCGCGGTTGAGCAGCACGATCCAGGCATAGGTGCGGATGAGATAGTTCGACCAGAACGGCAGCACGGCGAGGAACAAATAGAGCGGCTGCCGGTGGCGCGGCGCGGCGGCGATCGCATAGGCCGCCGCATAGCCGACGACGACGGCGATCAGTGTCGCCAGTCCCGCGATCCGCGCCGAGTTGAGGAAGATGCCGGCATAGAGCGGATCGACGACGTTGGCGAAGTTCTCCAGCGTGAAGGTGTAGTCGACGCCGCCGTAGATGCCGCGCCGGAAGAAGGCCAGCGCCAGCACCAGCGCGCACGGCACCACCATCAGCGCCGCCAGCCAGGCGAGCGCCGGCGCCATCAGCACGGTGGAGCGGGTCGGGACGAGTCTCACGGCCATCTGCGAAATCCGAAAAGCCCTTGCCGCCGCGATGCAGCGGAAAGGGCGGTCACCTGGCCGGCCGCCGAACGCTCGCGTCGGCGGCGGACCGGACGGGCGATCTTTACTGCGCCGCCTTGATCTCGCTGACGATGCGCGAGTAGTCGCGCTGCGCCTCGCCGACGTCGCGCAACTGCTCGAACTTGACCAGGTCGGCAACCGGCATGGCCATGTTCGGATACTGCTGCATCATCTCGGCCGGCAGGCTTTCCATGGCCGGCTTGTTCGGCACCTTGTAGAGGATGTTCTCTGCCGCCCAGGCGTGGTTCTTGGCGTCGAGCATGTAGTTGATGAACTGGAAGGCGGCGTC
>CAJPFN010000050.1 GCA_905339215.1 Rhizobiaceae bacterium
GGCGCCTCGGCCCGGCGTCGGTTGCGCTACTGGCCTTCGATCTGCTTGAGGGCTTCTTCGGCGTGGGTCCTGGCAAGCTTCTTCAGCTTCGCATCGTTCGACACCGGCTTCCCGGAAGCGCCGCCCACCGCCTGTCTCCTGGCGGCCTCCAGCTCGGCGAGTTTGGCGTTCTTTTCGGCCGCGGTCAGCTGTGGCGCGGCGGCTGTCGGCACGATGTTCAGGTTCGGATACTGGCCGGTCTGCCGCGCCGACCCTTGAGCGTCCACGGCCGCACTCTCCGTGGCTTCAACCGAGTCGGCGGCCGCAGTCGCACCGGCATCGGGTATCGCCGCCACGGCGTCGCCGGAAACCGGCGTGGGTGTCGGGATTGTCGTGATCTGCTCGGGGAGCGTCGCCTCGACCGTCGCGGCCAGCGGCGCGGCGTCCTCGAGACTCGCCGTGGTGCAACCAGAGAGCCCGGCGACAGCGAATGTGATCAGCGCAATTCCGCGCCATCCGCGCATTTCACGTCCGTTCAATGCTGTCGTCATTCTTTTCCCGCACGGGCATGCCAAAGAGTCACGACGGGGCGGAACTCCATTGGACCGGGCCTTCGCTCTCATTATATTGTGTCAACATAACGCCCAGGGGAGGACAAGCGCCAGTCATGACGAAGCCATCCGATTCGGACAAGGCGGCCGATGGGACCGCCTCGTCGGTCGAACAGTACATCGTCAAGGACCCGGAGCGTTTTGCGCTGAACCTCGCGCGCATGGTCGAGCAGGCGGGCAAGGCCGCCGCGGCGTGGGCCGAGCCGCGCGAGAAGGGCGAGGTGCGCGACACGGTCGCCGAGCCGGTCGCCGACATGGTCAAGACCTTCTCCAAGCTCAGCGAATACTGGCTGTCGGACCCGAAGCGGGCGCTCGACGCACAGACGAGGCTCTTCGCCGGCTACATGCAGGTCTGGTCGAACTCAATCAAGCGGTTCGGCGCCGAGCCGGACACCGCGGACGCCGAGGCCGTCAAGCCGGAAAAGGGCGACAAGCGGTTCCAGGATCCCGAATGGGGGCGCAACGCCTTTTTCGACTTCCTCAAGCAGGCCTATCTGGTGACGTCGCGGTGGGCCGGCGATCTCGTCGAGCATGCCGAGGGATTGGACGAGCACACGCGCCACAAGGCCGGTTTCTACGTCAAGCAGATCAGCCACGCGATCTCGCCGTCGAACTTCATCCTGACGAACCCGGAACTGTTCCGCGAGACCGTCGCCACCGATGGCGAGAACCTCGTTCGCGGCATGAAGATGCTCGCCGAGGACATCACCGCAGGCAAGGGGGACCTGAAGCTCCGCCAGGCCGACTACTCGCGCTTCGAGATCGGCAGGAACATCGCCGTGACGCCCGGCAAGGTGGTTGGAAGGAGCGATGTTGCCGAGATCATCCAGTACGCGCCGGCAACGGAAACGGTGCTGAAGCGTCCGCTGCTTATCTGCCCGCCCTGGATCAACAAGTTCTACATCCTCGACCTCAATCCCGAAAAATCCTTCATCCGCTGGGCTGTCGAGCAGGGTCACACCGTCTTCGTCATCTCCTGGATCAACCCGGACGAGCGTCACGGCGCCAAGGGCTGGGAGGCCTATATCCGCGAGGGCATCGAATACGGGCTCGATACGGTCGAGGCCGCCACGGGGGAGCGCGAGGTCAACGCCATCGGCTACTGCGTCGGCGGGACGCTACTGGCGGCGGCCCTGGCGCTGATGGCGCAGGAGGGCGACGACCGCATCCGCTCGGCGACCCTATTCACGACCCAGGTCGACTTCACCTATGCCGGCGATCTCAAGGTGTTCGTCGACGAGGACCAGGTGGCCGCGATCGAGCGCTCGATGAACGAGAAGGGCTATCTCGACGGCACCAAGATGGCGACGGCCTTCAACATGCTGCGATCGGGCGACTTGATCTGGCCCTACGTCGTCAACAACTACATGCGCGGCAAGGATCCGCTACCGTTCGACCTGCTCTACTGGAACGCTGATTCGACCAGGATGGGCGCGGCGAACCACTCCTACTACCTGCGCAACTGCTACTTGGAGAACAACCTGACCCAGGGGCGCATGGTGCTGGCCGGGCGCACGATCTCGCTCGCCGACGTCAAGATCCCGATCTACAACCTCTCCGCCAAGGAGGATCACATTGCGCCGGCGAAGTCGGTCTTCCTCGGCTGCCGGTACTTTGGCGGCGACGTCGAATACGTGCTTGCCGGTTCAGGGCACATCGCCGGCGTCGTCAACCACCCTGCCGCGAAGAAGTACCAGTTCTGGACCGACGGCAAGCCCGAGGGCGATTTCGCCGACTGGGTGACCCGGGCCACGGAGACGCCCGGCTCGTGGTGGCCGCACTGGCAGGCCTGGATCGAGACAAAGGACGCGACACGCGTTCCGGCACGCACGCCGGGCGAACGGACCCGCGTCTTTGGCGACGCGCCGGGCAGCTACGTCAAGGTGCGCGTATAGGGTGCACGAGGCGCTCACAAGCTCTGTAACATTCTGTAATGTCGGTTGAATTGACCACGCCATGAAAGCGGGCGAAACCTCTGCCCACTTCACGACGCCGTTCGCATCGGTCGCTCGATCGAGATGACGGTGATTTCGCACAGTCCGGCTACCCGGGGCGGGTTTCGGTCGGTTCGCACCCGGCGCCGTGTTTTCGCGGCGAACGGAGAGCGGAGAAGGGGAAGCGTATTGAGAGCGGATCGATCGCGACATGCGACCGGGGTTTGGCGCATCGTACCGATCGCGATCGTTTCTGCGTTCCTTTCTTCCTGCACGACGGCCGGCGACACGTCATTCGAAATGACCTCCCCTTCCTTCGCGCCGAGCGTCGCCGGCGTGATGGCCGATGCGGCTAGCGAGGCGGCCACGCCCGGCTTCGCGGGTCCGGGCTCGACTGTCCCGGGCGGCCCGGTCGCACAGTCGGAGGTCGCGGCACTGCAGGCCGGTGCCGACGCCTCCGCCGCGACCGCAACGGCGCCTGCTACCCTTGCCGAATCGCCGGCCGCCACAACGGTCCTCGGCGAAGGCGACACGCCGCTGCCCGAGCAGGTCGCCTACCTGCCGACGACGAATCCGCTGGCTCCCGCCACTGCGTTTCCCGCGCAACCTGCCGCTGCGTTTCCTTCCCAGCCTGCCGCCGCGACCGCGGCACTGCCGGCGCCAACGCCCCCAGGACAGCCGCAGCCGCTGGTCGATACCGCCCGCCTGCCGACCCCGGCGCCCGTCGGCTCGGCGCAGTCGGCTCCGCCGGCGCCGAAGCTCGACAATCCGGTTTACGTGACGGCCACCGATCCGCAGGCGGCGCCTGCCGCGAAGCAGAAACGTTCCTTCCTGTCGTCGCTGTTTGGCTCCGAACCGGTGCAGACGGCGTCTGCGCGCGAGCCCGCTCCGATCGTGACGCTTGCCTCGGCGGGACCGGCGAAGCAGGTCCTCACCGCATCGGTTTCGGGGCCCGCGGCGGGAGACAGCGCGCTCCCCGGCGTGCGCCAGTCGGCGCTGTTCGAGATCAAGCGCAAGTCGGGCCTCGACGATGACAGCGACGTCGATCTGCACGAGGACGAAGAAGGGCCGCCGGTCCGCCTTGCCTCGGCCGCCGGTCTGGCGCGGCTGGCGCCCAACGGGCTGCTGACGCAGACCGACAAGGTCGACGTGGCCTGCCTGAAACCGTCGCTGGTGCGCGTCCTGCAGACCGTCGAGCGACACTATGGCCGCAAGGCCATCGTGACCTCGGGCTATCGCAGCCCCTCGCACAACCGGCGCGCCCGCGGCGCCAAGAACTCGCTGCACATGTACTGCGCGGCCGCCGACGTGCAGGTCGAGGGCGTCTCCAAGTGGGAACTGGCGAGTTTCGTCCGCTCGATGCCCGGCCGCGGCGGCGTGGGCACCTATTGCCACACCGAATCGGTCCATATCGACGTCGGCCCGGAGCGCGACTGGAACTGGCGCTGCCGCCGCCGCAAGGGCTGAAAAAAGTCGAAAATTCCTACCGATGGCGGGTTGCCGCACCCCGGCAAGCCGATTATAACCCGCCTCGCCCGCGCGCCCATCGTCTATCGGTCAGGACGCCACCCTTTCACGGTGGAGAGAGGGGTTCGATTCCCCTTGGGCGTGCCAGCAATTCCCTGAACCACCCGCCTTTCCGCCGCTTCGCTCCATCGCGAGACAGCGGTTCGCCGAACTCGGTCGGAACCCGGTCGGCGCGTCACCCGCCGAACAGGATCTTCAGCGCGGCCTCCAGGCGCGACCGTTCCTGCGGATCGGTCGTGTTCGGCGCGACGAAGCGGGTGAGGAACAGCGACGCCTCGTTGAAGCTCGCGATGCTCGCCTGGCGCAGATACGCCAGCGTCGACAAGAGTGCCGACGTATCGCAGGTTTTCGGGTCGTAATGCCAGTAAGTGCCGTGCTCGCCTTCCGCCGCTACCATGCCGCAGCGGTCTTCCGGCGGCACGTCGCGCCAGAACAGCGACAGAATGTCGGTCAGCGCCGAAGGATTGTTGGCGTAGTAGCTGTGCTTCAGCATGTCGTCGCCGATCTCGGTCATGTCGATGCTGTCCACCTCGGCGACGTGCAGGATATCGGCGCCGCCCTGCCCGGCGCGCGGCGAATCGCCGTGCAGCTTGCGCGAGAAGGCGAGCGCCCAGTCCTTGTTGGAGGCATAGAGTGTAATGCGCCGCGCGGCGGGACGAATCGTGTGGACCATTTCGCCGAACAGCCCGGCGTCGAGATCGGGCGCCGTGAACAGCACCTGGTCGAAGGCCGGCATCGGGCCCTTGTAGCGCAGCGCGAAGAGCTCGAGTGCATCGGTCATCGCCCGGTTGCCCATCGAATGCGCGATTAGGTGGATGCGGGTCGCGCCGGACCGCGCCACGACGTCCTCGAGGAAGCGGCTGAGCCTGCGCCCGCTCAGGTTCACCACGGCCGTGTCGGCGATGTAGCTCAGGATAGATCCCCGCGACGGCCACGAATAGAGGATCGGCAGGCCCTCGAAGTTCATGTCGAAGGCCATCTGCGCGGTCCGCTTGGCCGCTTCGTGAAAGGGGACGTTGAAGCCGTGGACGAAGACGAAGGCCTCGGCCTTGCCGGTTTTGCGGACGTGGTCCTGCATATCGGCGAAGACGGCCTCGCTCGCCTCGGGAACCACCGAGGAGAGCACGATATGGCGCTGCGGATCCTCGCGGAAGTCGAGGGTCCAGATCGAGGGTTTCTCGATCTTGCCCGGGCGATGCTGATCCGGGATGCTGACGGTGGCGGTGCCGTATTCTACCTCGCCGCGCCGGCCCGAGTAGAAGTCGTTCGGCAGCTCGCTGCCGCTGCGCGCGCGGTCGGTGGCGTAGTAGATCTTGACGGTGGTGAAGCCCTTGTCTGCTTCGGCGTCGAAGGCGCCTCGCTGTTGCTCCTCGCTCGCCTGCATGGCCTCCGCATGCGCGCTGATAGCCGCCTGCGCTGCGGCGGCCGCGGCGCCGTCGATCGCTTCCAGTTTCGCCAGGAGCGGACCGACCGCTGCGCCGATGCCTGCGTTGCGGGCGACCGCAAGCGCCGAGGCCAGCGCCTCGACTGCTGCCGCGCTCTCGCCTGTGGCCATGTAGTCGTTCGCTGCGGCATCGAAAACCGCGACAAGGTCGGGAGACATGTCGCCGTCGGTCTCGGCGATCAGGCCGGCGAGTTCCATCCGCCGCCGTGCCGCCTCGGCGTGGTGCCCCGCTGAACTTTCTAGTGCCGCCAGCTGGGCAAGTAGGTCCTTGCGGATACGGGCGTCGTCCGCCGACGGGAGGGCCGCTTCGATCAGGGCGGCCGCGCCGTCCCTGTCGCCGGTTGCGAGTGCTTCGGCGACGCGGATGCCAATCAGTGGATCGACCTCGGCGTGTGCCGGCGTCGTCACCGAAAGCATCGCCGCCGCAGCGAAGTGCACAGCCGACCGCCGCAACCAACTGAGGAACGAATACATAGGCACGCCCCAAACCCGACAGTCCCGCGCTGCCGCCCTTGCCCGCCCCCTGCCACCGGCGCCCGGGACGTAGCGCCATAATCGTAGCGGGTTCGGATCGGTGGGCGAAGCCACGATTTCGCTAAGGTATCTTCGCGGCGGGAATGTGAACGTAATTGCCCAGCCGGGGCGTAGGCCGACCTTTAGACCCACGTCATCGCGGGGGCGTCGCTTTCGATCGCCGGCTTCGACGAGAACAGATGCAAAGAGGTCACACGAATAAAAAGTAAGTCCAGAATCGTCCAATAGCCTTCCCGCCTCCATGGGAATCGCTTCGCACTGGGTGATAATGATGTGGTCGTCGCGAACGCGGGTGGGGAATATTCATGACGCGCAAGATATTGCTGGCTGCGGCCTGCCTCTTCGTTCTGCCGGGAACCGCGTTAGCGGCGGATGCGCAGGAGGCAGTCAGCGAGGGATACAACTGGTCGGGCTTCTACGGCGGCATAGGCGTCGGCGCCGGCGGGGTAGTCCATGAATTGAGCTCGCCGCTCGTGCCGGGCCTGTCCTTCAACGGCATCGGCGGTGAAGGCTTTTTCGGCCAGGTCACCGTCGGATACGACTACATGCTGAGCGAGCGAATGCTGCTCGGCGCATTCGCCGACGGGCGATTCGGCAACATCGGAACGTCCCTCGAGGTTCCGCTGGTCGGTCTCGACGCCTCGATCAACGCGACCTACGGGTTCGACGTCGGCCTGCGCGCCGGCTACCTGGTCACGCCGACCACGCTGGCCTACGTGCTGGGCGGCTATTCCTGGCAGAAGTTCAGGCTCGACGCCAATCCGTTCCCGTTCACCTACGAATGGAGCGGCGGCGGTTATATGGTGGGCGCCGGCGTTGAGGCCGCGGTCGCGGGCAACTGGACACTGCGTGGCGAATACCGCTACGCGCGTTTTGCCGCGCACGACATCGTCGAAGGCCTCGGCGGTCCGGCGGGCATCCTCGACGTGACGCCGTCGACGCATACCTTTCTGGTTGGTCTCAACTACCGCCCGGGCGCCCGCAACGGCGGTGGTGCGTCTTTCGCCGCGCCGGCCTACAATTGGTCGGGCTTCTATGTCGGCGGCGCGTTCGGAGCCGGGGCTGCCTCGCACGAACTGGCTAGCAACCTCATTCCGGGCGGCATCACCTTCAACGGCATCGGCGCCGAAGGCGTGTTCGGCGAACTCTCCGTCGGCTACGACCGCGACTTCGGCAACTTCGTCGGCGGCGTATTGGTCGACGGCCGCTACTCGGGAATCACCACGAGCCTCAACGTCGGCATCCTGCCGATCTCGGCCAACGTCGATGCCGACTACGGGTTCGACGTTCTGGCCCGCGTCGGCGCCAAGCTCGACGAGGCGACCCTCGCCTATGTCCTGGGCGGCTACAGCTGGCAGCACTTCGACGTGAACTTCACGACTCCCGGACCGAGCGGCTCGCTCTACGACTGGGGCTCGCACGGCTTCTCCGTCGGCGGAGGCCTGGAAGCGGCCGTCAGCGAACACATGACTGTCGGTATCGAGTACCGCTATTCGCAATACGCGAAAAAGGACTTCCTCGAGGAGTTCGGCGCGCCTCCGGGACTCCTGACCGACACGCCGTCCTTCCACACGGCGCGGCTCGGGGCGAAGTACAAGTTCAACTGATAGGGCGGTTCGCCGTTCGACATAGGCCCGCGATCCTCACTGCCGCGGGGCTATGCAGCCCCGCGGCAGTGAGGATCGCCGTACCCTCGCCTCTTGAACGTCGCGGCGTTGAGTGTCACATCAGGGCGACGCGGCCGACGGCCGGTCGAAGCGATGGACATAACATGGTCAGCTATCTCGATGCCGATATGGCGCCCGTGAAGAACACCGGTCAGATCCGGTTGTACGGAGAGGAGGCGTTCGCGGGGATGCGCGCCGCGTGTCAGCTGACGGCGCGCTGCCTCGACGAACTCGTCGACAGGGTCGCGCCCGGCGTGACCACCGAAGCGATCGATCGCTTCGTCTTCGAGTTCGGCATGGACCACGGCGCCCTGCCGGCGACGCTCAACTACCGCGGCTACACGAAGTCGTCCTGCACGTCGATCAATCACGTGGTGTGCCACGGCATCCCGGACGACAAGCCGCTACGCGAGGGCGACATCGTCAATATCGACGTCACTTACATCCTCGACGGCTGGCATGGCGATTCCAGCCGGATGTATCCGGTCGGCCAGATCAAGCGCGCCGCCGAACGGCTGCTCGAAGTCACGCACGAATGTCTGATGCGCGGCGTCGGCGCGGTGCGCCCCGGCGCGCGCACGGGCGCGATCGGCGCCGCAATCCAGAGCTACGCCGAGGGCGAACGCTGCTCGGTCGTGCGCGATTTCTGCGGCCATGGCGTCGGCCGGCTGTTCCACGACGCGCCGAACATCCTTCACTACGGCAGCGCTCACGAGGGCGTGGAGATGCGGCCGGGCATGATCTTCACCATCGAGCCGATGATCAATCTCGGACGGCCGCACGTGAAGGTGCTGTCGGACGGCTGGACGGCGGTCACGCGCGACCGGTCGCTATCGGCGCAATACGAGCACACGGTCGGCGTCACCGCATCCGGCTGCGAGGTCTTCACCCTGTCGCCGGCAGGCCTGGATCGGCCCGGTCTCACCTGAGGCGAGCCGCGAACGCGCCTTTCGCCTCGCGCTCCAGTTGTTCTATCATTCGCCCGACGCGCGGCGCCTGCCGGGCGCCAGGCGAGGTGCCCATGCAGGATGATGGCGAGGACGAGCGAGGCTTTCTCGGCGAACCGTCGTTGAAGACGCTTGCTGGCAGCAAGCCGCGCGAGCAGCCGCACTATGTCGGCCATCGCGACCGGCTGCGCGAACGTTTCGCCGCGACCGGAACCGAGGGATTTGCCGACTATGAGCTTCTCGAGATGCTGCTGTTTCGCCTGATCCCGCGCGCCGACACCAAACCGGTCGCCAAGGCGCTGCTGGCGCGATTCGGCACGCTGGCCGAGGTCCTCGGCGCTCCCGCCAACCGGCTACAGGAGGTGAAGGGCATCGGGCCGGCGGCGGCGCTCGACCTCAAGGTGATCGCGGCCGCCGCCCAGCGCATGGCGCGCGGCGAGATCAAGAGCCGTGAAGTGTTGTCGTCCTGGAGCCAGGTCATCGACTACTGCCGCGCGGCGATGGCTTTTGAGCAGCGCGAGCAATTCCGTATCCTCTTCCTCGACAAGAAGAACGCGCTGATCGCCGACGAGGTACAGCAGACCGGCACCGTCGACCACACGCCGGTCTACCCGCGTGAAGTGGTGCGGCGCGCCCTCGAACTCTCCTCGACGGCGCTGATCCTTGTGCACAACCACCCCTCCGGCGACCCGACGCCCTCGCGCGCCGACATCGAGATGACGCGGACCATCATCGATACGGCGAAGCCGCTCGGCATCGCCGTCCATGACCACATCATCATCGGCAAGAGCGGCCATGTCAGCATGAAAGGCGTGCAGTTGATCTGACCGGAAGATCGGTGGGCGGGGCGCGGGGCTGCGAACCTGCTGCCGGGTGGAAAAGGAGGTTACGCGGGTGAAACGTTTCGCCGCTCCCTGCATTTACGGACGCCCGTCCTTCGTCTCCAGGTTCCAAACATGACGACGCCCCAGTTCCTCGCCTTCGCGGTGATCGCCGGCATGATGGCGGCGTTCCTGTGGGGGCGCTTCCGCTACGATCTGGTCGCAGCGGTGGCCCTGCTCGCCGGCGTCGCGGCGGGGGTCGTGCCATTCGACCGGGCCTTCGACGGCTTCAGCGACGACATCGTCATCATCGTCGGCAGCGCACTCCTGGTCAGCGCCTCGGTGGCGCGATCTGGCGTCATGGAACTTTTGATCCAGCGCCATTTCCCGGCAAGCACGTCGGTGCGCGCCAAGCTGGCGCTGCTGGTCATCATCGTCGCCGTGCTGTCCGCCTTCGTGAAGAACATCGGCGCGCTGGCGATCATGATCCCGGTGGCGTTCCAATTCGCCCGGCGGTCCAACATTCCGCCCTCCGTATTCCTCATGCCGATGGCCTTCGCCGCGCTCCTCGGCGGTCTCATGACCCAGGTCGGCACCTCGCCGAACATCATCGTCTCGCGGGTCCGCGAAGAAATGACCGGCACGTCGTTCTCCATGTTCGACTTCACCCCGGTCGGCGCGATGCTGACTCTGACGGGGTTTCTGTTCCTGGTGGCGTTCCATCGGCTGCTGCCGGAACGAAAGCCGGCTTCGGAAGGGCTGCATGAGGCGATCGACATCCCCGACTACCTCGCCGAGGCGCGCATCACCGCGAAGTCAACGGTCGCCGGCAAGACCGTGTCCCACCTGCTGAAGGCCGCCGAAGGTAACGCCCGCATCGCCTCGATCATGCGCGCCGACGGGCTCGCAATCACGCCACTGCCGGATTCCGTGCTGCGCGAGGGGGACATCCTCCTGATCGAGGGAGACCCGGCAGCGCTCGACCGGCTCGTCACCCAGGCGAAGCTGTCTCTGAACGAGGGTCGCGAAGTCGGTGCGAAGAATGGCGACGTCGAAGCCGTCGAAGCGGTGGTAGGCGAGAACTCGATGCTGATCGGCGTGTCGGCGCAGCGGATCGCGTTATTCGACCGCTATCGCGCCAACGTTCTCGCGGTGAGCCGGCGGGGCGAACGCATCCGCGAGAGGCCGGGAAGCATCATCTTCCGGCTCGGCGATATCGTCGTCCTGCAGGCCCAGCGCTCCCGTCTCCCCGAACTCCTGCGCGAATTCGGCTGCCTGCCGCTGGCCGAACGGCCGATCCTGATGGGCAGTGTCCGTCAGGGCCTGGTGCCGCTGGCCATCCTTAGCGCGGCGATGGCAACGACGGCGGTCGGACTGCTGCCGGTCACGATCGCCTTCTTCTCGGCGGCGGTCCTGATGGTATTGTTCAGGACGATCCCCCTGCGCGACGTCTACGCCGCGATCGACGGCCCGATCCTCGTCATGCTCGCCGCGATCATTCCCGTCAGCGACGCGCTGCGAACGACCGGCGCCACCGACCTTATCGCTGGCGGTCTGGTTGCCGTCGGCACCGGGCAGCCTGCCTATGCGGCCCTGGCGCTCGTCCTCGTTGCGGCCATGGCCGTGACGCCGTTCCTCAACAATGCGGCGACGGTACTTGTCATGGCCCCGATCTCGGCGAGTTTTGCGGCGGGATTGGGATTCCGGCCCGAAGCGTTCCTGATGGCCGTCGCCATCGGCGCGGGATGCGATTTCCTGACCCCGATCGGGCACCAATGCAACACGTTGGTCATGGGCCCCGGGGGATACCGCTTCGGCGACTACGCGCGGCTCGGCTTCCCGCTCTCTGCCCTGATTGTCGTGGTAGGCGTTCCGGCGCTCCTGCTGGTCTGGCCAGTCAATTGAACGAGAGGCAATCGTCGAAAACCGGTCACGCCTTGATCCAGCGCAAAGAACGCAGCAGAATTTGTCGGTCGAATAGATATAAATTCTGCTCGGCTCTCGTTCGGCCGCGGGTATCGGGTTTCTTTTGCCGGAGTAATGGCTGCTGGTGGAGGTCGCGGCGATGGAAGCTCTTCTTTCGACGAGCGAGCGTAGCGAAAGCGGACGGCAGCCGCTTCACCGTTTCTTCGCCCATTGCGCCGCCGATGCGACGCTTCGCGAGGAATTGATCCGGATCGCCCATGTCAGGGGTTTCTCCTCTGGGGAGACCATCGTCGGCGAAGGCGAGGAATCCGGTCTCGTTGGCGCCGTGATCTCCGGCGTTTTGCGCGTGCAGAAGACCATGCCCGACGGCCGCCAACAGATCGTCGGCCTGCTCTTCGCCCCGAACCTGTTCGGGCGGGTCTTTTCGCGGGTCTCGCCGGTGGCGATCGAAGCCGCGACCGATTGCCGCCTGTGCTGCTTTTCCCGCGCCGCTTTCGAGGCTTTCCTCGCCCGCCATCCGTCGGTCGAGCACGACGTCATGCTGGCCGTGCTCGACGAACTCGACGCCGCGCAGGAATGGATGCTTCTCCTCGGCTGTAAGGCCGTCCAGGAACGGGTGGCGAGCTTCCTCCTGATGATCCTCCACCAGGCGGACGTCGGCGGCGGTGCCGCGCGGCGGCGCCAGCGCATGGTCAACGTGCCGATCACGCGCCACGACATGGCGGTCTATCTGGGAACAACGGCCGAGACGATCAGCCGCACGATCCAGGATTTCGCCCGGCGCGGGGTGCTGCGGATCATCAATCCGCAGCGCTTCGAGGTGCTCGACGAGGCGCGCCTGGCCTTCCTGTCGGGGCGGGCCACGGATCCGGGCGACGTGGACGAGCCGAGCCTCAGGTCGGCGTAGAAGCCGCTGCTATCCGCTTACCCGCGGTCAGTACCAGCCGACCGCGACCTGCGCTTCCTCGGACATGCGGTCGGGCGTCCACGGCGGATCGAAGACCATGTTGACTTCGACGTCGGAGACCCCCTCGACGGCGCCGACGGCGTTCTGCACCCAGCCCGGCATTTCGCCGGCGACCGGGCAGCCGGGTGCTGTCAGCGTCATGTCGATCTTGACCGAACGGTCGTCCTCGATGTCGATCTTGTAGATCAGTCCGAGTTCGTAGATGTCGGCTGGAATTTCGGGGTCGTAGACGGTCTTCAGCGCCATGACGATGTCGTCGGTCAGCCGCGCCAGTTCGTCGGCGGGAATGGACGACGCGGCGTAGACGCTATCGGCGGCGCCGGTAGCCGCCTCTCCCGCGTGCTTTGCTTGGTCTTGCATGGTCTCCCTCATCCGAAGAATTTGCGCGCCTTTTCCAGCGCCTCGGCAAGGGCGTCGACCTCGGCCCTCGTATTGTACATGGCGAACGACGCACGACAGGTCGAGGTGACGCCGAACCGCTTGAGCAGCGGCTGGGCGCAATGCGTGCCGGCCCTGACCGCCACGCCGGCGCGGTCGATTACCATCGACACGTCGTGGGCGTGGATGCCGTTCAGTTCGAACGAGACGATCGCGCCCTTGCCCGGCGCCTCGCCGAAGATACGCAGCGAGTTGATCGAGCGCAGCCGTTCGTGGGCATAGTCCTTCAGATCGGCCTCATGCGCGGCGATGCGCTCGCGGCCGATACTCTCCATGTAGTCGAGCGCCGCGCCCAGACCGATCGCCTGCACGATCGGCGGCGTGCCCGCCTCGAAGCGGTGCGGCGGGTCGTTGTAGGTGACATTGTCTTCGGTCACCTCGACGATCATCTCGCCGCCGCCTTGGAACGGGCGCATGCGCTCGAGCATCTCGCGCTTGCCGTAGAGCACACCGATGCCCGACGGGCCATAGACCTTGTGGCCGGTGAAGACGAAGAAATCGCAGTCGAGGTCACGCACGTCGACCGGCATGTGCACCGCGCTCTGGCTGCCGTCGACGAGCACCGGGATGCCGCGCGAATGCGCGATGCGTACGATCTCCTTGATCGGCGTCACGGTGCCTAGTGCATTCGACATCTGGGTGATGGCGACGAGCTTCGTCCGATCGGTCAGGCGCTTCTCGAACTCCTCGATGTGGAAGGCGCCGAAGTCGTCGACAGGCACCCAGACCAGCCTGGCGCCCTGCCGTTCGCGTATGAAATGCCACGGAACGATGTTCGAGTGATGCTCCATGATCGAGAGCACGATCTCGTCGCCCTCGCCAATGTTAGGCATGCCGAAGCCGTAGGCGACGGTGTTGATCGCCGAGGTCGTGTTGCTGGTGAAGACGATCTCGTCGGTGCTCGCCGCATTGAGGAAGCGGCGCACCGTCTCGCGCGCCTTCTCGTAGGCGTCGGTTGCGGCGTTGGAAAGGAAATGCAGACCACGATGGACGTTGGCGTATTCGTGCGAATAGGTGCGCTGGATGATGTCGAGCACGGCGCGCGGCTTCTGCGCCGAGGCGCCGTTGTCGAGATAGACCAGCGGCTTGCCGTAGACCTCGCGCGCAAGGATCGGGAAGTCGCGGCGGATCGCCTCGACGTCGTAGGGGCTGGTTTCGGCTATGTGGTCCACGATCTTCCTAGCCTATCCGTGCGTCCTTAGTGGCTCGCCCTGCGGGTTCGCACGACTACCCATGCGCCGCGAACCAGGCGTCGAGCATCCTCTCGAGCGGCTCGACGAGCGCCTCGTCGTCCAGTTCCTCTATCACTTCGGCAACGAATGCCTTTACCAGCAGGCCGCGCGCAGTCTTCTCGTCGATGCCGCGGGCCATCAGGTAGAAGAGATGGTTGCGGTCGATCTCGGTCACCGTCGCGCCGTGGCCGCACTGCACGTCGTCGGCGAAGATTTCGAGTTCCGGCTTGGCCGAGAACTCGCCGTCGTCGGACAGCAGCAGCGTGTTGCAGGCCATCTTCGCGTCGGTCTTCTGCGCCACCTGGAAGACGTTGATGCGGCCCTGGAAGACGCCGCGGGCGCGGCCGGTGACGACGTTGCGCACGACTTCCGTGGAGACCGTCGCCGGCATTGCATGGTCGAGCACCATGGTGACGTCGGTATGGCTGTCGCCGGCAAGCAGGTTGACGCCGCGCAGCGTGAAGGAAGAACCTTCGCCCGCGGCGCTGACGCGGATTTCCTGGCGCACCAGCTTGCCGCCGGCATTGAGGAAGAAAAGCGTCAGCTTCGCGTCCTTGCCCAGCCGTGCGTTGAACTGGCCGAGGTGGGTGGCGCCCTCCGGCTGGTCCTGGACGATCAGCCAGCGCACCTCGGCACCCTCGCCCACCTCGAGATGGCTGATCGACGAGACCAGCGCCGCGCCCGATCCGGTCTGGCGCTCGACCAGCGTCACCTTCACCCCTTCGCCGACGCGCACCGGCAGGCGAACGTGGGTCTGGCCGCCGGCCTGAATGTTCTGCAGCTCGATCGGCGCTTCCGGCGCGGCGCCGGCCGCGATGTCGAGGAAATAGCCGTCGGCGGCGAAGGCGGTGTTGATCGCACCGACGGCGTCGTCGCCGCCCTGCGCTTCGAGTGCGGCGGCGAAGCTGCCGTCGAGGAGCATCTCCTCAAGCCGGCGCACCGCGACGCCGGAGAACGCCGCCGGTGCCTTGGCGGAGACGCCGTTGAGGATGGAGAGGACTGTCGACCCGGCAACCACCGGAGCGACCGGCTCCGCCGCGGCCACCGGATCGTGCAGCGGAACGTTCGTCAGAAGGCGACGGAAGTCGGTATAGTGCCACGCCTCTATGCGGCGCGTCGGCAAGCCGGCCTTGATCGCCTCGATCGCGGCATCGCGCTTCAGGAGGACGGCGGGGTCGCCCGGCAGGGAGGCGACGCGCTCGGCGAAGGCATCGACGAGGGCATTCTCGGCCGGGGTTCTCTGCGGATGGACCAGCATGTTCATGGCTGTCCTCACGCGGCCTCGGCGATGAAGCCGGCATAGCCGTTCTTCTCGAGTTCGATCGCGAGGTTCTTGTCTCCCGATTTGATGACCTGGCCCTTGTACAGAACGTGGACGGTGTCGGGGACGATGAAGTCGAGCAAGCGCTGGTAGTGCGTGATGACCACCACCGAGCGGTCGGGCGCGCGCAGCGAGTTGACGCCGTCGGCGACGATCTTCAGCGCGTCGATGTCGAGGCCGGAATCGGTCTCGTCGAGCACGCAGAGCTTCGGCTCGAGCAGCTTCATCTGCAGGATTTCGGCGCGCTTCTTCTCGCCGCCGGAGAAGCCGACGTTGAGTGGGCGCTTCAGCATGGCCATGTCCATGTCGAGCGAACCGGCCGCCTCCTTCACGCGCCTCAGGAAGTCCGGCACCTTGAGCGGGTCCTCGCCGCGCGCCTTGCGCTGGGCGTTGAGCGCCGTCTTAAGGAACTCCATCGTCGCCACGCCCGGGATCTCCATCGGGTACTGGAAGGCGAGGAAGATTCCGGCGGCGGCGCGCTCGGCCGGGTCCATCTCGAGGATCGAATGGCCGTTATAGAGGATGTCGCCGTCGGTCACCTCGTAGTCCTCGCGGCCCGCGAGCACGTAGGACAGCGTCGACTTGCCTGAGCCGTTGGGGCCCATGATTGCCGCCACCTCGCCGTCCCTGACGGTCAGGTTCAGGCCGCGAATGATCTCGGTGCCGTCTTCGGCGATGCGGGCGTGAAGGTTTCTGATTTCAAGCATCAATCTGTTCCGTTCAGTAAGTGCGTGCTTCGAGGAGTTCGTAGTGGGCGGAGCGTGCGTCGAAGCGCTTAAGAACCGCGCGGGCGGCGGCCGGCACGTAGCATTGCTCATAGTCCTCGCCGACGAAGGATTTCACGGCGGCGATGTCGTCGAACTCCATGATCGTGACGAACTCGACTTCGTCCTCAAGCGGCCGCCGCAGCATTTCGAATCGACGCAGGCCGCCGATCTTCATCGCCTCGATCCCAACCGAGACCTCCTCGCGCAGGAGGCTTTCGTAGGTGTCGGCATTCTCCGGCGTCGTCCAGCCGTGCCAGATGCGCTTGATCGTCATCCCACGCTCCCGTCGAGCCGGATGCCGATCCGAAGGCTTCCGATCTCAAACATTCTTCTTGTCTTTCACGAAGTCGTTGTAGGTGATCGAGTAGTCGGTGTGGCTGCGCGCCGTGGATATGAAGTACCAGGCCGAGATGGCCGCTCCGGCGGCAAACAGCACCAGGGCCCAGCCCCCGAACACGCCCTGCAGCAGCATTGCCAGCACGGCCGAGACGGCGAGGCCGCCGAGAAACGTCCAGACGACGCGCCAGCCCTCCGGGCGAACCGGATAAGAACCCGACCCGCCATTGGATTTCACGAACCAGATATGCGCAGGCAATTCGCTCATCACCGTTACTCCACCAAGGTTCCGGGCGTGATCTTCAAAGCCCCAACGCCGCTCGCAACGGCGGCAGCAACGCGGCGGCTACAAGCCCGACGCCGACGCCAATCGCGATGCGGACTGCCCTGCTCGATTGCGGAACGAAGCCTGCGAGCAGGCCGCAGACGATGCCGTAGAAGGTGAGCGTGACGGGGTCCATCACCCCACGCTCCCCTCGAGGCTGATGCCGATCAGCTTCTGCGCCTCGACGGCGAACTCCATCGGCAGTTCCTGGATGACCTCCTTGACGAAGCCGTTGACGATCAGCGCGATCGCCTCCTCCTCCGGGATGCCGCGCTGCATGACATAGAACAGCTGGTCCTCGGAGATCTTCGACGTCGTCGCCTCGTGCTCGAACTTGGCGGTGGCGTTCTTGGCCTCGATGTAGGGCACGGTATGGGCACCGCAGCGGTCGCCGATGAGCAGCGAGTCGCAGTTGGTGAAGTTGCGCGCGTTGGTCGCCTTGCGGTGCGCCGAGACCTGGCCGCGATAGGTGTTCTGGGAAAAGCCTGCGGCGATGCCCTTCGAGATGATCCGGCTACGCGTGTTCTTGCCGAGGTGGATCATCTTGGTGCCGCTGTCGACCTGCTGGTAGCCGTTGGACACCGCGATCGAATAGAACTCGCCCTGGCTGTCGTCGCCCCGCAGGATGCAGGACGGGTACTTCCAGGTGATCGCCGATCCGGTCTCGACCTGCGTCCACGAGATCTTCGAGCGGTCGCCGCGGCAATCGCCGCGCTTGGTGACGAAGTTGTAGATGCCGCCCTTGCCCTGGGCGTCGCCCGGATACCAGTTCTGCACCGTCGAGTACTTGATTTCGGCGTCGTCGAGCGCGATCAGTTCGACCACGGCCGCGTGCAGCTGGTTCTCGTCCCGCTGCGGCGCCGTACAGCCCTCCAGGTAGGAGACGTAGGCGCCTTCTTCGGCGATGATCAGCGTGCGCTCGAACTGGCCGGTGTTCTTCTCATTGATGCGGAAATAGGTCGACAACTCCATCGGGCAGCGCACGCCCTTCGGCACGAACACGAAGGAGCCGTCGGTGAAGACGGCCGAGTTCAGCGTCGCGTAGTAATTGTCGGTGGTCGGCACGACTGAGCCGAGATACTTCTTCACCAGCTCCGGATGCTCGCGGATCGCCTCCGAGATGGAGCAGAAGATGACACCGGCCTTGGCGAGCTCGGCCTTGAAAGTGGTGACGACCGAAATCGAATCGAACACGGCGTCGACCGCGACGCGGCCCGACTTGTAGACGTTGTCGTTCGCCACGTCTTCGCCGTCGGCTTCAGGCTTCCTGACGCCGGCGAGAATCTCCTGCTCCTTCAGCGGGATACCGAGCTTCTCGTAGACCTTGAGCAGTTCCGGATCGACTTCGTCGAGCGACTTCGGCCCGGTCTGGTTCTTCGGCGCGGCGTAGTAGTAGATGTCCTGGAAGTCGATCTTCGGATAGTCGACGCGCGCCCAAGTGGGCTCCTCGAGCGTCAGCCAGCGGCGAAAGGCGCCAAGCCGCCATTCGAGCATCCAGTCGGGCTCGTTCTTCTTCGCCGAGATGAAGCGAATGATGTCTTCGTTCAGGCCTCTCGGGGCCTTGTCCATCTCGATGTGGGATTCGAAACCGTACTTGTACTGGTCCACATCGATCTTGCGGACCTGCTCGATCGTCTCCTGCACCGCAGGCATCGGCGTTCTCCATCCATGCCGGGTTCAAGGCCCGGCCGTTTTCAAACTATGGCACCGCGGAGCGGCGTAAGTCGCATATAGTGCTTTCCGGCCGGGAATTCACCCGGAAAAGCCGCCGTCGCGGCCCCTAAAAGCGTCATTCAGGCGGCGTTGCCGGCCGCCCCCGCCTTTTCAGGCGGCTTTCGTCTTCTCTCGGCGCGCCAGCAGGGCCGCCAATGACTGTTCGAACAGTTCCAAGTCCTGTTCGGACGTCGCGTGCCCGACGGAGACGCGCAGCGCCCCGGCCGTATCGCCGCGACCCATCGCCTTCAACACGTGGCTCGGCCCTACCTTTCCCGACGAGCAGGCGGAGCCCGCCGACAGCGCCACGCCGGCGAGGTCGAAGGCGATCTGCGCCGTCTCTGCTTTGACACCCGGCAGCGCGAAGAACGTCGTGTTGGGCAGGCGCGGCGCAGCGCGACCGAAGATCTCGACGGCTGGCTCGTGCCTGAGAAGTACCGTCTCGATCCGGTCGCGCATGGCGGTGACGCCCTCGATGCGGGCAAGCTCTTCGCGTGCGGCTCGGGCCGCGGCGCCGAATCCGGCGATGCCGGGCACGTTCTCCGTCCCGGCGCGGTGTCCTCGCTCCTGGCCGCCGCCGCGAACGAGAGGCGCGGGCATCATAAGGTCGGATGCCGCGACGACGGCGCCGATGCCCTTCGGGCCGCCGATCTTGTGCGATGACAGGATGAAGAAATCGACGCAAGATTCAGTTATATCGAGAGGAATGCGCCCAGCGGCCTGGACGGCGTCGATTACCGAGACTCCGCCAGCCGCCCGCGTAGCCGCCGCGATGGCCGATACGGGCTGGACGACGCCGGTCTCGTTGTTGGCGGCGTGCATTGCTACAAGCGGAATTCCCGATGCGCGGTCGTGCGCGGCGAGCCGCGCGTTCAATTCGTCGAGATCGACGAGACCGTTTCCGTCGACGGGGATAACGTCGATGTCCGCCGGCGCGAAGTACCCGCCCCCGAGGATGCAGGGGTGGTCGGCCGCAGAAACGTAAAGCCGCGACGCGCGGACGAGACCCCGTCCCATGCGCCAGTCAGGCGTCAGCAGCGTCGATGCCGCCTCGGTGGCGCCGGAAGTGAAGACGACGTTCGCCGCGGCGGCGCCGACGAGTGCTGCGACCTCGCGCCGGGCATCCTCGACGATGCGCCGGGCCGCACGCCCCTCGGCGTGGACGGAAGATGGGTTGCCGACGACGTCCAGCGCCTCGACCATGGCCGCGCGGGCGCTCTCCCAAAGGGGAGCGCTGGCATTATAGTCGAGATAGGCGCGCTTGCCGGCCATGTTCGTGTCGCATTCCGCCCGCCGGCCACGGGCCGCAAAGCGTTATTTCCTTGAAAATCAGAAACAAGCCATCCTATCTACCGGGCAACCGGACGGATGACCGTTCCTGTTTTGAATTATTCTAAACTAGCTTCTATGGAGCCTCGTCCGCGACGTCAAGGTTTGACGGCCGGAGGTTCCAAGGTGGCGTCGCGCAGCAGTCGCTGCAAGTGGAGTTGTCATGCCAGAGGTCATTTTTACAGGTCCCGCAGGGCGGCTGGAAGGCCGCTACCAGCCGTCGAGCGAGAAGAACGCGCCGATCGCGCTGATCCTGCACCCGCACCCGCAGTTCGGCGGGACGATGAACAACAAGATCGTCTACGACCTCTTCTACATGTTCCAGAAGCGCGATTTCACCACGCTGCGCTTCAACTTTCGTGGCATCGGCCGCAGTCAGGGTGAGTTCGACCACGGTACGGGCGAGCTTTCCGATGCCGCGGCCGCGCTCGACTGGGTGCAGTCGCTGCATCCGGACTCGAAGAGCTGCTGGGTCGCCGGCTATTCGTTCGGCGCATGGATTGGCATGCAGCTGCTGATGCGCCGGCCGGAGATCGAGGGCTTCATCTCCGTCGCTCCGCAGCCCAATACCTACGATTTCTCGTTCCTGGCGCCGTGCCCGTCGTCGGGCTTAATCATCCACGGCGACAGCGACAAGGTGGCGCCGCCCAGGGACGTTCAGGGCCTGGTCGACAAGCTGCACACGCAGAAGGGCATTACCATCACGCAACGGACGATTCCGGGGGCGAATCACTTCTTTGCCAGCCATGCCGAGACGCTCCTCGAGGAATGCTCGGACTATCTCGACCGGCGCCTTGCCGGCGAATTGTCCGATCCGCGCCCCAAGCGTCTGCGCTGACGAGCTTTTTTCCTGCGTTTCTGCGCCTTTCCGGCGGCCACCGGCTAATGTCTGGTCGACAGGCTGAGGACTTCGTGGCACGTTTTGCGTGTAGTTTTTTCGTCGCAAACGGGGGAAGGCCACATGTACAAATTCGAAGTGTACAAGGACAAGAAAGGCGAGTTCCGCTTCCGCTTCCGCGCCAGGAACGGCGAGCCGATGTTCGCCTCGGAAGGTTACAAGAGCAAGGCTTCGGCGACCAAGGCGATCGAGTCCATCAAGAAAAACGCACCCGGCGCCGAGACGGTCGACATGACCGCTGCAGCGAAGCCTGCCGCAGCAAAACCGGCCGCGAAACCCGCCGCGGCGACGGCGGAGGCGGCCAAGCCCGCGGCAAAGGCGAAGGCCGCGCCGAAAGCCAAGCCGGCGCCGAAGGCGAAGCCGGCTGCCAAGGCCCCTGCCGCCAAGTAGTCTGCTCGACCGGTTCATGTCGCGGCCGGTCCGATCCATTCCGTCGGCGACGTCTGGCCCCGAGGTCGAGGGCTCGGGTCCAAGGCGCCTGCCCGCCCGTTCTCGTTTTCAAGACCTGTGCCGGCGGCGAATCCCGTTTGCCGGCGTTGCCAAAGGGCAGGCCGGCCGGGTTTCTCGGTGGTGGATCGCCCCCGCGATCGGCGAAACAGGGCGATCCCTTTCCCTTCGGAATTCTTCTCGCACTTGACTTGGCGCCGACGCCGGCGGGGATGACAAGTCACGTGCGCTCCCTATATGCGGGCTGCTTGACTGTCGTTCGGCCGTCGGGCAAACGCATGGCGCGCAGAGTTCTACCGAAAGGTCGCCCGAAATGGAGATATTCACCAGCGCCGGCCTGTCGGCGCTCCTGCAGGTGATTGCGATCGACCTGGTACTCGCCGGCGACAATGCGATCGTCATCGGGCTTGCAGCCGCCGGCCTCCCCGCCGAGCAGCGCCGTAAGGCCATTGTCATCGGTATCCTTGCCGCGACCGTGCTGCGCATCGGCTTCGCCGCGGTGACGCTTCAACTGCTGCAGATCCTCGGCCTGCTCCTCGTAGGCGGCATCCTGCTCCTGTGGGTGTGCTGGAAGATGTGGCGCGAACTGAAGACGTCGCACGAAGAGCGCAACGCCGCGGAAGAAGCCCTCGAAGACGCAGACCTCGACGCGAGCGGCGCCGTGGCCGATAGGGGTCCGAAGAAGTCGTTCGCCCAGGCCGCCTGGCAGATCGTGATCGCCGACGTATCGATGTCGCTCGACAACGTGCTTGCGGTGGCGGGCGCTGCGCGCGATCACCCGACGGTGCTCGTCATCGGCCTGCTTCTCTCGATCGCGCTGATGGGCATCGCCGCCAGCTTCATCGCCCGGCTGCTCAACCGCTACCCCTGGATTGCGTATATCGGCCTTCTGATCATCCTCTATGTCGCCCTCGACATGATCTATCGCGGCGCCATGGAGGTCTGGCCCTATGTCAACGGCGCGGCGACCTGAGGCGGTGCAGGCGGTCGATCGCCTCGCGCTGCATGGCGTCGGGCGCCATCTGCATGAACTCGATGCGGTTGCCGTCCGGATCTTCGATCCAGCACTGTCGATTGCGGTCGAGCCCCATCTTGGGCTCGACCGTGAGCACGATCCCCGCCGCATGGAGGAAAGCGGCCGTGGCGTCGAGGTCGCTGCACTCCAGGCAAAAATGGTTGATCGCGGTGTGCTCGGGGCCAGGGGCACGCGCGCCCTCCCCGCCCGGAAACAGCTCGAGAAACTGCGTGTCGGTGATCCTGAGATAGATGAGCCAGAGGCTGCCGTCCTCGCGGTCGAGCCTCATTATCTCCTCGAAGCCGAGCCGGTCGCGGTAGAAGGAAAGCGACCGCTCGATGTCGGCGACCTTGAGCGCCACGTGACCGATCACGCCAACGCCTAAACCCGCCATTCTTGGCCTCCCGGGCTTGCGTGCCTCGGTGATACCATTGTCCGGCGAAGTGTGATACGTCGCCGCCGATTTCGTCCGAAAACAGGAATGCCCATGTCCGCGGCGCCCCGCGTCAGCTTCGTCAGCCTCGGCTGCCCCAAGGCCCTCGTCGATTCCGAGCGCATCATCACCCGGCTGCGCGCCGAGGGCTACGAAATCGCGCGCAAGCACGAAGGCGCCGATCTGGTGCTCGTCAACACCTGCGGCTTCCTCGATTCCGCGCGCGACGAGTCGCTCGAGGCGATCGGCAAGGCGATGGCCGAGAACGGCAAGGTCATCGTCACCGGCTGCATGGGCGCGACGCCGGAACTGATCCGCGAAAAGCACCCCAACGTGCTCGCCATCACCGGGCCGCAGGCCTACGAGAATGTCATGGCGGCGGTGCACGAGGCCGCGCCCCCGGCACACGAGCCTTTCGTCGATCTGATCCCGCCGCAGGGCGTGAAGCTCACTCCGCGCCACTACGCCTACCTGAAGATCTCCGAGGGCTGCAACAATCGCTGCTCGTTCTGCATCATTCCGGCACTGCGTGGAGACCTCGTCTCGCGGCCTGCCGTCGACGTGCTCCGCGAGGCCGAGAAACTGGTTGCGGCCGGCGTCAAGGAACTGCTGGTTATCTCACAGGATACAAGCGCTTACGGGGTCGATCTGAAATACCAGGAGAGCCAGTGGAAGGACCGGCCCGTCCGCGCGAAATTCCTCGACCTGTCGCGCGAGCTGGGTTCGCTCGGCGCCTGGGTGCGGCTGCACTACGTCTACCCCTACTCGCATGTCGACGACGTCATCCCGCTGATGGCCGAGGGCAAGGTACTGCCTTACCTCGACATTCCTTTCCAGCACGCCTCACCGACCGTGCTGAAGGCCATGCGCCGGCCCGCGCATCAGGAGCGCACGCTCGACCGCATCCGCGCCTGGCGAGAGACCTGCCCCGACCTCGCGCTGCGCTCGACCTTCATCGTCGGCTTTCCAGGGGAAACCGACGAGGATTTCGAGATGCTGCTCGACTGGCTCGACGAAGCCAAGATCGATCGCGCAGGGTGCTTCCGCTACGAACCGGTGAAGGGCGCGCGCTCTGAGGAGCTCGGCCTTCCGGAAGTTCCGCCGGAGGTCAAGGACGCGCGCTGGCACCGCTTCATGCAGCGGCAGCAGAAGGTTTCCGCTGCGCAGTTGCAGAAGAAGGTGGGCAAGCGCCTGCCCGTCCTCATCGACGTGGCGAACGGAACCGAGGGCAAGGGCCGCACCCGCTACGACGCGCCCGAAATCGACGGGTCCGTCCATGTCCGCTCACGGCGCCCGCTGAGGGCCGGCGAGATCGTCACCGTAAAAATCGACGGCGCCGACGCCTACGACCTCCACGGCCAGGCGGTCTGAGGCCAGCCGCGACTGCCCGTTAAGGTTGACTCGATCAATTTCCCCGAGACTGGCGTCGATCGCCTAGATTCCCGCGTCGCCACGAGGGAAATGACCATGCAGCGCAACGGCGGAAGTACCGATCGATTGGCGTCGCTCGATCTGCTGCGCGTCGTCGCCGCGCTCGCCGTCGTCGCCTTTCACTATTTCTTCCGCGGCGCGGCCGGCGACCCGATGCTCAACGTCGCCTACCCGGCGCTCGCCCCGCTCGCCGTCTACGGCTATCTCGGCGTCAATTTGTTCTTCCTGATCAGCGGCTTCGTCATCGCCTGGTCTGCCGAAGGCCGCGACGGCATCGCCTTCGCTATCGCCCGCTTTGCCCGCATATACCCCGGCTTCATCGCCTCGATGACGATCACCTTCATCGTGCTCCTATTCGCCGGCGACCCGCGCTGGCCAGTGACCGTGCAGCAGTACCTGGCAAACCTTTTCGTCCTGTCGCCGGCGCTGGGGCAGCCTTTCATCGACGGCGTCTACTGGTCGATCGTGTTGGAACTCGTGTTCTATTTCTGGGTGGCGCTGGCACTCCTCCTCGGCGTCTTCGAGCGCTGGAAGCTGCCGCTCGTCGCCGGCTGGCTCGCGGTCTGCGCGGCCAACGAATATTTCGTCGGTTCTGGTGCGGCGCGCCTTCTCTTCATCACCGAATTCGGACCTTGGTTTGCCGGCGGCATTCTTGTCCACCACGTCTTTTCCCGCGGCTGGTCGGTCGCCGCGGCAGGGCTGATGGCCTGCGCCTTTGCACTGTCCTGTGCGATGCTGCCAATCACCGCCGGCTGGATGCAGGAGACTTACGGCACATCTCTCGGCATCGGTGTGCTGGTCGCGGCGAACGTGGTGATCCACCTTCTCCTCCCGGCCTCGATCGCGGTGCGGCGCTTCGTGCCCGCCTCGCCGCTGGTGATCATGCTCGGCGGCCTCACCTACCCGCTCTACCTGCTGCACCAGAACATCGGCTATGCTGCCATCAACGCGCTGGCGCCATCGCTCGGCGCTCCCGTCGCCGCATTGACCGCCCTTGTCGCGGCCATCGTGGCGTCGTGGCTGGTGTGGCGCTACGTCGAGACCCCGGGACGGAAGGCGACGGTCGGGCTGCTGACGCGGTTGGTTACCCTGAGCGGACTTCGCCTCGCACGCGCCTCCTGAGCAATCAGCCGGAAGCCCGCGCGAACAACGCCGGAAACAGCTTGGCCATCTCGAAATCCTTCGCTTGCGCGCGCTTATAGGCCTCGCGACCGACGATACGCGACAGGTAGGCCTGGAACGCCGGACGCTCGGGTAATACCTTGATGACGTTCATGGTGAAAGCAATTGCGCTGGCAAGCTGGGTGTCGGCCGCCGAGAAGCGGTCTCCGGCGGCGAATTCGTTGCGCTCGAGATGGCGCTCGACGTTCGCCACCATGTCCTCGAAGAGGCCGAAGGAATAGTCATTGCTCCTGTATTCGAGGCCGTGTGCGCGCGCCGACAGCGCCGGATCGAACACGGAATCGCAATAGACCAGCCAGGTCAGGTAGGCCGCCCGGGCAGGGTCGCCGACCGCCGGGGCGAGGTCGGCTTCAGGGAAAGTGTCGCCAAGGTAGATGGTGATCGCCGCCCGCTCGGTGACGATGGTTCCGTCATGGGAGATCGCCGGCACCTTCTTGTTCGGCTGAATCGACCGGTAGCTCTCCGGAACGCCGCCCTCGGCGCGGATGTCGACGATTTCGATCTCGTAGGGCTGGCCGAGTTCCTCGAGCAGCCACAGCACGCCGGAGGCGCGCGACCAGGGAGCGTGATAGAATTTCAACATCGTGACATGGTCCTCATTTTTACGGCCGCCGGCGTCACAACCCCCTCCCAAGAAACGCAAAGCATAGCGAAGCGCTCCTGACAGCTTTCTGTCAGGACGAGGCGGATTCGCGCCCGCGGGGGAAACGGCTGAAACGAAAAGGGGCGCCCGCCGGGCGCCCCGCGAATGTCAGTCGCCGTGCCGGCGCTTACTGCGGCAGCTTGTCGTCGACGCCTTTCACGTAGAAGTTCAGGCCGAGCAACACGCCGTTGTCGGCGCGTTCGCCGTCCTTCAGCCATTCCGATCCGTCCTGCTTGGCGACCGGGCCGGTGAACGGCTCGAAGCCGCCCTTGATCTTGGCCTCGGCCGCCTCGGCGGCCGCCTTCACGTCGTCGGGCATGTTGGTGTAGGGCGCCATGACCACGTGGCCCTCTTTCATGCCGCCCCAGACGTCGACCTGCGCCCAGGTGCCGTCGACCACCGCCTTGACGCGCTCGGTATAGTAAGGACCCCAGTTGTCGACGATCGCGGTCAGCTGGGTTTCCTTGCCGAAATTGATCATGTCGGAGGCCTGGCCGAAGGCCTTGATGCCGCGCTCGGCCGCCACCTGCATCGGCGCGGTCGAATCGGTGTGCTGAGTGACGATGTCGACACCCTGATCGATCAGCGCCTTCGCCGCGTCCGCTTCCTTGCCCGGGTCGAACCAGGTGTTGGCCCACACAACCTTGACCTTGAAGTCCGGATTGACGGTCTGCGCGCCGAGTACGAAGGCATTGATGCCCATCACGACCTCTGGGATCGGGAATGATGCGATGTAGCCGGCGACGCCCGCCTTCGACATCTTCGCCGCGATGATGCCCTGGACGTAGCGGCCTTCGTGGAACTTCGAGTTATAGGTCGCGACGTTCGCATGGTCGCGCTTGTAGCCGGTGGCGTGCTCGAACTTCACGTCCGGGAACTTGCCGGCCACCGCGTTGGTGGCGTCCATGTAGCCGAACGAGGTGGTGAAGATGATGTTGCAGCCGGAGCGAGCGAAGCGCTCCAGCGCGCGCTCGGCATCGGCGCCTTCCGGCACGCTTTCGAGATAGGCGAGCTCGACCTGCTCCTCGCCGCCCAGGTTCTTCTGCATTTCCAGCGCACCCTGGTGGTGCTGGTAGGACCAGCCGAAGTCGCCGATCGGGCCGACATAGATGAAGCAGGCCTTCACCTTCGCTTCGGCCGCCACGGTGGCGAGCGCCAGCGCCGCCGTCGCCGTGGCCAGGGACAGGAGTGTCTTTTTCATGGAGTTCGTCCTCTTTCGGTTGATGGTTGGGAGTTCTGTGATGGTCTCGATCATCGATCGGGTACGAAGGCCCGGCCCAGCGAGGCCGGGGTATTCACCATCGTCAAGCGCCTGTTGCGCGAGATTAGGACAAGCACGATGACGGTGGCCAGATAGGGCAGAGACGAAAGCAACTGCGACGGTACGCCTATCCCCAGCGCCTGCGCATGGAGCTGGCCGATCGAAACGGCGCCGAACAGGTAGGCGCCAGCAAGCACGCGCCAGGGCCGCCAGGACGCGAACACGACGAGCGCCAGCGCGATCCAGCCCCTCCCCGCGGTCATGTTCTCGATCCACTGCGTCGTGTAGACGAGCGACAGGTAGCCGCCGGCGAGGCCGGCGCAGGCGCCGCCGAACATCACCGCCAGGTAGCGAATGCCGATGACGCTGATGCCGAGCGCGTGCGCCGAGGCGTGATTGTCGCCGACCGAGCGGAGCGTCAGGCCAGCCCGGGTGCGGAACAGGAACCAGGCCACGCCGAAGGTCAGCAGGATCGACAGGTAGAAGATCGGGTCCTGGCCGAACAGCAGTTTGCCGACGAAAGGCAGGTCGCTCAGTCCCGGTATAGAGATGTTGCCCATCTTCACGCCGGGCATGCCGACGAAGGCCTCGCCGATCATGCCGGACACGCCGAGCCCGAGCAGGGTCAGCGCCAGACCCGTCGCCACCTGGTTGGTCACGAGCGTCAGCGTCAGGAAGCCGAAGAGCAGCGAGAACAGCGCGCCGACGACCGCCGCGGCGAGGAAACCGAGCCAAGGCGAGCCGGTGGTCAGCGCGACGCCGAAACCGGTGACCGCGCCCATGATCATCATGCCCTCGACGCCGAGGTTGAGCACGCCCGAGCGCTCGACGACCAATTCGCCGATGGCGGCGATGAGGATCGGCGTCGCCGCCGTCGCGATGGTGATGATGATGGCTTCAAACATGTCGCGCGGCCTCCCCGGCCCCGATCCCTGCCCCGGCGCGCGCGCCGACGAAGCGGATGCGGTAGTGGATCAGCGTGTCGCAGGCCAACACGAAGAACAGCAGCATGCCCTGGAAGGCGCGCACCGCCTTGTCCGAGACCCCGATCGATATCTGCGCCGCCTCGCCGCCGAGATAGGTCAGCGCCAGCACCAGGCCCGCGGCGACCACGCCGAGCGGATTCAGCCGGCCGAGGAAGGCGACGATGATGGCGGTGAAGCCGTAGCCGATCGACAGCTTCTCGTTCAGATGGCCGACGGCGCCGGACACTTCCGAGATGCCGGCGAGGCCGGCGAGCGCTCCCGACACCATGAAGGCGAAGAACACCATGCGCCCCGACGAAAAGCCCGCGAAGCGACCGGCGCGTGGGCTCTGGCCGAGCACCTTCACCTCGAAGCCCTTCAGCGTCCGCGCCATCATGAACCACAGAACAAGCGCAGCGACGAGCGCGAAGACGAAACCCCAGTTCGCCCTGCCCGCCGCCGGCCATATCTCCGGCAGCACCGCGTATTCGTGGAAGCGCACCGTGCCGGGAAAGCTGAAACCCTGCGGGTTGCGCCACGGCCCGCGCACCAGCCAGTCGTTGAACAGCTGGGCGACGTAGACCAGCATCAGGCTGGTCAGGATCTCGTTGGTGTTGAAGCGTACCTTCAGCCAGGCCGGGATCGTGCCGTAGGCGGCACCTCCGGCCATGCCGAGGATCAGCATCAGCGGCAGCACGATCCAAGACTGGAAGCCGGGCAGGAGGACCGGGATCGACGAGCCGAGGACCGCGCCGGCAATGAACTGCCCCTCTGCGCCGATGTTCCAGTTGTTCGACGAGTAGCAGACCGACAGGCCGACGGCGATCAGGATCAGGGGCGCGGCCTTGACCGCCAGCTCATGCAGCGACCACGTCTCGCGCAGCGGGTCGATGAAATAGTAGTAGAGCGCCTCGACCGGATTCTTGCCGAGCAGCGAGAACATGATGGCGCCGGCAATCAGCGTCAGCCCCAGCGCGATGAACGGCGAGAGTGCTGAGAACAGCGCCGAATGCTGCGGTCGCTTGACGAGTTCCAGACGCATCAGGCGATCTCCGGCGTGTGGTCGACATGACCTGGCTCGGCGCCGCCCATGAGCAGGCCGATCTTCTCCAGTGTCGCCTCCGCGGCGGGAATGGGTTCCGACAGTTCGCCGTTGTGCATGACCGCGATCTGGTCGGAAATCTCGAACAGTTCGTCGAGGTCCTGGCTGATGACGAGCACGGCCGAGCCGGCGCGGGCGAGTTCGATCAGCGCCTGGCGGATGCGTGCCGCGGCTCCCGCGTCGACGCCCCAGGTCGGCTGGTTGACGACGAGCACGCGCGGCTGCCGGTCGAGTTCACGCCCGACGATGAATTTCTGCAGGTTGCCGCCCGACAGCGACGCGGCCTCCGGATCGACGGCGCTCTTGCGCACGTCCATCGTCTTGATGATGCGCTGGGCGGCCGACTGGAGCGCGCCGGTGGCGATAACGCCCAAAGCGCCGACATAGGCGCGCGCGTCGGTGGCATGGCGCGACAGGAGCAGGTTCTCCGACAGCGTCATGCGCGGCGCTGCGCCGTGGCCGAGCCGCTCCTCGGGGACAAAGGCCGCGCCCAGCTTGCGGCGGGCGGAAATCTTCAGGCGGCCGCAATCGGTGCCGCCGATGCGGATGGCGCCGGGATCGCTCTGCAGCGCCTCGCCGGAAATCGCCTCGAACAGTTCGCCCTGCCCGTTGCCGGCGACGCCGGCGATACCGATCACCTCGCCGGCGCGCACGTGCAGACTAACGTGCCTGAGCGGGATCGAGAACGGAGTCGCCGGGGGCCGGTTCAGACCGCGGATCTCGAGCAGCACCTTGGCTTCCGCGATCCCCTCTACCGGCGGGCGCACGACCGCGTTGACCTCGTTGCCGACCATCATCCTGGCCAGCGACGCCGCGGTCTCCTTGCGCGGGTCGCAGTGGTCGACGACCTTGCCGTGGCGCATGACCGTGGCGGCATCGCACATGCGCTTCACCTCTTCGAGGCGGTGCGAGATGTAGAGGATCGACTTGCCCTCGGAACGCAGCCGTTCCAGCGTCTCGAAGAGCTTGTCGGCCTCCTGGGGCGTCAGCACCGAGGTCGGCTCGTCGAGGATGATCAGCTCCGGAGTCTGTAGCAGGCAGCGGATGATCTCGATGCGCTGGCGTTCTCCCACCGACAGGTCGCCGACCAGCGAATAGGGGTCCAGCGGCAGGCCGTAGCTGTAGGAAAGCGCCTTGGCCTTCGCCGCGATGGTGTGGATCGGTGTGTCGTCGTCGAGGGAGAGCGCAATGTTTTCCGCCGCCGTCAGCGCCTCGAACAGGGAAAAGTGCTGAAACACCATGCCGATGCCCAGCTTCCGCGCCGCGTTCGGGCTGCCGATGCGCACCGGCGCCCCCTTCCAGCGGATCTCGCCGGCGTTCGGTTCCAGCGAGCCGAACAGCATCTTGACCAGCGTCGACTTGCCGGCGCCGTTCTCGCCGAGCAGCGCGTGGATCTCGCCCTTGCCGATGCGGAGATCGACGTTGTCGCAGGCCTTCAGCGTACCGAAGACCTTCGTAAGGCCGCGCACGTCGAGCAGTTCGGCGCGGTCTTCGGGCAGAGTCCGATCCACGACGCCCCCATTGTCTGTCTTATGTTCCCGAAGTCATCGTAGGCGCGGCCGGTCTCGAGAGCAAACCGCCGCTCCCGTTGAAAGTGCTTCAAAGAATCCAGCGACTAACTACGGAAGAAGGATAGTGGTGCCCGTTGTCTGGCGCCCTTCGAGGGCCGCGTGCGCCTTGGCCGCATCGGCCAGCGCGAAGCGCTGGTTGATCTGCACGTCGACGACGCCGCTCGCCACGGCGCTGAACAGAGCTTCGGCGGCAGCCTCCAGATCCGCGCGCTGGGCGATGTAGGTGAACAACGTCGGCCGGGTGATGTACAGCGAGCCCTTCTGCGCCAGTAGGCCGAGGTTGAACGGCGGGACGGGACCCGACGACTGTCCGAAAAGCGCGAGCAGGCCGCGCGGTTTCAGGCAGTCGAGCGAACCGTTGAAAGTGTCCACGCCGACCGAATCGTAGACGACGTCGCACTTCGCACCCTTGGTCAACTCGGCGACGGCGGCGACGAAATCAGTCGTGCGGTAGTTGATGACGTGATCGTAGCCGTGCTTTTTCGCCAGCGCGGCCTTCTCGTCTGAGCCGACGGTGCCGATGACAGTTGCCCCCAGGTGCTTTGCCCATTGACCTGCGATCAGGCCGACGCCGCCCGCCGCGGCATGGAACAGGATGGTGTCGCCCAACTTCACGCCGTAGGTGCGCCGCAGCAGGTATTCGGCCGTCAGGCCTTTCAGCATCAGCGCTGCGGCCTGCTCGTCGGATACGCCGTCGGGCACCTTCACCAGACGCGCGGCGGGCACCACGCGCTCCTCGCAGTAGGCGCCGACGGGCATCGTGTAGGCGACGCGGTCTCCTGCCTTCAGCCAGTCCACGCGCGGGCCGACTTCCACGACGATGCCGGCGGCCTCGCTGCCGGGTATCAGCGGCAGCCCGTTGGGCGCCGGATAAAGGCCGCTGCGGTAATAGGCGTCGAGGAAGTTCAGCCCGATCGCGGTCTGGCGCATCAGGACCTCGCCCTCGCCCGGCCGTCCGGGATTGGCGTCCTCGTAGACGAGAACCTCGGGCCCGCCATGGGTATGGATACGAATCGCCTTGGACATCGATCAGGTCTTTCTCAAGCCGAGTTTCGGGAAAAGCTGCATGATTCCGCCGATCACGAACAGATAGCCGCCGGTGACCGCAATGCCGACCTTGACGTAGGGGTGGGCGTCCATCGCCTGCACGATCGCGGCCGTGCCGAACGCACACCAGGCAAGGAAGACCGCCAGGTTCACGGTCCGCAGCCGGACCACCCGGACAGGGTGCAGGAAGTTGATCGGCAGGAATGTCAGGACCGCGGCCAGCACCACGACCCCGAATGAGACCCATTCGCCGGGCCCGATGACGAACAGGGTGAACACGACCATGTTCCAGACGACGGGGAAGCCCTTGAAGAAGTTCTCCTTCGTCTTCATGCCGGTGTCTGCGTAGTAGATCGCGCTCGACACGACGATTAGCGCCGCCGAAAGGAATGACAGGCCCGGCCCCATGAAACCGCGCTGGTAAAGCGCGAAGGCCGGGATCAACACGTAGGTGACATAGTCGATGATGTTGTCGAGCGTGTCGCCTGACCAGGTCGGCAGTATCTCCTTCACCTGGAGCTTGCGGGCGATCGGTCCGTCGATGCCGTCGACCAGGAGCGCCAGGCCCAGCCACCAGAACATCGCCGTCCAGCGCTGCTCACTGGCGGCGACCAGCGACAAAAACGCCAGGAACGAACCGGACGCGGTCAGCAGGTGGACGGAAAAGGCCCGAGCCTGTGGCCATGTGACTTTCCTGGGCTTCACGGTCCGCGCCAATCCAGCTTGCAGATCTCGGCCGAGCGGCCGGCGAAATCCCAGTTGCGGCCGTAAGCGCACAACTGGCTCCGGTCGGAACGGGCGACAGTGATGTCCGGGCCGATCCAGTAGTCCGAGTTGGAGATGACCGTGTCCTTCTCCGGATCTCGACCGCGGATCGGGGTCACCGCACCGTCGATGATCTTCGGAATCCGGAAGACCCTGGTCCTGCCGTTCGTTTCATACGCGATCGGGATGTGCTCGACACCGAGGAACCTGCCGACATGGGTCGCAAACGGCGACGCGGAGCCGCCCGCCGCGCCCGAGAAGACCTTGCCGATCGCCTTTCGCGCATAGATCGATGCGCTGGCGTCGACGAAAAGCCCGACGGTCCAGTTGCCGCGGCTCATCGGGCCGGGGCTTTCCAGGATCAGCCCGACGTTCAGGCCCGACAGGTCGACGTCGCCGAAATGGCCGGCGTCGATGCGGATCCCGGCCCAGGCTAGGCAATGGCCTTCCGTC
The DNA here is from genome assembly GCA_905339215.1 of Rhizobiaceae bacterium. Lineage (GTDB taxonomy): Bacteria > Pseudomonadota > Alphaproteobacteria > Rhizobiales > Rhizobiaceae > DUSC01. Next base: position 33,032 of record CAJPFN010000050.1, read on the forward strand.
GGCGGATGATCGCCGCGGGAAACGACGCAGGGGCAGAATAAGGTGCAATTACAGGAGCGGACGAACTCTCCCTTCATTGCCCAACTCTGGTCGGCCATACTTCGTCTCCCCGTGCGGGCGATGTTACTAACAGGGCCGGCGCCCGCACAAGCCGTATCGCGACCGGTGTCCGTCGGCATACGCCTACTCGCCCGTTTTCCACGATGGCGAAAGGAGTCGGTCGGCGCCGGAAGCGCGCGCTCGGATGCCCGGGGGCAAGCCGCTCCGGCTGCAAAGCGCCGCATTGATCCGGATGTGGGCCATCGCATATACCGGCAGGAACGATTGCCCAACAGCCGCGACGCGGCAGGTGGAAGTGCAGATGTCCGCGAGCGCAACCCGGATCCTCGTCGTCGGCACCGGCCCGGTCGGCCTCATCGCCGCCATGTCGCTGGCGCGGGCAGGCTTCGCCGTCGACCTCGCCGGGCCGGACGTGCGCATGGACGATGGCCGCACGACCGCGCTGATGGTGCCGGCGCTCAACCATCTCCAGCAACTCGGCGTGCTTGGCGAGATCGAAGCCGGAGCCGCCCCCCTGGCGGTGATGCGCATCGTCGACGCCACATCGCGCCTGATCCGATCGCCGGTCGTCACCTTCCGCGCGAGCGAGATAGGCGAACGTCATTTCGGTCTCAACATTCCGAACCGGCACCTGAACAGGGTCCTCGCCGACGCTGCTGCGGCCGACCCGAACATCACGCGGCGCAAGTCGTTGGTCGAATCATGGCGGATCGAGGCAGACCGTGCGGTGGCGATGATGTCGGACGGCAGCACGATCGAGACGCCCCTCGCAGTGGCCGCCGACGGTCGCCTTTCGCCGGCGCGGGACGCCGCCGGCATCCGCACGGTCACCCACGAGTACCCCCAGGCGGCGCTCGTCCTCAACTTCGCGCACACGCGTCCCCACGGCTCCATCTCGACCGAGTTCCACACAGAGACCGGCCCGTTCACGCAGGTGCCGCTTCCCGGCGACCGTTCGAGCCTGGTCTGGGTAGTGCGGCCGGAGACGGCCGAAGAGCTCGCCGGCTTGGACGATGCAGTCCTGTCGCAACGGATCGAGGATCGCATGCAGTCAATGCTCGGCCGCGTTACGGTGGAACCTGGCCGGCAGATCTACCCGCTGTCGGCGAAAGTGCCCCTGTCCTTCGGCCGCAACCGCGTCGCCCTTCTCGGCGAAGCCGCGCATGTCTTCCCGCCGATCGGCGCGCAAGGCCTCAACCTCGGCATCCGCGACGTCATCGACCTGGTCGATTCCGTGCGCCGCAGTCCCGACGATCCCGGCGAGAGCCGCGTGCTGTCCGCCTACGACCGCAAGCGGCGGCCCGACATCCTGGCGCGGACGGGCGCGGTCGATCTCCTCAACCGGTCGCTTCTCTCCGACCTCCTGCCGGCGCAGTTCGCGCGCACGACCGGCCTCGGCCTGCTCGGCGCCTTCAGCCCGCTCAGGGCGTTCTTCATGCGCGAGGGCATGCGGCCGGGCAGCGGGTTCTCCGCCGCCGCCGAAGGACTACGGGAACAGGTCCGGCGGAAGCGCGCCTGACTTGATCAGGTAGAGCAGCCCGGTCACCGTGCCGACCGAGAGCAGCGTCGTGATCAGGACGCTGGCGGACGCCCGCTGGACCCAGACATTGTACTGCTGGGCGATGACGAAGACGTTGGTTGCGGTCGGCAGCGCCGCCAGGAGGACGGCCGAGAAGACCCATTCCGGCGAAAAGTTCCCGACCCAGCTCAGAACCACCCAGGCCACCAGCGGATGGATGACGAGCTTGAGGGCGGCAATAGGTGCCATTTCGGTCGGCACCCGCTTAAGCGGCCGCAAGGCGAGCGTGACTCCCATGGCGAACAGCGCGCAGGGTGCGGCGGCGCGCGCCAGATACTCGAGGAAACGCTCGATCGGGACGGGCGGCCGAACCTCGAAGTAGGCGCCCGTCACGCCGACGGCGGTTGCGATGATGAAAGGGTGCAGCACGATCTTGCGCACGACGCCGAGTGCCAGCGCGAGCGGCGTCGACTTGTCGTCGCCGGACAATGCCATCATCATCGGTGCGATGGCGAAGTGCATGATGTTCTCAAAGCAGAAAATCAGCGCGACCGGCACGGCCGCCTCCTCGCCAAAGGCGAGCAACGCCAGCCCGGGTCCCATGTAGCCGATGTTGCCGTAGGCCGCAGCCAGACTCTTGATGGTCGATTCCGCGATCCGTCCGCCGGACAGGACGATCGAGCCAACGAACATCATCGAGAAGACGAGATAGGTCGAGAACACGGCGCCGAAGATGAAAGACCATTCGGTCAGTCTTTCGAACGGCGTCTTCGCCAGGAGCTGGAAAAACAGTGCCGGTAGAGCGACGTAAATGACGAACGTGTTCATCCAGCCGAGTGCCTCGATCGGCTGGCGGGTGATCCGGGCGACCAGGAAGCCCATGAAGATCAGGCCGAAAAACGGCAGAACGAGTCCGATGACGTCCGACATGGCAACCTTGAGCAAAAGCGCGTGCCGCCGCGCTAGGGCCTGTAGGGCGGTGCGTCAAGCGGCAGGGATTGAACTCGCGGCGGCTGTAATCCAGATAAGGGATCGAGGTGGCAGGAATGACCGGAGCGAAAAGCGCGAAGTTCAGGATCGGGCAGGTGGTGCGCCACCGTGTCTTTGCGTTTCGCGGCGTGATCTTCGACGTCGATCCTGAGTTTGCCAACACCGAAGAATGGTACCAGGCGATTCCGGCCCAGGTCCGGCCGCGCAAAGACCAACCGTTCTACCACCTCCTCGCCGAGAATTCGCAAACCGCTTATATCGCCTACGTGTCCGAGCAGAACCTGCTCGACGACGAGACCGGCGAACCAATTGGGCATCCGCAGGTCGGGGAATTTTTCGATCGCCGTCCCGACGGAAGCTACTCGCCGAAGGGCCGCATCAGCCACTGATTCCGCCTGCCCGGACCTCTTTGCGGCCTGGAAATGCGAAAAGCGGGGCAAGCCCCGCTTTCCTGCGCCGCGCAGATGCGCGGATACGATCGGGATCAGTTGCCGGCCTTCGCCTTTTCCTGCTCTTCCTTGAGCTTCTTGGCGAAGTCCTCGTTGTTCTTGTTGACGAATTCCTGGAGCTTCTTCTGCCTGTCCTCAATGTCGGACTGCTGCAGCGCCGGGCCGTCGAAGGCACCGGTGAAGCCCTGCAGGCTGACCTTGATCGGGTTCGGCTGGTTCTGGAAGTTCACCGACGTGAGCGTCAGCTCCGAGCCCTTCTTGAAGGACGCGACCAGCGTGTCGGAGAGCTGCGCCTCGGCCACGCAGCGGTCCGGGAAGCAGATGACGTAGTCGAGTTTCTGCGTCTTTCCGCCGTCGACCTGGAGGCCGATGCCGGGGGGCACCATACGTCCGCTCGGCACCGAGACCTGGAAGACCTTGCGGTTCACCTTGCCCTTGAGCTCGATCAGGCTGATGCCGGTAATCATCTGGCCGGTGTCGGCCATCAGGATGTTCTGGACGTTGCAGATGTCGACGTCCTCCTGCTTGGAACAAGCCTTGAACCAGCCTTGGGGAACCTGTTCCTGCGCCGTGGCCGGCACAAGGCCAGCGCCAACGAAGCCGGCCAGGCCGATGGCCAGGACAGCGAGGCGGGAAGCGTCGGTTTTCACGCTCGTCATAGTGGTTAGTTCCTCTCAATCGCTCGGGCCCGGCGTCGGGGCCGTTCGTCCCGCTTGGTGTTGCTCAAATGAGGCAACAGAATGACTGCCGCGCGCGTGTTACACCGCGCTTCGTTTCAAATCCAGTCTGCGGCGAGCCGATTCCCGGCTCCCGACAGCTTGTTTTGGTCGATTCAGGAACGGTCTGGTAGGTTCCCTGCGAATCGGAACTTTTCGCGGGAAAGCGGAGCAATCGATGCGATCCCACCCTCTGGCAATCCTCGTTGGGCTGGCCACGCTCGTCTGCGGGTCCGCGATTGCCGAACCCGGCCATGGCATCGCCATGCACGGCGAACCGGCACTGCCGCCGGATTTCGCTCACTTTCCTTATGTCAACCCCGACGCACCGAAAGGCGGAAAGGTCGACTATGCCGTACAGGGTTCGTTCGACAGCCTCAATCCACTGATCGTGCAGGGCGACGCCGCGCGCGGTCTGCTCGACCAGGCATTCGGCAATACGGTGTTCGATACGCTGCTCATGCGCTCGCGCGACGAGGCTTTTACGCTCTATCCCCTGCTTGCCGAGACCGTCGAGACCGATGCGGAGCGCACCTTCGTCGAGTTCACGCTCGATGCGCGCGCCCGCTTCTCCGACGGGACGCCGGTGACGCCGGAAGACGTGATCTTCACCATGGAGCTCCTTCGCGACAAGGCGCGGCCGCTCTACCAGCGCTGGATCAAGGCGGTTGCCAGGATGGACAAGGTCGGCGAGCGCGGCGTGCGCTTCACCTTCGGCGAATCGGCCGACCGCGAGACCCCGCTCCTTCTCGCCCTCCTGCCGATCCTGCCGAAGCACGCGACGGATGCGGCGACCTTCGACAAGTCGTCGCTGAAGCCGCTCGTCGCATCCGGTCCCTACATCGTCGACAGGGTGCGCCCCGGCGAACTGCTGGTGCTGAAGCGCCGGCCGGACTACTGGGCGAAGGACATCCCCTCCAAGATCGGCTTCGACAACTACGACGAGATCCGGATCAACTACATCCGCGACGAAAACACCATGTTCGAGAGCTTCAAGAAGGGCATGGTCGAGGTCTATCCCGAAAGCGATACGGCGCGCTGGGCGGCCGGCTACGACTTTCCCGCAGTCACCGACGGGCGGGTCGTCAAGGAGGCTTTCCGCAGTCGCCTGCCTTCCGGCATGTTTTCCTTCGTCATGAACACGCGCCGGCCTGTCTTTCGCGACCGCGCGGTGCGGGCCGCGCTGGCCGGGCTGTTCGACTTCGAATGGGCGAACCAGAACCTCTTCTCCAACGCCTACACGCGGACCAAAAGCTTCTTCGACGGCTCGGAACTATCGTCCTACGGCCATCCGGCTAGCGAGGCGGAGCGCGCCCTTCTCGCCCCCTTCCCCGGCGCGGTCCCGCCTGAAGTGCTCGCGGGAACCTGGGCGCCGCCCCAGTCCGACGGAACAGGGCGCGACCGGGCGTTCCTGAAAAGGGGCTTCGACGCGCTGAAGGCTGCCGGTTACGTGATGAAGGACGCCGTTCTGCGCGGCCCGGACGGCAGGCCGCTCGCCTTCGAGATCCTGCTCAACGGCAAGTCCGGCGAGGCGTTGGGCGTCGCCTGGCAGCGCACGCTGGAAAAGCTCGGCATCCAGGTGGCGATCCGCTCGGTCGACAGCGCGCAGTATCTCCAGCGACAGCAGACCTACGATTTCGACGTTATCCTGCAGTCCTACACCGCGTCGCTGTCGCCTGGTGGCGAGCAGTTCGGCCGCTGGGGTTCGGCGGCACGGGACGTCGACGGCACGTTCAACTTCGCCGGCGTCGCCGATCCGGCCGTCGACGCCATGCTCGATGCGCTGGTCAAAGCCCGTAGCCGCGAGGACTTCGTCACGGCGGTGCGCGCCTACGACCGGGTTCTCCTCGGCGGGTCGTACGTAGTGCCGCTCTATCACCAGCCCGAACAGTGGATTGCGCGCTGGAGCCACATCCGCCATCCCGACGTGACACCCCTCTACGGCTACCAGCTGCCGACCTGGTGGCGGGCTGATTGACCTTCAAAGGAACTTCTCGATGAGCGACCGCCAGTCCATCACCGTCGACGTCGTCTCCGACGTCGTTTGCCCGTGGTGCTATCTCGGCCAGAAACGCCTCGACCGTGCCATCGCGGCGACACCCGAAATCGACGTCACCGTCGATTGGCGGCCATACCAGCTCGATCCGACGATCCCGCCGGGCGGCATCGACCGGCAGCAGTACATGCTGGCGAAGTTCGGCGATCCGGCGCGCATCGCCCAGATCCACCAGCGCCTGGTCGACCTCGGCGCGGCGGAGGGCATCGACTTCGCTTTCGAGGCGATCAGGATTGCGCCCAATACGCTCGACGCCCACCGCCTCATCCGCTGGGCGGGGACGGCCGGCGACGGTGTCCAGGATCGCGTCGTACGCAGGCTGTTCCGTCTGAACTTCGAGGAAGGCGCGAACATCGGCGACCTGGCGGTTCTGGCGGACGCCGCCGCCGAGGCCGGCATGGACGATGCGGTCGTGCGCACGCTGCTGCCCTCGGGCGCCGACGTCGAGGCGGTGAAGACCGAGATCGCGACGGCCTCGAGGATGGGCATCACCGGTGTGCCATGCTTCCTGCTCGAGGGCCGCTACGCGGTGATGGGCGCGCAGGACGCCGAGGTCATCGCCGACGCCATCCGCCGCGTCGCCGAGGCGAAGGCCAAGGGGGAGATCGGGACTGAGTGAGCCGGAGGCCAAATAGAACGACCGATGTCCGTTAGAAATATTTCAAATGCTGATTTTTCAATTAATAGTCCGAGGACATAAACTTCGTATTGATGGTGCATGAACTATGCGATCGCAGTGCTTTTCATCGCTGTCGGAATGTTCTGCCTCGGCATGGGTGTCGAAAGGTATCTTGGAAAGCGCCGCCGACGTGCTTGGGTACGGAACAACAGACTGGAACCAGGTCTTTTCCAGGAAAAGCACGTCGGATCGTTCGCGCCATGGAATGAGGGACCCGCTGCAGCGCCAGCCACAGATGCGGCCTCGCAGCTTCGCATCGTGATGAGCGCCCACTTCTCTCCGCAGCCGCTGCTCAACAGGAGCGAGGCGCGACTATTCCGTGAACTCGACCGTCTGGTTTTGGGGCTGAAGCCTGACTGGCAGGTAATGGCCCAGGTTTCGCTCGGCGAAATCCTGCGGAGCCCTCAAGCGGCCGCATATGGTTGTATCAATTCAAAGCGGGTCGACCTGCTGATCGTTGATGAGCACTGTCAGCCACGGCATGTCATCGAATATCAAGGTGGCGGGCACCACCAGGGGACCGCAGCAGCACGCGATGCAGTGAAGAAAGAAGCGCTTCGCCGGGCTGGTATTGGCTACCATGAGATCGTAGGCGGCTCATCGACGCCATCTGATCTGAAGCGTCTCGTCGAGAAGCTTGTCAATCCGGCAACCCAAGCGGTCCGTCCCTAGGATTTCTCCGCCAGCCGCGCCAGCTGCGTCATGACCACAGCCGACCCCGCCAACCTCTTTTCGGCGTTCGGCCAATCGCGGATGAAGACGACGCTCTGGTCCGGCCGGATCTTGGCGAGCGAGCCCTGCTCGCCGATGTATCGCACCAGCCCGGCGGGATCGGCGAAAGCCTTGTTGCGGAAGTGGACGACGACGCCCTTCGGCCCGGCGTCCAGCTTCTCGACGTTGGCGGTGCGGCACAGCGCCTTGATGTAGACGATCTTGAGTAGGTGCTTGACCTCCTCCGGCAGCGGGCCGAAGCGGTCGATGAGTTCGGCGCCGAAGCCGTCGATCTCCGCCGTCGTCTCGATGTCGCCGAGGCGCCGGTAGAGCGCCAGCCTGAGCTGGAGGTCCGGCACGTAGCTCTCGGGGATCATCACGGCGGTGCCGATGGTGATCTGCGGCGACCAGCCGGTGTCGGCGGACGATGCCTGCCCGCGGGTCTCGGCGACGGCCTCCTCCAGCATCTGCTGGTAGAGCTCGAAGCCGACCTCCTTGATGTGGCCGGACTGTTCCTCGCCGAGCAGGTTGCCGGCGCCGCGGATGTCGAGGTCATGGCTGGCGAGTTGGAAGCCGGCGCCCAGCGTGTCGAGCGACTGCAAGACCTTCAGCCGGCGGTCCGCCGTCTGCGTCAGCGTGCGGTTGGCCGGTAGCGTGAACAGCGCGTAGGCGCGTACCTTGGCGCGGCCGACACGCCCGCGCAGCTGGTAGAGCTGGGCGAGGCCGAACATGTCGGCGCGGTGAACGATCAGCGTGTTCGCGGTCGGGATGTCGAGGCCGGATTCGACGATCGTCGTCGACAGGAGCACGTCGAACTGGCCGTCGTAGAAGGCGTTCATGATGTCGTCGAGCTCGCCGGCAGGCATCTGGCCGTGGGCCACCGCGACCTTCAGTTCGGGGACCGATTCCTTCAGGAAATCATGAATTTCGGAGAGATCGCTGATACGCGGCACGACGTAGAACGAATGTCCGCCGCGATAGCGCTCGCGCAGGAGCGTCTCGCGGATGACGAGAGGATCGAAGGGCGAGATGAAGGTCCTCACCGCCATGCGGTCGACCGGCGGCGTCGTAATCAGCGACAGTTCGCGCACGCCGGTTAGCGCCAGTTGCAGCGTGCGCGGGATCGGCGTCGCCGAAAGCGTCAGCACGTGCACGTCCGTCTTCAGCTCCTTCAGGCGCTCCTTGTGCTTGACGCCAAAGTGCTGCTCTTCGTCGACGATCAGCAGTCCGAGGTTCTTGAACGAGATCGACGCGCCGAGAAGCGCATGCGTGCCGATGACGATGTCGACGGTCCCGTCGGCCAGCCCCTTCTTCGTCTCGGCGAGTTCTTTCGCGCCGACCAGGCGCGAAGCCTGGCGCACGCGCACCGGCAGTCCGGAAAAACGCTGCGAGAAGGTCTTGTAATGCTGCCTTGCAAGCAGCGTCGTCGGCACCACGACGGCAACCTGGAACCCTTCCATGGCGGCGAGGAAGGCCGCGCGCAGCGCGACCTCGGTCTTGCCGAAGCCGACGTCGCCGCAGATCAGCCGGTCCATCGGCTTGCCGGCGGCGAGGTCGTCCATGACGGCCTCGATCGCCGTCTGCTGGTCGTCGGTCTCGTCGTAGGGGAAACGGGCGGCGAACTCTCCGTAGAGCCCTTCCGGCGGGTGGATTGCCGGAGCGTCGTGCATCTGCCGTTCTGCGGCGAGCCGGATAAGGGCTCCCGCCATCTCGAGGAGGCGGCGCTTCAGCCTGGCCTTGCGCGACTGCCAGGCGCCACCGCCGAGCTTGTCGAGCGTCGCCTCGGCGGTGTCCGAGCCATAGCGCGACAGGAGCTCGATGTTCTCGACCGGCAGAAACAGTCGGTCGTCGCCGGCATAGTGGATCTCCAGGCAGTCGTGCGGGGCGCCCGCCGCCTCGATCGTCCTTAGCCCGACGAAGCGGCCAATGCCGTGGTCGGCGTGGACGACGATGTCGCCGGCCGATAGCGCCGCCACCTCGGCGATGAAGTCGGAGCCGCGCTTGCGCTTCTTCGACCGACGCACCAGCCGGTCGCCGAGGATGTCCTGCTCGGCGACGAAGGCGAGAGCGTCCGTCTCGAAGCCGGTCTCGAGCGGCAGCACCGCGAGTCCCGCCTCCCCCGCAGCGAGTGCCTCGACGTCGGCAAGCGAGGCGACTCGCTTCAGATTTCCGAGATGGTGTTCTGCGAGAATCTGCGTCAGGCGATCGAGCGAACCCTCCGTCCAGCCCGCCACAACCACGCGGCGGCCGGCGGCGCGAAGGGAGCCGACATGCGCGACCGCGGCATCGAAGACATTGGCGCCGGGGTCGGCGCGTTCCTGCTCGAACCTCTTTCCCGCTCGCGCGCCGGCATGCAGGATGCGGACGGTCGTCGTCTCCGGCGCGGCGAACGGCGTCAGTTCGACCGAGATCCGGCCGGCGACAGCGGTCGCGACCTCGTCGGGGCTGAGCGCCAGCGACGCCGGCGGGACTGGCTTGTAGGGTACGGCGTCCTTCAGTGCGCCGTCCGCCTGTCTTCGGCGCGCATCGTAGTGGTCGAGGATCAGCGCATGCCGCTCGCTGATCGCCTCGCGGGCGAGATGGTCGAAGACGACCGGCGCGTCCGGCAGGTACTCGAATACCGTCGACAGCCTTTCGTAGAAGAACGGCAGCCAGTGCTCCATGCCGGCGAAGCGGCGGCCCTCGCTGATCGCCGCATAGAGCGCATCGTCGCGCGCGGGCGCGCCGAACGCCTCGATGTAGTTGCGTCGAAACCGGCTGATCGTCTCCGGCGACAGCGCCACCTCGCTCATTGCCTGCAATTCGACGACGGTGCGCTGCCCGGTCGTGCGCTGCGTGGCGACGTCGAAGGCGCGGATCGATTCCAGCGTATCGCCGAAGAAGTCGAGGCGCACCGCCTCGGCAGCGCCGGGCGCATAGAGGTCGAGGATGCCGCCGCGCACCGCGAACTCGCCGACGTCGCGCACGGTCGGCACGCGCTCGAAGCCGGACGTCTCCAGCCGCGAGATCAGCGCCTTCATGTCGACCTGGTTACCGGGCCGCGCCCTGAATCCCTGCGCCTCGATAATCCCGGCTGGGGGAACGCGCTGTAGCACGGCGTTGGCGGAGGTGAGGATCACCGCCCGGTGCGGCTTCTTCGCCAGCGCGGCGATGCCTGACAGCCCGTCGAGGCGCCGCGCGGCCGCGTCGCTGCCCGGCGACACGCGGTCGTAGGGCAGGCAGTCCCAGGCCGGCAGTTCCAGCACCGGCAATCCGGGCGCGGCGAAGGCGAGCGCATCGGCGATGGCCGGTAGGCGCTGGCCGTCGCGAGCGACGAAGACGAGCGGCGCGTCGGCAGCGATCTCGGTGGACAGTGCGGCAAGCGCGAATGCCTCATACCCGTCAGCGACGCCGTCGACGATCGCCGGTCCGGCGCGGTCCGGTCGCAGGCCTATCTTCGGCAGAAGCTTCGACATCTCAGAACGTCACGGAACGGCGGAAAGCCATGATCCGGCCGATCATGGCGTCGTCAGGCGCCGGTTGTTCGCCGGTCAGCCAGGGCAGCAGGACCGTGTCGGCGACGTCGAGGAGGCGCTCGTAGTCGTCGAGTTCCGCGTCGGTGAGCGCGGTGATCTCGGCATCGGCGAACGAGCCGAGGATCAGGTCCATTTCGCGCATGCCGCGGTGCCAGGAGCGGAACAGGAGCTTGCGCCGCCGCGTATCCAGTCCCTCGCTCGATCGTGTGGTTCCGGTCATTCTCGATCCCCGCCGCCGGCGGCGTATGGTGCAGTGCGGCGCATATAGCGTGGACAGCGGCCGGTGTCAGCCTTGTGCGCGCGCGAAGTTCTCCTACCATCGCGGAATGCGCCCGGCCTCGCTCGATCCGCTGTTCGTTCCGCTCACCTCGCTCGACGGGGTCGGGCCGAAGGTGGCGTCCCTGATCGAAAAGATCGTGCCCGCCGACCTCGGCGAGCGCCACGCACGCGCGGGCGATCTCCTGTTCCTGCTCCCGCATTCGATCATCGACCGCCGAAACCGGCCGGGGATCGCCTTCGCCGCGGAAGGCGCCATCGTCACGCTGGACGTCCGCATCGATCGCCACCAGCCGCCGCCGCGCGGAAACAGGTCGGTTCCCTATCGCGTCTTCGCCCACGACGACACCGGCGAGATCGCGCTGACCTTCTTCCACGCCCACGCAACCTGGCTCCAGAACCAGATGCCAGAGGGCGCGCAGGTGGTCGTCAGCGGCCGCATGGAATGGTTCAACGGCCGCCCGACCATGGTCCATCCCGACCACATCGCCGGCATCGAGGCCGCCGCTTCGCTGCCGCTGGTCGAACCGGTCTATCCGCTCACCGCCGGCCTGTCGGCGAAGGTCTTGCGCCGCGCCATCGCCCAGGCGATGGCGAGGATGCCCACCTTGACCGAATGGCTCGATCCGGACGTTTCCCGCCGGTACAGCTTCCCTGCCTTCGCCGAGGCGCTGTCGCGCCTGCACAATCCTGCCGATCCGCTCGACGTTTCGCCCGACGCCGCTGCATGGCGCCGGCTCGCTTTTGACGAACTGCTCGCCGGCCAGCTTTCGCTGGCGCTGGTGCGCAGCCGGGTGCGCCGCATCGCCGGCCGCGCGCTCGCCGGCGACGGCCGCGTCGCGGCGGCGATCCGGGCGGCGCTGCCCTATTCGCTGACCAACGCGCAGGAGACGGCGCTGCGAGAGATCGAGGCCGATCTCGGGCGGCCGGAACGCATGCTGCGCCTCCTCCAGGGCGACGTCGGCTCGGGCAAGACGATTGTTGCGCTGCTCGCCATGGCGCGGGCCGCCGAAGCGGGCGGCCAGGCCGCGCTGATGGCGCCGACCGAAATCCTCGCCCGCCAGCACCTCGCGACCATCGCGCCGCTCGCGGCGGGGGCCGGCCTGCGTACTGCGATCCTCACCGGCCGAGAAAAGGGCCGCGAGCGCGCCGAAATCCTCGCCGACCTCGCCGACGGTTCGATCGACATCGTCATCGGCACGCACGCGCTTTTCCAGGAACCGGTGAACTACCGCGACCTCGCGCTAGCGATCGTCGACGAGCAGCACCGCTTCGGCGTGCACCAGCGGCTGGCTATCACGGCGAAGGGCGACGCACCGCATATGCTGGTCATGACGGCGACGCCGATCCCGCGCACGCTGGTGCTGACCGCCTTCGGCGACATGGACGTCTCCCGTCTCACCGAGAAGCCGGCCGGCCGCCGGCCCATCCGTACGGTAACCTTGCCCCATGAGCGACTGGACGAGCTCATCGGGCGCGTTCGCGACGCCGTCGGCGAAGGCCAGAAGGTCTACTGGATCTGCCCGCTCGTCGAGGAATCCGAGGAAACCGACCTGACCGCCGCCGAAGAGCGGCATGCGTCGCTGAAATCCGTGTTCGGAAGCTCGGTTGGCCTCGTTCATGGCCGCATGAAAGGTCCGGATAAGGACGAGGCGATGCGCCGCTTCAAGGACGGTGACACGCAGATCCTTGTTGCCACCACCGTCATCGAAGTCGGCGTCGATGTCCCCGACGCCACGATCATCGTCATCGAACACGCCGAGCGCTTCGGCTTGGCGCAGCTTCACCAATTGCGCGGTCGCGTCGGCCGCGGCGACCGGCCGTCCACTTGCGTTCTGCTCTACAAGGGTCCGCTCGGCGAGACGGCGAAGCGCCGTCTTTCAGTAATGCGCGAGACCGAGGACGGCTTCGTCATCTCCGAGGAAGACCTGAGGCTGCGCGGCGAGGGCGAGCTGCTCGGCACCAGGCAGTCGGGTACGCCGGGTTTTCAGGTGGCGCGCATTGAGCACCATGGCGACCTGCTGGAGACCGCGCGCGACGACGCCCGGCTTCTACTGGCGCGGGATCCGGACCTCGTCTCGCCGCGTGGTGCGGCCGTTCGTGTGCTGCTCTATCTCTTCGGCAGGGACGAGGCGGTGCGGCTCCTGCGCGCCGGCTGAACGGTCGTTGCCATGCCGTTGGCCTCCTCGGCCTCGTCGGCGCGTTCGGGCGCAACCAGCCCGGCCGAGATGACCAGCTTCGCCGCGTCCTCGACGCTCATCGACAGCTCGACGACGTCCGCGCGGGGCACGTACATCAGGAACCCGGTCGTTGGATTGGGTGTCGACGGCATGAAGACGGCGATCGGATCGTCGGCTTTTCCGTCCAGCCGCTCGTTGATCTCGTTCTTCTTCTCGCTCGCTATGAAGACGATCGCCCAGACTCCGCGGCGTGGGTATTCGATGACCGCGACCTTGTTGAACATGTCTGCCTTGTTCGACAGAACCGTCTCGAAGATCTGCTTCAGGCCGCCGTAGAGACTTCTGACCAGCGGCATCCGGCCCAGCAGGTATTCGCCCTGAGAGACGATGGCGCGGCCGATGAAGTTGGCGGCCAGGAAGCCGATCAGCGTGATCAAGAACAGGGCGACGATCAGGCCGAAGCCCGGCACCGGAAACGGCAGGTAGGTGTCGGGATTGTAGCGCGCCGGAATGTAGGGTTTTACCCACGAATCGACCCAGCCGATGAACGACCAAGCGATGTAGAGCGTGATGGCGAGCGGCGCACAGACGATGAAGCCGGTGAGGAAATAGTTCCGCAGACGCGTCATGCCGGACGTCTTGTGGGAGTCGGACATCGGATTCCTGCCGCCTTCGCGCGACGCAACGGGATGTGCGCCGCGCCGATTCATACGGCAAAATCAGCGCGCGCGAAGCCCCTATTCGCCCGACATCTATTCCACGGTCACGGACTTGGCGAGATTGCGCGGCTGGTCGACGTCGGTGCCCATGAAGACTGCGGTGTAGTAGGCAAGCAGCTGGATCGGCAGGGCGAAGATCATCGGTGCGATGATTTCGGGGACGTCCGGCAGCACGATCGTCTCCATCGTCGCCACAGAGCAGCGCGCCGCGCCCGCCTCGTCCGTGATCAGGATGATGCGGCCGCCGCGCGCGGCGACCTCCTGCATGTTGGACATGGTCTTGTCGAACACCCGGTCGTGGGGCGCGATGACGATGACCGGCATCGTCTCGTCGATCAGCGCGATCGGTCCGTGCTTCAGTTCGCCCGCCGCATAGCCTTCGGCATGGATGTAGGAGATCTCCTTGAGCTTCAGCGCGCCTTCCATGGCCAAGGGATAGCTGGTGCCTCGGCCGAGATAGAGGACGTGCTGGACCTTGGAGAGTTCGCGCGCCACCTTCTCGATCTGCTCGTCGAGCTTCAGCACCTGGCTGGCGAAGCGCGGCGCTTCCGAAAGCTGGCGCACCAGCATCTTCTCCTCGTCGGCGGAGATCTTGCCGCGGGCGACGCCGGCGCGCACCGCCAGTGCGGCGAGCACGGAAAGCTGGCAGGTGAAGGCCTTCGTCGAGGCGACGCCGATTTCGGGACCGGCGAGCGTCGGAAAGGTCACGTCGGATTCGCGGGCGATCGTCGATTCGCGCACGTTGACGATGGCGCCGATCGGCACGCCCTCCTTGCGGCAGTAGCGCAGCGACGCCAGCGTGTCGGCCGTCTCGCCGGATTGCGAAACGAACATCGCCGCCGTGTCCTTCGTCAGCGGCATCTCGCGGTAGCGGAACTCCGAGGCGATGTCGATGTCGACGGGCAGCCGCGCGTAGCGCTCGAACAGGTACTTGCCGACCAGTCCGGCAAGGTAGGCCGTGCCGCAGGCCGAGATCGCCAGGCGGTCGAGGCGGGCGAAGTCGAAGGGCAGGTCGAGCACACGCGTCGCCTGCTCGGTGAAGTCGACATAATGCGCCAGCGTATGGGAGATGACCTCTGGCTGCTCGTGGATCTCCTTCTCCATGAAGTGGCGATGGTTGCCCTTGTCGACCAGGAAGCTGGTGCCGACGGACTGCTGGCGCGGCCGCTCGACCGGATTACCGCTCATGTCGTAGATCTGCGCTTGGTTGCGGCGCACGACGCACCAATCGCCGTCCTCGAGATAGGTGATCGATTTCGTGAACGGCGCCAATGCGATGGCGTCCGAGCCGAGATACATTTCCCCGTCGCCGTGACCGATGGCGAGCGGCGGGCCGTTGCGGGCGCCCACGATCAGGTCCTCGTCGCCGCGGAACATGATGGCGAGGGCAAACGCACCCTCCAGGCGCTTCAGCGCGTTGAACGCGGCGTCGACGGGGCGGCGTCCGCGCTTCAGCTCGCGCGAGACGAGATGCGCGACGACCTCGGTATCGGTCTGCGAGGTGAATTGGTAGCCGTCGCGCACCAGTTCGTCGCGCAGCTCGGCGAAATTCTCGATGATGCCGTTGTGGACGATGGCGACGTCCTTGGAGAAGTGCGGATGAGCGTTCGCCTCGTTGGGCACGCCATGGGTGGCCCAGCGCGTGTGGCCGATGCCGATCGTGCCGTCGAGCGGTTCGGCCCTCAGCCGGCGCTCGAGATTGATCAGCTTGCCCTCGGCGCGCCGCCGGGCGAGGTCGCCGTGCTCGATCGTGGCGATGCCCGCCGAATCGTAGCCGCGATATTCGAGGCGCTTCAGCGCCTCGACGAGGAGCGGCGCCACCGGCTCCGTTCCGACGATACCGACAATGCCGCACATGCCGTCTTCCCCCGATTCCGCCTCGGTTGCAGGCGTGATGTAGGATGCCGCCCGCCGCCGCGGAAGTCACATATGGTTGCGGCGTATGTCAGGCAGGCGCGGTCTGGACCGCGAGCCGCATCATGACGGCAACGCCTTGAAATCCCGTTACTCGGAATGCGAGGATTTTCCGGCGGCCGCCGCGGCCGACGCCTGGCGTTCGCGCAGCTGGCGCCCACGCCCCGGCAGCGTCTTCTGCCTGGCCCGGCCGAAGGCCAGCGCGTCGTCGGGCACTTCCTCGGTGATGACGCTGCCCGAGGCGACATAGGCCCCCTGCCCGATCTTCACCGGCGCCACGAGTGCGGAGTTCGAGCCGATGAAGGCGCCGGCGCCGATCTCGGTCAGGAACTTGTTGTACCCGTCGTAGTTGCAGGTGATCGTTCCGGCGCCGATGTTGGCCTTGGCGCCGATCACCGCGTCGCCGATATAGGTCAGGTGATTGACCTTGGCACCCGTGTCGATCACCGCTTTCTTCACCTCGCAGAAATTGCCCACCTTAGCCTTTTCGCGCAGGTCGGCGCCCGGCCGCAGGCGGGCGAACGGGCCGACCTCGGCGCTGGCCGCCACCGTCGCGCCCTCGATGTGCGAGAAGGCGCGGATCGTGGCGTTTCCGGCGATCTTCACGCCCGGGCCGAAGACGACGTTCGGCTCGACGATCGTGTCGGCGCCGATCTCGGTGTCGTGGCAGAAATGCACGGTATCGGGCGAGACAAGCGTCACCCCGTCAAGCATCATCCTGCGCCGGGTGCGGCGTTGCCATATCGCCTCGCCGGCGGCCAGCTCGGCGCGGTTGTTGATGCCGAGCACGCTGTCGAACGGCGCCTCGATCGCCACCACCGACAGGCCTTCGCTGCGGGCAATCGCGACGATGTCGGTGAGGTAGTACTCGCCATTGGCGTTGGCATTGCCGACCTTGCCGAGTAGCGCCAGCGCATGGTGACCCGAGATCGCCATCAGCCCGGCGTTGCAGAAGGTGATCGCCTTCATGTCCGGCGTGCAGTCTTTCTCCTCGCGGATGGCGGTCAGTTCGCCGTTCTTCTCGATCAGCCGGCCGTAACCGGTCGGCTGGTCGGTATGGAAGCCGATGACGGCGACCGCCGCGCCCTCGGCGAGCTTCCTGCGCGCCTGGATGAGCGTGTCGGCCTCGATCAGCGGCGTGTCGCCGAACAGCACGAGGAGATCGTCGTAGCCGCGTTCTATCGCGTCGCGCGCGGCGAGCACCGCATGCGCCGTCCCCAGCCGCTCCGCCTGCACGAATGTTTCCGCCGGGGCGAACGTCTTCACCGCCGCCGCCACCGTTTCGCCGCCGCGCCCGACGACCAGCGCAAGGTCGCCCGCACCCGCCGCCGCGGCCGCTCGCGTCACGTGAGCCACCATCGGTAGCCCGGCAATGCGATGCAGCACCTTCGGCGTCGCGCTCTTCATGCGCGTGCCTTCGCCGGCGGCGAGGATGATCGAAAGACAGCTGCGTTCGTTCATGAATTGGTCTCTGCGGGCAGGTTGATCGTGAATCGCGATAGCTGTATCACCCCCGGCGGTCCGCTCCAATGCGGTCTCCTCCGGCAAGGGATGCGTCTCGTTGGACGACCGCTCGAAAGGCCGGGCCGGCATGGCCGTCCTGGTCATGCTGGTCACGCCGCTGTTCTTCTCGACCAACCTGATCTTCGGCCGATTCGTGGTCGACGAGGTGGCGCCGTTCACGCTCGCCTTCCTGCGCTGGGCGTCGGTGGCGGTCGCGCTGTCGCCCTTCCTGCTGCGCGAACGCGTCGCGGCGGCCGCTGTGCTGCGCTCCAGCGGCGCCCTCGTCGTCCTGCTCGGCTTCCTCGGCATGTGGATCTGCGGCGCGCTGGTCTATCTCGCGCTCGACATGACGACAGCGACCAACGGCACGCTGATCTACACCACCTCCCCCGTCATCATCCTGCTCATCGAGGCGACGTTCCGCGGCCGCCGCATCGGCCGCCGCGAGGCGATCGGCTCGGCCGTCGCCTTCGTCGGCGTCGCCGTGATCGTGCTCAGGGGCGAGCTCGACGCGCTGCTCACCCTCGACGTCAACGTCGGCGACCTGATCTTCCTCGGCACGGCGATCGCCTGGGCGGTCTATTCGATCCTCTACCGCTCGCCGCGGCTGGCGGCCCTGTCCAACCTTGCGCTGTTCTCGGCCGTCGCCGCCGCCGGCGCGGTCACGCTCCTGCCCTTCGCCGCGGCCGAGTTCCTCCACGGCGCGCCGATGCCGCGCACGGCCTCGGCCTGGGGCGGCATCGCCGGCATCGTCGTCTTCTCCTCGCTGCTCGCCTTCTCCGGCTTCCAGTACGGCGTGCGCCGCCTGGGACCCTCGGCGGCCGGCGTTTTCATGTACCTCTTGCCGCCCTACGGCGTTTTCCTCGCCGTCGCCTTCCTCGGCGAGACCTTCCACGCCTTCCACGCCGCCGGCATCGCGCTGGTCATGGGCGGCGTCGCGCTGGCGACGGCCCCGGCGGCGCTGTTCCGGTGGCGAAGGACGCCCCGCTACCCCAACCGCCCCAGCGCCGGGAACCACTCCAGCAGCCAGTAGGAGAAGCGCGTCATGCTGCCGGTGACGAAGAGTAGGCCGGCGGCGACCAGCAGCGCACCGATCACTTTTTCGACGCGGCCGAGATGGACGCGGAATTTCGCTAGGAAGCGCATGAAGGCGCCGGAAAACAGGGCCGCGACGAGGAAGGGTAGGCCGAGGCCGAGCGAATAGGCGGCGAGCAGCAGCGCCCCTTCGCCCACCGTCTCGCGCCCGCCGGCCAGCGTCAGGATCGGCCCGAGCACCGGCCCGATGCACGGCGTCCAGCCGAAGGCAAAGGCCAGCCCCATGACATAGGCGGCGACCATGTTCGCGGGCTTGCCCTGACTCTGGAAGCGCGCCTCGCGCGCGAGAATCGGAATGCGCAGCACCCCGAGGAAATTCAGCCCCATGGCGATGATGACGATACCCGCGGCGATGCCGAGCGGCTCCTGCCAGGCGCGCAGCAGCCCGCCGATGGTCGAAGCACCGGCCCCAAGCGCGACGAAGACGGTCGAGAAGCCGAGCACGAAGGCGACCGAGGCGCCGACGAGGGCCGCGCGCAGATGCGGCTTCTCCCCGGCGTCCTCCTCGGCGCGGAAGTCGTCGACCGTCACGCCCGCCATGTAGCAGAGATAGGGCGGTACCAGCGGCAGCACGCAGGGCGACAGAAACGACAGCGCGCCCGCGCCGACGGCCGTCACGTAGCCGACATCGATCGCCATTCTTTCCCGTCGCCTCGTCGTTCGTTCCCGGCTTTGCCCGCCGGTTCTATCCCGGCGAGCATATAGACGCCGCTGGCGCGACGGCCAAATCACCATCGCGTGGCATACCGCCGCGCCGCTGCGGACCGCACCGGCGATCGCATGTCCAACGGCCGAGTATTAAGTAGAATTGTTCAGTTCACTATATTTCGACCGTGACCCCGCGTATTAACCACGTCGTGTCGCCTTTCTGAAAATTGACCTGCGTCAATCCATTGATACTAAACAAAGTGATAGCTCGCCTCAGACTTGGAGGTGGATATGCAGACGACTATAGTACTGACAGATATTAACCATTCTAGCGATACGTCTTCATCTATGGTGCGTTTCAGCATCAGGCTGAACGATGCGGCCCTGGCATGGCTCGACACCAGCGTTCTCGGCCACGTCGATGACGGCGAGGCGTTCGAGGCAACGATGCGAAACCGGATCCACGAGATCACGGAATTGCTCGACGACTGGATCCGGCAGGGTCGCGGGATCGTGCGGGCTTGACCAGCCGTTGAAGACCAAACGGTATATGTTCGTTAAATCATTGAATTCACTGAATTTTTTATGGTGAGCGCACTGGGACTCGAACCCAGGACCTACTGATTAAAAGTCAGTTGCTCTACCGGCTGAGCTATGCGCTCCCCGTGGGCACGAAACCCCGGAAAATGCGCGGGACCATAGGGAGACTGGTTTCGGCGGTCAACCGAAAAAGGGGCCTGCGGCGCCGCCGCCACGCCGGTCTCGCCGGTCGGACACGCCGGCGGAGGGCGGCGAAGCCTTTGTCCGCTCGACGGATTTTCCGGGAACCTTCGCGACCGGAGGTCGTTGCCCCCGCACGGGACATCCACAGCAAGAGGACGCCTCCAATGCGAAAAACCCTTTCGACTCTATGCGCAACCACCCTTTCCGCCAGCCTCGTCTTCGGTGCGGCCGCCCCCCTCGCCGCGGGTCCGCTCTCGGCCGAGACCTTCGACGGAAACGTCGTCCGCGTTCAGATGGACCCGAATCCGATGGTCCATCCCGAGACGGTTCAGCCCGATTCCGGTGAGCGTGTCGCCCAGTCGGACTGGCGCCGCGACCGCCGCGAATGGCGCCGAGACCGCCGCGACGATCGCCGGCGCGATTTCCACCGGCGCGGCGACAACTACTACTTCAACGGCCATCGCGGTTTTCGCCACCACCGTCCGGGCTACCGCGAGTACAATGGCTGGTGGTTTCCGGCAGCAGCCTTCATCGCCGGTGCGATCATCACCGGCTCGGTCAATCAGGGACACGTGGTGCGTGGCGACAGCGCGCATGTCCGCTGGTGCTACGACCGCTACCGCTCCTATCGCGACTGGGACAACACGTTCCAGCCCTACAACGGGCCGCGGCGCCAGTGCTACTCGCCCTATAGCTGACGCCAGTGCCGGGAGCCGCGCGCCGGCTCCCGGCGGCCACGCCGGAACACGGTCAGTCGCTTAGCGTGCGCCGAACGGCATCCTTCCAGCCGCGGATCTTTCGCCGGCGGTCGGCTTCCGCCATCGTCGGCTCAAACCTGCGGTCGAGGGACCAGGATTGCGAAAACCTGTCCATGTCCGGCCAGAGCCCGGCCCTCGATCCCGCCAGCCACGCCGCGCCCAGCGCTGTCGTTTCCAGGATTGTCGGCCGGTCGACCGGAGCATCGATGATGTCGGCGAGGCGTTGCATCGTCCAGTCCGAGGCGACCATGCCGCCGTCGACGCGCAGCACAGTATCCGACGCACCGCCCTTCCAGTCCTTCTTCATCGCCTCGAGCAGGTCGTAGGTCTGGTAGGCGACCGATTCCAGCGCCGCGCGGGCGAACTCGGCCGGCCCGGAATTGCGGGTCAGCCCGAAGATCGCGCCGCGCGCTTCGGCATCCCAATGGGGTGCGCCAAGCCCGACAAAGGCCGGCACGAGGTAGACGGATTGGGTGTCGTCCGCCTTCGCTGCCAGTTCGCCGCTCTGCTCGGCCTTGCCGATCACTTTGATCCCGTCGCGCAACCATTGCACCGCCGCCCCGGCGATGAAGATCGAGCCTTCCAGCGCGTAGGTGACCTTCCCGTCCAGGCGGTAAGCGATCGTCGTCAGCAGCCGGCTCTTCGAGCGGACCATGTCGGCGCCGGTGTTGAGCACGGCAAAGCAACCGGTGCCGTAAGTCGACTTGACCATGCCCGGCCGGAAGCAGGCCTGGCCGATCGTGGCGGCCTGCTGGTCGCCGGCCATGCCGAGGATGGGCACGGCGGCGCCGAGGATAGCCGGATCGGTCGCGCCGAAGTCCGCCGCGCAATCGCGGACCTGCGGCAACATGCTGCGCGGCACGCGCAGGATTCGTAAAAGCTCGTCGTCCCAGTCCTGCGTGACGATGTTGAAGAGCAACGTGCGCGATGCGTTGGTCGCGTCCGTCGCATGCACCCTGCCCCCGGTCAGCCGCCATAGGAGAAAACTGTCGATCGTGCCGGCGAGCAGTTCGCCCGCTTCCGCCCGCCGCCGCGCGCCTGGGACCTTGTCGAGAAGCCAGGCGATCTTTGTGCCGGAAAAATAGGGATCCAGCAGCAGCCCGGTCTTCTTCGTGAAGGTCTTCTCGTGCCCCTGCTTCCTGAGCCGCTGGCACAGCGGGGCCGTGCGCCGGTCCTGCCAGACGATGGCGTTGTGGATCGGCGCGCCGGTGGCCTTGTCCCACACAACTACCGTCTCGCGCTGGTTGGTGATGCCGATCCCGGTCAGACCGGAGGCGGCGATCCCCGCCTTGGCGAGCGCCGTCTCCGCCGTCGCGACGACGCTCTTCCAGATGTCCTCCGGGTCGTGCTCGACCCATCCGGACTGCGGGTAGTGCTGCCGGAATTCCTTCTGTCCGACGCCCACGACGCGCATGCCGGCGTCGAAGACCAGCGCACGGCTCGACGTCGTGCCCTGGTCGATGGCAAGGATGTGTCCGCTCACCTGGTTCCTCCTCCCGGCGCCGCGCCGTGTCCGGATCGCCGCGGCTCCCCGCGTCGCGAGCGCCGCCATCGCGCCCATCCGAACTAATTCGCGCGCCGAATGAATATCAAACGAAATGCTACGAATCCAGACCGCCGGCCTGCGATCGGCCCCTGCGGCCAGATCCCGAACTCTACGGTGCGGCCTCGATGAGATTGACCTCCGCTTCCTCGCAGATCTTGCGGATCGACGGGATGGCGCAACGGTCGGTGATGAACGTGTCGACCTGCGAAAGGTGTGCGATGCGCACTGGTGCCGTCCGCTCGAACTTGGTCGAGTCGGAGACCAGGATGACGTGGCGCGCATTGGCGATGATCGCCTGGGCGACCTTCACCTCGCGGAAGTCGTAGTCCAGCACCGCGCCGTCGTGATCGATCGCCGAGGCGCCGATCACTGCATAGTCGACCTTGAACTGCTTGATGAAATCGACCGCCGCCTCGCCGACGACGCCGCCGTCGGAGCCGCGCACGACGCCGCCGGCAATCACCACCTCGATCGACGGGAAAACGCGCATGCGGTTGGCAACGTTAATGTTGTTGGTGATCACCATCAGGCCGCTGTGGTCGAGCAGCGCCTTGGATACGGCCTCTGTCGTCGTGCCGATGTTGATGAACAGCGAAGCGTTGTCGGGGATCAGCGCCGCGGCGGCGCGTCCGATCGCTTCCTTTTCCTCGGCGGCGATCTTGCGCCGCGCCTCGTACTCGACGTTCTCGATGCCCGACGGGAACAGCGCGCCGCCGTGAATTCGCGTCAGCAGGCGCTGGTCGCAGAGGTCGTTCAAATCCTTGCGGATGGTCTGCGGCGTGACGTTGAAATGCGTAGCGAGGTCGTCGACGAGAACGCGCCCCTTTGTCTTGGCGATCTCGACGATCTCGGCATGGCGCGGCGAGAGGTAAATCGGCGTATCCTCCGGTTTCGTTTTTCGGCCATACGAAAACGAAAGTCGGTGCGTGTCAATCGATTGTGCAGGCGGTGCGCACGGCGCAGGCAGGCGATCGCGCTAGGCGGAGGCCAAAGCCAGTTCGGTGATCGCCGCAAACGCGACGTCGACGTCGTCGGCCGTCGATTCGAACTGCCCGGCCTGGAAGCGGATCGCGACGCGGCCGTCGACGCGAGTCTGGGTCAGATAGATGCGCCCGTCGTCGTTGATCGCGGCGACCAGTGCCAGGTTGTGCGCGTCGACGTCCGCCGACGGGTCGCCCGGCCGGTGGAGGAACGAGAACAGCGACAGCATCGGCGCCGTGACGATCTCGAAGCCGGGTGCGGCGGCCAGCCGCGCGGCAAGCCCCTCGCTCCAGGAGACGTGGTTGCGGATCATGGCGCGCAGGCCCTCCAGCCCGTGCGCCCTCAACAGGAACCACAGTTTCAGCGCGCGGAAGCGGCGGCCGAGCGGCACCGACCATTCCGAATAGTTGATGATGCCGTCCTTGCCATGGGTCTTAAGGTAGTCCGGCTGGATCGCCAGCGTGCGCACCAGGCTGTCGGGGTCGCAGACGAACTGGACCGAGCAGTCGAACTGCGCGCCGAGCCACTTGTGCGGATTGAACACGATCGAATCGGCGTGTTCGACGCCTTTCCAGTAGTGGCGAAACTCCGGGCAGATCATCGCGGATCCGGCCCAGGCGGCGTCGACGTGCAGATAGATCCCGTGGCGGCGGGCGATCGCCGACACAGCATCGATGTCGTCGGTCGCGCCGACGCTGGTGCCGCCGACGCAGGCGACGATGCCGGCCGGCAGCAGGCCGGCCGCCCTGTCGGCCTCGATGGCGCGTTCGAGTGCCGCCGGATCCATGGCGCGAAGCGGACCCTGCGTCGGGATTCGAACGAGGTTCTCCGCGCCGATGCCGGCGACCCATATGGCGCGGTCGACCGAGGTATGGACCTGGTCGGACGAGTAGACGCGGATCGCCGGGAAGGCGCCGAGCCCTTTTCTGTTGCCTTGCCATTCCAGCGCACGCTCGCGCATGACGAGCACGGCGGCGAGCGTCGCGGAAGACGCCGAATCCTGGATCACCCCCGAAAGGCCGGCAGGCAGGCCGAGTGCCTGGCGCAGCCAGTCGAGCACCACGGTTTCCAGTTCTGTGGCCGCCGGCGAGGTCTGCCACAGCATGCACTGCGCGGCCATGGCGCTGACGAGGTATTCGGCGACGACCGAGACGGGTGCTGCGTTTGCCGGGAAGTAGGCGAAGAAGCGCGGATGCTGCCAATGCGTCATGCCCGGGACGATCTTGTCCTCGAAGTCGGCGAAGATCTTTTCCATCGGCTCGGGATGCTCGGGCGGCGACTGCGCGATTGTCGCTGCGATTTCGCCGGGCTGCGTCCGTGCCCTCACCGGACGCTCGCGCAGCGAAGCGCGGTAGTCGGCACCCCATTCCGCCGCTTTCAGCGACCACCCGCGGAAGTCGTCGGCCATGAAAATCTCCTGCTTCCGGAAAATGCCTGCCCCCGCATAGACTTAGCAGGAACCGCGCGAATCAGGGTGTCGTCGGCTTCCAATCACCCTTCCGGATACTCCGGAAGGCTGGAAAAAGCGGATTTGAGCGCGTTCGACCAACCGTCGGAGATCGTGCGATAATAGGGATCGTCCTGGGTGAAGCGCCGCTTGACGCCGACCTTGAACGTGTCCTTTTCGTAGAACATCAGGTCGAGCGGCAGACCGACCGACAGGTTCGACTTCAGCGTCGAATCGAATGACACCAGGAGCAGCTTCACGGTTTCGGCGAACGTCATCTGGCGGTCGTAGGCGCGAATGAGGATCGGCTTGCCGTATTTCGTCTCGCCGATCTGGAAGAAGGGCGTGTCGTCGCCGGCCTCGATGAAGTTGCCCTCAGGGTAGATCATGAACAACCGCGGCTCGGTGCCGCGGATCTGCCCGCCGAGGACGAAGGAGGCGTTGAAATAGGTCTCGGCCTTCTGTCCTTCGGGGGCGGAATTGGCGATCACCTCACGAACCGTGTTCCCGACGAGCCGCGCCGTCTGGTACATCGACGGGGTTTCGAGGAGCGTGGGCGAGCGTTCCGAAACCGCCTTCGAGCGTTCGTCGAGCAGGCTGATCACCGCCTGCGTCGTCGCCAGGTTGCCGGCCGACAAGAGCACGATGACGCGCTCGCCCGGCTCTTCCCAGATGTGCATCTTGCGGAAGGTCGAGATCGAGTCGATCCCTGCATTCGTGCGCGTGTCCGACATGAACACGAGGCCGCGATCGATCTTCAGGCCGACACAATAGGTCATGGGCTGCCGTTCTGCTGATTCACCCGAGATTGAGCAGGTTTACTGCTCCACGGTGATACGAACCGCAAGCTGTTCTTCCGCCTGCCCCAACAAAATGCCCGACACCGGCATGGCGTCGCGATAGTCGCGCCCGGTGGCGAGGCGGACGTAGCGGGCGTCCGGCGAGATGCCGTTGGCCGGATCGAACGCGACCCAGCCGAGGTTTTCGACATGGGCTTCTGCCCAGGCATGGCTCGCCGCCTGCTCGCCGACCCCTTCCATCATCAGGTAGCCGCTGACATAGCGTGCGGGGAAGCCGATGCGCCGAGCCGCCGAGATGAAGATATGGGCATGGTCCTGGCACACGCCCGCGCCCTGGGCTAGCGCCGCTTCGGCCGCTGTCCCGGGATGGGTCGCGCCCGGCGTGTAGGAAACGCGTTCGCCGATCCCCGCCATCAGCCTGTGGAGTTTGTCGAGGTCTCCGCCTGCCGCGCCGATTTCGGCGGAAAGCGAGACGATCCCCTCGCCCGCGGCGGTCAGCGGCGTCTCGGCGCAGAACAGCCAGAGCGGGGCGAATCCGCGATGCACGCCTATCATTCCCGCCTTGTCGACCGTCTGGACCTCGCCGCTCGCCTCGATCGAGATCGCGTGCGGATCGCCCTCGACACTGAGCAGGCGCGTGTCGTTGCCGAAATGGTCGACGAAACGGAGTTCCTCGCGCGCGCCTTCGATCGCCAGCGCCCAGTTCAGGACCTTCTGCGTCGGACCCGACAGCGGCACCAGCCGCAAGCGCTGCAGTGCGTAGCGGATCGGGACATCATAGCTGTATTCGGTTCTGTGCTTGATCCTGAGGCGCATCCGATCCCCGGCTCAGTAGAATCTGTAGTCTTTGGCGATCTGCTCGCCGAACCGGTGGTTGCTGGCGATGAAGGCGTCGAGGAATTCGTGCAAGCCGGTATCGAAGATGTCCTTGATCGATCCCGCCCGCAACTTCGCCAGCATGTCCTCCGCCAAGTCGTGGCAGGGCAGCCGCTGGCCGTACTCCGCGGCGCGGAAGCCGAGATGCTCGACGATGAAGCGGTAGCAGAAGGTCAGCGAGCGCGGCATGCGCGGATTGAGAATCAGATAGTCCGCGATGTTGGTCGGCTTGTACTCCGCGTCGTACACCCAGCGGTAGGAGCGGTGCGCGGCGACCGAGCGCAGGATCGATTCCCACTGGTAGTTGTCGAGCGAGGAGCCGACCCACGAGATCGAGGGCAGCAGCACGTAATACTTCACGTCGAGGATGCGCGCCGTGTTGTCGGCGCGCTCGACATAGGTGCCGATCTGGGCAAAGTCGAAGATCTCGTTCCTCAGCATGGTACCGTAGAAGGCGCCGCGGATGAGTGCGGTCTCGCGCTTGATCGTGTCGAGCACGGCCGGCAGGTCGCGCGCGTCGATCGGCTTGGCTAGCGTGCGCTTCAGCGACATCCAGGCCTCGTTGATCGACTCCCAGGTCTCGCGCGTCAGCGCCGTGCGCACCATGCGCGCGTTCATCCGTGCCGTTTCCATGGACGACATCGCGCTCGACGGGTTTGCCGTGTCGCGGATGAGGAAATCGGACACCGTCGCTGCCGAGTATTCGTCGTGCCTGTTGGCAAAGGCGACGTCGACGCCGGCGCTGACCACGACGGAGGTCCACTCCTCGGCGGCATTCTGCGAGCGCGTCAATGCCATGCGCAGGCCGGCGTCGACGAGCCGAGCCATGTTTTCCGCGCGCTCGATGTAGCGGTTCATCCAGTATAGGCCATTGGCGGTGCGGCCGAGAAGCATCAGGCGGCTCCGCCGATGAGGCAGTCGGCAGTCGGCAGTCGGCGGTCGAACGGTCGAAAGCCGGATACGGTCTTCATGCTGCCTTCTCCAGGCTGCGGATCAGGGCCCGCAGCATCTTGCCCACGTCCTCGCTCCACGAAAGGAGCGTCTCCTCGAGAGCGACGTCGAGGAGGCCGAGCCGCTGCGAGATTATGAGGTGCGTTTCCAGTTCCTTGAGCGATCCCTGTGCGATCCTGAGGAACTGCAGGTAGGAGCCTCTGTTCTCCCGCCCGTAACCTTCGGCGATGTTCGCGGCGATCGAGGTCGCCGACCGCCTGATCTGCGCCGTGAGCCCGTGGATTTCCGACGTCGGATAGGCCTTGGTCGCCTCGTAGCAGGCAACGGTCGGTTCAATGGCGAGCTGCCACACACGCAAGTCGCGATAGGAGCGTTTCTGCCCGTCGCGGCCGGCTTCACCCGACTGCCGACTGCCGACTGCCGACTGCCTCGCTCCCTCAATCATCCAGCACCCACGTATCCTTCGTCCCCCCGCCCTGCGAGGAGTTCACGACCAGCGAGCCTTCCTTCAGCGCGACCCGGGTCAGCCCCCCCGGCACGATCTGGATGCGGTCCGATACCAGCACGAACGGCCGGAGATCGACGTGGCGCGGCGCCAGGCCTTTTTCGGTAAGGATCGGGCAGGTCGACAGCGATAGCGTCGGCTGGGCGATGTAGTTGGACGGTTTGGCCTTCAGCTTCGCCGCGAACGCCTCCCGCTCCTTCTTCGATGCCGCCGGACCAACCAGCATGCCGTAGCCGCCGGAGCCGTGCACTTCCTTGACGACGAGGTCGCCGAGGTGTTCCAGTACGTAGGCGAGGCTGTCCGGCTCCGAGCAGCGCCAGGTGCGGATGTTCTCCAGCATCGCCTTGCGGCCGGTGTAGAACTCGATGATCTCCGGCATGTAGGAGTAGATCGCCTTGTCGTCGGCGATGCCGGTGCCCGGTGCGTTGGCGATGGTGATGTTGCCGGCCCGGTAGACATCCATGATTCCAGCGACGCCCAGTGCCGAATCCGCGCGGAAGGTGAGCGGATCGAGGAAGGCGTCGTCGACGCGGCGATAAAGCACGTCGATGCGCTTGTATCCCTCCGTCGTGCGCATGGCGACGTGGCCGTCGACAACCCTGAGATCGGTGCCCTCGACCAGTTCGACGCCCATCTGGTCGGCAAGGAAGGCGTGCTCGAAATAGGCCGAGTTGTAGCTGCCCGGCGTCAGCACTGCGATGGTCGGTGTGCCCTTGACGCCTTCCGGCCGCGTCGCAGCGAGCGACTGGCGCAGCAGCTGCGGATAGTTCTCGACCGGCCTTACCTTCACCTGCTGGAACAGCTCCGGGAAGAGCTGCATCATCGTCTCGCGGTTCTCCAGCATGTAGGAGACGCCCGACGGCGTGCGCGCATTGTCCTCCAGCACGTAGAACTCGTCCTCGCCGGTGCGTACGATGTCGACGCCGATGATGTGGGTGTAGACGCCGGCCGGCGGCTTCACGCCGATCATCTCCGGCAGAAAGGCCTCGTTGCCGGCGATCAGCTCCTTCGGCACGCGCCCGGCCTTCAGAATCTCCTGGCGGTGGTAGATGTCGTCGAGAAAGGCGTTGAGCGCCTGGACGCGTTGCTCGATGCCCTGCGTCAGGCGCCGCCATTCCGAACCGGAAATGATGCGCGGCACGATGTCGAATGGGATCAACCGCTCCGCGGCCTCGACCTCGCCGTAGACCGCAAACGTGATGCCTGTCTTGCGGAAGACGCGCTCGGCGTCCTGCATTTTTTCGGTGAGCCTGGCCGGATCCTGGTCCTGCAACCAGCGATCGTAGGCCGAATACGGTTTTCTCAGACCGGCCTCGGCCGGCTTCATTTCGTCGAACGCAACCAAGCGCGAACTCCCCTGCACCGCCATTTCAAGGCCTGCGAAAGGCAAAATGCAAGCGCATTCGCCTTCATTGCGTGCCGCGATGGCCTCTACCGCGTCGTTGCACAGGAAATGGGCAATTGACGCGCGGTCCGTGCAGTAGCCTGCCGAGCCCTTCGGCAGGCCGGGCTGCGGCCGGCTCGTGCTGCCGGACGGAATCGCCACGGCCGCTTCGCGCGAAACCCGCCGGGGCGCTGCGCCGTATGTTATATTGGCAGCCGGGTGTCCGGCGCCCGCTTCACGGGAGAACGAGCATGCGAACGATGACCGCAATCTTCCTCGCCCTGTCGCTCCAGGCGTGGCCGGCCGCCGCCGGCGAGGCCGAGGTCAAGGCGGCGCAATCGACGATCGACAGCCAGTTGAGGGCGTTTCTCGCCGACGACGGGGCGCTCGCCTATTCCTACGCCGCGCCCGGCATCAGGCAGATCTTCCCGTCGGTGGAATCGTTCATGGGCATGGTGACCAACGGCTACGCGCCCGTTCGCCGCCCGCAGAGCTATGTGTTCGGCAAGGTCGAGGAAATGGGCGCCGGCCGGATCGCCCAGCAGGTCTTCGTCGTCGGCCCGGACGGCAAGGAGTACGAAGCGCTCTACACGCTCGAACTGCAGCCCGACGGCGTCTGGCGCATCACCGGTGTCAGCCTGCGCGCCTCGAACGCGCTGAGTACCTGAGCCGCCGAAACATCACAAAGCGGCCAGGTCGCCCCTCGCCCAGCCTTCCGCGATCTCCGCGGCGCGGTCGGCGAAGCGGCCGGCCGAGATGGCGTCGCGGATGTCGGCCATCAGGCTCTCGTAGTAGGCGATGTTGTTCCAGGTGAGCAGCATGGCGCCGAGCGCCTCGCCGGATTTCACCAGATGGTGCAGGTAGGCGCGGGAATAGTCGCGCGCCGCCGGGCAGTCGCTCTCCTCGTCGAGCGGGCGCGGGTCTTCGGCGTGGCGGGCGTTCCTGAGGTTCACCTTGCCGCGGCGCGTGTAGGCCAGCCCGTGGCGGCCGGCGCGGGTCGGCATGACGCAGTCGAACATGTCGATGCCGCGAGCGACCGATTTCAGGATGTCGTCGGGCGTGCCCACCCCCATCAGATAGCGCGGCTTTTGTGCGGGCAGCAGCGGGCAGACCACGTCGAGCATGTCGAGCATCACCGCCTGCGGCTCGCCGACAGCCAGCCCGCCGACCGCGTGGCCCTTCAGCTCCATCGCCGCCAGCGCCTCGGCCGAGCGCTCGCGTAGCCGCGCGTCGTCGCCGCCCTGGACGATGCCGAACATCGCCTTGCCGGGCTGATCGCCGAAGGCCGCCTTACAGCGCTCGGCCCAGCGCAGCGACATCTCCATGGCGCGGGCGATCTCGCGCTCCTTCGCCGGCAGCGCCACGCACTCGTCGAGCTGCATCTGGATGTCGCTGTCGAGCAGGCCTTGGATCTCGATCGAGCGCTCCGGTGAAAGCTCGTAAGGCGCGCCGTCGATGTGCGAGCGGAATTTCACCCCCTGTTCCGAGATCTTCCTGAGCTTCGACAGCGACATCACCTGGAAGCCGCCGCTGTCGGTGAGGATCGGACCCGGCCAGCGGGCGAAGTCGTGCAGGCCGCCGAGCCGGGCGACGCGCTCCGCGCCGGGCCGCAGCATCAGATGGTAGGTGTTGCCCAGAATGATGTCGGCGCCGGCCGCGCGCACCTGGTCCATGTACATCGCCTTCACCGTCCCGCCGGTGCCGACCGGCATGAAGGCCGGCGTGCGCACCACCCCGCGCGGCATGGAGATCTCGCCGCGGCGCGCGGCGCCGTCGATGGCAAGGAGACGGAAGGTGAAGTCTATCGCGCTCATGCCGCGCCCTCGGGGCGGAAAAGAAGGCTGGCATCGCCATAAGAGTAGAACCTGTATCCGCCGGCGATGGCGTGGCGGTACGCCTCGTGCATCGTTTCCAGCCCGGAAAACGCCGAGACCAGCATGAACAGCGTCGAGCGCGGCAGGTGGAAGTTGGTCATCAAGACGTCGACGGCGCGGAACGAGTAGCCCGGCGTGATGAAGATCGACGTCTCGCCCGACCAGGCCTTTACGCTGCCGTCGGCATCCGCCGCGCTTTCGAGGATGCGCAGCGACGTCGTTCCCACCGCGACGATGCGGCCGCCGCGCCGCCGCGCCGCGTTCAGCGCTGTCGCGGTCTCGGCCGACACCTCGCCCTTCTCGGCATGCATTCGATGGTCCTTTGTGTCGTCAGCCTTCACCGGCAGAAACGTCCCCGCCCCGACATGGAGCGTGACGAAGCGCCGCTCGATGCCTTTTTCGTCGAGGCGGCGGATCAGCTCGGGCGTGAAGTGCAGGCCCGCCGTCGGCGCCGCCACCGCGCCTTCCTCGCGGGCGTAGATCGTCTGGTAGTCACTGCGGTCGCGTTCGTCGTCGCCGCGCTTCGAGGCGATGTAGGGCGGCAGCGGGACATGGCCGACGGCGTTGAGCGCCTCGTCGAGAGCCGCACCGGACAGGTCGAAGGCGAGCAGCGCCTCGCCGCCTTCACGCTTTTCCACGACCGTGGCGTCGAGCGCACCGAGCAGGCAGGACGTGTTTGAATGGCCGAAACGGATGCGGTCGCCGGCGGCGACGCGCTTGCCGGGCCGGACGAAGGCGAGCCAGCGGTCGGGCGCGATGCGCATGTGCAGTGTGGCGTCGACCTGCGCCGCCGCGTCGCCGCGCCGGCGCATCCCGGAAAGCTGCGCCGGGATCACCTTCGTGTCGTTGTAAACCATCACGTCGCCGGGAAGTAACAGATCCGGCAGGTCGCGCACGACGCGGTCCTCGAGCGCTTCGCCCGGCCGCACCACGAGCAGGCGCGCGGCGTCGCGCGGCTCCGCCGGGCGAAGCGCGATCCGGTCTTCCGGCAGGTCGAAGTCAAAGAGGTCGACACGCATGCGCGGCGGTTTAGCGGCTAAGCGTGCCGAGGAAAAGCTCAGCGGCGTGAATTACGGCCCGGGGCCATCGCGCCGGAGAGAACGCCGACGCCGACGACGATCAGGATCAGCGGCCAGAACTTGCCGACATCGACGCCGAACAGGAATAGCAGCGACAGCAGCACCAGCACGCAGCCGGCGGCGACGCCGCCGATGACGCCGGCATTGATGACGCCGCCATTGCCGGCATAGACCTTGCGCGCCCCGGCGAAGGCGGCGACGGCCGGGATCAGGATGAATATCGCCCACCAGTTCTGCGGGAACGGAAAGCCGAAATTCTTCAATAGGAAGACGATGCCGATGAAGATCAGGATGGCGCCGCCGATCCAGCTGCCGCGCCGGGCGTAGCCGCCGTCGCCATTGTCCTGCCGTCCGAATCCGCCCCGGTCTTCCTGGTCGCGCCGATCCGTCATGTTCCGTCCCCTGGCCGGGTTTCTGCGGCCGCCCGGAACTTACAACCATTCCGGCCGGGAGAGAAGCGCCGGTCCGGCGCGATACCAATCAGAGCAACCGGATCATCAGCGCCCCGGCGACGAGTAGCATCGCGCCGGCGGCGCGGCCCAGCGAAATCTCGCGCACCGCCACGCCGAGCAGCCCGAGCCGGTCGATGACCATGCCGCCGAGCAGTTGCCCCGTCACGATGAAGGCCATGGTCGCCATGGCGCCGGCGCGCGGCACCAGCATGGTGGCGATGGTGACGTAGGCGCCGCCCAGGCAGCCGCCGGCGACGAACAGCCACGGTGCCGGCGCCCGCCAGTCGAGGGAAAGCCCGTCAGCCTTGACGATCGCCGTCGAGATGCCGGCGAGCACGACCGCCCCGGCCAGAAACGAGATCGCCGCGGCGGCGACGGGCAGGCCGAGGCCGCGGGAAAGCTCCGCGTTGACCGGCGCCTGCAGCGCCAGGAACGCGCCGGCGAGAACGCCGAGCAGCGACCAGACGACCCCCGCCACGGCCGCCTCAGGCCGCCACGTCGGCGGCGACCTTCAGCGATACGATCTGGTCGGGATCCTTGACCGGCTCGCCGCGCTTGATCTTGTCGACGTTCTCCATGCCCTCGATGACCTGGCCCCACACCGTGTACTGGCGGTTGAGGAAGCCGGCGTCCTCGAAGCAGATGAAGAACTGCGAGTTGGCCGAGTTGGGGTTCTGGGCCCGCGCCATGGAGCAGGTGCCGCGGCCGTGGTTCATGTTGGAGAACTCCGCCTTCAGGTCCGGCTTGTCGGAACCGCCCATGCCGGCGCGCGCGGGGTTGAAATCCTTGCCGCCCGACTTGCCGAACTTCACGTCGCCAGTCTGCGCCATGAAGCCGTCGATGACGCGGTGGAAGACGACGCCGTCATAGGCGCCCTCGCGGGCCAGTTCCTTGATGCGGCCGACATGGCCGGGCGCCAGGTCGGGGAACAGTTCGATGACCACCCTGCCCTTGGTGGTTTCCATGATCAGCGCGTTCTCGCGGTCCTTGATTTCGGCCATTCTTGGTTCCTTTCTCGTCGGATGTTGGTCAGTCATAGCCGGCAGTCGGCAATCGGCAGTCGGCAGTCGGGACGCTGGCCTTTTCGCTTTGCCACATTGTTCCCAACTGCCTACTCCCGACTACCTACTGCCCCTAGTTGTCCGCGGCGATGCGAACCTTCACCATCCGGTCGGGGTCGGTCACCATGCCGTTCTGGCTGGGATCGCCCTTCTTGATGGCGTCGACATGCTCCATGCCGCTCTCCACCTCGCCGACCACCGTGTACTGGCCGTTCAGCGAGTCGGCAGCGCCGAACATGATGAAGAACTGCGAGTTGGCCGAATCCGGATCCATGGCGCGCGCCATGCCGACCACGCCGCGCACGTAAGGCACGTCGGAGAACTCCGCGGGAAGGTCCGGCTTGTCGGAACCGCCCATGCCGGCACGGTCGGGATCGAAGCCGTCTTCCATGTCACCGAACTGGACGTCGCCGGTCTGCGCCATGAAGCCGCCGATGACGCGGTGGAAGGCGACGTTGTCGTAGGCGCCCTCGCGCACCAGCGCCTTGATCTGCTCGACATGCCTCGGCGCGACGTCCGGCCTGAGGGCGATGGTCACGTTGCCGCTCTTCAACTCGATCACCATCGTGTTCTCGGGCTCCGCGGCGGTTGCCGCCAGCGACTGCGAAAACAGGCCGCCGAGGACGAAGGCGGCGGCCAATGCCTTGAATTTCATGAAATGCTCCCGGTAGAGGATCAGAATTTCGCCGACAGCGCGGCAGCCACCGGCGCCGGCACGAAGGGCCGCACGTCGCCGCCCATCGACGCGATCTGCCTGACGAGTGTGGCGGTAATCGTACGCACCGACGGCGAGGCCGGCAGAAACACCGTCTGCAACTCCGGCGCCATGGTCTCGTTCATGCCGGCCATCTGCATCTCGTAGTCGAGGTCGGTGCCGTCGCGCAGGCCGCGGATCATGATCGAGGCGCCGTGCTGGCGCGCTGCATCGATGACCAGCCCGTCGAAGGCGACTACCTTGATGCGTTTTCCCGCATCGCCGAATTCGGCCGCGGTGACCGCCTCGATAAGCGCGACGCGCTCGTCGAAGGAAAACAGCGGCTTCTTCGCCGCCTGTATGCCGATAGCGGCGTAGATCGTGTCGGCAATCGCCAGCGACGCCTTCAAGACGTCGAGATGACCGTTGGTCAGCGGGTCGAACGAGCCGGCATAGAGGGCGATGCGCACAGTCATGGCCGCTGCTTCTAGCGATCCCGCGCGCGGAAGGCAATTCGGATAGGGCGGGACGGAGATCCCTACCTCCCTCCTGTGGGGATGTCGCGCCGAAGTCGCGGGTGGGGGTAACATTCCGATCGCCGCGGCGTCGGGGAACACCACCCGGCCTGTCGGCCGCGCCGGCATTCTCCTGCAAGGGGCACGATCGGACGGCCGCCATGGTTGCGCCTCCTCCTCCTTGCGCTAACGTGAAGGCCGTTCGGGGAAATGGCGGCTGGACGGATGAAACGTGCGTATCTTCGATTGGTCGCCGTCATGGGCATGGTGGCCGGCCTGACCGGTTGCACGTCCGTTTCGTACTATGCGGAGTCCCTGAATGGCCACATAAACATCATGGCGGCGCGCCGGGATGTCGGAAAGCTGATCGCCGATCCCGCGACGCCGCGGGCCCTGCGCGGCCGGCTGGCGACGGCCACGAGCATACGGCAATTTGCGACCGACGAACTCGACCTGCCGGACAACGACAGCTACCGCGACTTCGTCGATATCGGCCGTGACTACGTGACGCTCGCCGTCTACGCCGCGCCGGAGTTTGCGCTGGCGCCGCAATTGTGGTGCTTCGCGGTCTTCGGCTGCGTTCCCTATAAGGGGTATTTTTCCGAGAAGTCTGCCGCCGAAGAGGCGGCCGGACTGAAACGCAAGGGCTTCGACGTCCATGTCGCGGGCGTCATCGCCTATTCCACGCTCGGCTGGTCGAGCGATCCGCTCTTGAGCACGATGCTCGGCGACAATGAAGCTTACCTTGCCGCAATGGTGTTCCATGAGCTCGCCCACCAGCGCGTCTACGTCGAGGGTGATTCCGCGTTCAACGAGGCGTTCGCGGTCGCCGTCGAGACGACCGGCGTGGAGAAATGGCTGCGCGCCGCCGGCGATGCCGCAGGACTGCGCCGCTATGAAGCCGAACGCGGGCGCCAGGCCGATTTCCTTGCCCTTGTGTCGCAGGCCCGGGACGAATTGAGGGGCGTCTATGGAGCCGCTCACCCGCCGGACTGGAAGCGGGCCGCCAAGGCGGCAGCGATCGAGCGGCTGCGCGAGCGCTACCGGCGGGTGCGCGACGGGCGTTGGGGTGGATACCGAGGCTACGACGGCTGGTTCGATGCGCCGGTCAACAACGCCAAGCTCGCCGCCACGTCCGTCTATAGCGACCGCGTCCCGGCCTTCCTGCGCCTGTTCGAGCTGTGTTCGGGCGACTATCCGCGGTTCTACGAGGCAGTCCGGCGCATCGGCGCCTTGCCTCATGCCCGCCGCGCCGGGGTGCTCGAAGCGGCAAAGACCTGCGATTGAGCCCGACCGGGCCGGAAAGGTGCTGCGGCGCGCGGGGGACGCGCCCCTCGCCTCCCCATCCAAGAAAATAGCGCCGCCACCGCAAAGTTGCCTCTTCACCCCGGCGGGAAAAAGGCCTCCCATCGGCCTGAACGCCCGATGAACGCCCGTCTCAGCGCCCGTTCAGTGCGTGCGGCCTACCGTCCTTCCCCAAGGTGAAACCAATTCGCCCGGTTTCCGTTGTTGGGACAGGAGAAAGACGCCATGCTGATATTCATGCTTGCCGCCGCCATGACCCTCGCCATGCTGATCGCGACCGCCTTCGGCGTCCACCAGGAAGCGCAGAAGGTGCGCTTCGACGACCGCAAGGACCGCATTTCCCGGTTCGGCCCACGCGATTGACGGACAAGACCGGCGGCGTCAGGCCGCCGGCCACCCGGGCGCCGTCTGCCCGTCCGGCGCGGCCTGTTCCTCGGGCGCCGGCACGTCTTCGGCCTCGGCGTCGGAGATGCGCTCCACTGAGACCACCTTCTCGCCCTCGGCCGTATTGAAGATGGTGACGCCCTTCGTTGCCCGGCTGGCGATGCGGATGCCGCGGACCGGTACGCGGATCACCTGGCCGCCGTCGGAGACCATCATGATCTGGTCGGCCGGCGCCACGGGGAAGGCCGCCACCAGCCGGCCGATCTCGTCGACCTTGGAGACGTCGGTTGCGCGGATGCCCTTGCCGCCGCGGCCGATCACGCGGAAATCGTACGACGACGAACGCTTGCCGTAACCGTATTCGGTGACGGTGAGGACGAACTGCTCGTGCGCCTTAAGTTCCTCGTAGCGCTGGTCGGAAAGCTCGCCGCCCTCGCCGACGTCCTCGTTGGTCAGCGCCACCTCCTCCTCGCCCTCCTCGGCCGAAGCAAGCCGGCGCTCGGCGACGGAACGCTTCAGATAGGCCGCGCGCTCCCAGGGCTGCGCCTCGACATGTTCCAGGATGGTCAGCGAGATGGCGCGGTCGCCCTCGCCCATGGCGATGCCGCGCACGCCCTGCGAGGAGCGGCCGGCGAAGACGCGCACGTCGGTGACGGGAAAACGGATGCACTGGCCCGAATCGGCGGTCAGAAGCACGTCGTCGGTCTCCGTGCAGGTCTCCACCGCGAGGATGGCGTCGCCCTCCTCGTCGAACTTCATGGCGATCTTGCCGTTGCGCTTCACGTCGGCGAAGTCGGAGAGCTTGTTGCGGCGAACCGTACCGCGCGTCGTCGCGAACATGACGTCGAGCTTGTCCCACTCGCTCTCGTCGGGCAGCGGCAGGATCGCGGTGATGCGGTCGCCCTCCTCGAGCGGCAGCATGTTGCGCAGGAATTTGCCCTTCGACTGCGGCGTGCCGATCGGCAGCCGCCAGACCTTTTCCTTGTAGACGATGCCGCGCGAGGAGAAGAACAGGATCGGCGTGTGCGTGTTGGCGACGAACAGGCGGGTGACGAAATCCTCGTCCTTGGTCGACATGCCCGAGCGGCCCTTGCCGCCGCGCGCCTGCGCCCGATAGATCGACAGCGGCACGCGCTTGATGTAGCCCTCGTGGGTGACCGTGACGACCATGTCCTCGCGCTGGATGAGGTCCTCGTCCTCCATGTCCGAACCGCCTTCGGCAAGCTCGGTGCGCCGCGGCGTGCCGAACTCGTCGCGCACGGCGGCAAGTTCGTCCTTGATGATCGTCTGGATCCTGGCTCGCGAGGCGAGGATGTCGAGATAGTCGGTGATCTCGGCGCCGATCTCGTTGAGTTCCGCGTCGATCTCGTCGCGGCCGAGCGCGGTCAGCCGCGCCAGGCGCAGTTCGAGGATGGCGCGCGCCTGCTCCTCGGAGAGGTGGTAGGTGCCGTCCTCGTTGATCCTGTGGCGCGGGTCGTCGATCAGGAGGATCAGCGCCTCGACGTCGGCCGCCGGCCAGCGCCGCTCCATCAGCTGCTCGCGCGCCGTCTGCGGGTCTGGCGCGGTGCGGATCAGGCGGATCACCTCGTCGATATTGGCGACCGCGATGGCCAGGCCGACCAGCACATGCGCCCGGTCGCGCGCCTTGCGCAGCAAAAACTTCGTGCGCCGGCTCACCACCTCTTCGCGGAAGGCGACGAAGGCCTTCAGCATGTCGATCAGCGACAGCTGCTCGGGCTTGCCGCCGTTCAGCGCCACGACGTTGGCGCCGAACGAAGTCTGCAGCGGCGTGTAGCGGTAGAGCTGGTTCAGCACCACGTCGGCGACGGCGTCGCGCTTCAGCTCGACGACGACGCGGTAGCCCTGGCGGTCGCTCTCGTCGCGGATGTCGGAGATGCCCTCAATGCGCTTGTCGCGCACGAGTTCGGCCATCTTCTCGATCATCGTCGCCTTGTTGACCTGATAGGGCACCTCGGTGATGACGATCGCCTCGCGGTCGCCGCGCGCGGCTTCGACATGCACCTTGCCGCGCATCAGGATCGAGCCGCGGCCGGTGGCATAGGCGCTGTAGATGCCCGAGCGGCCGAGCACGATGCCGCCCGTCGGGAAGTCCGGGCCGGGAATGATCTCCATCAGGTCGGGCAGGTCGATCGCCGGATTGTCGATCAGTGCGATCGCGCCATTGCACACCTCGCCCAGATTGTGCGGCGGGATGTTGGTGGCCATGCCGACCGCGATGCCGCCCGAGCCGTTGACAAGCAGGTTGGGGAAGCGCGCCGGCAGCACCTTCGGCTCGCTGTCGGAGCCGTCGTAATTGTCCTGGAAGTCGACCGTGTCCTTGTCGATGTCTTCCAGCAGTTCGTGGGCGACCTTGGTCAGCCGCGCCTCGGTGTAGCGCATCGCCGCCGGCGGGTCGCCGTCGATCGAGCCGAAATTGCCCTGCCCGTCGATGAGCGGCACGCGCATCGACCAGTCCTGCGCCATGCGCACCAGGGCGTCGTAGATCGAGGCGTCGCCGTGCGGGTGGTACTTGCCCATCACGTCGGAGACCGGACGCGCCGACTTCACGTATTTGCGGTTCCAGTGGTAGCCGCTCTCGTGGGAGGCGTAGAGGATGCGCCGGTGCACCGGCTTCAGCCCGTCGCGCACGTCGGGTAGCGCGCGGGAAACGATCACGCTCATCGCGTAATCGAGATAGGAGCGCTGCATCTCCTCGATGATCGAGATCGGCTCGATGCCTGTCGGGCCGCCGTCGGGGCCGCGCGGTGTCTTCTGGTCAGTCAAAATCGGTCACAGTCAGGTCTGGAATCATACCGAGCTTATATAGGAAACGGCGACGGCACTCCAATGCGGCACGGCCGCTTTTCCACGCTCTCCCGCCTTTACTTCGGCTGAATTTTCATACGTTTTTCCAGCGACTTACGCGGCCCGGCCGAAGACGCGCGAAAAGTGGGGCTCACACGGCCGCAAAAGCGGCGGCCAGCAGCCGGAAATTCGCGCTCCGCGCGCGCGAATCGGCGGCGTCCCGGCAATGCCGCGCCGGAGGCTTCGGTCACGGTTTTGCCGGGGCTCCGCACCGCGTCGCGCTTGCCAGCATCCGACAACCGGCGCAGCACTGGGGTCGGGCTGGATTCGGGTCTCGGGAAACTTGGAAGGGGACGGTCGCATGGACAGTACGGACGGCGGGCGGCCGGCAGCCTTCGGGCGCTTCGTCGCGCGAGCTGGCGAGGGCCGCAACAGCCTGCCGCGCATCATCTTCGGCAGCCTCCTCGTCGTCGCCGTCTGGTTTTCCGGCACGCTGGCGCTGATTGCGGGCGCAGCCTACGCGTCGACGCTGGCGATGCTGCCCGACTGGATCGGCTCCTTCGGTGCGGACCCGCTGGAAGGGCTGAGGAATTCGCGCATCGGCATGGCCGTCGGCATCCTGACCCTCGCCGCCATATGGCCGGGGGTATGGCTTGCCCTGCGTTTCCTGCACAGGCGCCGGCTCGACACGCTGTACGGCGCGGAAGGCCGGCTCGCCTGGGGCGATTTTACGCGGGCCGCCCTGGTGACGCTGGCGGTGGCCGTCGCGGTGAGTCTCGTCAACCTGTTCTATGAACCGTCGGTGGAGCGCAGTTCGCTGCCGCTGTCGACATGGCTGGCGCTGCTGCCGGCGATGGCCGTGATCCTGCTCTTGCAGACCTCGGCGGAGGAAATCCTGTTCCGTGGCTACCTTCTTCAATCGCTCGCGCATCGCTTCCGTTCGCCCTGGATCTGGGCGATGGCGCCGACGCTGCTCTTCGCGCTCGCCCACCTGGCGCCCGGCGCCCGGCCATGGATGGGCGCCCTGATCGTCTTCGCCATTGCGCTGTTCGCGCTGGCCGCCGTGGCGCTGGTCTGGGCCACCGGCAATCTCGGCGCCGCGATGGGCATGCACTTCGCCAACAACCTCGTGGCCTTGCTGTTCCTCGCCAACGGGACGGACGCAACCGCGCTGTCGCTCTTCATCATGCCGCCAATCGAAGATCAGGGCTGGACCCTCGGCGACGCGCTGGCGGGCGGTCTGCAGCAGATCGCGATGATCGTGGCCATACTCGGCCTGCTCCTGTCGCGCCGCTCGCCGGTCCGGCTGCGCGATGCTTCCCGTCCGGCGCGTTCCGGCGACGGCTGAACTCGGTCGTTCCGTCCGGCGGCGTCACGGTCTAAGCTGACATCGGGGGGAAGCCGCCATGCCGAGCTACGACAGCCTGTTCAATGCCTTCGTCACGCTGCTGGTCACCATCGACCCGCCGGGCCTGGCGCCGCTGTTCCTCGCGGTCACCCGCGGCATGAACCGCGAGCAGCGCAGCCAGGTGTCGATCCGCGCCTCGGTGATCGGCTTCGCCGTGCTGGCGCTGTTCGCCGTCGCCGGGGCGGTGATCCTGTCGGCCTTCGGCATCACGCTGCCCGCCTTCCGCATCGCCGGCGGCATGCTTTTGTTCTTCATCGCCTTCGAGATGGTGTTCGAGCGGCGCCAGGACCGCAAGGAGAAGATCTCCGACGTGGCAATCACCCGCGACCACATTCACAACATCGCCGCCTTTCCGCTGGCGATCCCGCTGATCGCCGGGCCGGGGGCCATCTCGGCGACGGTCCTGCTTTCGGGCACGTTTTCCGGCTGGGGCGCGCAGCTCGCGCTGGTCGGCATTATCTTCGTCTGCCTGGTGCTGACCTGGCTGGTGTTCGTGCTGGCCGAGCGTATCGACCGCTTCCTCGGCCACACCGGCCGCTCGATCCTCACCCGGCTGCTCGGCGTGATCCTCGCCGCGCTCGCCGTGCAGTTCGTCGCCGACGGCATCAAGGCGCTGATGGCGGCCTGACGTCCGCCGCTCTGCCGTACGACCGGCGCGCAGCCCGACCCGCCGCCGCCCCGTCGGCGGCGCACCCGCGAACCCACATAAGCTGCTGCCGCCTATCCTGCAATCACCGGCAGCATCAGGCGCAGCGCCGGCGGCGCGGAGAAGTCGGCATGGCGCGGATATTCCTCGCGGTGGTGGAGACGCGCCTTGTCCCAGCGATGGCCCGTGGCGCGCACCCATTCGATGAGCGCTGCGTAATGCTCGAGTACGTCGCCGCCGGACGCATCGTGCCAGTCGGTGGCGAAGCGCATTGCCGGCAGGTCGATGCGCTCGCCGTCACGTTCCAGAGAGTTGCCGGCGCCGTCAGCCTCGACGCCGACGAAGGTGCGGAACCCGTCCGCCCGGTCGCTCCACGACAGCGCGACGATCGGCCCGGCGAACGTGTCGCCGCCGCCGGCCTCGGCCTGTACCGACTTGAGCAGGGAGAGGATCGCGCCGGCTTCGGCCTCGCCGTGCGTACCCTGCCAGGACCGGCCGACGAGGCGCTGGGCGGGACGCTCCAGCAGTCCGGCGCCGGTCGCCCGTCCGCCCGGCTCGCACCAGCGGCACATCGCCCGGGTTCTCCCGTCACCGGAGGGGTCGACGCCGCCGGATCAGAACGGGATCTCGTCGTCGAGGTCGCGCGACGCTCCGCCGCCGCTACCGCCACCGCCGCCAAATCCGCCGCGTCCGCCGCCGCCACCGCCCCGCGAGGAGCCGCCATAGCTCTCGCCGGGCCCGGACTGGCCGAAATCGGAACCGCGCCCGCCGCCATAGCCCGCCGAACCGCCCTCGCCCTGGCCGCGGGCGTCGAGCATCTGCAATTCGCCGCGGAATTTCTGCAGCACGACCTCGGTCGTGTAGCGGTCCTGGCCGCTCTGGTCCTGCCATTTGCGCGTCTGCAACTGGCCCTCGACGTAGACCTTCATGCCTTTCTTGAGGTACTGCTCGGCGACCTTGGCCAGGCTGTCGTTGAAGATCACGACATTGTGCCACTCGGTCTTTTCCTTGCGCTCGCCGCTGTTCTTGTCGCGCCAGCTCTCCGACGTGGCGATGCGCAGGTTAACGACCGGATCGCCCGAGTTCAGCCGGCGGATTTCCGGATCCGCGCCCAGATTGCCGACCAGAATGACCTTGTTGACGCTACCCGCCATGACACTTCTCCGCGCTCATCCGAAACCGATGCAAAATGCCGGC
This sequence comes from Rhizobiaceae bacterium, assembly GCA_905339215.1. GTDB lineage: Bacteria > Pseudomonadota > Alphaproteobacteria > Rhizobiales > Rhizobiaceae > DUSC01. The sequence goes on from CAJPFN010000050.1 coordinate 75,453, forward strand.
GCATACTATCCGATCGCATCCCGCGATTGTTCCGCGCCGTCGACAGAAACGTCCCTGTCCACAGTTCATTTGTTCTTAGTTTGTTCTACATCAGCCGCCACCTCCTGACAAGAGGCCCGTCCCTTTCGTCCTAGCACGGCGTTTGCCTCGGCCGGCGCGAGCGGATATGAGGGGCCATGCATTCGCACGCGTTCCTTCTCGCGGTCCTTGCGGTTGCGTGCGCAGCCGTTCCGGCCGGTGCGGGCGACGCCGCAGGCGTGAAGACCGGCCTGCCCGGGGTCACCGGCGGCTACGCCATCGTCACGCCGATGCCGGACCCGCCATCGGCCCCATCTCCGGCCGAGGACCCCGCGGCGAAGAACGCCGGCGGGCGCGGCATGACCTTCCAGGCCGGCAACTTCGAGGTCACCGTCACCGGCAGCGTTTCGGTCGAGATCGGCTTCGGCAAGCGTCCGCCAGGCGGACGGCGCTAGTGGATCGAATTTGACATTTGAGCTCCGACTGAGGCGTGGCGTGTATTCAAATGTCAAATCCAAAAATCCACTAGAAACAAATACCTATTAGTGGTCCTGATAATTCCGACATTTGCTCGGGCGAGGACTGCCAGCGGACGCAAATGTCGGAATCGGACCACTCGGGCGTGTCGCGCCCGATCCTTCCACGACCGCTCGATCCACCTGATGGCGCTTGACGCCGGACCAACCTCGGGTCCCCGCCGCCCACGCGTCACGCAGTCTCACATCGTAGCGGACCCGCAGCGGTGTGCCGGGGCGGAATCGCGTTGCGGCGAACCGGGAATAGGAACAGCCCCGGCGCGGGGGCGCGACCGGGGCTTGCTTTCCGGGACTTGCCGGACTCCGGGACGGTCTGTCCCGGTGTTTCTTCGGGCGCCACGCGGTAAAACCGACGGCCCGACTGCAGTCTCTGATTGTCAGGGGGACGGTTTGCCCGGTCTGCCGGCCGACCGAAGGGCCGGCTCACGCACCTAGGCCTGCCGCGGCTCCACGTCGCGGTGGAGCCGATTGGAACTGTCCGGTGGGGTCATGCCTCCGCTCCTCAGTTCGTTTCACCGATGCCTGCCGAAGCTCAATCCGAATGTCCGCGGCGTCTCGCGGACGGCCTGCTGGGCCACGAAGAACGCGCCTGCGTTCGGCTTCGGCTGACATGTGAATATTGCCCCCGGATCGACGCAGGGTCAACCTTTTCCGGGCGCCTGCGGCAAAATGTGATCGACGCGCCACTCCTGCCAGCGCGTTGTCAGGAGCCGTTCGATCTTTGTTCTTTTCGCTTGCCGTTGTGGGGGCTGGGCGGATAGACAATTGCCTTGCGGCGGAACCCGCGGCCCTCGACCGCGTCGCGTAAATACCTATGTAGGGACGGGCGGGCCATCGGCCGTTCCGAGAATCCAGACGAGGCGGCGGACCGGCCATGGCCGATCACAAATACATCTCCATTCGCGGCGCGCGCGAACACAATCTCAAGAACGTCGACCTCGACCTGCCGCGCGACTCCCTCGTCGTCATGACGGGGCTGTCGGGCTCGGGCAAGTCGTCGCTCGCCTTCGACACGATCTACGCCGAAGGCCAGCGCCGCTACGTCGAGAGCCTGTCGGCCTACGCCCGCCAGTTCCTCGAGATGATGCAGAAGCCCGACGTCGACCAGATCGACGGCCTCTCCCCGGCCATCTCCATCGAGCAGAAGACGACCAGCCGCAACCCGCGCTCGACGGTGGGCACCGTCACCGAGATCTACGATTACATGCGCCTGCTCTGGGCGCGCGTCGGCGTGCCCTATTCGCCGGTCACCGGCCTGCCGATCGAGAGCCAGACCGTCTCGCAGATGGTCGACCGCATCCTGGCGCTCGATGAGGGCACGCGCCTCTACATCACGGCGCCGATCGTTCGCGGGCGCAAGGGCGAATACCGCAAGGAACTGCTCGAGCTGCAGAAGAAGGGGTTCCAGCGCGTCAAGGTCGACGGCACCTTCCACGAGATCGGCGACGTGCCGGCGCTCGACAAGAAATACAAGCACGACATCGACGTCGTCGTCGACCGCGTCGTCGTGCGCGGCGACCTCGCCGCCCGCCTGGCGGATTCGCTGGAGACGGCGCTGAAGCTCGCCGAGGGACTGGCCGTCGCCGAATTCGCCGACAAGCCGCTGCCCGCGGAGGAGACGGCGGAAGAGTCCGCCTACAAGTCGAAGAACGAGACGCACGAGCGCATCCTGTTCTCGGAAAAATTCGCCTGCCCGGTGTCGGGCTTCACCATTCCCGAGATCGAGCCGCGGCTGTTCTCCTTCAACAATCCGTTCGGCGCCTGCCCGACCTGCGACGGGCTGGGCAGCCAGCGCGCCATCGATCCCGCGCTGGTCGTGCCCGACGAGAACCTGTCGCTGCGCGACGGTGCCGTTAGCCCCTGGGCGAAGTCGACGTCGCCCTATTACGCGCAGACCCTCGAAGCGCTCGGCAAGGTCTACGGCTTCAAGGTCGGCGACCGCTTCGCCGACCTCTCGGACGAGGCGAAGAACGCCATCCTGCGCGGCACCGGCGAGCGCGAGATCACCTTCCAGTATGACGACGGCCTGCGCTCCTACAAGACGACCAAGACCTTCGAGGGGGTGATCCCCAATCTCGAGCGGCGCTGGAAGGAGACCGAATCGGCGTGGATGCGCGAGGAGATCGAGCGCTTCATGTCGGCCACCCCCTGCCCGGCCTGCGCCGGCTACCGGCTGAAGCCGGAATCGCTCGCGGTCAAGGTCGCGGGAAGACACATCGGCGAGGTCACCGAGCTGTCGATCCGCAAGGCCGACCGCTGGGTCACCGAACTGCCTGCTTTGCTCACCGACAAGCAGAACGAGATCGCGACGCGCATCCTCAAGGAGATCCGCGAGCGCCTGCGCTTCCTCAACGACGTCGGCCTCGACTACCTGACGCTCGCGCGCAATTCCGGAACGCTGTCGGGCGGCGAGAGTCAGCGCATCCGGCTCGCCAGCCAGATCGGCTCGGGGCTGACCGGCGTGCTCTACGTGCTCGACGAACCGTCGATCGGGCTGCACCAGCGCGACAACGCCCGGCTCCTCGACACGCTGAAGCACCTGCGCGACATCGGCAATACGGTCATCGTCGTCGAGCATGACGAGGACGCCATCCTGCATGCCGACCACGTCGTCGACATCGGCCCGGCGGCCGGCATACATGGCGGCCGCATCATCGCCGCGGGCACGCCGGCCGAGATCATGGCCAACCCCAACTCGATCACGGGAAAATACCTTTCCGGCGAACTGTCCATCGCCACGCCCGCCGAGCGACGCAAGGGCAAGAAGGGCCGCCGCATCAAGGTCGTCGGCGCGCGCGGCAACAACCTGAAGGACGTGACGGCGGAGATCCCGCTTGGCACCTTCGCCTGCGTCACCGGCGTGTCGGGCGGCGGCAAGTCCACCTTCCTGATCGAGACGCTGTTCAAGGCGGCCTCGCGGCGCATCATGGGGAGCAGAGAGCACCCCGCCGAGCACGACCGCATCGAGGGGCTGGAGTTCCTCGACAAGGTCATCGACATCGACCAGTCGCCGATCGGCCGCACGCCGCGCTCCAACCCGGCCACCTACACCGGCGCCTTCACCCCGATCCGCGACTGGTTCGCCGGCCTGCCGGAGGCCAAGGCGCGCGGCTACCAGCCCGGCCGCTTCTCTTTCAACGTCAAGGGCGGCCGCTGCGAGGCCTGCCAGGGCGACGGCGTCATCAAGATCGAGATGCACTTCCTCCCCGACGTCTACGTCACCTGCGACGTCTGCCACGGCAAGCGCTACAACCGCGAGACGCTCGAAGTCCTGTTCAAGGGCAAGTCGATAGCCGACGTTTTGGACATGACCGTCGAGGAAGCGGCCGAGTTCTTCGCCGCGGTGCCGTCGGTGCGCGACAAGATGGAGACGCTGGCCAAGGTCGGGCTCGGCTACATCCATGTCGGCCAGCAGGCCACCACGCTGTCGGGCGGCGAGGCGCAGCGCATCAAGCTGGCCAAGGAGCTGTCGCGAAAGGCCACCGGCAAGACGCTCTACATCCTCGACGAGCCGACCACGGGCCTCCACTTCCACGACGTCGCAAAACTGCTCGAAGTGCTGCACGAGCTCGTCGACCAGGGCAACACGGTGGTCGTCATCGAGCACAATCTGGAGGTCATCAAGACCGCCGACTGGGTGCTCGACCTCGGCCCCGAAGGCGGCGACGGCGGCGGCGAGCTGGTCGCCTCGGGCACGCCGGAGGACATCGTCGCCGAGCCGCGGAGCTATACGGGGCAGTTCCTGAAGGAGCTGCTGGAGCGCCGGCCGGGCGCGAGGCGCGAGGCGGCGGAGTAGCGGCGCCCATCCTCGCCTCCTTCAGGGGGGCGAGGTGCCAAGCCTAGCAAGGCTGACAAGGGCGACTCGTCCCGCGGCTCCCCGAACAAGCGACCCGCGGGGTGTAGTGACTGGTGTCGCTCCCCTACTCCAGCTTCTCCGCGCCTTCCGGAACGCCGGCGTCGATCGGCTCGGTCGTCGCACTCGACGATCCGCCCGACATGTTCGCGCCGAGATACATCGAATGGTGCACGGCGACCGGCGTCGGGCCGCTGACCCGGCTGTAGAGGTCGATGACGTCCTGGTTGAGCATGCGCACGCAGCCCGACGAGGCGTTCTTGCCGATCGAGCTCCACTCCGGCGTGCCGTGCAGGCGGTACATCGTGTCCTTGCCGTTGCGGAAGAGATAGAGCGCGCGCGCGCCGAGCGGGCTCTTC
>CAJPFN010000051.1 GCA_905339215.1 Rhizobiaceae bacterium
TCCCGCGAGAATTCCACGCAATGGGCGCGAAACCGCCGTCAGACCGTCAGGAACCTGCGCACGTCCGCGCGGTCGAGATCCTCGGCGGGGCCGGTGTGGACGATCAGCCCGCGATCCATGATGTTGACCTCGTCGGCGAGACCGCGGCAGAAGTCGAGATACTGCTCGACGAGCAGTACCGCGATACCGGCCTGGTCACGAAGGTAGCGGATGGCACGGCCGATGTCCTTGATGATCGACGGCTGGATCCCCTCCGTCGGCTCGTCGAGAACGAGCATTTTCGGCCGCATGACCAGCGCGCGGCCGATGGCCAACTGCTGCTGCTGGCCTCCCGACAGATCGCCGCCCCGGCGCGAAAGCATCTGCTTGAGCACCGGAAACAGCTCGAAGACGTGTTCTGGGATCGTCCGGTCGGTCCGCTTCAGCGGCGCGTAGCCCGACTCCAGATTCTCGCGCACCGTCAGCAGCGGGAAGATCTCCCGTCCCTGCGGCACGAATGCGATGCCCGACCGGGCGCGATCGTACGCCGCGCTCCGGCCGAGCGCCTTCCCCTCGAAGGCAACGCTGCCCGACGTCAGCCGGTGGTGGCCGACGATCGATCTCATGAGGCTGGTCTTGCCGACGCCGTTGCGGCCGAGCACGCAGGTGATCTTGCCGGCATCCGCCTTGAGCGACACGCCGCGCAGCGCCTGGGCGGCACCGTAGTGGAGCGTGGCGTTGGTCACTTCCAGCATGTTTCGCCTCCTCCGGCCGCGATCCCGGTGCCCTTGCCGACGCGGCCGCCGCCCCGCCGGCCGAAAAGGGACAAGGTCCGTCGCCGCGGAGGCCAAACGCGCGACATTACACCCAGCCCTTCGTGTGGCCGGCGGAACGGCGACCAACCCGGCGCCGACGGGCCGATCCGGCCGCCAGCGGACAAGAAGCGTTCGATCGGAACCCGCCACATCGTCATCTCCCCAAATAGACCTCGATGACGCGCGGATCGCTCGAGACATGGTCGAGCGAGCCCTCCGACAGCACCGAGCCCTCGTGCAGGCAGGTGACCTTGACGCCGAGTTCGCGGACGAAATGCATGTCATGCTCGACCACGATGACGGAATGGGTCCTGGCGATGTCCTTAAGGAGACGCGCCGTTTCCGCCGTCTCGGCGTCGGTCATGCCGGCGACCGGCTCGTCGACGAGCAGCAACTTCGGGTCCTGCGCCAGCAGCATGCCAATCTCCAGCCACTGTTTCTGCCCGTGGGAGAGGCTCGCCGCCATGTCGCTGCGCTTCGTCTCCAGACGGGTCACGGCGAGGATCTCGTCGATGCGCCGGTTCTCCTCGGCCGAGCGCCGGTGGAACAGGGCGGGAAAGATCGAGCGCGGTCCTTTCAGCGACAGGACCAGATTGTCCTCCACCGTATGGCCTTCGAAGACGGTCGGCTTCTGGAACTTGCGGCCGATGCCCATGGTCGCGATGTCTGCCTCATCGTGGCGCGTGAGGTCGACCGAGCCGTCGAAGAAGACCTCACCCGCGTCGGGACGCGTCTTGCCGGTGACGATGTCCATCATCGTGGTCTTGCCGGCGCCATTCGGCCCGATGATCGCGCGCATCTCGCCGCGGTCCAGCACCAGCGACAGATTGTTGATGGCGCGAAAGCCGTCGAAGGAGACCGACACGCCGTCGAGATAAAGGATGGTACCGCCCTTCCTACCCATCAGCATCACTCCGCCGGCTGCGGTTCGGGTGTCGCAGCACCCAGCCCGCGAGGTTCGGCCTGCGCCGGAGGCGTGGCCCGCACGATCGCCGGCGCATCGCCCGGGGGCGGCGCATCGGCCTCCGTCCGCCGCCGCTCGCTGCGCTCGCGCAATTGGTCCCATAGGCCAAGCACGCCCCTCGGCAGGAACAGCGTCACGCAGACGAACAGCCCGCCCAGCGCGAACAGCCACAGATCGGGCAACGCGCCGGTGAAATAGGACTTGCCCGTATTGACCAGCAGCGCCCCGATGATAGGTCCGACGATCGTGCCGCGCCCGCCGACGGCGGTCCACACCACAACCTCGATCGAGTTGGACGGGTCGAACTCGCCGGGATTGATGATGCCGACCTGTGGCACGAAGAGCGCGCCGGCGATGCCCGCCATCACCGCCGACACGGTGAAGGCGAACAGCTTGATGTTCTCCGGCCGCCAGCCGAGGAAGCGCGTCCGGCTCTCGGCGTCGCGCACCGAGATCATCAGCTTTCCGAACTTCGAACCAACGATCCGCCAGGTGACGTAGACCGCCAGCGCCAGCGCCACCGCCGAAGCCGCAAAAAGCGCCGAGCGCGTCGAACCTGCCTGCACGTTGAAGCCGAGGATGTCCTTGAAGTCGGTCAGGCCGTTGTTGCCACCGAAACCCATGTCGTTGCGGAAGAAGGCAAGCAGCAGCGCATAGGTCAGCGCCTGGGTGATGATCGACAGGTAGACGCCGGTGACACGGCTCCTGAAGGCGAACCAGCCGAAGGCGAAGGCAAGCGCACCTGGAACGAGGACCACCATCAGTGCGGCGAACCAGAACTGGTCGAAGCCATACCAGAACCATGGCAGTTCCTTCCAGTTGAGGAACACCATGAAATCCGGGAGGATCGGATTGCCGTAGACTCCGCGGTCGCCGATCTGGCGCATCAGGTACATGCCCATGGCGTAGCCGCCGAGCGCGAAGAAGGCGCCGTGACCGAGGCTGAGGATGCCGCAATAGCCCCAGACCAGATCGAGGGCGAGGGCCAGCATCGCATAGCAGAGATACTTGCCCACCAGCGCGACCATGAAGGTCGGCACGTGGAACATGCTGGTCTGCGGCACGGCAAGGTTGAGCACCGGCACCAGCACCGCGGCCGCGAGGAGGACGAGGATCGTGGCGAGGACGCGTCGGTCCGCGCCGGAAGCGAAGAAGCGGCCGGTGATCATGCTTCCACCGCCCTGCCCTTCAGCGCGAACAGGCCGCGCGGGCGCTTCTGGATGAAAAGGATGATCAGCACGAGCACGAGGATCTTGCCGAGCACGGCGCCCGCGTAGGGCTCGAGGAACTTGTTGAGGATGCCGAGCGACATGGCGCCGACCAGCGTCCCCCACAGATTGCCGACCCCGCCGAAGACGACCACCATGAAGCTGTCGATGATGTAGCCCTGGCCAAGATTGGGCGACACGTTGTCGATCTGCGACAGCGCCACGCCGGCGATGCCGGCAATACCGGAGCCGAGCGCGAAGGTGAGCGCGTCGACCCACGGCGTCCTGATGCCCATCGAGGCAGCCATGCGCCGATTGGCGGTCACGGCGCGCATCTGCAGGCCCCAGGGCGTTCGCTTCATGACGTACAGGAGCACCGCGAACACGCCGAGTGCGAAGAGAACGATCCAGAAGCGGTTCCAGGTCAATGCCATTTGGCCGAGGTCGAAGCCGCCCGACATCCACGAGGGATTGCCCACCTCGCGGTTCGTCGGTCCGAAAATGGTGCGCACCGACTGCTGGAGGATCAGCGATACGCCCCAGGTCGCCAGCAGGGTTTCCAGCGGGCGCCCGTAGAGAAAGCGGATGATGCCACGCTCGATGGCGAGCCCGACCGCTGCGGCCACCAGGAAGGCGAGCGGCAGGGCGAAGGCGAGCGACCAGTCGAACAGGCCGGGAAACGACGTGCGGATGACGTTCTGGACGACGTAGGTCGTGTAGGCCCCGAGCATGACCATCTCGCCATGCGCCATGTTGATGACGCCCATCACGCCGAAGGTGATGGCAAGTCCGATCGCAGCAAGCAGCAACACCGAGCCGAGCGAAATGCCGTACCAGACGTTCTGGCCGGCGGCCCACAACGCGAGACGAGCGCCCATCTGCGCGATCGCACTTTCCGCCGCGTCCCTGACAGTCCCTTCCGTGCGTGCCGCGACGGCTGTGAGCAGCGACAGCGCGTCGCGATCGCCTCGCGCCTCGACCACCGCGATCGCGGCGATCTTCTCCTCGTCGGAGCGGTCGGAGACCAGGATCGAGGCCGCTCGCGCCTGTTCGAACCTCGTCTTTACGGATGCCACGGTTTCGCGCTCGATCGCGGCGTCCAGCGCCTCGATGTTGGCGGCGTCGGGCGTGCGGAACATCGTGTCGGCGGCCGCAAGACGCGTCGCCGGGTCGGCCGATCCGAGCGTCAGCCCACCGAGCAGGTCGCGGATGACGCGCCGCAGCCCGTTGTTGACCTTCACCTTGGCGATGTCGGCCTTCTGAGCCTCGCCAGCCTTTTCGCCGGTCAGCGGATCGAGAAGCGTGACAGTTTGTCCAGCTTCCTTGCCGACGAACACTGCGGCGTCGGCCTTGCGGACGAAGAGGTTGCCTTCGGCGAGCGCCAGAAGAACCGGCTCAACCGCCGGGTCGCCGGTCGCGGCGAGTTCGCGCACGACGGCTTCGGTGGCCTTGAAATCCTTGGCGGTGGCAAATTTTGCGATCGTCTGGCGCAGCCCGGCCTCGTCGGCCGAGGCGAGACAGAGCCCTGCGGCGACGAAGGCGACGAACAAGGCGAAGACGCGCGGGATTCTCATCGATGGCGAACCGTCGTTTTCCGGGGGGAAGACCCCGGGCGGCGGACCGCCCGGGGATGTTCGCTGCCGGCCGCAACGGGCGCCGGCTCGTTCAGGCGTGGGTCAGTTCGTGCCCTTGCCGCCGCACTTGCCTGTGGCGACGTTGAAGTTGCCGCAGGACATCGGCGCACGCCAGTCGGCGATCAGGTCCTTGGAGTCGGGCAGGTAGTCCGACCACTCGTCGCCGACCACGAGGCCGGAAGTCTGCCACACCGTCTCCATCTGGCCGTCGGCCTGGATCTCGCCGATGAGAACCGGCTTGGTGATGTGGTGGTTCGGCATCATGGTGGAATAGCCGCCGGTCAGGTTTGGCACGGAAACGCCGATAATGGCATCGATGACGGCGTCCGGATCGGTGGTGCCGGCCTTCTCGACGGCCTTGACCCACATGTTGAAGCCGATGACGTGGGCTTCCATCGGGTCGTTGGTGACCCGCTTCGGGTTCTTCGTGTATTCCTGCCATTTGGCGATGAAGTCGGCATTGTCCGGTGTGTCGACCGACTGGAAGTAGTTCTACGCGGTCAGATGACCAACGAGCGGACCGGTATCGAGACCGGCGAGTTCCTCTTCGCCGACCGAGAAGGCTACGACCGGGATATCCTCGGCCTTGATGCCCTGATTGCCGAGTTCCTTGTAGAACGGCACGTTGGCGTCGCCATTGATGGTCGACACGACGGCGGTCTTCTTGCCGGCCGAACCGAAGTTCTTGATATCGGTGACGATGGTCTGCCAGTCGGAATGTCCAAAGGGCGTGTAGTTGACCATGATGTCTTCCTTGGCCACGCCCTTCGACTCGAGATAGGCCTGCAGGATCTTGTTGGTCGTCTGCGGGTAGACGTAGTCGGTACCGGCCAGCACCCAACGCTCGACGCCTTCGCTTTCCATCAGGTAGTCGACGGCGGGAATGGCCTGCTGGTTCGGCGCAGCGCCCGTGTAGAACACGTTGCGCTGGCTCTCCTCGCCCTCGTACTGGACGGGGTAGAACAGCAGCGAGTTCAGTTCCTCGAACACTGGCAGGACGGACTTGCGCGACACCGAGGTCCAGCAGCCGAACACCGCCGATACCTTGTCGACCGCAATCAGCTGGCGGGCCTTCTCCGCGAACAGCGGCCAGTCCGAGGCCGGGTCGACGACGACGGCCTCGAGCTTCTTGCCGAGCACGCCGCCCTTCTTGTTCTGCTCGTCGATCAGGAACAGCATCGTGTCCTTGAGCGTGGTCTCCGAGATCGCCATCGTTCCCGACAGCGAATGGAGGACGCCCACCTTGATCGTGTCGTCGGCGGCGAGCGCCGGCGCCGACATGCCCACTCCAGCGGCAAGCAGGCCCGCCGACACCAGATACTTCATTCCCGAGAAAGCTTCCCTCATATGTCTACCTCCGACCAAGGGTTACGTTGCACCGCACAACGCAAAGCAACCCATGTGCCAGATGCGAAAAGGAGATTGTGAAAGCGATTTTCTCCCGTTTTTACAGCAACTTGGCACGGGAGCGCAGGTCGATGGCGGAGAGCCGGGCGCGACCGTTAAGAAAGAATTGAGGATTCTTTACGCAGGCCGCAATGTGCCAGACTAAATAATAGGCACGAAAGGATGCGTGACTATTTCATGGGCAGATCGCCTGCGGCGCGTTTTCATCCGCCCTGAAGAACGTCCTTGACCGTGCTGGCGAGCTGCTTCAGCGAGAACGGTTTCGGCAGGAAGCCGAAATGCGCGTCCGCGGGCAGGTTCTTGGCGAAAGCGTCCTCGGCATAGCCCGAGACGAAGATGAACTTGATGTCTGGCTGAAGCTTGCGCAACTCGCCGAGCAGCGTCGGCCCATCCATTTCGGGCATGACGACATCGGATACGACTATGTCGACCTTGCCGCCGAGTTCATGGAAGACCTCGAGCGCCTCCACACCGGATGATGCCTCGTGGACCGTGTATCCGCGCGAGGTCAACGCCCGCATGCCGCCCATGCGCACGGCATCCTCGTCCTCGACCAGCAGCACCACGGCCGAGCCGGAAAGATCCTTGCTCGATTCCGCCTGCTTCGGCGCCGGCGTCTCTTCGGGCCTGGCTTCGCGGACATCCCCGGCCGGGCCGGCCATCGTTGCCGCCGCTTTTGCCTCGGCGACGTGACGGGGCAGAAAGATGCGGAAAACCGTGCCCTTGCCGATGGTGGAGTCGCAGAAGATGAAGCCGCCCGTCTGCTTGATGATTCCGTAGACCATGGAGAGGCCGAGGCCGGTGCCCTTGCCGACTTCCTTCGTGGTGAAGAAGGGCTCGAAGATCTTCTTCTGCACGGCGGGATCGATGCCGGTGCCGGTATCCTCGACCTCGACGAGCACGTATTCGCCGTCGACGAGTTCGCGATGGCCGAAGCTCCGGCATTCCGAAGTCGGGACATTGCGCGTGCGGATCGTCAGCTCGCCACCCTTCGGCATCGCGTCGCGCGCGTTGACCGCGAGATTCACGACCACCTGTTCGAACTGGCCGATGTCCACCTTCACCTGCCACAAGTCGCGCCCGTGCTCGACCTTCAGCTTGACGTCGCTGCCGACCAGCCGCGAGAGCAGCATGCGGATGTCCGCGAGCACATCGGTCAGGCTGAGCACTTCCGGCCGCAGCGTCTGCTTGCGCGAGAAGGCGAGAAGCTGGCGCACCAGCGACGCCGCACGGTTGGCGTTCTGCTTGATGTTCATGATGTCCGGGAAGGACGGATCCGACGGCCTGTGGCTCGTCAGGAGCAGGTCGGACGCCATGATGATGGCGGTGAGAACGTTGTTGAAGTCGTGGGCGATGCCGCCGGCAAGCTGTCCGACCGCCTGCATCTTCTGGCTCTGCGCCATCTGCAGCTCGAGGGCCTTCTGCTCCGTCGTCTCCACGGCGTAGACGATCGCCGCCTCCTCGGCGCCGTCGCCGGCGCCATCCGCCACCGCATTGACGTAGAAGCGCATGTGGCGCTCCTCGTTGTCGGGAAGCACGGTATCGATCGGGGAAATGTCCGCCTGGCGCTGTTTCGCCCGGTCGAGCGCGGTGGCAAAGGCCGCCCGGTCGCGTTCGTGGATGACCGTGTCCAGCCGGATGCGCCGGTCGATCGCATCGCGGTCGACCACGCTGGAGAACAGCGACAGGAACGGCGCGTTGGTGCGCAGGATGCGTCCCTGCGCGTCGACGCCGGCGATCGCCATGGGCGTGGAATTGAAGAAGCGCGTGAAGCGCACTTCGGACGCGCGCAGATCGGCGGAAGAATCCTCGCCCTGCGTCCGGTTGAGAACGATCGTGCGGGCGGGACCGGGCGTCCCCTCCCGGCTGGCGCTGACGCGATGCATGAATCGGACTGGCAGCGCTTCGCCGGTGACCGTGGCGAGATCGAGGTCGATGACGGCGTTGCGCGTCGAGCCGGGATCGGCCTTAACCGAGCGGACGAGAGCCATGCCGTCGCCGGCGACGATTTCGCCGAGCGTAAGGGCGCCGGGCGAGAAAGACGCCAGGTCGATGCCCAACCATTCGGCAAGCGTGGCGTTAATATAGGTGACGCGTCCTTCGGGATCGGCGGAGAAGAAGCCCGCCGGCGCGTGGTCGAGATGGTCGATCGCCTTCTGCAGGTCGAGGAAGAAGCGTTCTTGTTCGGCGCGCTCGCGCGAAATGTCGGCAATTTGCCAGCCGAGCAGCGGCTGCCTGTGGCCAGGTACGTTGAAGGCGCGGCCGAGGACGCGGTACCATCGGGCGCCCGGATTGGAGCCGGGCCTGATCGCCTGCGACAGGCGGAACTCGCCGTCGCCGTCGTGGCCGTCGCGCAGCGCCGACGCAACCGCGACGACGGTCGACGCCGCCTCGGGAATGTCGGAAAGCAGGCTTTCGACCGTCTTGACGTCGGCTGCGGATGTCGCCCCCGTCATGTCCGCGTAGGCGCGATTGGCATAGATGACGCGCCCCTTTGTGTCGGTCACCACCAACCCTTGCGCCAGGGAATCGACATAGGCCTTGGACAGTTCGTCGGCCGTCGAACGCGGCGCGATCTGCATGAATCCGATTGCGGTCGCGAACAGGAAACCGACGCCGATCATTGCCAGGATGCCCAGCATGCCGAGGAGAAACGGGTCGCCGAGTTGTTCGCGGAAAACGGCGAAGACAAACGCCGCGCCGGTCAGGACTATGACGAAGACGACAAGCCTGGTAACCGCGCCGGGGCGCATGTTCTGGTCGACGATGGGGACCGGATAGAACTCGGTGCGGGATTCCCTGGCCATGCGCCTCTTGCCTGTCGTGCCCTGGGCGGCGCGGGGTCGCGTGATTCCGGGCCGTTCCCGCCCGTCCGGTTGAATCATATTCTCCCTTCCCGGAAAAGGGCCGAGCGAGAAAACCCCATGGAAATCGGATCGTGAGCGCACGGACAGGAAAACATTCGGCGCAAACTTGCCGACGCCGCCCCTCGCGTTCTAGTGTCCGCCATCGCTACGTTCCGTGGGGGAGGACCGGCCGATGCCGGACTGGCTGATCGACATCGCGGGTCCCGATTATGCCGCGGGCGTCCTGTGGACGTTCGCAGCGCTCGTCCTCCTCGTCCTGTTCCTTCTCGTCGTGAAGTTGATCCGCAGCATGACGTTCGGCACGTTCGTCGCCGGCGGCCGCAACCGCAAGACCCGGCTCGCCGTCATGGATGCTACTGCCGTCGACAGCCACCGCAGGCTCGTGCTTGTGCGCCGCGACGACGTCGAGCACCTCATCCTGATCGGCGGACCGACGGACGTCGTCGTCGAACAGGGCATCCACCTCGGCCAGGCCCGTCGCGCCGCGCCGCCCGCACCCGCACCGCGCGAGCAGGCGCCGCAATCGCAGCCGGTTCCCCGCCCGGCACCGCCGCGAGCGCCCCAGCCCGTTCCGCGTCCGCAGATGGCGCCGCGGCCGCAGCCGGCTCCCGCGCCCGTCGCGCGCGTCGCCGCGCCCACTCCCGCACCGGCCGCGCGCATTGCCCCACCACCGCCTACGCCGCAGCCGCAGCCGGCGGGCCGCAACGCGTACCTGCCGCGCGACCTCCAAGGCATGGCGGCCGCGGCGCCGGCGGCCGACGACCTCGACCGTGCCCTGGTCAGCGAACTGACGATGTCGCTGGACGAGCCGGCGCCAAAAGCGGCGCACGCCACGATCGAAGACGAGATGAACAAGCTTCTGGGGGAGCTTTCCAGCCCGAAGCGCTAAACCGCTTCAGACGAACGTTCCGCCGGCCTAGCGTGTCGACAGGCCGGGCGACCGCTCAATCGTCGCGGTAAACCTTTTCGCGGCGCTCATGGCGCTCCTGCGCCTCGATCGACAGCGTCGCGATCGGACGGGCGTCGAGGCGCTTCAGCGCGATCGGCTCTCCGGTTTCCTCGCAATATCCGTAGGTGCCGTCGTCGATCCGCTGCAGCGCAGAATCGATCTTGGCGATCAGCTTGCGCTGACGGTCGCGCGCCCTCAGTTCGATGGCCCGGTCAGTTTCGGAAGATGCGCGGTCAGCGAGATCGGGATGGTTGGCGTTTTCCTGCTGGAGGATTTCCAGCGTCTCGCGCGCTTCTCGGAGGATGTCGTTCTTCCAAGCGACCAGCTTGGCCTTGAAATAGGCCTTCTGCCGCTCGTTCATGAACGGCTCGTCTTCCGTGGGTACATAATCGGCATCGACGAGTTCGTTCATTCGACTCACCCCACTACCCGTGAATGCGCGCCTATATATTCGCGGCTCCATGGCCGCACAAGACAAAACAAAAGCGGTATCACGCAAATGTGGGACGTGGTTGACGGGCGCCGCTTCATCGTCGATTCGCCGGCCAATCGATGTAACGCCTTTGCATATCCCATTGATTCGAAAGAGGTCGGCGAATCTGCATTGAGTCGTATTGTCGAACGCCCGGCAGCGCACTAAACGAGGGGCTTCGTTCCTCGTGCTGTTCGGGCGAAAGGATCCACCGGCATGGCAAGGCTGCTCTTGCTGAGGCATGCGAAGGCCGGATGGGCCGAACCCGGCATGCGTGATTTCGATCGCCCGCTCGACAGAACGGGGATCGAGGACGCCGTGGCGATCGGCGTCGCCATGGGCGCCAATGACTTCCGCCCGGACCTCGTAATCTGCTCCAACGCACGCCGCGCGCGCCAGACCCTCGACGCGATCGCGGACCATGTCGAACTCGGGCGCGTCCTCTACACCGACGGCCTCTACAGCACCGACGCCTCCGGCTATGTCGACATCGTCCGTGAGGCTCCGCTTGCCGAATCGCTGCTCCTCGTCGGGCACAATCCCATGATGGAGGACGTTGCCTTCGCCCTTGCGGGCGACGGCGAGGACGAGGCGAAGTCGTCGATGGCCGCCGGATTTCCGACTTCTGGCCTGGCGGTGATCCGTTTCCCGGGCCCGCTTTCCGACGCCGCGCCGGGAAAGGGCTATCTCGAACTGTTCCTCACGCCGCTCGATACGTGATGTCGTCCTGTTAACCGGGCACGCACGCGCCTATATCCGCGCGATAGGGGTAAGGATGACTGCGTGTCGACTTCGCTGACGAGCATCACCGACGAGGCGCTGATCGCGCTCGACACGCTGGCCGGCCGGGCTGCCGGCTTCCTGTCGCCATCGTTGCGCCTCGGGGTCACCGGGCTCTCCCGCGCCGGCAAGACAGTCTTCATCACCGCGCTCGTCCACAATCTCGTCCATGGCGGACGCATGCCGCTTTTCGAGGCGCAGAAAAGCGGTCGCATTTCGCGCGCCTTCCTCGAGCACCAGCCCGACGACGCCGTGCCGCGCTTCCAGTACGAGGATCACGTCGAGGCGCTGGTGAGGAGCCGCGTCTGGCCGGATTCGACGCGGGCGATTTCCGAATTGCGGCTGACGATCGAGTTCGAATCGGCTTCCGCCTGGAACCGGCTCTTCTCCAGGGGCAAGCTGTCTCTCGACATCGTCGATTACCCGGGAGAGTGGCTACTCGACCTGCCGCTGCTCGGCAAGGACTACCGTACCTTCTCCGCCGAGGCGTTCGAACTCGCCAATCTGCCGGCCAGGCACGATCTGTCGCAAGCCTGGCGGGACCTGTCGGCCGCCGTCGATGCCGACGCCGACGCTGACGAGATGACGGCACGCAGGCTGGCGGAAGCGTTCGCCGCCTATCTGCGCGCCTGCAAGACGGACGGACGCGCCCTGTCGACCCTGCCGCCCGGGCGCTTCCTGATGCCCGGAGACCTCGAAGGCTCGCCGGCGCTGACTTTTGCCCCGCTGCCCGGCCTCGGCGAGCAGCGCGCCCGCCACGGATCGCTGCTGGCGATGATGGAGCGCCGCTACGAGGCCTACAAGACCCACGTCGTGAAGCCGTTCTTCCGCGAACACGTCGCCCGGCTCGACCGGCAGATCGTGCTCATCGACGCGATGCAGGCGATTAATGCCGGACCGCATGCCGTTGGCGACCTCGAGCGCGCGCTGACCGAGATCCTCGCCTGTTTCCGCCAGGGTCGCGGAAGTTTCCTGACGGACCTCCTGTCGCGGCGGATCGACCGCATCCTGATCGCGGCAACCAAGGCCGATCATCTCCACCACGAGAGCCACGATCGCCTCCAGGCGGTGGTCCGCCGTCTCGCCGACCGGGCGATCGCGCGCGCCGGCGTCAGCGGGACGACGATCGACGTCGTCGCCATGGCGGCGATCCGCGCGACCCGCGAAGGCACCGTGAAGCATGGCCGAGAGACCCTGCCGGTTATCATCGGCACCCCGATCGCGGGCGAGACCATCGGCGGGGACGCCTTCGACGGCGACACCGAAACCGCGGTCTTTCCCGGCGACCTGCCGGAAAGGCCGGAATCCCTGCTCGACGCTTCGGCCGGCGCGGCGCAGGCGATCCGCTTCGTCCGCTTCCGGCCTCCCCGGCTGGAGCGGACGGCCGAGGGCCTGACGCTGTCGCTGCCCCACATCAGGCTCGACCGCGCCCTTCAGTTCCTCATCGGAGACAGCCTGGCATGAGCGAGCCGAGACGACCCGCCGCCTTTCGCCTCGAACCGGAGCACAAGGAGCGTGCCGCGCCGCCGAAGCAGACGCCCGCCAGGGCGGACGCCGACGTGCAACGGCGGGCGCCCCGCGCGGTGCGGGCCGATGACCTAGCCGTGGTCGTGCCTTCCGAGATCGACGTCTTCGAGCAGCCCGAGGCGATCGAAGGCGTTCCTCCACCGGCTACGCCGTCGAAGCGGCGGTCGCCGCTCGCCGCGGTCTTCTTCGCCGCATTCGGCATCCTCGTCTCCCTTGGCCTCGGCCTCTGGGCCGACCGTCTGATCCGCGACCTGTTCGAGCGAGCCGAATGGCTTGGCTGGGTTGCCGCCGGCGCAGCGACGGTTGCCGGCGCTGCACTCCTGGTAATCCTGGTACGTGAGATGCTAGGCCTGTTGCAGCTCGCCTCCGTCGAGAGGCTGAGGGCAAAGGCCGCCGACGCCGTCGCACGCGACGACGGGCGCGAGGCGCGGGCCGTCGTCGACAGCCTCGTTGCGTTGGTCGCCACACGGCCGCAGACCGCCGCCGGCCGGCGCGCTCTTGCCGAACTGAGCGGCGAGATCATCGACGGCCGCGACCTCGTCCGCCTCGCCGAAAAGGAGATCCTGGCGCCGCTCGATGTCGAGGCCCGCACGCTGGTACTCGACGCGGCCAAACGCGTCTCGCTGGTCACGGCGGTCAGCCCGCGCGCCGTCGTCGACATCGCCTACGTCGTCTTCGAATGCGCCCGTCTCGTGCGCCGCATCGCGGAACTCTATGGTGGCCGACCCGGTACACTGGGTTTCTTCCGGCTGGCGCGGAGCGCACTCGCCCATCTCGCCGTCACCGGCTCGATCGCCGCCGGCGACAGCGTCGTCCAGCAGCTCGTCGGACACGGCCTTGCCGCCAGACTGTCGGCAAAACTCGGCGAAGGCGTCGTCAACGGCATGATGACGGCACGAATCGGAGTGGCGGCCATGGAAGCGGCCCGCCCCCTGCCCTTCGACGCCGTGAAGCGGCCGGGCATGGGCGACATGCTCGCCGCCCTTGGTTCGCTGGCGCCGCGCGACAAGCAGCCCGCAAATCCGGCCTGAAATACGGGCTTGCGGCGCGTCGGCCTTGGCGGCATTGTCCTCGGGATAGCGAAGCGATAGACGAAGCCTTAACCAATCCTGTTCAAGGTTCGGTCAGTTCTTCCCCAGTTCCGTTTCCGGGTGTCGTCGATGAAAAGCGCAATCCTGTCCGCCCTCGTGGCCGCGGTGGCTCTCGGAGCAGGCTTTGGCGGAGAAGCGAGCGCCAGCGAGCGCGACCGCAAGTTCTTCCAGCAGGTCAAAGGCGAATGGGTCGGCCCCGGCGAGATCGTCGCCGGAAAATACAAGGGCACGAAATTTACCTGCACCTTCACCGGTTCGACGCCGAGTGAGCAGATCGGCATGACGCTCGATGGTTCGTGCCGGGTGGGCCTGTTCACCCAGCACATGTCGGCCTCCGTCGAGCGCCGCGGCAACGGCTACCGGGGAACCTTCATGGACGGCGCAGACGGTAAGGGCCTCGATGTCGTCTCCGGCAACGTCAATGGCAGCAAGGTCGTCTTCTCGCTGAACCGAGCCTCGCTCAAGGGCGCCATGATCGCCAAGCTCGCCAGCGAAAACAACATGACGGTCACCGTGTCGGTCCGTGTCGCCAAGCAGCTCGTCCCGGTCATCGGCATGAACCTGAAGCGCGTCGACGGGTCCTCGGTCGGCTCCGTCGCACAGAAGTAGACCGCACCCGTTCCCTTCACGCATCTCCGGTCCGGCATTTCGGGCGACGCGGACGTTTGTCGCCCGGTTGCGAACGACGGCCTGGCACCCCATAGTCCGCCCCAAGGCGGACAGCTCGATCCGTTGCGAGAGGGACAGAGACCATGGCGGCCGAAGCGTCCGGCAGTGAACTCGTGCAGGTCGTGGCGCTGCTTGGCGCCGGCGTCGTCGCCGTGCCGATCTTCCGCCGCGCCGGGCTCGGATCCATCCTCGGCTATCTCGCCGCTGGCCTCGTCATCGGCCCGTTTGGCCTGGGCATCTTCACCGATCCGGGCGCCATCCTGCACGTCGCCGAACTCGGCGTCGTCATGTTCCTGTTCATCATCGGGCTGGAGATGCGGCCGTCGCGCCTTTGGGGCCTGCGGCGGGAGATTTTCGGCCTCGGCGCCCTCCAGGCCGCCGCCTGCGCGGCGGCACTGACCGGCGTCGGCCTGCTCGGTGGCTTTCCTGTTGCCGTCTCCTTCGTCGCCGGCGCCGGCTTCGTCCTGACCTCCACGGCGATCGTCATGCAGCTCCTCGAGGAACGCGGCGAACTCGCCACGCCGAAAGGCCAGCGAATCGTCTCGATTCTTCTTCTCGAAGATCTGGCAATCGTGCCGCTGCTTGCGCTCGTCGCCTTCCTGGCGCCCGCCGCTCCCTCGGCGGAGGAGACGGGCCTCGCCGCGCGGCTGACGCCGGTCGCCATCGGTCTCGGCTCCATCCTCGGCCTGGTGGCCGCCGGCCGCTACCTCCTCAATCCCTTGTTCCGTCTCCTCGCCGATTCGCATGCCCGGGAGGTGATGACCGCGGCCGCCCTGCTCGTGGTGCTTGGATCGGCGCTGGCCATGCAGCTCGGCGGCCTGTCCATGGCGATGGGGGCCTTCCTCGCCGGCGTCCTGCTGTCCGAATCGACCTTCCGCCACCAGCTCGAAGCCGATGTCGAGCCCTTCCGCGGCATCCTTCTCGGCCTGTTCTTCCTCGCTGTGGGCATGTCCCTCGACCTGTCGGTCGTCGCTGCCAACTGGCGGCTGATCGTCATTTACGTGCCCGCCTACATGGCGGTGAAAGCGCTCGCCATCTACCTCGTCGCCCGGATGCTGAAATCCAGCCACCGCGAGGCGCTGGAACGCGCGGTGCTGATGGCCCAGGGCGGCGAGTTTGCCTTCGTGCTCTATGCCGCGGCAACGGCCGTCGGCATCATCGACGCGAACGCCAACGCGACGCTGACGGCGATCGTCATCATCTCGATGGCTCTGACACCGCTGATCATCGCCCTTTACCGCCGCTTCCTGCCGGACGAAGAGGTGTCGACGGACGGCGTCGAGGCGCCCGAGGACCTGCGCGGCAATGTCCTGGTCATCGGCTTCGGCCGCTTCGGCCAGATCGCCAGCCAGCCGCTTCTCCTGCGCGGCGTCGAGGTCTCGATCATCGACAACGACGTCGAGATGATCCAGGCGGCAGCGAACTTCGGCTTCAAGGTCTACTACGGCGACGGGACGCGGCTCGATATCCTGCATGCGGCCGGCGCGAACCATGCCCAGGCCGTGCTGGTCTGCGTCGACAAGGGCGACACGGCAGTCCGCATCACCGAATTGCTGAAGGCAGAATACCCGCTGGTCCCGGTGATGGTGCGCGCCTACGACCGCGCGGTTGCGCTACGCCTGGTCGGCGCCGGCGCCGACTACCAGATTCGCGAGACCGTGGAATCGGCGTTCGCGTTTGGCCTGGAAACCCTGCAGACGCTCGGCGTCGATCCCGACGAAGCGGTGGAGATTATCGAGGACGTACGCCGCCGCGACCAGGCACGCTTCGAGGCGCAGCTGACCGGTGGCGCCCAGGCCGGACGCGGATACATGAAGGGCAACATGCCGGCGCCGGTCCCGACGCCGCTCGCGGTCCCGCGCAAGACTGGCAAGGCGATGACGGAAGAGACCGAGGATGCGCTTGCCCGTGGTGCGCGGGCCGACTGAACGACACCGGTCCCGCGGACCGCTGCCGTGCGGCGTTCAGCGGCGCCACCAATCCTGCCCGCTGGCGAGGCGTTCGATGCCGCTGGCGTCGATCGCCGCCGCCCGCTCGGCGACGGTCTTGCCTGAGACGACGAGATCGGGCGCGATCTCGGCGAGCGGAATGAGCACGAAGGCCCGATCCAGCATGCGCGGATGCGGCACCTCCAGACCGGCCTCGTGGACAGCGAGGTCGTCGAAGGTGAGCACGTCGATGTCGACGATTCGTGGCCCCCAGCGTTCTTCACGCACCCGCTTCAGCGCCTTTTCGGCCCCGAGGCACAGATCGAGCAAACCGTGCGGATCGCGTCGCGTGTGGATCTCGGCCGCGACATTGAGGAAATCCGGCTGGTCCAGCTTCCCCCAGGGCGGCGTCCGATAGAGCGAGGACACTTTGCCCACGCGCGTCTGCGGGTCTGCGTCCAGCATGCGCAACGCAGTCGCCATGGAACGCTCCGGCTCGCCGAGATTGCCCCCGAGACTGAGGAAGGCGCGGCGCTCACTCTGGCCAGACAACGGTCACCTCGACATGATCGAGCACGCCGGCGACGGGTGCGTTCGGCTTGCGGACGGTGATCTCGGCACGCCGGATCTGCGGATATCGCGCGGCCAGCGCCTTGCCGACCTCGAGGGCCAGCGATTCGATGAGGAAGCGCCGCTCGCCGGTGATGATCCTCTCGATCACGGCGAAGGCGACGCCGTAGTCGACCGTGCCCTCGATCGAATCCTCCGCCAGAGCACGTCCCGGATCGACGCTCAGCACCGCGTCGACATAGAAACGCTGGCCGAGGGTCTCCTCCTCGTCGTGGACGCCGTGGCGGGCGAAGAACGCGCAGTTCTTCAGTCTGATCTGGTACATCGGGCCTCAGCGTCCGTGCTCGGTTCTTTCACGCGCGAGCATAGCATCGGCGAAGGCCAGCGCGTCCTTGTTGATTGCGACATCGTGCACCCGGAAAAGCGCGGCGCCCTTCAGCCGCAGGATGACGCTGGTCGCGGCAGTGCCGGGATCGCGGCCGGAAGCATCCCGGCCGGTGACCGCGCCGATGAAGCGCTTGCGCGAGGTCCCGGCAAGCAGCGGAAAACCGAACGCGGCCAGCTCGGAAAAGCGTGCCATCAGGTCGAGGTTTTCCTCCGCGGTCTCCTTGCCGAAGCCGAATCCGGGGTCGAGCACGATCTGGCGCTCTGCGACACCCGCGTCGCGGGCGATTTCCAGCGACCGCGACAGGTAGAGCCGCTGGTCCGCGATGACGTCGCCCAACTTCTCCCTTCCGCGCGATGTATGCATGATGACGAGGCCCGCTCCGGTCTCAGCCGCGGCCATGGCAATGCCCGGCTCGCGCTGCAGGCCCCAGACGTCGTTGACGATGTGCGCGCCGGCCGCGATCCCGAGGCGGGCGGTCTCCTCGCGATAGGTGTCCAGCGAGATCAGCGCGCCGCCGCGCTTGGCAAGCGCCTCGACGATCGGCAGGACGCGATCCTGTTCCTGCGCCGCTGTGACCGGTTCGGCCCCCGGACGGGTCGATTCGCCACCGATATCGATGATCGAAGCGCCCTCGCCGATCATTCTTTCCGCCTGATCGAGGGCGCGATGCGGCGAAACGAAGCGGCCGCCGTCAGAGAAGCTGTCGGGCGTCACGTTGAGCACGCCCATGATCACAGCCTCGTCGCCGAGGTCGAGATGGCGCCCGTGCGCCAGCGTCCAACGTCTGTTGTTCATGGAGTCCGGGCCTCGGAAGCGGGTCGGCGCCTTGTGATGCCCCGTCCTCGCAATTGCAACGGATTTTACACCCCGCGCCGAGCCTTTTCGATCCGCCTCGCACTTTCGCCAGAATTCCGTTGCCTGTGACAAGACGCTCAAGCAGAGTGCCAGCCGATGTCGAAGCGGATTCTCCTGACGGCCGCGCTTTCGTTTCTGGCGCTGGCGCCCGCCGTAGCCGCCGGGCTGACGAAGAGCTACAGCTACTTCACGATCGGCGGCGTCACGGTCGAGGAGATCGAGCGCGAACTCAACCTTCGCGGACCGCAGGTGCGCAGCACCGGCAACCGCCATCCCGGCGCGACCCGGATGGAATTCAAGTCACGCGTCAAATACGGTATGAAGAAGGACCGCTGTGCCGTCGTCGACGCACGCGTCACGGTGGAGGCGCGCATCATCCTGCCGCGCTGGAGCAAGCGGTCCAAGGCCGACGACGACGTCCGACTGATCTGGGACACGCTCTCGGCCGACATCAAGCGGCACGAGGAGAGCCACGTCGTCATCGCCAAGAACCACGCGCGCGAACTCGAGAATGCACTGAGGGCCATCAGCCCGCAGCGTGACTGCGCAGCGGCGGAAGCCAAAGTTGCCGCGGCGACCGACGCGGTGCTCGCCAGGCACGACGAGGAGCAGCAGCGCTTCGACCGCATCGAGGGCATCAATTTCGAGAGCCGGCTGCTGCGTCTGCTACGCTACCGCATGGAGCGCATAGAAGCCGGCACGCTGGCGCAGTAGCGCCGCGTTCGACCCGGCGCTTCCGGTCAGGGTATCTCAATCGGCGACGCCCAGCTTCTTCTGCAGGCTCGTCGAAGAGGTCGTGTACTGGAATACGATCCGCTCACCCGGATTGACGATACGCTTGGCCGCCTGCGCCATGAGCGCCGCCTCGTGGAAGCCGGACAGGATCAACTTCAGCTTGCCCGGATAGGTGTTGATATCGCCAATGGCGAAGATGCCCGGCTCCGAGGTCTGGAACTTCTCGGTATCGACGGGAATGAGGTTCTCGTTCAGGTTCAGGCCCCATTCCGCGATCGGGCCGAGCTTCATCGTCAGCCCGAAGAACGGCAGGAGCCGCGTGCAGGGCACCTCTGTGGATCCGTCCGGCCCTTTCACCGTTACCGACTTCAGCTCGCCGTCCTCGCCGGCAAGTGCGGTCACCTGGCCGATCCTGAAATCGAGCTCCTTGGCCTCGTGCAGGGCGAACATCTTGTTGACGCTGTCGGGCGCGGCGCGGAACTCGGGCCGCCGGTGCACCAGAGTCACCCTGCGCGCGACCGGCTGCAGGTTGAGCGTCCAGTCGAGCGCGGAATCGCCGCCGCCGACGATGACCAGGTCATGGCCGCGGAAGGCCTCCATTCGGCGAACCGAATAGAAGACGCTTTTTTCCTCGTAGGCCTCGATGCCGGGGATCGGCGGGCGTTTGGGCTGGAACGACCCGCCGCCGGCGGCGATCACGACCACTTTCGCCTCGAACACCTCGCTCTCGTCGGTCGTCACCCGGAAACCGCCTTCTGGCAGGCGCTCGACAGCGGTCACCATGCGGCTGAAGGTGAATTCGGGGCTGAATGGCGCGATCTGCTCCATCAGCTTGTCGACGAGGCCCTGGGCCGAGATCGAAGGCCAGCCGGGGATGTCGTAGATCGGCTTCTCCGGGTAGAGTTCGGCGCACTGGCCTCCCGGGCGGTCGAGGATGTCGATCAGGTGACATTTCAGGTCGAGCAGGCCGAGTTCGAACACCGCGAACAAGCCGACGGGTCCGGCGCCAATGATGAGGACGTCGGTTCGGTGCGGCGCGGTCATCTGGCAGTCCTCGGGAAGCGCCGCGGATGCGGCGGTTGAGCGAGGCTTAACCTTGCCTTTCCGGAACGCGTACGACAAGCCCGTCGAGCGCGTCGCGCACCTTGATCTGGCAGGACAGGCGCGAATTCGGACGGACGTCGTAAGCGAAGTCGAGCATGTCCTCCTCCATGGCCTCCGGTTCGCCAACGACATCGGTCCAAGCCTCGTCCACATAGACGTGGCAGGTAGCGCAGGCGCAGGCGCCGCCGCACTCGGCCTCGATGCCCGGAACGGCGTTGCGGATCGCGTTCTCCATGACGGTAGAACCGTTCTCCGCCTCGACATTGTAGGTCGTGCCGTCGGAGGCGATGAAGGTGATCTTGGCCATGAATGGATATCCGGAACGGAGGGACCTTGCCGAAATAATGACTCCCGCGTGCATGTCAACAGCAGGCGAGCTTTGGGCAGCGGTTCCCGCCGTCAGCGGTGGATGGCGGATATGAAATCGCAGACCTGATCGATTAGAAGGGTCAGCCGCTCCAACACCCCGTCGTCGTCCGGGCGCGTCTCCAGCGCGGCCACGCATTCGGCGATGGCGAACGCACCAACGCCCCTCGCCGATCCCTTCAGTCCGTGCGCGAGCCGGATGCGTTCGGCGGGCGACGCGCCGGAAAACTGCTTTCGGACCGTCACCGCCTGCTGTGCAAACAATTGGAGGACCTCCTGCTCAAGGCCCCGATCGCCCATCGTCTGGCGCGCCAGATGCGCCATGTCGATCGGACGCGCGGGCATCTCGCGACTGGCTTCTCCGCCTGGACGGTCGTAGGCAAGATTGCCGGTCTTGATCGGCGGCATGGAGATGGACTCCCAAACGATTGGTTTCACGTATCGCTAAAACTAGCTCCAGCGCATGGACAACGGGTTAATGCATCGATGCTAGAAGCGAGCGGCGTAAAGCGGCGTAAAAGCGCCCGAATCATGGCGCCGTTAACCTTATGTTTAAACTTTTACGCATGTGGCCCTTTGCCGGTTTCCTTTCCCCGGCTGTGCCACTACGATACGGATGGACCATAGCGAGCTGTCGCCGGCGCCTTACAACGGCTTCGGAGACACAGCTTCCCGCGGCGAGTACAGGGTAACGGCGGCATGGCACAGAAACCGACGACCACGAAGAATCTCGACAACGAAGTCGCCCGGGAACTGGAAAAAGCGCTCGATTTCGATCTGACCAACGCCGACGGCGATCTCGACATCGCCGCTTCCATGGAAGACCTCGAAGCGCAGATCTCGGCGGCAGCCGACGAGCTTTCCCGCGAAGGTCGCGGCAACGAGCCCGTGCCGGCACCGGCGAAGGCGCCCGTTCCCGAAGCGGCGGTCGCAAAGGGCACGCCGCAACCGGCGCCAACGGCCCCGTCGTCACTTCCCAAGGCCAGCCCCCTACCGCCGGAGGCGCGCGAGATTCCGCAGTCGGCTGCTTTCGCGCCGGCCAATGACGACCGGCAAAAGGACTTCCGCAGCCTCGTCCAGGGTCTGAATCGTCGCGCCTCGCGTACGGTCTACTGGATGGTCGCGCTTCTGACGGTTGCCTGGCTGGCGGGCGCGGGCGTGATCGGCCACATGCTGCTCGGCCCTGCCATCTGGGAGATCCGCACGATCGAGCAGGTCGTGGCGCGGCCCTACCTGGTCGTGCTCCTCGTCGCGGCGATCGTCCCCGTGTTCATGTTCTGGGGCTTCGCCGTCATGGTCCGCCGCGCGCAGGAAATGCGGATCGCGGCACAGTCGATGACGGAAGTCGCATTCCGGCTCGCCGAACCGGAGGCCATCGCACAGGACCGCATCCTGATGGTCGGCCAGGCGGTTCGGCGTGAAGTCGCCGCCATGGGCGAAGGCATTGAACGCACGATCGCGCGCGCCGTCGAACTGGAGACCCTCGTTCATACCGAAGTGAACGAACTCGAAAGGGCCTACTCGGAAAACGAGGCGCGCATCCGCTCCCTCGTTGACGGGCTCGGCTCCGAACGCGACGCCATCGTCAGCCATGCCGAACGGGTCAGGTCCTCGATTTCGGGCGCCAACGAGACCATGCGCGAAGAGATCGGCGCCGCGAGCGACGCGATCCGCGACAGCATCCTTTCTGCGTCGACCAAGCTGTCGATGACCATCACCAATTCCGGCGATACGCTGATCGACCGCATCAACGAAAGCGGCGCGTCGATCTACGAATCGATCGATTCGAGGCTCGACACCATCGGCGATCGCATCAGCACCTCCGGCGAAGCCTTCGCCAGCCTGCTCGACACGCGAATTGCCCGCCTTACCCAGAGTACCGACGACGTTACCCGCACGCTTTCCGAGATGCTCGACGAGCGCACGACAGGCATGGTTTCGCTGCTAGGCGGGGCTGCCCGTTCGCTCAACAGCGAACTGGAGGCGCGACTGGAAGGCATCGAGCGGACACTCGCGGAGCGCGGCCAGGCGCTGATCGGCGAGTTCCAGACCCGCGCCGAAGCGCTCGACACGGGGACGCAGAAACTCAACGCCGCCCTCGAGGCGCGTGCGCGGCAGATCAACGAGACCCTCGTCGAGCGCGCGCGCGAAATCTCCGACGCCTACACCCAAGGCCGCGAGACCCTGTTCGACATGATCGACGAGGGCAAGATCCGCATCGGCCAGGAAATGGCCGGCATCGTCACCTCGACCTCGACCATGCTCGAAGCCCGGGCGAGCGATTTCGCCAGCCGCCTCGATTCGGCGCGCCATACGGTTTCGACGGCCTTCGACGCCGATATCCAGAAGCTCGCCGAGGCGCGAGCGGGTATCGACGCCGCCGTCGACAACCACACCCGCAAACTCTCCGAAGGGCGCGAGAGAATGGCGGCCGCGCTGCAGTCCGACCTGCAGAAGTTCGCCGACGGCCGGGCCAGCATCGACACCGCCGTCAGCTTCCAGATTCAGAAGCTCGCGGAGGGTCGCAATCTACTTGCCCGCGCGCTCGAGGAGGACCTGCGAAAGATCAACGACACCCGGGCTACGATCGATTCCACGCTCGGCCAGCACATGGACCGCATCGAACAGGGCCGCGGAGTCCTCGCAAAGACGCTGCAGGACGACTTGCAGAAACTCGCGCAAACTCGTTCAAATATTGATGAAATGGTTTCCGGACATGTCGGGAAGCTGGCCGAAGGCCGCGCCATCCTGACCCGGGCGCTCGAAGTCGACCTCGCCAAGCTGGCCGAAAGCCGCACCAGCATCGACGGGCTCGTCGCCGGCCAGGTCGAGAAGCTCGCCCAGGGCCGAGACATCTTGAAGCGCGCGCTCGAGGAAGACCTGCACAAGATTTCCGAGACCCGTCAAGACATCGACGGCCTCGTCTCCTCGCAGGTTACCAGGATCGCCGAGGGGCGCGACATCCTCATGCGCGCCCTCAAGGAAGACATGGACAAGCTCGCCGATGCGCGCGGCGAGATCGGCAGTCTTGTCACCGCACAGATTGCCAAGATCGCCGAGGGCCGCGACGTCCTCAAGAAGGCGTTGGAAGACGACCTGAACAAGCTCGCCGAAAGCCGGAAGAGCATCGACGGTCTCGTCACCGGACAGGTTGCCAAATTGGCCGAAGGCCGGGATATCCTCAACCGCGCTCTCGAAGCCGACCTGAAGAAGCTCGCCGACGCGCGCGCCGAGATCGACGCCAATGTTTCCGCTCAGGTGGAGGCCCATGTGGCGAAGATCGCCGAAGGCCGGGATGTGCTGTCGCGCGCTCTGGAAGACGACCTGAACAAGCTCTCCGAAAGCCGCAAGGGCATCGACGGTCTCGTCGCCGGCCAGGTGGCCAAGTTGGCCGAAGGCCGGGATATCCTCAACCGCGCTCTCGAAGCCGACCTGAAGAAGCTCGCCGACGCGCGCGCCGAGATCGACGCCAATGTTTCCGCTCAGGTGGAAGCCCAGGTGGCGAAGATCGCGGAAGGCCGGGATGTGTTGTCGCGCGCCCTCGAAGAGGATTTGAACAAGCTCGCCGAAAGCCGCAAGGGCATCGATGGGCTGGTGAGCGGCCAGGTCGCGAAACTCGCTGAAGGCCGCGATATCCTCAACCGAGCGCTCGAGGCGGACCTGAAAAAGCTCTCCGATTCCCGAGCCGAGATCGACGCAGCCGTGTCGGCGCAGATCTCCGCCCAGATCGAGAAGCTGACCGAGGGCCGCGATCTGCTCGATCGCGCCCTGCGGGAGAACCTCCAGCAACTCGCCCAGTCTCGCGCCGAGCTGGACGCGGCCGTGGAGTCCCAGGTTGCCGGCCAGGTCGAGAAACTCGCCGAAGGGCGTTCGATCCTGACGAGGGCTCTCGAGGCCGACCTCGAAAGGCTCGCGGAGGCGCGCAGTAACATCGATGGCATCGTCGCCGGCCAGGTCGGCAAGCTTGCTGAAGGCCGCGATATCCTTCGCCGTGCTCTGGAGGAGGATCTCGCGCGGATCGCGGAGAGCCACTCGGGGATCGAATCCCTCATCACCGGACAGGTCGACAAGCTCGCGGAAGGCCGTGACCTCCTGACCCGCGCCCTCGAAGCGGACCTGCGCAAGATAGCGGATGCCCGCGCGGAGATCGACGCGATCATCGAAGGCCATGTCGACAAGCTCTCCGACGGCCGCGGCGTTCTCGCCCATGCGCTTCGCGAGGATCTCGACCGCCTGGCCGAGACCCGCAAGGAGATCGATGCCGAATTGTCGCGTCACATCGACACGATCGCGGGCAAGCGCAGCCTGATCACTGACCAGATCGATCTCGACGTCGCTCGGATCGAGGAGGCGTTCTCCCGTCAAACGGGCGTTATCGAGGAGCGCACCGGGACGATGGAACGGGCGCTCTCGACCGGTGTCGACAACGTCCGCAACGTTCTGGAGAATAGCGCCCTGGTGGTCGCCGGTGCGTTGCGCGAAAAGGTGCTCGAAGTGACTGCCGCGCTCAACGAGTCGGCTGGCCGCGCGTTGACCGATGCCGATCGTCTGGTCGCCGACCGGGCCGCGCAGACGTCGGGGATGCTCATCGAGAGGGCCGGCGACATCGCCCGAGTGTTCGACGAAGCCGACCGGAAGCTGGTCGCCCGGGCGTCCGAGACTTCGGAAAAGCTGATCGCCGATGCCACCCAGACCGCCGGCGAACTGGCCGGCCGCGCCCTGGAGATTGCCCGGACGTTCGACAATGCCGACGAGCGCCTTGGCGCCCGGATCGACGAGGCGGCCCAGGCTCTCGCCTCTCGCGCTGCCGAACTCGGCGGCTTGTTCGAAACGGTCGACGGCAGGATTGCCGCCCGCATTGCCGACGGCACGGGACGGCTCGAAAACTATGCCGATCGCGTGGTTCACAGCTTCGACAAAGCCGACGAGCGACTTTCCGAGAGAGTATCGATCCTTGCAAACAGTCTCGCGGCGCGCGCCGCCGAGATCGGTGGCGTATTCGAGAATACCGACCGGCAGATCGCAGCCCGCGTGGAACTGACGGCGGATCGCCTTTCGGGCCGCGCTGCCGAGATCGGCGCGATCTTCGAAACCGCCGACGAGAAGATCGCGGCCCGCATCAGCGAGACCGCGAAGTCCCTGGCCGGCCGCGCCATCGAGATTGGCCGCGTCTTCGAGAACGCCGACGAGCGCATCGCTGCCCGCGTCGACGAGACGACCAAAGCGCTGGAACTGCGTGCCCAGGAAGTCGGCCGTGTCTTCGAGAATGCCGACGAGCGCATCGCCGCCCGCGTTGACGAGACGGCCAAGGCGCTCGAACTACGTGCCCAAGAAGCCGGACGTGTCTTCGAGAGTGCCGACGAGCGCATCGCCGCGCGCATCGATCAGACCTCCGAGGCGCTGGAGCAACGCGCCAGGGACATGGGCCGCGTTTTCGAAACGGCCGATCGTGAGCTCACCGCCCGCGTTGCCGAGAGTGCGGCAACCATTGGCGCCCACGCTGCCGAAGTCGCCAATGCCTTCGCCGATACCGAACAGCGGATCGCGGTGCGCACGCGCCAGGCCGCGGTCGAACTGGAATCGCATGCGCGCCTCATCGAAGACGCCATCGCCAGCGCCAACGACAAGCTGGCGGAAGGAGCCGAGTCCGTCGCCGACCGCGTCGGCATTCATATCTCCGCGGCCGAGGACCGGCTCGCGCGGGGTGCCGAATCGATGGGCCAGAAGCTCGACGAACAGATCGCCGCGGCAGAGTCCCAGTTGGTCGCGCGCGCCAACGTCATCGCCGACACCTTCAACTCGGTCGGCCAGCATATCGGCCAGAGCACCAATGAGGCCGCCCGCACGATCGGGGTCAACACGCGCGAGCTGAACGCCATGCTCGCCGCGCGGTCCGCCGAGATCTCGCAGATCCTCGACGAGACGGCGCGGCCGCTGGTCGAGCGTTTCGCGCAAGGCGGCGGCGAGCTGCAGAGGGCGATGGAGGAGGCGACGGGCAAGGCTACGGAACAGCTGCGCGCCGAGAACGCCGCGTTCATCTCCGCGATCGCCAACCGTACGGCCGAAACGCTGAACGCCGTCGGCAGCGCACGCTCGAACCTGGCCGAGGGCGTCTCCGACCTCATCGAGCGCCTCACCGTGTCCAACCGCCAGCTCAGCGAGCTGATCGAGCTGGCTTCGGAGAACCTGTCGGGTGTGGACGAGCGGCTGTCGCAGAGCACGCGCGCCTTCGCGACGAGCACCGAGCGGGCCGCACAGACCTTCTCTAGCTCTGCTCGCCTGGTCGACCAGAACACGCAACGCCTGACGGAACTCTCGTCGGCGACGCTGCGCGAGGTTGCGTCGATCGCCACGCGTTTCGACGAGCATAGCCGCGTCCTCTCGAGCGCCTCGGACCTCCTCACCTCGGCGCAAAGCAACCTCGAGCACACGCTCGAGCGGCAGTCTGCCCTGGAAGACCTGGCCGTCGGCTTGGTGAAGAAGTCCGAGGATCTGGAACGGGTGATGAGGTCCTTCGAGGGGCTTGTCGGACGTGCGCTGGAAGGCGCCGAGGGGCGGACGATGGAGACCGCCGAGCGGATCCGCGGGGCGATCACCGAAGTCGTCGATTCCGCGACCAAACGTTTCGCCGACGCCACTGAAGACATGCGCCGAACTGCAACCTCGATTCGCTCGGAACTCGAGGAAACGCGCGCCGAACTGAAGCGCGGCATCGTCGACATGCCGGTAGAGGCCAAGGAATCGACGACGGCCATTCGCCGAGCCGTGACCGAGCAGATCAACGCGCTGAAGGAACTGTCCGATATCGTCGCCCGCACGGGCCGCACCACGGATGTGGGCGAACGCGGTCCGGTCCGCTCGGCCGCACCCACGCCCGCGCCCCGACCCGCCCCCCAGCGTGCCGTGGCCCCCGCCCCCGAGCGGCGACCGGAACCGGCGCTCCGCGGCCCGGTCGAGCCCGCGCGGCCCCGCGAGCAAGGCGGCGCCCAGGCCGGCTGGGTGAGCGATCTGCTGCGCGGCGCCTCCCGCGAAGACGCAGTCGCACCCGAGACCGGTCGCCCCCGGGCCCAGCGGTCGCCGGCGAACGCGGCGGAATCGCTGAACTCGCTGTCCGTCGATATCGCGCGCGCAATCGACCACGACGCTTCGATCGAGTTGTGGGATCGCTACCGGCGTGGCGAGAAGAACGTCTTCACGCGTCGCCTGTACACGCTGAAGGGCCAGCAGACTTTCGACGAGGTTCGCCGCAAGTATCAGGCCGAGGCCGAGTTCCGCTCCGCCGTCGACCGCTATTGCGAGGATTTCGAGAAGCTGCTGCGCGACGTCGGCCGCAACGACCGCGAGAACGTCATGACGCAGACCTATCTGACGTCCGACACGGGCAAGGTCTACACGATGCTCGCCCATGCCAGCGGACGGCTCCGGTAACGGCGGGCAACTCGGAAAAGGGCCTTGAAAAGGCGGGGCAACCCGCCTTTTTCGTTGGAGTACGGGCCGGCCACCCCGGCTGACGCGGCCACGACGCTCCGAGTTCGGATCGACGCGGGCCGCGACGGTTTCGATCGGCGAACACGCCTTGCGCGAGGGGTGGTCGAAGGCGCCGGTTCAGGTCGCCGAGGCGACCCAGACGACCATCTGCGAGGCCGCGTCTCCGAACGCACGATCAAGTGCGCCGATATAGGCCGCATTGCCGCTACCCGACACCGGCGACACCGCCTCGAAGGTGCGCGAGGCGCGCACGACGCCGTTGCGGTCGTTGAGTATCTTGACGAAGAACTCGACGCGGGCCCGGTCGCCGCCGCCGACGGCGACCTCGAATCCGCGGATCTCGACGATGACCTGGTAGTCGATGGCCAGCCCCTCGCCCGGCCTGCCGACCCCGGCGAACGCCCCGGATTTCTGGAACGCCTCGGCCAGCCGCGCCTGCACGACCTTGGGCAGGCGATCCGCCCACTGCGCGCCCTTCAGGTACTCGATGGCGCCCGGAGCCGGACGGATGACGATGTTCTCGCTGTCCAGCGCCTTCAGCGCGGACGGCTCGGCGATCAGGATCTGCGTCCGCCGACGATGAACGCGGGTCTCGGGCGTTGGCGCGGAAAGTTCGTAGGTGTCGAGCGGCGCGGAACCAATGCCAGGCAGCGCCGCGCAACCCTGCAGGACGAACGCGATCGCCACCGCGCCGGTCACCCAGGCTCTCCGGTCGGTCACGCGCCGGTCCTCATCTGCCACCCTGCCGAGATGCTGCATCCTGAGGTGTTCTTGGGGCGGTCTCCGGCCAAAGTCAACGGCGGTTCAACGCCGCGCCCGCCCGTCATACTGCCGGATCGTACCTTCTCCCCCGGTGAGCAGGCGCTGCGGATTGCGCTCGATATTGGTGATCGCCTGCTCGATGCGCGACACGGCTCGGCGGCTCTCGCCGATCAGCGCTTCCACCTCGCGCAGCCCCTGCCCGGAGAATCGCGACAGGCCGTCCGCGATCGTTCCGATACGGGCGTTGAGCGTCTCGGCAACCTTGCGGAACTCCTTCAGCGTGGCGCTGGCCTCTGTCATCACGCCTTCGGCTTCGCCCGAGCCGAGAAGCGAATCGAGCTTCGCCAGCACTCCGTCGACCCGCACCGACGCCTGGTTGATGCGCTCCGCGATCTGGCCGGCATCCGAGATGATCTTGTCGATGTCCTCGGCCCGCTCGCCGAAGCGGCTGGTGACCTTCGAGACGTCCTCGACCACCTTGTTGGCATTGCGGCTGGCTTCACCGATATCGGTGATCGCAGTCTTGATCGTCGCCGGATCGACGCCCTCGACGATGCCGTCGACCTTGGCGAGAGTCTGGTTGGCATTCGCCGCGAAATCGTTGACGGAAGCTATGGCCGTCTTGACGCCTTCCATCAGCTTGTCCATTTCCGCGCTGCTCTGCTTGAGGTTCGCGGTGATCTCCTCGACATTTGCGACAACCGTGGCGACCTTGTCGCGGTCGACCGACTTCAGGAGGTCCTCGGCAGCGGTCAGGGTACTGTCGAGCTTTCCGGAGACGCCGGCGAGTTCCTCCGAGAGCTTCGCGACGCTCTCAAGGAACTTGTCGACGCCGTCCGCATTGCGGGCGAGCGCTTCGGAAAACTTCTGCGCGTTCTCGACCGTCGCCGTCAGCGGACCGCGAGCATCGCCGACGAAGGTTTCGAGCTCGCCGAGCACTTTCTCGACCCGGACGAAGATGTCCTGCGCCGTCTGCAGAAGATTCGTCACCGCCGACGGATTGGCCACGATCACCGCCACCTCCCCCCTTCGTTCGGCGTCGTCGAAGAGGCTCGGCTCACCCGGCGCGCCGCCGCGAAGTTCGACGACGGCGCCGCCCGTCAGCCCGGCCGCCGCGATGTCGGCGCGGGTCGAAAGCGTGATCGGGGCGATCGACCGGTCGACGGTGGCGTCGGCGATGGCGATCGTGGGATCGTTGAGATCGAGATAGACGCTGTCGATCTGGCCGATACGCACACCGTTGAACAGCACCAGGCTGCCGCGGTCGAGCCCGGCAGCCGATCCTGGCACGCGGATGCGCAGGAACGCCGCCTCGCCGATCTTGGAATACTGGTCGATCCAGTAGACGAAGCCGAAACCCGCCATGAGCGCGATGAAGGCAAATATGCCCACGACGACGTAATTGGCACGGGTTTCCATCGCGGAAAGGCCTCAGCTCTGGTCCCGGACGACGGCGCGCGCGCGCTTGCCCTGGAAGTAGGATTTCACCCAGGGATGATCGAACGCGAGAAGTTCGTCGATCGTCCCCTCAACGAGAACGCGTTTTTCGCCGAGCACGGCTACCCGGTCGCAGACCGTATAGAGGCTGTCGAGGTCATGCGTCACCATATAGACCGTCAGTCCCATCGTGTCGCGCAGATTGGCGACGAGCGAATCGAAGTCGGCGGCTCCGATCGGATCGAGTCCCGACGTCGGTTCGTCGAGGAAGACGATCTCTGGATCGAGAGCGAGGGCCCGCGCCAGTCCGGCGCGCTTGATCATACCTCCGGACAATTCGGCCGGAAATTTGTCGGCGGCCGAACGCGGCAGGCCGACCAGTTCGAGCTTCAGGCGGGCGAGTTCGTCCATCAGCGGGCGCGGCAGGTCGAGGTACTCCCGCATCGGGATCTGGATGTTCTCCTTGACGGTCAGAGACGAGAACAGCGCGCCATGCTGGAACAGGACGCCCGTCCGCAGGTCGATCTGCCGCCGCTCGGCGTCGGAGCGGCCGAAGGCGTCGCGGCCGAACATCTCGATGCGGCCCGACTGCATCGGATTGAGCCCGAGGATGGCACGCATCAGCACCGACTTGCCGGCGCCCGACGCACCGACGAAGCCGAGAATCTCGCCGCGCACCACATCGAGGTTCAGCCGGTCGAGCACCTTGACCTCGCCGAAGGCGACCGTGACGTCGATGGCGCGAAGGACGACGTCGTGCGCGGCCGTCTTCGGCGGCAGTGCGGCTTCCACGGCCGCCATCAGTCGACAACCGCCGCATAGAACATGGCGAACAGGCCGTCGGCGACGATGACGATGAAAATCGACTTCACGACCGCCGCCGTGACGTGGCGGCCGAGCGACTCGGTGCTGCCGCGCACGCTCAAACCCTCAGACGCGGCGATGACGCCGATGATCAGGCCCATGAACGGCGCCTTGATGACGCCGATGACCACGGTCGGCATATCGACGAAGCCGCGCAACCTGGTCAGGAACGCCGCCGGAGTGATGTCGGAATAGAACCAGGCGACGACGATCGCGCCCGCCAGCGAGGCAAATTCCGCGGCGATCGTCAGGAGCGGCATGCCGATCATCAGCGCCACCAGGCGCGGGAAAACCAGGACGCCGATCGGATTGAGGCCCATCACCTTCAGCGCGTCCACCTCCTCGCGCATCTTCATCGCGCCGATCTCGGCCGTGATCGCGCTGCCGGAGCGCCCGGCGATGAGGATCGCTGTGAGAAGCACGCCGAGTTCGCGCAGGACCAGCACTGAGACGAAATCGATGACCAGCATTTCCGCGCCGAAGTAGCGCAGCTGGTACGCCGCCTGCTGGGCGATGATGGCGCCGATGATCACGCTGATCAGGATGACGATCGGCGCCGCCGAGACGCAGGCGCGGTCGATCTGATGGACGAACGCCGCGACACCAAGCACCCTGCCGCGCCCGACCTTCATCTGCGGGCCGTAGAACGTGGCGCCGAGGATGTTCATCACCTTGAGGACATCGCGCGCCGATTCGCTGACCGCGATCCCGGTGAGCTCGAGCGGCCGTAGCCAGTCGACACCGCGCCGCTTCTTCTCGGCCCCTTCATCGCGCCGGGTCGCCGGCGCGACTTCGCGCAGAAGAGTCGCCGCCGCCTGCGGAACCTCGCGGATTTCGGCCGAGCCGCCCCGCTCTCTCACCCTGGTCGCCAGGCGTTCGATGACCCAAGCCCCGCCGGTGTCGATGCGGCCTATCCGCGACAGATCGACGATAACGTCGCGGGCGCCGGGATCGGCTTCGATCTCTCTCAGCGGCCGATCGACCGGCGCGATCGTACGCGTCAGCCAGTCGCCGACAGCTGCCACGGTCGCGGTCGCTCCGTCGCGGATCACCTCGACGGTGGCCGGGACATCTTCGGCGGTTGCAATGGCCTCGGTGTTTGTGATCATGGGCGCGAACTTAAAGCCTTTCACGTCTGCACGGAACCATGAAAGGCGCCAACCTACCGCGACGGGATACCACGCATGGAGCGCCGGCTCACCGCCCTTTCCGAACGATTCCCGATCGCGGGGATCTTCACCATCTCGCGCGGATCGAAGACCGAGGCCGAGGTCGTCACCTGCACCGTGACCGAAGGATCGCGTTCCGGCCGCGGTGAGTGCGTGCCGTACCGCCGCTACGGAGAGACGGTGGAAGGCGTGCTCGCGGCGATCCGAGCGATCACGCCCGTGATTGAGGCCGGCACAACGCGTGAGGAACTGCGCCGGGCCATGCCGCCGGGGGCAGCACGCAATGCCGTCGACTGCGCCCTCTGGGACCTCGAAGCCAAGACGTCCGCCACCCCCGCCTGGCACCATGTCTGCGCCGAAGCGCCGCACCCCCTCGTCACCGCCTATACGCTGTCGCTCGGCGATCCCGCCGCGATGGCGAACCAGGCGCGTGCCAATGCCCGCCGGCCGTTGCTCAAGGTAAAGGTCGGCGGCGACGGCGACATGGAGCGCGTGCGCGCCGTCGTCGCGGCGGCGCCGCAAAGCCGGATCGTGCTTGACGCCAATGAGGGTTGGTCGCAAGACAACGTCCTGCCGCACCTCGAGGAGTGCGCGCGGCTCGGCGTCGCACTGGTCGAACAGCCTCTGCCGGCGGGACAGGACGGGATTCTCGCCACGATCCCGCATCCGGTGCCCGTCTGCGCCGACGAGAGCGTGCATACGGCCGCCGGCCTGGAAGCGCTCGCCGGCCTCTACGACGCCGTAAACATCAAGCTCGACAAGGCCGGCGGGCTCACCGAGGCGATCGCGATGCGCGACAGGGCGCGCGCGCTCGGCCTGTCGGTGATGGTCGGCTGCATGGTCGGGACCTCGCTGGCAATGGCGCCGGCTGTGCTGCTCGCTCAGGACGCCGATTACGTCGATCTCGACGGCCCGCTTCTGCTCGCCCGCGACCGCGTACCGGGCCTCGTCTATGAGGGATCTCTGGTGTCGCCGCCCGAGGCCGACCTGTGGGGCTGAGTGTCCGGGGCTGAGCCGGCCATCCTGATCAGCACGAAGCCGGCCGTCGCGACGACGGCCATGGCGAGGAAGCCGCCTGCGCCGAAACGGTCGTAGAGTGGCCCCGACGCCAGCGTGAACAGCGCCATCGACATGCCGTTGGCGAAGAAGGCGATGCCCTGCGCAGCGCCGGTGCGCTCCTCGGGAACCGACTCGGCAATCAGTTTCTGTACGGCGATCAGCATCATGCCAGTCGAGAAGGCATGTAGCGCCTGAACGGCAAAGAAGCCGGGAACGCCTAGGCCGGACGGCCAGACCAGCGGGAATACGATCCAGCGCAGGATTGCGAACGCGCCGGAGATGGAGATCAGCGCCGTCGCGCTCAGGTGGCCGAATAGGCGGGTGAAGGCGAGAAAGAGGCCGACCTCACAGATCACGCTCCACGCCCAGAGGATGCCCACGGTCGATTCGGCGATGCCAAGCGATTTCCAGTAGATCGAGGAGAAGCCGTAAAGGAAGGCGTGGCTCGAGGTGATGAGCCCCGCGCCACCGACCAGAAGAAGGAAATGGCGGCTCATCAGCGAGGGCGTCGCCGGCAGGTCGGTCGCCGACAGCGGCGAGGCGAGCCGCGGCCGGCCGAGCCGCGGCGCCGCGGCCACTGCGACGAGCGTGCCGCAAAGGCCGACAACGATGAGGAGCGGAACGATTGCGGGGCCGGCGCGCGCGATGATGATGCCGCCGCCGAGATTGGCGAGCAGGAAGGCCGTCGAGCCCCAGATGCGCATGCGCGTGTAGTTGGAACCGAAGCGCCTCACCCCGGATAGCGCCAGCGAATCGGTCAGCGGCGAATGCGGCGTCCAGGCGATCGCGAGAAGGATCGAGATCGCGAGCACCGCCGCGTAGCCGTCGAAGAACAGATAGCCGCTCGCGAGCGCAAGAGACAGGACGACCAGTACGATTAGGATATCGGCGCGATCGCGCGTCCGGTCGGCGAAAGCGGTGACGAACGGCGTGGTGACGACGCGCAGGAACATCGGTAGCGACAGGATCAGGGCGATCTGCGCGGCGTCATAGCCTTTCGATTCCAGCCAGACCGGGAAGAACGGCAGGTGGACGCCCTGCGGAATGAAAAGGAAGGCGAAGATCGAGGCGACCCGCAACTCGAAATGGCGGGGTTTGACGCGTTGTTCCGGCGACAGCGGGGGCAGCGGCATGGGCGGGAAAGGTCCGGAACGCGCCGGCAGAGACTCGCGACGCCGGTGTTCGTTATCACGGCCGCGAGGGCGGCGATACCGCGCTTCAATCGATTCGCCCGCGAAGGACCTGACGTCAGGCCGCCGCCGCGCCGCCTTCGATCACCACCGGAACATATCGCTCCGGCGTTGTCCGCTGTGTCACCGTAGCCTGCGTCCAGCGCAGCAGTTCCATCGAACCGTCGAAGTTTTCGACGACGGCCGTGCAGCTTTCCACCCAGTCGCCGGTGTTGATGTAGCGGATACCGCCGATGTCCTCGATCGCCGCGTGGTGGATATGGCCGCAGATGACGCCGTGCACATCCCGGCCGCGCGCCTGTTCGGCGACGACCGTCTGGAAAGCGCTGATGAAGTTGACCGCGCGCTTCACCGTCACCTTCGCCCAGGACGAGAACGACCAGTACGGCATGCCGAACGTCCTGCGGAAGCGGCCGACGACGCGGTTGACGACGATGGCCATGTCGTAGGCCTTGTCGCCGAGATAGGCGAGCCAGCGCACATTGTGGACGATCGTGTCGAACTGGTCGCCGTGGATCACCAGGTAGCGGCGCCCGTCCGCAGCTTCGTGGACGGCGTCGTCCACCACCTCGACCCCGCCGAAATGCACGCCCTGGAAGCCACGCAGGAACTCGTCGTGATTGCCCGCGACATAGACGATGCGCGCGCCCTTGCGGCC
Organism: Rhizobiaceae bacterium; assembly: GCA_905339215.1. Lineage (GTDB taxonomy): Bacteria > Pseudomonadota > Alphaproteobacteria > Rhizobiales > Rhizobiaceae > DUSC01. Next base: position 34,936 of record CAJPFN010000051.1, read on the forward strand.
CTTGCGCAAGAGTTTCTGCACGACATCGTTGTGCGATTGCGGCCAGTGCCACGACCGGCGCAGCCGCCATCCGTCGACGATATCGCCGACCAGGTAGATGGTCTCTGCCTCGTGCTCACGCAGGAAGTCGAGCAGGAAGTCGGCCTTCGCGATCTTCGAGCCGAGATGGATGTCGGAGATGAAGAGCGTGCGCACCTGGCGCGGATTTTCGCCGGACATGCTTGATCCAACCGTTGTTCCGGCCTGCCTATGCCCCGATTCATGCAACAGGCTTATGACGGTTGCCGCGAGCCGGCACGGCGCGCTAGCCTTGGGCGGCAAAGAAAAGGACGAAGACCGATGGATCTCGGCATACGTGGAAAGAAGGCGATCGTCTGCGCCTCCAGCAAGGGCCTGGGCCGCGGTTGTGCCGCCGCGCTCGCGGAGGCCGGCTGCGACCTTGTCGTCAACGGGCGCCATGCCGACGTACTGGCCGAGACCGCGGCGGCGCTCCGGTCGCGCTGGGGCGTGGCCGTGACCGAAATCGCCGGCGACGTCTCCCAGCCGGACGTCCAGGAACGGCTTCTGGCGGCTTGCCCCGACCCGGATATCCTGGTCAACAACAATGGCGGGCCACCGCGCCGCGATTTCCGCGAGATCGACCGCAGGGCGATCATCGACGGCGTGATCGGCAATATGATCACGCCGATCGAGCTGGTGAAGGCGGTCATCGACGGGATGGCCGAGCGCGGTTTCGGCCGCATCGTCAACATCACCTCGCTGTCGGTGTACACGCCGATCCCGGGACTCGACGTCTCGTCGGGCGCCCGCGCCGGGCTGACCGCGTTCCTCGCCGGCATCGCCCGCACGGTCGCCAACCGCAATGTCACCATCAACAATCTCCTGCCGGGAAAGCTCGACACGGACCGGATCCGCGGCATCGCGCCCAAGGGCGTCTCGGAGGAGGAGCACTTGCGCCGCATGGTCTCCGACATTCCGGCCGGACGCCTCGGCACGCCGGAGGAATTCGGCCAGATCTGCGCCTTCCTTTGCTCGGTCCACGCCGGCTACCTGACCGGCCAGAACATCCCCGTCGACGGCGGGTCCTATGTGAGCGCGTTCTGATCGGGCAGCCTTCACCGGCATGACGCGCCAGTCGCCGGCCGGTGTTACGAGAGGAAGGCGTCGAATCGAGAGGGAGAACGCGCGTCATGGACAGCGAGACGAAGAAAGCCGAGCGCACCGACCTCGACGAGGCCGCGCTCTTCTTCCATAGATACCCGGTTCCGGGAAAGCTGGAGATCCAGGCGACCAAGCCGCTGGGCAACCAGCGCGACCTCGCGCTCGCCTACTCGCCCGGCGTCGCCGCCCCCTGCCTGGCGATCCACGACGATCCGGGGCTGGCCGCCGAATACACGGCGCGCGCCAATCTGGTCGGCGTCGTCTCGAACGGATCGGCCGTGCTTGGCCTCGGCAACATCGGCCCGCTGGCCTCCAAGCCGGTCATGGAGGGAAAAGCAGTCCTCTTCAAGAAGTTCGCCGGCATCGACGTCTTCGACATCGAGATCGACGCCCCCGGCATCGACGCAACGGTCGAGACGATCGCGGCCCTCGAACCGACCTTCGGCGGCATCAACCTGGAGGACATCAAGGCGCCGGAATGCTTCGAGGTCGAGGAACGCCTCAAGCAGCGCATGCGCATCCCCGTCTTCCACGACGACCAGCATGGCACGGCGATCATCGTCGCCGCGGCCGTGCTCAACGGGCTCGACCTCGCTGGCAAGAAGATCGCCGACGTCAAGATCGTCACCGCCGGTGCGGGAGCAGCCGCACTCGCCTGCCTCAACCTCCTGGTGGCGCTTGGCGCCAGGCGCGAAAACATCTGGGTGACCGACCGCCATGGCGTCGCCTGGCGCGGCCGCGTCGAGGAAATGGACCGCTGGAAGGACGTCTACGTCAAGGAGACCGATGCGCGCGTGCTCGCCGACGTGATCCCCGGCGCCGACGTCTTCCTTGGCCTGTCGGCCGCCGGCATCCTCAAGCCGGAACTCCTGCGCGACATGGCCGAGAAGCCGCTGGTTATGGCGCTCGCCAATCCGGTACCGGAGATCATGCCGGATCTGGCGCGCGCGGCCCGCCCCGACGCCATGATCTGCACGGGACGCTCCGATTTCCCCAACCAGGTCAATAATGTCCTGTGTTTCCCCTACATCTTCCGTGGCGCGCTCGACTGCGGCGCCAGCGCCATCAACGAAACGATGAAGATGGCGGCTGTCCGCGCCATCGCGGCGCTTGCCCGCGAGGAGCCGTCCGACGTCGCGGCGCGCGCCTATTCGGGCGAGACGCCGACCTTCGGGCCGGAGTTCCTCATCCCCTCGCCCTTCGACCCGCGACTCATCCTGCGCATCGCCCCCGCCGTGGCCAGGGCCGCTGGCGAAAGCGGGGTTGCCACTCGGCCGATTCCCGACTTCGCCGCCTACGAGGAGCGGCTCAGCCGCTTCGTCTTCCGCTCCGGCCTGGTGATGAAACCGGTCTTCTCCGCAGCGCGCACGGCGCGCGCCAAGCGCGTCATCTATGCCGACGGCGAGGACGAGCGCGTACTCCGCGCCGCCCAGGTCGTGCTGGAGGAAGGAACCGCAGAGCCGATTCTCGTCGGCCGCCCGCACGTCGTCGACGTGCGGCTCAGGCGCTACGGCCTGAAGATCAGGCCGGGTACGGATTTCGCGCTGATCAATCCCGAAGACGACCCGCGCTACCGGGACTACGTCGACCTCCTGATCGAGCTCGCCGGCCGTCGCGGCGTCACGCAGGAAGCCGCGCGCACCATGGTGCGCACCGACACCACGGTCATCGCCGCGATCGCGCTGAAGCGCGGCGACGCCGACGCCATGATCTGCGGGCTGGAAGGCCGATTCGAGCGGCATCTGCGCAACGTCACGCTGATCATCGGTCCGCGAAAGGGCGTCACCGACCGCGACCTCTCGGCGCTATCAATGCTGATTTCGCAACGCGGGGTGACCTTCTTCACCGACACCTACGTCACGGTCGATCCCACGGCGGAGGAGATCGCCGAGATGACGATCCTCGCGGCCGAGGAGATTGGCCGCTTCGGCATCGTACCCAAAGCAGCGCTGCTGTCGCATTCCAACTTCGGCTCCCGCGACACGGCGAGCGCGAGGAAAATGCGCGAAGCCGCTGATATCGTGAAACGAATGGCGCCAAAGCTGATGATCGACGGCGAGATGCACGGCGATTCGGCATTGTCCGAAGTGCTGCGCACCCGCGTCTATCCGCACTCGACGCTGAAGGGAGAGGCGAACCTACTGGTCTTCCCCAATCTCGATTCGGCAAACATCGCGCTCACCACGGTGAAGACGATGACGGATGCGCTCCACGTCGGTCCGATCCTGCTCGGCACCGACAAGCCGGCGCATATCCTCACCCCATCGGTGACGTCGCGGGGCGTGGTCAACATGACGGCGCTCGCCGTCGTCGAGGCCTCGAGCCAGGCCTGAGGACGCGTTCGGGCCGGCAGTTTCGGTTAGCAGATGGTTAACCGGGACTGAATAACGTTGTCGAAGCGTCCAGAAGGCATTCGGGCAGGACATTCGGCGCAGCCGGGGAGCGGATGACGATCGGTCGACATCGCAGACGGGCGAAGGGCGCGGCATTGGCGCTGGCGCTGGCTTGCCTCTGGGCGGCCGCGACGGACGCCACCGCGAACACGCGCGTCTGCCGACAGCTCGAAACCGAACTCACGTCGGCATCGGGGGGCGGAGGATCTGCGAAATACAAGAAGTATGACGCGGCAGTGACGCGCCAGCGCCAGCAACTCGACATCGCCCGCCGGCAGGCGCGCCGCGCCGGCTGCGGCTTCTCCTTCTTCGGCGGCGCCGGCGAATGCGGCAACCTGAACGCCCAGATCGACAAGATGGAGCGCAACCTCGAGGCGCTGGAGCGAAAGAGGAAAGAACTCGCCGGCGGTGTCAATCCGCGCCGGGAGCGCGCCCGCATCCTCGCCGCACTCGAGGCGAACGGCTGCCGCGAGGCCAGGCGTCCGCCGGCCGTGGTCGTGTCGCGCGACGGCGGCACGCGCTCGCTGTTCGACCAGTTGTTCGGGGCGCAGGTCCGCCAGGGATTGCCGGCAGAAGAAACCTTGCCGCCGGACCAGGACGACACCAAGATTCGCCGCATCCTCCGGCCAGACGGGCGCATCACGATTGCCGGGCCTCCCGGCGAGTTCCGCACGCTCTGCGTCCGCACCTGCGACGGATACTTCTTCCCGATGTCGTCGGCTTCGTCGTCGATGGATTTCGATCGAGACCAGAAGAATTGCGAATCCGCCTGCCCCGGCACCGAGGTCAAGCTCTACTATCACCGCGCCGAGGGCGAGGAGAGCGAGGCGATGGTCGCCGCCGGATCGGACGAACCCTACACGTCGCTGCAGAGCGCCTTCCTTTACAAGTCCGCCGACTATTCGCGCCCGCCGCAATGCGGTTGCAGCGCCGTGAAGAACTTCGAGATCGTCGCGGGCAACCCGCCGGTCGCGGAACCGGCGCCCGAAAAAGAAGAGTCGCTGATTCCTGTTCCCTCGCCGCGGCCGGATGCGGGTGCTGATCCCGAGACGCTCGCCGACGCCGAGGGCGGCATGACCGCCGAGGCGGTCAGGCGGGTGCTCGCGCCCAGACCGGAGACGACGGCGGCGATCGGCAAGGTCGAAACCGGCGAACGCCGCGTCAGGGTCGTCGGGCCAGTGTTCCTTCCCGACCCAGAAGGGGCAATAGATCTGCAAGCTCCGGCCCGGAAGACAGCCCGGTAAGGGCCAGCCGGATCGGCATGAACAGGGCCTTGCCCTTGCGCCCGGTCGCTTCCTTCACCGCTTCCGTCCAGGACTTCCACGTCGAGCCGTTCCACGGCTCTTCCGGCAGGAGGTCGAACGAGCGCAGGAGGAACTCCCGGTCCTCGTCGCTGAGATGCGGTTCGTGGATGCGCCCCTCCTTCAGGATTCGCCACCAGAGGACTGCGTCGGACAGGCGATCCAGATTGCCGCGTACCGCGTTCCAGAAGCCTTCGGCCTCGTCGCCGGAAATACCCAGCGCGGCGAGCCGCTCGCGGACCTGCTCGAACGACATGGCATGGATCAGCGCACGGTTCAGCGTCGTCAGTTCCGCCGGGTCGAACTTCGACGGCGACTTCGAGATTTGTGCCGGGTCGAAATGTTCGGCGAGCTCGCCGAGGCTCTTCATTGCCGTCACGTTCTCGGCGGTGCCGATAAGCACGGCAAGCGACGCCACCGCCATCGGCTCGATGCCCGAATCGCGCAGGCTGCCGACCGAGAGCGCGCCGCTCCGCTTCGACAGGCCTTCCCCCGACACTGTCGTCAGAAGATTGTGATGGCCGAAGGCGGGTGGCTCCGCGCCGAGCGCACGAAACAACGCGATCTGCACGCCGGTGTTGGTGACGTGGTCGTCGCCGCGGATGACGTGCGTGATGCCGAAGTCGATGTCGTCGACGACCGACGGGAAAGTGTAGAGATAGCTGCCGTCCTCACGGCGCAGGATAGGATCCGACAGCGAAGCGAGGTCGACGGTCTCCTCGCCGCGCATGACGTCGTTCCAGGTGACTTCGGTGCGCTGCGGCTCCAGCGGATCGCCGCCGAAGTTGGGCAGGAGAAAGCGCCAGTGGGGCTTCCTGCCCTCTGCCTCGAACGCCGCCTTCTGCTCCGCCGTCAGTTTCAGCGCCTCGCGACCGTAGACGGGCGGCAGGCCGCGCGTCCGCCGGATCTTGCGCTTCAGGTCCAGCTCTTCCGGCGTTTCGTAGCAGGCGTAGACCTTGCCCTCGGACCTCAGCCGCTCGAGCGCGGCATCGTAGACGTCGAATCGCTTCGACTGGTACTCCACGACGTCGGGGAAGATGCCCAGCCAGTGCAGATCGTAGAGGATCGCGTTGGCGAACTCCTGCGTCGAGCGCACGGTGTCGGTATCGTCGAAGCGCTGGATGAAGCGGCCGCGGTTCTTCAGGGCGAACAGCCAGTTGAACAGCGCGGTGCGGGCGTTGCCGATATGGATGTTCCCCGTCGGCGAGGGGGCGAAGCGGACGGTCACTGTCATGGGCGGGGCGTAGCGGATGCTCTCCGAGTTTACAAGGCGGTGCGCCCCCGCACCCGTCGGGATACATAGAGCATGACAAAGGAAATAAGAAGGCAATACGCGCCCATCGCCACGATCTGGGCCGGGTAGTCGACGCCGATATCGATCAGGTAGCCGGTCAGGCCGGGGCCGGCGGCCGACGCGAGAACGCCCGCCGAGACCACCAGCGAGCGGATGGCGCCGAGATGGCGCAGCCCATAGATTTCCGGCCAGATCGCGCCGAACAACGTCGTCGACAGCCCGTTCGACATGCCGGTCAGTGCCATGAAGGCGAACGGCGCCCAGGGTGCGGCGACGAAGCCGAGAACAAGGCAGGCGAGCCCCAGCGGCAGCAGCGCGAACGGCAGCAACGAGATGCCGGAGAAGCGGTCGATCAGCTGGCCCGAGACGATGGTGAAGACGCTGTTGACCAGCGCCAAGAGCACGAAGGCCGAGGCGAACACTTCGAGCGACCAGCCGCGCAGTTCGACCAGATAGACCTGGTGGAACAGGGTCACGGTCACGATGAAGGGCGGCGCCATGACGCCGAGCATGGCGAGGTAGAAGATCGGGTCGCGCAGCACCTCGCCCCGCGTCCAGTCGCGGGCGTCGACGATACGCGGGACGGGATCGGAGGCGCGCGGCGTCCGGTCGACGGCGACCAGCGAGGCGATCAGCGGCAACGCCAGCAGCAATGCCGCGGCGGCGACGAACCAAGCGTTCCGCCAGCCGAACGAAAGCGCCAGCATGACGAACAGGTTGGTGAAGATCGCGTCGCCGGCATTGTGGCCGAGGATGACGACCGACAGCGCCCTGCCCCGCTGCGCCGAGAACCAGCGCGCCGTCGCGGTGTAGGCGGTGTGGGTCATCATGCCCTGGCCGAACAGGCGCAGCAGATAGACGGTGATCACAAGGAACACGACGTGCCGCGACAGCGCCATCGCGGCCGCCGCCACAGCGAGCATGATGGAGACGAAGATCACGAGCCGGCGCACCGGCAACCGGTCGACCAACGGGCCGAGGTGCGGAAGAGACAGCGCGCTTGCCAGCGTGCCGATCATGTAGATCAGCCCCCAGCCGCCATTGCTCAAGGCGTACTCCTCGCGCACGTGGCCCGCCGACAGCGAGACTAAGGCGGTCTGTCCAGTCGTCGAGAAGAAGGTGAGCAGGACCCCCCCGGCGAGCCAGCGGGCGTTGTCGCGCAGGAAGGGAAGCGGATTCATGAAATCCTTCCAGATCCGCCCGAAAGGACCGAGGCGGCGCTATGAACGATCCCGGAACCGGTTCGTGATCGGGTAGCGACGGTCGCGGCCGAAATTCTTCTTCGTGATCTTCACGCCCGGCGCGGCCTGCCTGCGCTTGTATTCGGCGATGTAGAGCATGTGTTCGACGCGGTGGACGGTAACGCGGTCGTGTCCGCGCGCCACGATCTCGTCGACGCCCATCTCGTGCTCGACCAGGCATTCGAGGATGTCGTCGAGCACCGGATAGGGCGGCAGCGAGTCCTGGTCGGTCTGGTTCGGCCTGAGTTCGGCGGACGGCGCCTTGTCGATGATGTTCTTCGGGATCACCTCGCCCGACGGCCCCAGCGCGCCCGGCGGCACGGTGGTGTTGCGCCAGGCGGCGAGCGCGTAGACCTGCATCTTGTAGAGATCCTTGATCGGATTGAAGCCGCCGTTCATGTCACCGTAGAGCGTCGCGTAGCCGACCGACATCTCGCTCTTGTTGCCGGTCGTCACCACCATCGAGCCGAACTTGTTGGAGATCGCCATCAGGATCGTACCGCGGGCCCGGCTCTGCAGGTTCTCCTCGGTGATGCCTTCCTTGGTGCCCTCGAACAGTTGCGTCAGCGCATGGGAAAAACCCTCCACCGGCTCGAAGATCGGCACGATGTCGTAGCGGCAGCCGAGTGCGCGGGCGCAAGCCTCGGCGTCGGCCAGCGAATCCTTCGACGTATAGCGGTACGGCATCATCACCGCGCGCAGCCGCTCTTCGCCGAGCGCATCGACCGCGAGTGCAGCGCAGATCGCCGAATCGATGCCGCCGGAAAGCCCCAGCACGACGTTCTTGAAGCCGTTCTTGTTGACGTAGTCGCGCAGCCCCAGCATGCAGGCGCGGTAATCGGCCTCCTCCTTCTCGGGGATCTTCGACATCGGCCCGTCGACGCAGGCCCAGCCGTCGCCACCGTCGATCTCGACGCCGGTCCGTCCGCCGCGCTTCCATGTGGTGACGACCACCGCTTCCTCGAACTGGCTCATCTGGAAGGCGAGCGTCTTGTCGGCGCCGATGGCGAAGGATGCGCCGTCGAAGACCAACTCGTCCTGCCCGCCGAGCTGGTTGGCATAGAGGATCGGCAGGCCGCTCTCGATTACCTGGCGGATCACCACCTGCTGGCGGACGTCGACCTTGCCCCGGTAATAGGGCGAGCCGTTGGGCACGAGCAGGATCTCCGCGCCGCTTTCGGCCAGCGTTTCGCAGACGCCGAGTTCGCCCCATATGTCCTCGCAGATCGGTATGCCGAGCCTGACGCCGCGGAAGGCGACCGGCCCGGGCATGTCCGGTCCAGCCTGGAAGACGCGCTTCTCGTCGAACTCGCCATAGTTGGGCAGGTCGACCTTGTAGCGCTCGGCGATCACCTTGCCGCCGTCGGCGACGATCATCGCATTGTGGACGCCGCTCTTGCGCTTCAGCGGCACGCCGACGATCACGCCCGGTCCACCGTCTGCAGTGTCGGCCGCGAATTCCAGCGCTGCCCGCTCGCAGGCTGCCAGGAACGCCGGTTTCAACACGAGGTCCTCGGGCGGATAGCCGGCGAGAAACAGCTCCGTAAAGAGCACCAGTTCGGCGCCGTGACGCGCGGCGTCTGCCCGCGCTTCGCGCGCCTTGGCGAGGTTGCCGGCGATGTCGCCCACGGTCGGATTGAGTTGGGCGACGGCGATGCGGAGGGTGTCGGGAGCGGCGGCGCTGGTCATGCTGCCGATGTAGCGCGCGCCCGATCGGCGGGCAATCGGCTTCGCTTGTGCCAATTGGGCGGACGGCCCGCTCACTCCTCCATATACTGCCGGATCTCTTCCGGCGTGCGATTGATTCCGGTCGACATGGCAAGGATGCGCGAGATGTGCGCCCGAGGCAGTCCGCTTTCGGCGGCCCAGGCGTTGATCTGCGCCTGCACCTTCTCGAGGTCCCGCTTCGACGACGGTTGCTCGGCGATGTCGAGGCCGGCGTCACGCAGCGCAGCGCTCATGTCGGCGGACAGGATGAAGGTGTCCCAGCCGAGCCAGCGCAGCAGGTATTGGCCGGTGTTGCCGCCGAGCCGCGAGCCGTTCTTGCCGAGCCAGGCCATCAGCCCCACCTGATCGTCCGCCGGCCAGGCGGCGAGGAAGCGGCCGAAGCTCCCGTGCTCGCGCGAGATGCGCTCGATGAGAGCCGCATTCTCCCTGACCGAGCGGATCTTCTGCGGATTGCGCACGATGCGCGGGTCAGACGCCAGATCGTGCCAGAAATCATCGGGCTGGAAGAGCAGCGCCTTCGGCTGGAAGCCGAGGAACGCTGCCTCGAAGCCGGGCCACTTCTGCTCGATGACCCGCCAGACGAAGCCGGCGGCGAACACCCGTTCCGCCATGGTCGAGAGGATGCGGTCGTCCGGCAATTCAGCAACCGCATTGTTGTCGGGCGCCGGGCCAAGCAACGTGGCCAGGATCTCGTCACCGCCCTTCCGCGCGGCGGCGCGTGCCCGGATCTCTTCGAAGCTGCGCATCGACCCTTCCCTCCTATCCGCCCGAATGTCCGCTTCCGCGGGGGCCGGCGCAAGCCCGCGGATCAGATCGCTGTCAGTTGCTGACACGCCGCCGCTCAGTCGCCCGCCCGCGACGTCAGCCTAGCCCGTATTCGCCACGGTCGAGGATGAGCGGCACGACGAGATCCTCCTCGTCGTGGAGGTGCCGCGCCAGCATCGCCACCAGGCGTTCGTTCTGCCCGGCATAGGCGTCGGCGGCGAAGCGCTGCCGGTCCTCGTCCTCGCCGAGCGAGCGAAGGAATGCGTTCGCCGCCTCGGCGTTCATCTCCAGCGCCTCGTGGATCAGGTGATGGTCCCTGTCGAGGATATCGAAGCCGCGCTTCAGGCGGCTTTCGGCGCGGGCAAAGACCGGGAAGTAGTGCATGTCCTCGACCTGGTGGTGCCCGTTCAACTGGCCGAGGAAGAACTCCAGCCGCGGCGCGAAGAAGCCGGCAAAGGCGCGCGCATCCTTGCGCCCTTCGCGATAGTTGGAGATCGCCTCCGTCAGCACGCCGCCGAGTTCGCGGAACATGTCGTGGCGCTGCAGCCACATCGAGGCGAGCCCTCTGATGTTGTCGTGCCCCGCCCAGCTCTCGCGCGGATAGGTTTCCAGTAGCCGCAACAGGTCGGCCGGAAGGCCGGTCCGGCGCTCGAGATCGAGGGGATCGTTATCGCTCATGGCTCTCACAGTGGATCGGCGCGAAACGCCGGGCAAATCACAGCACCGTGCCGGCGAGGCGCTCGGCAATCGCCAGTAGCCAGACCATGCCGGCGAGAACGCTCGCCATGAGAACCGCAAGCGAGCCGCAGTCCTTGGCGAGCTGGATGTCGATGCTGAATTCGCGACTGATCGCATCGCACGTCGCCTCGATGCCGGTGTTCAGCACTTCCACGACGAGCAGGAACAGAAGCGAGCCGATCAGCAGCGCATAGCCGCGCCAGCTCGTCGCCAGGAACCAGCCGACCGGCAACGACAGCGCTAGGAGCGCCGCCTCCTGCTGAAACGCCGTTTCCGACCGGATCAGGCGGCGGAAGGCGCGGACGGAGTTGTGAAAGGCCTTGATCAGTCGTTCCATAGCCGGGACTGCCCTCTGCAACGGCGGCGCAGAGGGCGTGTAGCCGATTTTCCGCTCAATGGAAGAGGTAGGAATCGAAGGCGAAGAAGCCGAGTTCCTTCGAGGCGTGCGCCCGCTCGGCCTTCGCCCCCTCGCCCGCCGCTCCGTAGGCGAAGAAGATCGGCATCAGATGCTCGTCCGTCGGATGGTTCTCGATCGGAAAGGGTGCCTGCCGGGTCCAGTCGAGGACGGCCGCCCGGTCGTCCGCCGCGAGTTTCTCGGCGAACCAGCCGGTGAAGGCGTCGACCTTGCGCGCCAGTTCGGGGTCGGCGGGCGCCATGCCGCGGAACACGGGGAAGAAGGCTCGCAGATTGTGCGTGATATGCCCGGAGCCGATCAGGAGCACGCCCTTCTCGCGCAGCCCTGACAACGCCTGGCCCAGGCGGAAGTGCCACGTCGCGTCGCGCGCGGGATCGATCGAGACCTGCACGACCGGGATGTCGGCCTCCGGGAAGGCGAGCATCAGCGCCGTCCAGGTTCCGTGGTCATAACCACGCCTGGCGATTCGGGCCGGCGCCATGCCCGCGGCGTCGAGCAGCGAGACGATCTCCTCGGCGAGAGCCGGATCGCCCTTGGCCGGATAGACCATGTTGTAGAGTTCGGGCGCGAAGCCGCCGAAATCGTAGATCATGCCCGGTGCCGGGTCGGTGACGACCGCGACGCCGTCCGCCTCGAAATGCGCGGAGACGACGACGATGGCCTTCGGCCGTTGCGGCAGCAGCGCGGAAAGGTTCTGCAGGTAGCGGTGCGCGGGCGTATCGTCGGTGACGATGTTCGGTCCGCCGTGGGAAATGAAGAGGCTGGGCATGGTGGCCATGGGCGTGTCTCCTTGGCCTACGATATAGTCCGCGCGATTTTTTGCTGCGAGGCGCCGCGCGTTCGACGCAGCGTTCATCATTGCTGAACGAAGAAGACGATTCCGTTCAATCTTCGGCCACAACGATCTTGTCCGTCGACCGCGCATGCTGAGGCAGGCCGTCGTCGATCGAATAATAGTCGCCCTTGTCGGCAACGAAGATGTGGCACTCGGCGAAGAGCCCTGTCGGCTTGTCGAAAGCCCCCGCCATCACCGACACGCTGTCGAGCGCGCCGTGCTTCCAGAAGAGCAGCGATCCGCAACGGCTGCAGAACCCCCGCTTAGCTTCGTTTGATGCGGCATACCAGGTGATCGCATCGCCGCCCTCGATGACGATCCGCTCGTCGGCCACATTCGTAGCTGCGACAAAATGGCCGCTCTGCCGGCGGCACTGGCCGCAATGGCAGAAGATGACCCCGCGGAGCGAACCGCGGGTCCGGAACCGCACTGCACCGCAAAGGCATGAGCCGGTGTGCATTTTCTCGTCCATCGTCGTCGTGCCCTCCTCTTCGGCCTCACAGAAGACGCGAATTCGCCGCTCGCAAGCATCGCAAATGCGACATGCGGGGGGATACCGCTCCGCCCGGCAGGTCGCGCCCCTGGTTTCGCTCTTGCGGGGAGCGAAAACGCGCGGGGGCGGGCAGCCCGAAAGCGACCTGCCGTTTACGGAAACTTTAGCGGCCAGTGTTACTCCTTTTCGCCATATAAGACCTGTCGTGGTGGCGCGGGGCAACGCTGGACGCCAGGTCGATCACATACCCTATTCCCGCTTTGCGGCCGTCCGACCCGGATGAAACGCCAAGCCGGTCCGGGCTCGAGAGGCAAGTCGGGGACATGCAGCCGGTCGCGGTACAAAGTGAGCAGCGCACCACCAGCGACATCGCGACGACGATTGCTTCGACTATGCGCCAGATGGGCGTGGTCGGCCTCCCCCGGAACTACGAGCTTTTCTACGAGGCGCTGACCGGCGCCAATCACGAGTTGAGCCTCGAAGTCATTTCGCTGAGCAAGCGGCCGTCACAGGAAGATCTCGACCGCATCGGCCGGAAATTCTTCGCCAACCACCACGGCCAGGGAATAGTCGAGAATGCGCGCGAAGTCATCGCCCGCGAACTGGAGGACGTGGCGCGCCTGTTGCGCAACGAGCAGAGTCAGATTGCCAAATACGGCAAGATCCTCGACCAGACATCGAGCGGGCTGACCGGTCGGGCCGGCTTGACGCAGGATCTCTTGCAGAAGATCGTCGGCGCGGTTTCGGCCGCCACCTCGTCGACCATCGAGCATGGCAAGCAGGTGGCCGCCAGCCTCGGCGAAAAGACAGCGGAACTCGAGAACGTCAAGTCGAAGCTCGAGGAATACAAGCGCCTCGCCGACACAGACCCCCTCACCCATATTTCGAACCGCCGCGCCTTCGACAAGAAGATCGCCGCAATCTACAACGACAAGAAGGATGTCGCGTTCAGCGCGCTGATCCTCGCCGACATCGATCGCTTCAAGCAGATCAACGACCGCTTCGGCCATCCCGTCGGCGACAAGATCATCCAGGCGATCGCCAACATCTTCAGGGCGAGCAGCCGCGACGACATGTTCGTCGCCCGCACCGGCGGCGAGGAATTCGCCATGATCGTCGAGGGCAGCGGCGAGGAGACCACCGCGCAACTCGCCGACGCCATCCGCGCCGCGATCGAGCAGACGGCCTTCGTCAACACCAACGGCAACGTCAATTACGGGCCGATCACCATCTCGATGGGTGTGTGCCTGGCCTCGCAGGCCGACGGACCCGAAGACCTCTACTCCAAGGCCGATCGCGCCCTCTACGCTTCCAAGGTCGCCGGGCGCAACCGCGTCACCCGGTTCTCGACCATCCAGGAAGTGCGCACCGGCAAGAACTGGTACATCTACAAGAAAGACTGAGGCGGGTCCGCTTTCGCGGCCCGCCCCCCGGAATTCCCCGGTTGTGTCGACCCTTCGGTGCGGCTGGTCAGCCGTTGACGACCTTCTGCTGCGGCATACCGGACTGCCCCTTCTTCAGAAGATCCGAGATCAGGAACGACAACTCGATCGCCTGGTCAGCGTTGAGGCGCGGATCGCAGTGCGTATGGTAGCGGTCGTGCAGTTCCTCGGCGGTAATCGCCCGGGCGCCGCCCGTGCACTCCGTCACGTTCTTGCCGGTCATCTCGACGTGGATGCCGCCCGGATGGGTCCCTTCGGCACGATGGACATCGAAGAAGGACTGCACCTCCTTCAAGACGCGCTCGAACGGCCGCGTCTTGTAGCCGGCAGCCGTGATCGTATTGCCGTGCATCGGATCGCACGACCAGACCACCTTGCGGCCCTCGCGCTCCACCGCCCGGACGAGCTTCGGCAGGTGATCCTCGACCTTGTCGAAGCCAAACCGGGCAATCAGCGTCAGCCGGCCGGCCTCGTTCTCCGGATTGAGCAGGTCGATGAGCCGGATCAGGCCGTCGGCGGTCAGCGAAGGACCGCACTTCAGGCCGAGCGGATTCTTGATGCCGCGGCAGTATTCCACATGGGCATGGTCGGGCTGGCGGGTTCGGTCGCCGATCCAGATCATGTGACCGGAGGTGGCATACCAGTCGCCGCTCGTTGAATCGACGCGCGTCAGCGCCTCCTCGTAGCCGAGCAGAAGGGCCTCGTGACTGGTATAGAAATCCGTCTCGCGCAGCGCATAGTTGGTTTCGGAGGTGATCCCCACCGCGCGCATGAAGTCCATCGTCTCGGTGATGCGGTTGGCCAGGGCCTCGTAGCGCTCGCCCTGCGGGCTGTCGGCAACGAAGCCGAGCATCCACTTGTGCACGTTCTCCAGGCTCGCATAGCCGCCCTGGGCGAAGGCACGCAGCAGGTTCAACGTCGCGGCCGATTGGCGGTAGGCCATTTCCTGGCGCGCCGGATCGGGAAGACGCGACCGCTCGTCGAACTCGATGCCGTTGATGATGTCGCCGCGGTAACTCGGCAGGGTTACACCGTCCTTGGTCTCGAAGTCAGACGAGCGCGGCTTGGCGAACTGCCCGGCGATGCGGCCGATCTTCACCACCGGCTGCGAACCGGCGAAAGTTAGCACGACAGACATCTGCAGGAAGACGCGGAAGAAGTCGCGGATGTTATCGGCGCCGTGCTCGGCGAAGCTCTCGGCGCAGTCGCCGCCCTGAAGCAGAAACGCCTCGCCATTGGCCACCGCGGCGAGTTGCTTCTTCAGCTTGCGCGCCTCGCCGGCAAAAACGAGCGGCGGAAAGCTCGCCAGGCGGGCCTCGGTCTCGCGCAGCGCGGCGTCGTTCGGATATGCCGGGACCTGCTGGATCGGCATCGCTCTCCACGAATTCGGGGACCATTTCGTCATTGTACTATCCAACGCTTTCCCACGGCCCGCTTCGGCCGCTAACGCCCCGCGATCCGGGGTCGCGGCTCCATACACGATGCTAAAAAGGTATTCTACCTCGTTTTGTCCGGCGGCGCGACCCGCCTGCCTAGGTCAGCATCGAGACCGAAGGCGCCAAGGCGCCGGACAGGACTGGTTCCGTCAGGCCTCGGCCGAGAGGAATTCGCGGTGGAACCGCCCGATATCGGCCCGGCGAAGCCGGTCGATCATCCATGTCGCGGCCGGACCGGGCACGAGGTCGGCGCGGTGAACGGCGGTGAGCGGCACGATTTCGCCGGGATAGCGGACCGCTTCCAGCCTGAGCAGTCTGAGCCTGCCTGCGGCGATGTCCGCGGCCGCCATGTGATAAGGCAGATTGCCCCAGCCGAGACCCTTGCGGATGAGTTGGTGACGCGCGCCGAGATCGGAGACGCGCCAGACCCGTCGCGACAACACGCCGAAATCCCGGCCTCGGGTCAGGTCGCTGCGGTCGCTTAGCACGATCTGGACCTGGTCGCGGAGATCGGCGGTGGCGATCGGACCTTCGAACTGCGCCAGCGGGTGGCCTGCGGCGGCAACCGGTACGCGCAGCGCTCCCTCGATCGGAAATCCGGCAAGCGCCGGCGGGATCGTGACAAGCGTCGAGAGAACGCCGACGGCGCAGGCGCCGCTGGTCACGAGTTCGGCAACGCCTCCGAGCACGTCGATGTGGGCGCGTACCGCGACAGTGGGGAAGGCATTCTGGAACTCGGTGAGGATGTCTCCCAGCTCGTCGATCGGAAAGAGCACGTCGCAGGCCAGCGCCAATTCCGGCTCCAGTCCGCGCGCGATCGCATTGGCCTGCGTTTTCAGTCGGTCCGCGCGCGAGACGATCTCGGCGATTTCGCCGAGCAACGTCTGTCCCGCAGGTGTGAGTCGCGGCCTGTAGCCGCCGCGGTCGAAGAGGACTACGCCGAGCTGCTGTTCCAGCGTCGAGACTGAATAGCTGACCGCCGACTGCGCGCGGCTGAAGCGGCGGGCTGCAGCGCTGAAGCTGCCCTCCTCCGCGACGGCAACGAAGACGCGCAACTGGTCGAGCGAGAGGCTTTCGATGTTCATCGCGATTCCACCTCCGGAAGAAGGCTTATTTATCGAATTTTTCGATGAAGATAAACT
Source organism: Rhizobiaceae bacterium (assembly GCA_905339215.1). Taxonomy (GTDB): domain Bacteria; phylum Pseudomonadota; class Alphaproteobacteria; order Rhizobiales; family Rhizobiaceae; genus DUSC01. The sequence goes on from CAJPFN010000051.1 coordinate 51,320, forward strand.
GAACTTGACCAGATTTCGGGATGAAAACGCCGCTCTATCTTCCGACCATCAGGCAGCGGCCGGACGAACCGACACCGCGGAGCCGAACCAGAACGAAAAAGGACCTTGTCATGACCCGTATTCTGATCGCCACTATCGCCCTCGCCGGTGTCACCGGCTTCGCCGCGGCCAAGGAAGCGCCGATCCTTCAGGGCAACTACGCCGCGAACGTTCTCGCGCAGGCGGCCGACGTGAAGTCGAGCTACGTCGACTTTTCCGGAAGTCGCGGCATGGGCGGTTCGGTCGAAGCGCCGCAGGCTTCGGTCAACGACCAGAACTATTCCGGCCAGTAAGCACGCCGTATCCCCGGCAAAAGCCAACCGGCGGCGAAGGGACCTCCCTTCGCCGCCGGTCGCGTCTGCGGTTCCGCGTGAGACTATCTGCGGACGGCCTAGAACTCCTGCCAGGCGTCGGCGTCGGCTTCGGGAGCCGGCTTTCTCAAGGCTGACGAACGCTGCGCGCCAAAGCCGATCGTCCTGGCCTGCGGTGCACGGGGCGCAGGCGCGGCAACCGGTTCCGGCCGCCGGGACTGTGGCCGCGACGCGGCATCACCAAGATCGAACTTCGTCACAAGCGCCGCCATTGAGTCGGCCTCCTTGGCCAGCGAATAGCTCGCCGCGGTCGCCTGCTCGACCATGGCGGCATTCTGCTGGGTCGACTGGTCCATCTGGTTGATCGCCACGTTGATCTGCGCAATGCCAGTGGCCTGGGCCTGAGCCGAGGCGGCCATCTCGCCGACCAGGTCGCTGATGCCGGAGAAGGCGGCGACGATGCGGATCAGCGCCTCGCCTGTGCTGGCGACCAGCTTGACGCCGTTGTCGACATGCTCGGAACTGGTCGAGATCAGCGTCTTGATCTCCTTCGCCGCTTCGGCCGAACGCTGGGCAAGCGCGCGAACTTCCGATGCAACGACCGCAAAGCCCCTGCCGGCTTCGCCCGCGCGCGCCGCTTCGACGCCGGCGTTGAGTGCGAGCAGGTTGGTCTGGAACGCGATCTCGTCGATCACGCCGATGATCTGGCTGATCTGCCGCGAAGACGTCTCAATCTGCTGCATGGCGGCCACCGCCTGCTTGACGATCTCGCCGCTCTTCTCGGCGTCGTTGCGCGTGCTGGCAACCGTCGTGTCGGCCTTCTTGGCGCCGTCGGCGGTCTTTCGAACCGTCCCGGTCAACTCCTCGAGCGCCGCCGCGGTCTCCTCGAGGCTGGCGGCCTGCTGCTCGGTACGCTTGGAAAGGTCGTCCGACGCGCGGTTGATCTCGCCGGTTCCGCTGCGCACGGCGTCAGCGCCTTCCACGATCGCGCGCATCGCACCACGCAGCGCCTCAATCGTGGCATTGAAATCGAGACGAAGCGCCTCGTACTCTCGCGGGAACTCGTTCGGGATGATGTGCGTAAGGTCGCCCGACGCAAGTTGCCCGAGCCCCTGGGCAAGCGCCTTGACGACCTTCTCCTGCTCGGCGGCCTTGGCGGCGCGCTCGTCCTCGGCGCGCTTACGCTCGTGCTCGATGTCGGTGACGTCGGCCGCGAACTTGACGACCTTGAAAGGCTTCCCGTCCGGTCCGATCAGCGGATTGTACGAGGCCTGAATCCAGATCTCCTTGCCGCCCTTGCCGATGCGCCGGAATTTCTCGGCGACGAACTCGCCGCGGTTCAAGCGGTCCCAGAATGCCCGGTATTCGGCGCTGTTGCGATACTCCGGATCGACGAACATGCTGTGATGCTTGCCGACGATCTCACTCTCCGCATAGCCCAGCGTGGAGAGGAAATTCTGGTTGGCCGCAAGAATCGTGCCGTCCAGCTTGAATTCGATGACGGCTTGCGACCGCGAGATCGCTGCCACCTTTGCTTCGAGTTCGACAATGTCGACCTTGTCGGCCTTCGTGCGTCCAAGGCCGCCGAACAGTCCCGCCATGTGTAATGCCCCGTTTCATTCGTTGACGCCACGGAAGGTCGCCTAGGTACGTTAACGTACTATGAAGACGACCTGTATCTGACCGAGTTTATTCGATTGTTGCTAAAATTTCTCGCAGTTTGCCAGAAACGGGCAGGAAGGCATATCTCGAAGGCGCTTGACTTTGACGTAAACGTCAATGTTAGAAAGTGCATGGGAGGTATCCATGTCTGTTCATCCTTTGCCAATCCCGGGCAGTCAGCCGACAGCCGATGTTGCTGGCCAGCCGGTCGCTTTTGCCGCGAAAGACGGCTTCCCGCTTGCCGGCACGCTGTTTCGCGGACTGGGCGATGGACCGGCTGTACTCGTATCCTCGGCCACCGCCGTGCCGCAGGGCTTCTATGCCGCCTTCGCCGGCGCGCTTGTCGCCGCCGGGGCCACCGCCGTACTCACCTACGACTACCGCGGTGTCGGCCGTTCTGCCCGTCCCCTGTCGTGGCGCAGGCGGATTTCCAAGAAGGAATGGGCGCTCCACGATTTCCCGGCCGCGCTCGCAGCCCTTCGATCGGCGGCGCCCGGACGCCCGCTGGTCGGCATCGGTCAGTCTTTCGGCGGCCAGGCCCTCGGCATATCCGGCGTTGCCGGCGATTTCGAGCGCTACGGCATGGTGGCGACGATGTCGGGCTACTGGCGCGGGCTCGATGACCGCATGGCCGGACCGCGCATGTTCGCGGTCGGCGTGCCGGTCTCCCTGCTCTTCGCCGACACGCCGCGCTGGCTGGGCGTGGGCGAGCCGATCCCGGGTTCTGTATTCCGCGACTGGGCGCGCTGGTGTCGTATGCCCGACTACTTCTTCGACGACCCGACCTTTCCGGAGACGGCGCGCTACGAGGAGGTGACCACGCCGATCCTCGCCATCGGCCTCACCGACGACGTCTGGGGCACCAAACGAGCCGTCGAGGCGCTGATGCGGCACTACACGAACGCGCCGGTGGAGCGGCGCTGGCTGTCGCCCGCCGACGCCGGCGGACACGCCATCGGTCATCTCGGCTTTTTCCGTTCGCGCTTCGCCCCGACCTTGTGGCCGGAGTTCATCGCATGGCTGCTGCGCGGCGAGCCCATGACGTTGGGCGCGAGGGAAGGCGTCTGACCGGGGGCGATCAGCCGTTCAGCACCCGTTCGCCGTTGCGAATGCGGTAGCTCGGCGAATACATCGTCACCAGTTCCTCGGCAGCCGTCGGATGGACCGCCATCGTCCGGTCGAAGTCCTCCTTGGTCAGCCCGGCCTTCAGCGCGATGCCGAGGAGTTGCGCCATTTCGCCAGCGTCGGATCCCAGCACGTGGGCGCCGAGCACCAGACCAGTGGCGTTGTCGACGACCAGCTTCATGATCATCTTTTCGTCGCGGCCGGCGAGGATGTTGCGCATCGGGCGGAAGGCGGCACGGTATACGTCGATCGCCTCGAAGCGCCGGCGCGCTTCGTCCTCGGAAAGGCCCACCGTACCGATCTCCGGTTGCGAGAACACGGCAGTGGCGACGACGTCGTGGTCCGGTTCCGTCGGGTTGCCCTTGAACGCCGTCTCGACGAAACACATCGCCTCGTGGATGGCGACGGGCGTCAGTTGAACGCGGTTGGTGACGTCGCCGATCGCCCAGATATTCTCGACGCTGGTGCGCGAAAACGGGTCGACGACGATCTCGCCGGTCTTGCCGCGTTCGACGCCGGCCGTTTTCAGGCCAAGATTCCCGGTATTGGGCAGGCGTCCGAGCGCCAGCATCGCCTGGTCGACGGTCAGCGTCTCACCGTTCGACAGGTTGACGTCGAGCCTGCCATCGGCGCGCCGCTCCACCCTCTCGGCGATCGTCTGGCAGAGAATCCTGATCCCCTTCTTCTCCATCGCCTCGTGGAGGCCACGGCGCATATCCATGTCGAAGCGGCCGAGGATCTCCTGACCGCGATAGACCAGCGTCGTTTCGACGCCGAGACCGTGGAAGACGTTGGCGAACTCGACCGCGATGTAGCCGCCGCCCTCGATCATGATCGCCTTGGGCAGTTCGGGCAGGTCGAAGGCGTCATCCGAGACGATGCAGTGTTCATGGCCGGGCAGCGCCGCATGCGGATTGGGCCGGCCGCCGGTGGCGATCAGGATCTGGTCGGCGGTGACCGTCCGCCCTTCCGATTCGATCAGGACGGTGTGCCGGTCGACCAGCCGCGCGCGCGAACGGAAGGTCGTCCCCCCGGCATTCTCGACGCCCTTCTGGTAGAGCCCTTCCAGCCGGGCGATCTCCCGGTCCTTGTTGGCGACCAGCGTTGGCCAGTCGAAGCGCGCTTCCGGCACGGTCCAGCCGTAGCCGGCGGCATCGGCGAAATGCTCGGGGAACTGCGAGGCGTAGACGTAGAGTTTCTTCGGCACGCAGCCGCGGATGACGCAGGTGCCCCCGAACCGGTACGCCTCGGCCAGCGCCACGCGCTTGCCCATCGCGGCCGAGACCCGCGCCGCACGCACGCCGCCCGAACCGCCGCCGATGACGAAAAGATCGTAGTCGTACTTCGCCATGGGCCATCTCCGCTGGTTCGGTGAGCGGAGAGTTAGTGGTCATCGGCACAAAAGAAAAGCCCGGCGCGCGGCCGGGCTTGGATTCGTCGGGCAGATCCTGCGGCGGTCTGCCGTCAGTTCGACGAGCCTTGCGTTTCGCCCTCGGGCGCGGGCGACACCGGCGTCGCCTGGGCGCCCATCGCCTTGCCGAGTTCTTCGCCGACCGCCTGCGCCAGGTCGCGGGCAACGCCGCGCTGCCAGATCTCGGCGGCCTTGAGCAGTTCGCGCGTCACGATCGGGCCGTCGGTGAGCAGCTTCTTTCCCGGCCCCGAATTGTAGAAGGCCGCGACCGCGGTGAGCTCTTCCTCGGAAAAGACCCGCGCATAGATCGTCGCCGCTTCCTTTTCGAGATCCGCTCGCCGCGCCACCAAGGCCAGCGTCTTCTCGTCGACGATCTTCAGGATGGCCTGCTGCAGATCGGGATTCTTCTGGATCAGCTCCGCCTTCAGCGCCGCCGCGGCTTGCGGCAGGATGACGTCGAACTGATCGGTCGCATTGAGCGCGTCCAGGGCCGTGCGAGCCGCCTTGAGATGCGAATCGGCAATGTCCTGCGCGCTTGCCGGCAGGGCGAGCGCCAGCACGGTTGCCGCGGCGAAGGTGAGGTGGCGGACGCGAACGACCAGGCTCATGATCAATAAAACTCCCTAGTTAGCGGGCGGCATGCAGGACTTCGACGCCATCGGCGCCGGCGATCATCGCCGCGTCTGCCATCCCGAGAAACAGTCCGTGCTCGACCACGCCCGGAACGGCGTGCAGCGCACTTGAAAGGGCTCTTGTATCCGGAATGCGGCCAAAAGATGCATCCAGGATGAAATGGCCGCCATCGGTGACGAACGGCGCCTCGCCGGCCATGCGCAGCGTCAGCCCGCCGGTCAGGCCGATCCGGTTGGCCGCCTTCGCCACCGAAAGCGCCGTCGCCTTGAGCCCGAACGGATTAACTTCGATGGGCAGCGGATAGGCGCCAAGCGTATCGACCAGCTTCGACCGGTCGGCGATGACGATCATTTTCGCCGAAGCAGCGGCGACGATCTTTTCGCGCAAGAGCGCCCCGCCGCCACCCTTGACGAGGTTCAGCGCCGCATCGAGTTCGTCGGCTCCGTCGATCGTGAGGTCGAGTTCCGGCGTCTCTTCCAGCGTCGACAGGGGCACGCCGAGTTCCGCGCACAGCGCCGCGGTGCGCTCCGAGGTCGGCACGCCGATGATCGACAGGCCCGCGGCGACGCGTTCGGCGAGCAGGCGGACGAACTCCTCGGCGGTCGAACCCGTGCCGATGCCGAGCTTCATGCCGTCCTCGACATGGCCGAGCGCGGCGCGCGCGGCGTCTCTCTTCAGCGCTCTTGCATCCATCGTCGGTTAGGCGCGGCCCCCTGTTGCCGACGCGGCTCCTACCACTTTTGGCGCGGGCGGCAAAGGCTTTCTCCCGATGGCGGGCTTGCCGCCCCCCGCCGGGTCGGGCTATCGCCTGCCGCGCACGAGGAACGAAAAGCATGACCCGCCCCACCATCGTCTTCGATCTCGACGGAACGCTGATCGACACGGCACCCGACCTGCTCGACAGCCTGAACCACAGCCTGGCCGACGCCGGGCTCGAGGCCGCCGCCGCGCACGAACTGCGGGGTTTCGTCGGCTATGGCGCCAAGGTCATGATCGAAAGAGCATTCGCCGCCCAGCGCCGGCCACTCGCAGCCCCCGAGCACGACCGTCTCTACGCGCTCTTCGTCGAGCACTACGAAGCCGGCATGCCGGGCCGCTCGCTGCCCTACCCTGGCGTCCCCGCGGCGCTCGACCGCTTCGAGGAAGCCGGCTTCGCCATGGCCGTGTGCACCAACAAGTTCGAGGGCATGGCAGTCCGCCTGCTCACCGCGCTCGGCATGGCGCACCGGTTCGCCGCCATCACCGGCCAGGACACGTTCGCCTTCCGTAAGCCCGACCCGCGCCACCTGCTCGAGACGATCGCGCGCGCCGGCGGCGATCCGGCCAGTTCCGTCATGGTCGGCGATTCGCGCACCGACATCGACACGGCCAAGGCCGCGGGCATTCCCGTGGTCGCCGTCGATTTCGGCTACACCGATCGCCACGTGCGCGAGTTCGAGCCGTCGCGCATCATCTCGCATTTCGACGAGCTAACGCCGGAGATGACGCGCCAGTTGATCGCCGCGGCGATTTGAGCGGCGCGCGGTCCGCCTTCGCCACCTCCGGACATTGTGCGTTGACTTGCGCCACGGCCATCCCTTATATCCGCGGCGCGTCAGGCCTTTTGGCCGCGGCGGGCGATTAGCTCAGCGGGAGAGCACACCCTTCACACGGGTGGGGTCGTAGGTTCAATCCCTACATCGCCCACCATCCTGCTCGCGCAAATCCCCGACGTCGGCGGCCGCGGCCACCGCGACATGGTTGATCCGACCGAACGCGATTGTCCCGGTTCATCGCCACAGGATTCGCCCCTTCTACGTGACAGCGCGCCGCCATTGCGCGATGGTCCGGCGATTCCACGACAGCCGGACCTTCCTGCATGCCCCTGCCCCAGAGCCACCTCTTCACGCCCGCCGGAAAGCCGCGGGCGCGCCGTTTCGCCATCCCCTTCGACGGAGTGCCGGGCGAAAATAACGCCATCACCGACGTGCCCGGCCTGTCGGTCGGCTACGCCACGCTGATCTCCGGCGACGGGCCGCTGGTCGTCGGCAAGGGACCAGTACGCACCGGCGTCACCGCGATCCTGCCGCGCCCGCGCGCCGAACTTCCCGCACCGGTCTTCGCCGGCATGTTCAGCCAGAATGGCAATGGCGAGATGACCGGCTGGCACATCGTCGAGGAGATGGGCGCCTTCAACCTGCCGATCACCATCACCAACACGCATTCCTGCGGCATGAGCCGCGACGCCACCATCCGCTGGGTGGCGCGGCATTTCCCGGAAGCTCTGGAGAGCGCCTGGGGCCTGCCCGTCGCCGCCGAGACCTGGGACGGCTTCCTGAACGACATCAACGGGCAGCATCCGACGTCCGACGACGTCGACAGGGCGCTGGACAGCGCGGCCCCGGGACCGATCGAGGAAGGCAGCGTCGGCGGCGGCACCGGCATGATCGCCTTCGGCTTTAAGGGAGGCAGCGGCACGTCCTCGCGCGTCGTGCCCTATCTCGGCACCGACTATGTCGTCGGCTGCTTCGTCCAGGCGAACTACGGTAGGCGCCACAACTTCCTCCTGCGCGGCCTGCGCGCCGGGCCCGAGCTCGCCGAGCCGGCGATCCGCGAAGGCACGAAGCGCGAGGAAAAGGGCTCGATCATCGCGGTCGTCGCCACGAACGCGCCGTTCCTGCCGCACCAGCTGAAGCGCCTGGCGCGCCGCGTGCCGCTCGGCATTTCTTGGACCGGCGGGCTCGGCTACAACTCGTCGGGCGACATCTTCCTCGCTTTGTCCACCGCCAACGGCAGCGCGGCGAGGGCGCCGTCCGGCGCGCTCGCCGAAGCAGCGTTCATCCCCGATCTCGACATCGACCCGTTCTTCGACGCCGTCGTGCAATCGACCGAGGAGGCGATCCTCAACGCCATGGTCGCCAACGCCGGCATGACCGGACGAGACAGCAACTTCGTCCCCGCCCTGCCTCACGATTGGCTGGAGAAAAAATACGGTTTTTCAGTGTCTTGAAGGAATTTCTTCAAGTGCGATACAGCGTCGGCGATTAGCCCGCCGGCAGGCGCATTGCGTCGGTCTTCTCGATCGCCTTCAGTACCCGCGCATCGCGGTCGTAGACGTCGGCAAAATATTCCACCTTACCGTGCTGGTCGGGCCAGGCGGTGAAGTAGGAAACGTAGACCGGCACCTTGCGCGCCAGCTTTTCCGACGAGTGCCCCTGTTTCAGCTTCTGCGCGATGTAGTCGACCGACGTGCCGAGTACGGCAGCCGCCATGCCGCGCGGGTTCTGCAGGCGGATGCAGCCGTGGCTGAAAGCCCTCACGTCGCGTTCGAAAAGGCTCTTCGACGGCGTGTCGTGCATGTAGATGGCGTGCTTGTTGGGGAACAGGATCTTCAGTTCGCCCAGCGCGTTGGCCTCGCTCGGCGTCTGGCGGACATTGTACGGCACCTTCGATCCGTAGGCGCCCCAGTTGATCGCAGACGAGGGGATGCGCTTTCCGGACGCGTCGGTCACCTCGTAGCCGGCACGGTCGAGATAGCCCGGATCGCCGCGCAGGCGCGGCAGCATCTCGTTGACGATAATCGACTGCGGTACGCCCCAGTATGGGTTGTAGTCGACCTGCTCGATCTCGTCGTAGAAGAAGCTCGTCTGGTTCGACGGCTTTCCCACGACCACGCGCATCGACAGCTTCGGCTCGTTGCCGACGATGTAGCTCGCGGTGAAGGCCGGCTGATTGACGAAGACGCGCGGGCTGCCGAGGTCGGAGGGCAGCCAGCGCAGCTGCTCGAGCGCGATCAGCACCTTGTCGAGGCGGTCGGCCTTCGACGTCCCGGCCAGCGTCGCCACCGTGCGCGGCCCGATCACGCCGTCGGGCTTCAGGCCTGCGCGCTCCTGGGCCGCCTTGACCACCGGCACCAGTTCCTCGACGTAGACCTCGCTCGACCCCAGCCGCGCCAGTGTCTCGCCATGCGCGGCGCCCATTTCGTCGTCGAGATCGCGGGCGATGATCGACAGCACCTTCGGCAGTTCGGAGCTCGACTGGCCTGGCTTGAGCAGGAGCTTGGCGTCGACGACGATCTCGTTCTCGGCGCTCGCCCTCAGCGCCTCGAGCTCGACGCGCAACGCCTGGAACTCGGGATTCTGCGGGTTCCGGGATTCCAGGTAGGTACGAACCTCCTGCGTATGGCCCAGGGCCTTCAACGCGGCGACGAGGTCGAGCGGTTTTGCCGGGAAGTCGTGGTAGCCCGACAGCCGGTTGGGATCGAGGCGTCCGCCCTGTGCATCGCGGACATAGCGTAGAACACGGGCCGAAAGGGACATCTCGAACCGGATCAGCTCGCGCAGCCGCTCGGCGGTGTTGTCGAGCGAATAGCCGGCCGGCGGTACAGTCACCGCATATTCGGCCGCAGTCAGGCCGAAGCTGTCGGCGTCGCCGAGCGTGCGGATGGCGTCTCGAGCGCGCCCGTTTGGATCGAACCCGGAGACCCAGATGAAGTCGGGGTTGGCCGAATAGTAGTCGGAGAGAGCCTTGGCGACGTCCTTTTCGGTCCTCAGGTCGAAATCGTCGAGGCCCGCCACCGCCTCGCGAAAGGTGCTGCCCGTCAGCATGGGCTCGAATGTCGCGGTCCGCGACAGGCCGCGGACGGCGGAAAGGTCGGCGCGCACCAGAGGATCGGCCTTGTAGTCGTAGTAGGACGGCGCGCTGATCTTCTGCACCGGCGCAGCCTTCTTCGGCGCCGGCGGCGGTTCAGGGAACTCGCTGCGCTTCTTGATGCCGCCGCCGAAAAGCATGTCGAAGAGGTTCTGGGCGTTCGCCTGCGGCGCGGTTGCCGCAGCAATGACGGCAATGGACGCTGCGATGGTTGCCCGGCCGAAGAACTTCATCGATCACCCGTCAGGCCGGATTGATGTTCCGGCTCCCCTAAGTCGACCAGGCGCGCAGCCCGGACACGAATTCCGCCGGCGCGCAATTGTGACGCCCGCCATGGCGGATATGTGGCGCGACCATATCGATTCACGCGCGTGTCGTTAAGATTGTATGAATGCCGAGACTGGCGCACGAATGCGTGAGTTCGCGCTTTTGCGGTCGAGGGTGGCCCAAAAGCCGCAACGCCGGCGGGCCGCAGGGCATCGCCGGCGTCGGACCCGTTCGACCCTGGGCTTCAGTGAACCAGCGCGGGTTCGGCCACCTCGGCAACGAAACGTACCGCCTCGTCGGCCACCACCGGATCGGCAAGGATACGCCGGTGGCCGAGCGCCCGTGCCCAGCTCAGCCGGACGTGGTCGCCCGCGGCGGCAAACGCCCTGGCGTTGTCCGGCGAGACCTCGCGGTCATCGGGCGCATGGATGACCAGCGTCGGGATCGGCAATCGCGCCAGTTGCTCGGCGCCGACAAAGGTCTCCAGGGGGAAGCCGGCGACACGCTCGACCTGCGCGGCGATTGCAGTTTGTGAGCGCGGCCCGAGGTTCAGAAAGCGGCCGAAATCCTCGAAGATCGCCGGCATCGAACTCGGCGCGGCGATCAGCACCAGCCGGTCGGTGGCCAGCGGCCGGATGCCCTTCACCGAGCCGACGGCCGCGTTGACGGCTACCGCCCCGCCGAAGGAATGGCCGAGCACGGCCGAAAACGGACCGAACCATTCGCCCGCGCTGCGCACGGCATCGACGGCGAGTGCCATGTTGAGGCGCCGGCCGGCGGAAAGCCCGTGGCCGGGAAGATCGACCGCGACGACCCGGTAGCCGGCGGCGCAGTAGGCTTCGATCAGCGTCTTCATGTGTTCCGTGCGCGACCGCCAGCCATGGATGACGAGGACGGTCCCCATGCGCAGCGTTCCCGGTTGGGGCCGGAACTCGAACGCCATGACGGTGCCGGACCGAGCGGTCAGCCTGTGTCGGCGAGCGCCGGCCATGAACCGCACCGCCTGGTCGAGCGCCCGCTGTTCGCCCGCGCTCGGAGCGTTCGGATTGGCGGTCCGGCAGAACAGTTCGAACGCGATGCGGCCTGAAAGCCGCGGCACAAAATGCTCGGCGACGCCGAAAGCGCCGCGGATGACCTTCACGGGAAATGGTGGCATAGTGCGAATCCGATAAATGGTTCAAACATGAACATGTTAGTTCAAGCATGAACAATAAACAAGACCTTCCGTGGGACAATCCGCGATTCCGCAACTGGATCGCGCTGGTGCGCGCCGAAAAGGCGGTCGTCCGCGAACTGACACGCTCACTGGCGTCGCTCGACCTGAAGATCGCGCAGCTCGACGTGCTGATGAACCTTTACCGTCACCCCGGCATGTCGCAGCACGACCTGGCGCGCCGGCTCCTGGTCGGCCGCTCCAACATCACCATGCTCCTGCCGCAGTTGGAGAAGCAGGGCGTGCTCCGCCGCGAGGGCGACAGCAAGGACAAGCGGGTGATGCGCCTGTTCCTCACCGAGGAAGGCGAAGCACTGCTGATGAAGGCGCTGAAGATCTATTCTGCCCTGATCGAGAAGGTCATGGCGCAGTCTTCGCCGACGGAATGCGACATGCTCGGCACCCAGATGCGTCGCATCGAGGAGATGCTGAAAGGCGACTAACGTTCAGGCGGCCGCGCGAGCGGCCTCGCCGCCCTTCTCGGCGCCACGGCTGGCCCGCCCGCCCTTCCCCACGCTGGCGCCCAACCTGACCCAGCCCAGCGCCGCCGCCGCGAGCCCAACCGCCAGCACCCACCACATGGGCCTGATCTGGAAGGCGAAGTGCCAGTTGGCGGCGAACACGCGCGATACCGGGATGCCGGTCGCAAGACCGTACCAGAGAAGCTCCGCGGCGGCCGTCGCCGCCGCTCCGGCCACGGCGATGCCGGCGAGCACGACCGGCGAGGAAAGCGGCAGCGAGACGCGGTGCGCCAGGCGATAGATCATCAGGAGCAGGACCAGTCCGGCGACGATGGTCGCCTCGAAGACGTCGGCCTTGGTCTGCATGAAGAAATGCACCGCCGCCAGCGCCGCGATGACGTAGACGATCTTGTGCAGGCGGTTCCAGTTCCTACCGAGCCGCCGGATCATTGCGTCGGTCGACGTCGAACCCAGCGCCACCAGCCCGAGCAGTGCGACGAAACCGATCGTGAGATAGAGCCTGAGTGCGATCTCGCTGGCGACCTTGCCGAGATCCCATTTCTGGTCGACGACATAGAGCAGGAGGTGCAGCAGCGCATAGGAGAGCGCAGCCAGCCCGAGCATGCGCCGCACGTTGATCAGCTTCGGCCATTGCGCGATGCGGCGCAGCGGCGTCACCGCCAGCGACATCGCGAGAAAGCGGATCGCCCAATCGCCCGTCTCGTGGATCGCCTCCGTCAGCGGGCGCGGGCCGAGCGCACCGCGTGCCCACCACCATGCCAGCAGCAGCGCCGGCACCAGCGTGCCGGCGAAGGTCACCGCCTTCAGCGGTGAGAACCTGCCGGCGCGGTCCGTCCATGGCGTCATCTTCGGCTCCTCCTATGTCACCGGATATACGCGTGGCGCGAGGCCGAAGTTACAGCCGGGCGATCACGGTCCGGTGAGGTCGAGCCGGTGAGGTTCGGCCACGAGGACGCTACCACATCGTCTGGCGGGCGCGGACCGGCCACTCCTTGTCGTAAGCCTCGCCGTCGATCCGGCTGCGACTGGT
>CAJPFN010000052.1 GCA_905339215.1 Rhizobiaceae bacterium
CACGGAGATGGTGATGCCGGGCGACAACGTCACGGTCGACGTCGAGCTGATCGTGCCGATCGCCATGGAGGAGAAGCTGCGCTTCGCCATCCGCGAGGGCGGCCGCACCGTCGGCGCCGGCATCGTCGTCTCGATCACGGAATAACGAACAGGACGGATCTGACGCGGGCGCGGGACACGCTCCCGCGCCGCGGCAGAAAAGGAAAAGACGCATGAACGGCCAAAATATCCGCATCCGCCTCAAAGCGTTCGACCACCGAGTGCTCGATGCTTCGACGCGCGAAATCGTATCGACCGCCAAGCGCACGGGCGCCAACGTCCGCGGCCCGATCCCGCTGCCGACGCGCATCGAGAAGTTCACGGTCAACCGCTCGCCGCACATCGACAAGAAGAGCCGCGAGCAGTTCGAGATGCGGACGCACAAGCGCCTGCTCGACATCGTCGATCCGACGCCGCAGACCGTCGACGCCCTCATGAAGCTCGACCTCGCCGCCGGCGTGGACGTCGAAATCAAGCTCTGAGAGCTGAACCAAGAGCCCGGCAGGCAAGAGCTGCTGAGGCTCCTCTGAAGGAAGATGAACCGATGCGTTCAGGTGTAATCGCACAGAAAATCGGGATGACCCGGGTCTACAACGACGCCGGCGAGCACATTCCGGTCACCGTTCTCCGCATGGAGAACTGCCAGGTCGTGGCCCAGCGGACCCAGGAGAAGAACGGCTACACCGCCGTCCAGCTCGGCGTCGGCCTTGCCAAGGTGAAGAACACGTCGAAGGCGATGCGCGGCCATTTCGCGACCGCTTCCGTCGAGCCGAAGGCGAAGGTCGCGGAGTTCCGCGTGTCTCCGGAGAACCTGCTGGACGTCGGCGCGGAGATCACGGTCGAGCACTTCGTGCCCGGCCAGAAGGTCGACGTCACCGGCACCTCGACCGGCAAGGGCTTCCAGGGCGTCATCAAGCGCCACCATTTCGGCGGTGGCCGCGCCACGCACGGCAACTCGGTGTCGCACCGTACGCACGGTTCGACCGGCCAGCGTCAGGATCCCGGCAAGGTGTTCAAGGGCAAGAAGATGGCCGGTCACATGGGCGCGACCCGCGTGACCACGCAGAACGTCGAGGTGGTTTCCACCGACACCGATCGCGGCCTGATCCTGATCCGCGGCGCCGTTCCCGGCACCAAGGGCGCCTGGATCCTGGTGCGCGACGCGGCGAAGGTGGCGTTGCCGGACAACGCACCGAAGCCTGCAGCGGTTCGCGCCGCCGGCAAGGACGGCGCCGTGGCCAATGAAGGGGCGGAATAATGGACATCAAGATCACTACGCTCTCCGGCGCGGATGCCGGCAAGGTTTCGCTCTCGGACGAGATTTTCGGTCTCGATCCGCGTGACGACATCCTGCAGCGCGTCGTCCGCTGGCAGCTCGCCAAGAAGCAGCAGGGCACGCATCAGGCCAAGGGCCGCGCCGACGTCGCGCGCACCGGCGCCAAGATGTACAAGCAGAAGGGTACCGGCCGCGCCCGTCACCACTCGGCCCGCGCTCCGCAGTTCCGCGGCGGCGGCAAGGCCCACGGCCCGGTCGTCCGCAGCCATGAGCACGACCTTCCCAAGAAGGTGCGGGCACTCGGGCTGAAGCATGCCCTTTCGGCCAAGGCGAAGAGCGCCAACCTGATCGTCGTCGACGATCTTGCCGTGGCCGACGCCAAGACCAAGGTGCTGGCGCAGAGCCTCGCGGGCCTCGGCCTGACCAACGCGCTCGTCATCGGCGGCGCCGAAGTCGACGCCAACTTCAAGATGGCGGCGACCAACATCCCCAACATCGACGTGCTGCCCGTCCAGGGCATCAACGTCTACGACATTCTGCGCCGCGGCACGCTGGTCCTTTCCAAGGCCGCCGTCGAGGCCCTCGAGGAGCGCTTCAAATGACCGATCTCCGCCACTACGACGTGATCGTCAGCCCGGTCATCACCGAAAAGTCGACCATGGCCTCCGAACGGAACCAGGTCGTCTTCAACGTCGCCCGCAAGGCATCGAAGCCGGAAATCAAGGCCGCGATCGAGGCGCTGTTCGGCGTCAAGGTGACCGGCGTCAACACGCTCGTCCGCAAGGGCAAGGTGAAGCGGTTCCGCGGCACCGTCGGCCAGCTGAGCGACGTGAAGAAGGCGGTTGTGACGCTGGCCGACGGCCAGTCGATCGACGTCGCCACCGGCCTCTGATCCAAGGCGCGAGGACAGGACAATGGCACTCAAGAAATTCAATCCGGTCACGCCGTCGACCCGCCAACTGGTGATCGTCGACCGCTCGGGCCTCTACAAGGGCAAGCCCGTCAAGGGCCTGACCGAAGGCCTGACGCAGTCGGGCGGCCGCAACAACTACGGTCGCGTGACCGCCCGCTTCATCGGCGGCGGCCACAAGCGCGCCTATCGCATCATCGACTTCAAGCGCCGCAAGTTCGGCATGACGGCGACGGTCGAGCGGCTCGAGTACGATCCGAACCGCACGGCCTTCATCGCGCTGATCAAGTACGAGGACGGCGAGCTCAGCTACATCCTGGCGCCGCAGCGTCTGGCCGCGGGCGATCAGGTCGTCGCCGGCGAGAGCGTCGACGTGAAGCCGGGCAACGCCATGCCGCTCAGCGCCATGCCCGTTGGCACGATCATCCACAACATCGAGCTGAAGCCGGGCAAGGGCGGGCAGATCGCCCGTTCGGCCGGCGCCTACGCCCAGCTGGTCGGCCGCGACCAGGGCATGGCGATCCTGCGTCTCAACTCGGGCGAGCAGCGCGTCGTGCACGGCTCGTGCTTCGCCACCGTCGGCGCCGTGTCGAACCCCGACCACGGCAACATAAACGACGGCAAGGCTGGACGCAGCCGCTGGCGTGGCAAGCGTCCGCACAATCGCGGCGTCGCCATGAACCCGGTCGACCACCCGCACGGCGGCGGCGAAGGCCGCACTTCGGGCGGCCGTCACCCCGTCACGCCCTGGGGTAAGCCGACCAAGGGCAAGAAGACGCGGTCCAACAAGGCGACCGACAAGTTCATCCTTCGCTCGCGCCACCAGCGCAAGAGCTAATAAGAGGTAACGCCAGGTGACTCGTTCAGTTTGGAAAGGCCCCTTCATCGACGGCTACCTTCTCAAGAAGGCGGACAAGGTTCGTGAGGGCGGCCGCAATGAGGTGATCAAGATGTGGAGCCGCCGCTCTACCATCCTGCCGCAGTTCGTCGGCCTCACCTTCGGTGTCTACAACGGCCAGAAGCATGTCCCGGTCTCGGTGAACGAGGACATGGTCGGCCACAAGTTCGGTGAATTCGCCCCGACCCGTACCTATTACGGCCACGGCGCGGACAAGAAGGCAAAGAGGAAGTAACGATGGGCAAGGCCAAAGCTCCGCGCAGGCTCGCCGACAACGAGGCGCGCGCCGTCCTGCGCACGATCCGTGTCAGCCCGCAGAAGCTGAACCTCGTTGCCGCGCTGATCCGCGGCAAGAAGGTCGCGACAGCGCTCGCCGATCTCGAATTCTCGCGCAAGCGGATCGCCGGTACGGTCCGCAAGACGCTGGAATCGGCGATCGCGAATGCCGAGAACAACCACGATCTCGACGTCGACGCGCTCGTCGTCGCGGAGGCTTTCGTCGGCAAGTCGATCGTCATGAAGCGCTTCCATGCCCGCGGACGCGGCCGTGCCAGCCGCATCGAAAAGCCGTTCGCGAACCTGACGATCGTCGTTCGCGAAGTCGAAGAGAAAGGGGAGGCCGCCTGATGGGCCAGAAAGTCAATCCGATCGGTCTCCGCCTCGGCATCAACCGCACCTGGGATTCGCGCTGGTACGCGAACACCGGCGAGTACGGCAAGCTGCTGCACGAGGACATCAAGATCCGCGACTACCTGATGAAGGAGCTGAAGCAGGCCGCGATCTCGAAGGTGGTGATCGAGCGCCCGCACAAGAAGTGCCGCGTCACGATCCATGCCGCGCGTCCGGGCCTGATCATCGGCAAGAAGGGCGCCGACATCGAGAAGCTGCGCAAGAAGCTGACCGAGATGACGAAGTCCGAGACGCACCTGAACATCGTCGAGGTGCGCAAGCCGGAGACTGACGCGACCCTCGTCGCGCAGTCGATCGCCCAGCAGCTCGAGCGCCGCATCGCCTTCCGCCGCGCCATGAAGCGCGCCGTGCAGTCGGCTATGCGCCTCGGCGCCGAGGGCATCCGCATCAACTGCTCGGGCCGTCTCGGCGGCGCCGAAATCGCCCGCATGGAGTGGTACCGCGAGGGCCGCGTACCGCTGCACACATTGCGCGCCGACGTGGATTACGGCACGGCCGAGGCGCAGACTGCCTACGGTACCTGCGGCGTCAAGGTGTGGGTGTTCAAGGGCGAGATCCTCGAGCACGACCCGATGGCGTCGGAGCGCCGCGCCACCGAGGGCGATCATTCGCATGCCGGCGAGCGCGAACGCGGCCGTCGCCGCGAGAACGCCTGAGCGGCCTTAGGAATTTGGAGTTAGAACGATGCTGCAGCCAAAGCGCACAAAGTTCCGCAAGCAGTTCAAGGGCCGTATCCACGGCGTCGCCAAGGGCGGCACCAACCTGGATTTCGGCGGCTTCGGACTGAAGGCGATGGAGCCGAACCGGGTCACGGCGCGCGAGATCGAGGCGGCCCGCCGCGCGATCACCCGCGAGATGAAGCGCCAGGGCCGGGTGTGGATCCGCATCTTCCCGGACGTGCCGGTCACCTCCAAGCCGACCGAAGTCCGCATGGGCAAGGGCAAGGGCGGCGTCGACTACTGGGCGTGCCGGGTCAAGCCGGGCCGCGTCATGTTCGAGATCGACGGCGTCTCCGAGGAAACCGCGCGCGCCGCGCTGCGTCTCGGCGCGGCCAAGCTGTCGGTCAAGACGCGCTTCATCCAGCGCATCGCAGAGTAAGGGAAGGGCCGATCATGAAAGCCTCCGACGTCCGCGCCAAGACGATCGACCAGTTGAACGACGAACTGGCCAGCCTGAAGAAGGAGCAGTTCAACCTGCGCTTCCAGAAGGCCACCGGCCAGCTCGAGAAGACCGCGCGCGTGAAGCAGGTCCGCAGGGACATCGCGCGCATCAAGACCATCGCCGCCGAGAAGTCGGCCGGCAAGAAGGCTTAAGGACAAGACCATGCCAAAGCGCATTCTGCAGGGCGTCGTCGTCAGCGACAAGAACGAGAAGACGGTCGTCGTCAAGGTCGAACGGCGCTTCACGCACCCGGTGATGAAGAAGACCGTGCGCCAGACCAAGAAGTACAAGGCGCACGACGAGAACAACACC
The DNA here is from genome assembly GCA_905339215.1 of Rhizobiaceae bacterium. Lineage (GTDB taxonomy): Bacteria > Pseudomonadota > Alphaproteobacteria > Rhizobiales > Rhizobiaceae > DUSC01. Next base: position 5,287 of record CAJPFN010000052.1, read on the forward strand.
TTCAAGGTGGGCGACATCGTTTCCATCCAGGAATCGAAGCCGATCTCGAAGGACAAGCGCTGGGTCGTCGTCACCGACGCTCCGTCTCAGTAGAGACAGGCGCGACAGCGAAACAATGGACATGCCGGGGAGGGCGCGAGCCGATCCCCACGAATGAAGAAGGCGGCCAGTCATGATTCAGATGCAAACAAACCTCGACGTCGCGGACAACTCCGGCGCCCGTCGTGTCATGTGCATCAAGGTGCTCGGCGGTTCTAAGCGCAAGTACGCCTCCGTCGGCGACATCATCGTCGTGTCGATCAAGGAAGCGATCCCGCGCGGCCGCGTGAAGAAGGGCGACGTGATGAAGGCGGTCGTGGTGCGCACGGCCAAGGACATCCGCCGGCCCGACGGCTCGGTGATCCGGTTCGACAAGAACGCGGCCGTGCTGGTCGACAACAAGAAAGAGCCGATCGGCACCCGTATCTTCGGCCCGGTTCCGCGCGAGCTGCGCGCCAAGAACCACATGAAGATCATCTCGCTCGCGCCCGAAGTGCTGTAAGGAGCCGGAAAAATGCAGAAGATTCGCAAGGGCGACAAAGTCGTCGTGCTTTCCGGCAAGGACAAGGGCCGCACCGGCGAGGTGCTGCGCGTCCTGCCGAAGGACGACAAGGCCGTGGTCCGCGGCATCAACCAGGTGCGCCGCCATCAGCGCCAGACCCAGTCCCAGGAAGGCGGCATCATCACCAAGGAAGCGCCGATTCACCTGTCGAACATCGCGCTCGTCGATCCGAAGGACGGAAAGCCGACCCGCGTCGGCTTCCGCATCGAGAAGGACGGCAGCAAGGTTCGCGTGGCAAAGCGGTCGGGAGAAGTGATCAATGGCTAAGGCACAATACCAGCCGCGCTTGAAGAAGCAGTACGAGGAGAAGATCCGCAAGGAGCTCCTCGAGCAGTTCAAGTACGACAACGAGATGCAGGTTCCGCGTCTCGACAAGATCGTCATCAACATGGGTGTCGGCGAGGCGACGGGCGATTCCAAGAAGCCCAGCGTCGCGGCCGAGGACCTCGCCATGATCGCCGGCCAGAAGGCCGTGGTGACCCGCGCCCGCAAGTCGATCGCCGGCTTCAAGGTGCGCGAGAACATGCCGATCGGTGCCAAGGTGACGCTGCGCAAGGAGCGCATGTACGAGTTTCTCGACCGCCTGGTCACGATCGCGCTGCCGCGCGTCCGCGACTTCCGCGGCCTGAACCCGAAGAGCTTCGACGGCCGCGGCAACTACGCCATGGGCGTCAAGGAACACATCGTGTTCCCCGAGATCAACTACGACAAGGTCGACCAGATCTGGGGAATGGACATCGTCGTTTGTACGACTGCCAAGACGGACGAAGAGGCCCGGGCGCTGCTCAAGGGCTTCAACTTCCCCTTCCGGCAGTAACGGCAGCGAAAAAGGAACAATCTGAAATGGCAAAGACCAGCTCAGTCGAGAAGAACAACCGCCGCCGCAAGCTCGTGGACCAGTACGCCGCGAAGCGCAAGGCGCTGAAGGCCATCGTCATGGATCAGTCCAAGCCGATGGACGAGCGCTTCCGCGCTCAGCTGAAGCTTTCGGCCCTTCCGCGCAACTCGGCAAAGACCCGCATCCGCAACCGCTGCGAGATCACGGGCCGGCCGCGCGCCTACTATCGCAAGCTCAAGATGTCGCGCGTGGCTCTGCGCGAGCTGGGCAATACCGGCCTGGTTCCGGGTCTCGTGAAGTCGAGCTGGTAAGGAGGACCCGATATGTCCATGAATGATCCTCTCGGCGATATGCTGACCCGCATCCGCAACGCCATCGGCCGCAAGAAGACCAAGGTCTCGACGCCGGCCTCGCGTCTGCGCGCCCGCGTTCTCGACGTCCTGAAGTCGGAAGGTTACATCCGCGACTACAGTCAGGTCGACTACGACAATGGCAAGTCGGAACTCGAGATCGAGCTGAAGTACTACGAGGGCGCTCCCGTGATCCGCGAGATCGCCCGCGTCTCCAAGCCCGGCCGCCGCGTCTACGTGTCGGTCAAGTCGATCCCGCACGTCGCCAACGGCCTCGGCATCTCGATCCTCTCGACCCCGAAGGGTGTGATGACCGACCACGAGGCCCGCGAGCAGAACGTCGGCGGAGAAATCCTCTGCCAGATCTTCTGATCGGCTGGACGCAAGCAAAGGAACGAGGACAGAACGATGTCTCGTATTGGCAAGAAACCCGTAGCGGTCCCGCAGGGCGTGACCGCCTCCGTCAACGGCCAGACCGTGACGGCCAAGGGCCCGAAGGGTGAACTGAAGTTCGTCGTCAACGACGAGGTGCTGGTCAAGATGGAGGGCGGCGCGATTGCCGTCGAACCCCGCGACCAGACCAAGGCGGCGCGCTCGAAGTGGGGCATGTCCCGCACCCAGATCGTCAACATCATCGAAGGCGTGAAGTCGGGTTTCGAGAAGAAGCTCGAGATCAGCGGCGTCGGCTATCGCGCCGCCATGCAGGGCAAGAACCTGCAGCTCGCGCTCGGCTTCAGCCATGACGTCGTCTACGAGACGCCGCAGGGCATCACGATTGCCGTGCCGAAGCCTACCGAGATCGTCGTGTCGGGCATCGACAAGCAGCAGGTCGGCCAGGTCGCAGCGGAGATCCGCGAGTACCGCGGTCCCGAGCCCTACAAGGGCAAGGGCGTGAAGTACGCCGGCGAGAAGATCGTCCGCAAGGAAGGCAAGAAGAAGTAGCAGTCGCAACGCCACGGGGTGCCGCCGCGGGAGCCGTCGCTACCGCACATGGTGTCCCCCGTTTTCCAAGGCAAGGAACGAAGAAAATGGCTTCCAAGGAATCCACCCAGCGCCGCGCCCAGCGCATCCGCCGGCAGATCAAGAAGGTCGCAGGCGAGCGCCCGCGTCTTTCGGTCTACCGGTCGTCGAAGAACATCTATGCCCAGATCATCGACGACGCGAAGGGCCATACGCTTGCCGCCGCCTCGACCCTGGAGAAGGATCTGCGCGGCAACCTCAAGACCGGCGCGGACGTCGCCGCCGCTGCCGCGATCGGCAAGCTGATCGCCGAGCGCGCCGCCAAGGCCGGTGTCAAGGAAGTGGTCTTCGACCGCGGACCGTACATCTATCACGGCCGCGTCAAGGCGCTTGCCGATGCCGCACGCGAGGGCGGCCTCGACTTCTGATTTTCGCCGTGGAGGCCGCAGAATGACGGCCCCGCAAACCAGCAACCGTGCTTCCGGAAAAGAACAAGGATCAGGATATGGCACAGGAACGTAGGGAAGGCGGCCGCGAGCGCGGTCGCGACCGCGAGGAACGCGACGACGGCATGGTGGACAAGCTCGTCCACATCAATCGCGTCGCCAAGGTCGTCAAGGGCGGACGCCGCTTCGGCTTTGCCGCGCTCGTCGTCGTCGGCGACCAGAAGGGCCGCGTCGGCTTCGGCCACGGCAAGGCGCGCGAGGTGCCGGAGGCGATCCGCAAGGCGACCGAGGCTGCCAAGCGCGACATGATCTTCGTTCCGCTGCGCTCGGGCCGCACGTTGCACCACGACGTCGAAGGACGTTGGGGCGCAGGCAAGGTCCTGCTGCGCACGGCCAAGGCCGGTACCGGCATCATCGCCGGCGGCCCGATGCGCGCCGTCTTCGAGACGCTCGGCATGCACGACGTCGTCGCCAAGTCGATGGGCTCGTCGAATCCCTACAACATGGTTCGCGCCACCTTCGACGCGCTGAAGAGCCAGATGCACCCGAAGGACGTGGCTGCCCAGCGCGGCATCAAGTACTCGGCCCTGCAGGCTCGACGCGGCGCTGCCGTCACGGCGGACGAATAGTCCGGCCGGCTGATCAGGGAAAACGAAAATGGCTAAGAAGCAGAGCAAGACGATCACCGTCGAGCAGATCGGCAGCCCGATCCGTCGTCCCAAGGAGCAGCGCGCGACGCTGGTGGGCCTCGGACTGAACAAGATGCATCGCAAGCGCACGCTCGAGGATACGCCTGCCGTCCGCGGCATGATCGCGTCCGTGGGCCATCTCGTCCGCATCGTGGACGAGGCGTGAGCGGCAGCGCAGGAGAAAGACGATGAAACTCAACGATCTGCGTGACAAGGACGGCGCCACCCATTCGAAGAAGCGGCTCGGCCGCGGCATCGGTTCGGGTTCGGGCAAGACCGCCGGTCGCGGCGTGAAGGGCCAGAAGGCGCGTTCCGGCGTCGCCATCAACGGTTTCGAGGGTGGCCAGATGCCGCTCTACCGCCGTCTGCCCAAGCGCGGCTTCAACAACATCTTCGCCAAGGACTTCAACATCGTGTCGCTGGCCCGCGTTCAGGCGGCGATCGATGCCGGCAAGCTCGACGCGAAGGAAACGGTCAACGCCGACGCCCTCATCAAGGCCGGCGTCATTCGCCGCGCCAAGGACGGCGTTCGTCTTCTTGCCGACGGCGAGCTGACGGCCAAGGTCGCGTTCGACGTGGCCGGCGCCTCGAAGGCTGCCGTCGACAAGGTCGCGAAGGTCGGCGGCTCGGTGAAGCTGCCCGAGAAGGCGGCCGAGTAGAGGCTCCGGCAACGCGGCGGCCCTTCGGCCGCCGCTTGCATGTTTGCCGTCCGGAGCCTATCTCGGGGCTTCGGTGACACGCGCCGCCCGCGAGGGCGGCATTTGCGTGACCAAGCGGAGAATTTGCATGGCTTCGGCTGCTGAACAACTCGCCTCCAATCTCAACTTCGCAGCTTTCGCCAAGGCCGAAGATCTCAAGAAGCGCATCTGGTTCACGCTGGGCGCGCTCCTGGTCTATCGGCTCGGGACCTACATCCCGATGCCCGGCATCAATCCGGACGCCTTTGCCCAGGCCTTCCAGCAGCAGTCGGGCGGCGTGCTCGGCATGTTCAACATGTTCGCCGGCGGCGCAGTCGAGCGCATGGCCATCTTCGCGCTCGGCATCATGCCCTACATCTCCGCCTCGATCATCATGCAGCTCATGACGTCGGTCGTCCCGACGCTCGAGCAGTTGAAGAAGGAAGGCGAGCAGGGCCGCAAGGTCATCAACCAGTACACCCGCTACGGCACCGTGCTGCTCGCCCTGGTCCAGGCCTACGGTATCTCCGTCGGCCTCGAGGGCGGCAGCGGCATCGTCACCGATCCGGGCTGGTTCTTCCGCATCTCCGCCGTCATCACGCTCGTCGGCGGCACCATGTTCCTGATGTGGCTCGGCGAACAGATCACTGCGCGCGGCATTGGCAACGGCATCTCGCTGATCATCTTCGCCGGCATCGTCGCCGGCCTGCCCTCCGCGATCGGCCACACGCTCGAACTCGGCCGTACCGGCGCCCTGTCGACCGGCATCATCCTGGCGATCATCGTCATCGCCGTCGCCGTCATCGCCGTCATCGTCTTCTTCGAGCGCGCCCAGCGGCGTCTGCTGATCCAGTATCCGAAGCGCCAGGTCGGCAACCGCATGTTCCAGGGCGATACCTCGCACCTGCCGCTGAAGCTTAACACCGCCGGCGTCATTCCGCCGATCTTCGCCTCGTCGCTGCTGCTGCTGCCGGCAACGGTCGCCGGCTTCTCCAGCGCGACCACGCTGCCCGGCTGGGCAAGCACCATCCTCGGTGCGCTCGGCCACGGCCAGCCGCTCTACATGGCGCTCTATGCGGCGATGATCATCTTCTTCGCCTTCTTCTACACCGCGATCGTCTTCAATCCGAAGGACACCGCCGAGCAGTTGAAGAAGCATTCGGGCTTCATCCCCGGCTATCGCCCGGGCGAGCGGACCGCGGAATACATCGACTACGTGCTGACCCGAATCACGCTGATCGGCGCGATCTACCTCGTGATCGTCTGCCTGCTGCCGGAATTCCTGATCTCGGCGACGGGCATTCCCTTCTACCTCGGCGGTACCTCGCTGCTCATCGTCGTCAGCGTGACGCTGGACACGGTCGCGCAGGTCCAGGGTCACCTGATCGCCCATCAGTACGAAGGCCTGATCAAGAAATCCAAGTTGCGTGGGGGGAAGAGGGGACGATGAGGCTCATACTGCTCGGGCCGCCGGGAGCTGGCAAGGGAACGCAGGCCCAGCGGCTGGTCGACAAGCACGGCATTCCGCAGCTGTCGACCGGCGACATGCTCCGTGCCGCCGTCAAGGCGGAGACCGAGATCGGCAAGAAGGCCAAGGCGGTCATGGACGCCGGCGAACTCGTCTCCGACGCGATCGTCAACGCCATCGTATCCGAGCGCATCGACCAGCCCGATTGCGCCCGCGGCTTCATCCTCGACGGTTATCCGCGCACGCTTGCCCAGGCCGATTCGGTCGAGGCCATGCTCCAGGACAAGGGCCTGAAGCTCGACATGGTCATCGAGCTCGTCGTCGATGACAAGGCGCTCGTTGGCCGCATCGTCAAGCGCGCCGAGGAAGCCCAGGCTGCCGGCCAGCCGGTGCGCAAGGACGACAATCCGGTCGTCTTCGAGGAGCGCCTGCGCGAGTACTACAAGAAGACGGCGCCGCTGATCGGCTATTACCACGCCAAGGGCCTGCTCGCCGGCGTCGACGGCATGGCGTCCATCGACGACGTCACGACGCAGATCGAGGCGCTGCTCGCGAAGGTCTGACCTCGCGTAGCCTCCCAGGCGGTGAAAACGGGTTTCGGCCCGGCCGGTGCGGAAAGCGCCGGCCGGGCACGAACCTTCTAGAGTACCCTGAAGATCTGCCAGAGCGACGTGCCAGAAACTACGTGCGGCTCCATATCCTTGCCCCATTGCCTATGCGCATCGAGCTTGCCGATGCTGGCGAAGAACTGCTCCAACTGGGCAAGGGTTTCGACGGTGTGGTGCGTCTCGATGGTCGCCTCGCGGGCGCCGATCGAGCCGGTCATGATCTTGAAGTCGAGTTTACTGAGATCGACCTGGGTGCCGATCTCCTTTTCCCACCGGCGCATCAGGTCGATGACCGTCTGCTTGTAACCGAATTTCGCGTCGATCTGCCAACGTGCGCTGAACATCGTGCCCTCCCTCGGTTCATAGGGCCAACGCGGGGCTGACGGTAGTCGGCCTCGACTAGTCCTGCGTGGCCACGCTCACCCTCGCGCTTCGGCGCGGTGCGCACAAGGGGTTGGCGGGTAGGGGACAAAAAATGAACAAGGGGTTGACGGTCGCCGCCGGATGGGTTAATGGCCGCCGTCTTCCAGTCAGGCCTACGGCTGACCGGGCGTTTGCCCATTGTCAGCCTATTCCCGACGACCCCGCAAGGGCCGGGCTCCACCGGACGCGGGGAAAACGAAAAATCGCCGGCGCGACCGGCCCACATGGAGAAGAAGATGGCTCGTATAGCCGGCGTCAACATTCCGACGAACAAGCGCGTCGTCATCGCGCTGCAGTACATCCACGGCATCGGCGCGAAGTTTGCCCAGGAGATCGTCGACAAGGTCGGCATCCCGGCCGAGCGTCGCGTGCATCAGCTGACCGATGCCGAGGTGCTGCAGATCCGCGAGGCGATCGACCGCGACTATCAGGTCGAAGGCGACCTGCGCCGCGAAGTGTCGATGAACATCAAGCGCCTGATGGACCTCGGCTGCTACCGCGGCCTGCGTCACCGCCGTTCGCTGCCGGTCCGCGGCCAGCGCACGCACACCAACGCCCGCACCCGCAAGGGTCCGGCGAAGGCGATTGCCGGCAAGAAGAAGTAATTGGCGGCAGTCGGCAATCGTGAGTAGGCGGTCGGGAATTCCGGCCGCCGACTGCCGAAGACCGACTTCCTCCCAGGTGTAGCCGCTGGAACTACGGCGGCGTAGAGATCGAAAGGACCGTCATGGCCAAGGAAGCCACCCGCGTTCGCCGCCGCGAACGCAAGAACATCTCGTCGGGCGTCGCCCACGTCAATTCGACGTTCAACAACACGATGATCACCATCACCGACGCGCAGGGCAATGCGATTGCCTGGTCGTCGGCCGGTGCGCAAGGCTTCAAGGGCTCGCGCAAGTCGACGCCCTTCGCCGCTCAGGTTGCTGCCGAGGACGTCGCCAAGAAGGCCCAGGAACACGGCATGCGCCAGCTCGAGGTCGAGGTCTGCGGCCCCGGCTCCGGCCGCGAATCGGCCCTCCGCGCTCTTCAGGCGGCCGGCTTCACCATCACCTCGATCCGTGACGTGACGCCGATCCCGCACAATGGCTGCCGCCCGCGCAAGAAGCGCCGCGTCTGAACCATATCTCGCATGACCGCCGGCGCGTGCGCGTCGGCGAATTTCCAGCTCGCCTGCCACGATTGGATGGTGGCAGGGAAACGGAAGGAAAATCCGCATGATCCAGAAAAATTGGCAGGAACTGATCAAGCCCAGCAAGATCGAGTTCTCCTCCAAGGGCAAGACCCTGACCACGCTCGTCGCCGAGCCGCTCGAGCGCGGGTTCGGTCTCACGCTGGGCAACGCGCTGCGCCGCGTGCTTCTGTCGTCGCTGCGCGGCGCCGCCGTGACCGCCGTCCAGATCGACGGCGTGCTGCATGAGTTCTCCTCGATCGGCGGCGTGCGCGAGGACGTCACCGACATCGTGCTCAACATCAAGGAAATCGCCATTCGCATGGAAGGCGACGGACCGAAGCGCATGGTCGTGCGCAAGCAGGGTCCGGGCGCGGTTACGGCCGGCGATATCCAGACTGTCGGCGACGTCGAGATCCTCAATCCCGACCATGTCATCTGCACCCTCGACGAGGGCGCCGAGATCCGCATGGAGTTCACCGTCGATACCGGCAAGGGCTACGTTCCGGCCGATCGCAATCGCGCCGAGGATGCTCCTATCGGGCTGATCCCGGTCGACAGCCTCTACTCACCGGTCAAGAAGGTCTCCTACAAGGTCGAGAATACCCGCGAGGGCCAGGTTCTCGACTACGACAAGCTGACCATGACGATCGAGACCAACGGCTCGATCTCCGGCGAGGATGCGGTCGCCTTTGCCGCGCGCATCCTGCAGGACCAGCTCGGCCTGTTCGTCAACTTCGAGGAGCCGCACAAGGAAGTGGCGGCGGAAGCCGTCACCGAACTCGCCTTCAATCCGGCTCTGCTCAAGAAGGTAGACGAGCTCGAACTGTCGGTCCGTTCGGCCAACTGCCTGAAGAACGACAACATCGTCTATATCGGCGACCTGATCCAGAAGACGGAAGCGGAGATGCTGCGCACGCCGAACTTCGGCCGCAAGTCGCTCAACGAGATCAAGGAAGTGCTGGCGGCGATGGGCCTCCACCTCGGCATGGAAGTTCCGGACTGGCCGCCGGAAAACATCGAAGACCTCGCCAAGCGTTACGAAGACCAATATTGAGCATGAATTCCAAGGACCGGGGGCGCTGAGCCGCCCGGTCCGACGGTCATGCGGAAAACCATCAGAGGCCGTGGCCTCTTGAACAACTGAAGAAGGAAAAGAGCCATGCGCCACGGTTTCAAAGGCCGCCGCTTCGCCCGCAGCGTCAGCCACCGCAAGTCGATGTTCGCCAACCTCGCCGTGTCTCTGATCGAGCATGAGCAGATCGTGACGACCCTGCCGAAGGCGAAGGACCTGCGTCCGATCGTCGAGAAGCTGGTGACCCTCGGCAAGCGCGGCGACCTGCATGCACGGCGCCAGGTGATCGCCCAGATCGGTAATGAGGACGTCGTCAAGCGCCTGTTCGACACGATCGCGCCGCGCTATGCCACCCGCAACGGCGGCTACCTGCGCATCATGAAGGCGGGCTTCCGCAAGGGCGACAACGCCGCGATGGCTGTGATCGAGTTCGTCGACCGCGACACGTCGGCCAAGGGCGCCGGCGATCGCGCCCGCGTCGAGGCCGAGGCGGCCGCGGAAGCCGAGGCGGCGTAAGCCTTCGTTCGGACGTCGTATCGAACCAGCGTTTGGGGCCCTCGCGGCCCCTTTTGCTTTTTGCGGCCGCCGCGGCCATTCTGGGCGGCGATGGCTCAACACGAGATTTCCCGCCGCGGCGCCCTCGGCGTGCTGGTCGTGACGCCGGTCTGGATCTTGGCAGCGCAGGCCGGGGAGGGCGAAATGGACACGAGGCTTGCGGAAGCGGCGGCGCGCGGCGACGTTGGCGAGGTTGAGGCGCTTGTCGCGGCCGGCGTGCCGATCGATGGCCGCGATGGCGCCAGGCGCACGCCGCTGCTCATCGCCACGCGTGCGAACCACGTCGAGATTGCGCGGCTGCTGATCGCGGCCGGCGCCGACGTCAACGCCAAGGACAACATCCGCGACACGCCCTTCCTCTATGCCGGTGCCGAAGGCCGGAACGAGATCCTGACGATGATCCTTGCCACGGGCCGTGCGAACCTTGCCGACACCAACCGCTACGGCGGCACGGTGTTGATCCCCGCCGCCCACCATGGCCATCCAGATACGGTGCGCATCCTGCTCGCCACTGCGATCGACATCGACCACGTCAACAATCTCGGCTGGACGGCGCTTCTGGAGGCGGTGATCCTTGGCGACGGCGGGCCGGTCTACCGGGAGATCGTCGGCCTGCTCGTCGACGCCGGCGCGCAAGGCATTGCCGACGACGACGGGGTGACGCCGCTCGAGCACGCGCGACGCCGCGGCTTCCTGGAAATCGCGAAGTTGATCGAGGAAGGTCCGCGGAGCGCGCAATCGGGGCGATGAAGGCGCCCTCGGCCTTTCATTTTGCACAATCCTTTGAGAAGAAGCCCACGATCCTCAGCGGGGAATCGGAATGCGCGCGACCAGACTGTCCATCTTTGCCGCCGGCATCCTTACGGTGCTGGCTTCCGTCGTCTCCGGGGCGCTCGCTCAGGAAACCAAGGGCGAGGGATTGAGCGAGATCCTGTCCGACCTGCTGCGCGGCACTGATGACGGCCAGAATCCGGCTGTCGAGGGGCTCGACCGGCGCGTTCCCTTCGGCCGCGAGGAGATGCAACTCTCCTTCGCCCCGCTGGTCAAGGACACTGCGCCCGCCGTCGTCAATGTCTACGCGTCGAGCAAGGTCAATGCCGACTCCCCCTTCGCCGGCGATCCCTTCTTCGAGCAGTTCTTCGGCCGGCAGATGCCGCCGCGCGTACAATCTTCGCTGGGATCGGGCGTGATCGTCGATCCGAGCGGCATCATCGTCACCAATTTCCACGTCATCCGCGGCGCCGACGACGTCAAGGTCGCGCTGTCGGACGGCCGCGAGTTCTCCAGCCGGCTCATGCTAAAGGACGAGCAACTCGACCTTGCCGTCCTCAAGATCGAATCGAAGGATCCGTTCCCGACGATCGCGATCGGCGATTCCGACGCGCTCGAGGTCGGCGATCTCGTGCTCGCCATCGGCAACCCGTTCGGCGTCGGCCAGACGACGACCAGCGGCATCGTTTCGGCGCTGGCGCGGAGCCATATCGGCATTTCCGACTTCGGCTTCTTCATCCAGACCGACGCGGCGATCAATCCCGGCAATTCCGGCGGCGCGCTGATCAACATGGGCGGCCAGATGATCGGCATCAACACAGCGATCTACAGCCGCAGCGGCGGATCGATCGGCATCGGCTTTGCCATCCCGTCGAACATCGTCCTCGCCGTCGTCGAGTCGGCAAGAAGCGGCAACGACTATTTCGAACGGCCCTACATCGGTGCCGCCTTCGAGGAGGTCGATGCCCAGATCGCCGAGTCTCTCGGCATGGAGCGTCCTGCAGGTGCGCTGGTCTCGTCGGTCTCGGCCGGAGGCCCGGCGGCGCGCGCCGGCCTGAAACCCGGCGACGTGGTGCTCGCCATGAACGGCAAGCTGATCGAACACGTCGACGCGCTCGGATACCGGCTGGCCACGCAGCCGATCGGTGCCGTGGTGAAGCTCGAAGCCCTGTCGCAGGGCGAGGATGCAACCCTGGAAGTCACGCTCGAGCGCGCGCCGGAGGGCTCTTCCGCGACCCAGGTCACGATTGACGGCCGCAGTCCCTTCGCGGGAACCAAGGTCGCCTCGCTGTCGCCACGTCTCGCTCAACGCCTCGGCATGCGCTCCGAGACGACCGGGGTCGCCGTCGTCGACATTGCGCCCGGTTCGCCGGCGGCGGGTTTCGGCCTGATGCCGCGCGATATCGTGCGCGAGGTCAACGGCGAAACCATCACCTCCGCCGAGCAATTGCAACAGGTCGCGTCGCAGAACACGCGCTGGTGGCGGTTTACGATCGAGCGAGACGGGCAGATACTGCGCCAGATGCTGCGTTACTGAGGCTGCCTTGGCCGATCTCTTCGAGCCGGAACGAGCCGACAGGGCGCAGCCGGGCCGACCGCTGGCGGACCGGTTGCGGCCGAAGTCGCTCGGGGAGGTCGTCGGCCAGGAGCACCTGACCGGCGACGATGGCGCCCTGACGCGCCTGATCCGCTCCGGCTCGCTCGGCTCGATGATCTTCTGGGGCCCCCCCGGCACGGGCAAGACCACCGTCGCGCGCCTGCTTGCGGGCGAGACGGGTCTTGCCTTCGAGCAGATCTCGGCGATCTTTTCCGGCGTCGCCGACCTGAAGAAGGTTTTCGAGGCGGCGAGGCTGCGCCGCGCCAACGGCCGCCAGACGCTGCTCTTCGTCGACGAGATCCATCGCTTCAATCGGGCGCAGCAGGACAGCTTCCTCCCCGTGATGGAAGACGGCACCGTCGTGCTCGTCGGCGCGACGACCGAGAATCCGTCCTTCGAGCTCAACGCCGCCTTGCTGTCGCGGGCGCGGGTCATGGTGTTCCACACGCTCGATGCCGATAGTCTGGCACGGCTGCTCGAGCGCGCCGAGAAGGCCGAGGGCAGGGCGCTGCCGGTCGACGAGGAGGCGAGGGCGGTGCTGGTGCGCATGGCGGACGGCGATGGGCGTGCCTCGCTCACGCTGGCCGAAGAGGTCTGGCGCGCGGCGAAGCCCGGCGAGATCTTCGACGCCGAGGGCCTGCAGCGCGTTGTCCAGCGGCGCGCGCCGATCTACGACAAGAGCCAGGACGGCCACTACAATCTGATCTCCGCGTTGCACAAGTCGGTGCGCGGCTCCGATCCGGACGCGGCTCTCTACTATCTGGCGCGCATGCTCGATGCCGGCGAGGACCCGCTTTTCCTCGGCCGGCGCCTGGTGCGCATGGCCAGCGAAGACATCGGCCTCGCCGATCCGCAGGCGCTGGTGATCGCCAATGCGGCGAAGGACGCCTACGACTTCCTCGGCTCTCCGGAAGGCGAACTGGCGTTGGCCGAGGCCTGCGTCTATCTCGCGACGGCGCCGAAGTCGAATGCGGTCTACACAGCCTTCAAAGCCGCCACGCGCGCCGCCAAGGAACACGGCTCGCTGCTGCCGCCCAAGACGATCCTCAACGCGCCGACAAAGCTGATGAAGACGGAGGACTACGGCGCCGGCTATCGCTACGACCACGACGAACCTGACGCCTTTTCCGGCCAGGACTATTTCCCGGAGGAGATGGGGCGCCAGTCCTTCTACGACCCGCCGGACCGGGGCTTCGAACGCGAGATCCGCAAGCGTCTCGATTACTGGTCGCGGCTGCGGCGCGAGCGCGGCGGCTGAGCGCCGCAAGGCCCGTAGTCTTTCCTTCGATGCCGGGTCGATCGGTCGCTTCCACCCCTGTTTGTGGCAGCGCAACGACGCTTTTTGTGCGCGGTCGCATCCTGCGCGCAAGGTGAGGACCATGCGGAATTTTGCGACACCATACCTCCCGCTCGACCCGGACCTGCCGCTCGACGACATGATGCGGCAGTGGCCGTCGACCATTCCCGTCATGCTGCGCCACCGGTTCCTGTGCGTCGGCTGTCCGATCGCGCCGTTCCATACGCTCCTCGACGCATGCCGCGAGCATGGGGCCGACCTCGACGCCGTGACGAAGGATATCGAGGAGGTCGTGGGCGGGTCCGTTCCGCCCCCGGCGGCCGGAACCGTCAGGAGCCGCGGTTCTCGGCGATCAGCATCAGGCGGTGGGGGTCGCTGACGATCACCTTCTGGCGTCCGCTGCGGACGATGCCCCGCTCCTCCCAGGCGCTGAGCAGCCGGCTCACCGTATGCAGCGTCGTTCCGGTCATCTCGGCGATGTCCTGGCGCGAGATCGGGAAGTCGATCTCGACACCCTCGGCGGTCTTTCTGCCGGTCTGGTGGGCGAGTCGCAGCACCGCATGGGCGACGCGCTGGGTAACCTGCTCGGTCGACATCTCCATCATGCGGTCGTGCGTTTCCTGCAGCCGGCTGCCGATGGTCTGGTAGGTGTTGCGGGCAAAAGAGGGGAAGCGCTCGACGAGGTCGCTCCAGCGTTCGTTCGGCCAGGCCAGCACCACGCAGTCCACGGCGCACACCGCGTTGGCCGGATAGGTGGTTCGGCCGATGGCGGCGGCGATGCCGAACAGTTCGCCGTCCTTGATGTAGCGGACGATGACCTGTTCGCCGTCCGGCGTGATGCGCACGACCCTCACATAGCCGTCGAGCAGCAGGAAGAACGAGCGCGCCTCGCCGTCCTGCTCGAAGACGGTCGCGTCCTTGGCGAAGCGCATGGCGCGCGCCGGCTGCAGCACCTCGTCGAGGTCGGCCGGCGCCAGGCCGGCGAACGGCCCCAGCCCGGCGATGAGCGAACGGTCGAGAGCTGCCAAGGCACTTCTCCAGGGGTGGTGCGGCGCGGCGGCCGCAGGCATCAGGGTTTCTAGCCGGAGTTTGAGTAAACGCAAATCCTGATCACCGCTTTCCCACTACATGGGCGTCGTCACGAATGAACAGAAGATCCGGAAAGGAATGTATCGTGAATAGACCCCTCTTTGTATTCGCCGCCGCCGCGGCCATGGTTTTCGCCGGCGTCGCCGGCGCCGCCGAGTTCGAAGTCAAGATGCTCAACCGCGGCGAAAAGGGCGCGATGGTGTTCGAGCCCGATTTCGTCCGCGCCGCGCCTGGCGACACGATCAGGTTCGTCCCCACCGACATGAGCCACAACGCCGAGACCATTGCCGGCATGCTTCCCGACGGTGCCGAGCCCTTCAAGGGCAAGCCCAACGAGGAAGTCGTCGTCACCCTCGACAAGGAGGGCGTCTATGGCGTCAAGTGCGCGCCCCACTACGGCATGGGCATGGTCGCGCTCATCGCCGTCGGCGACCCGGCCAATGCCGAGGCGGCGAAGGCGGTGAAGAACCCCGGCAAGGCCAAGGGCGCTTTCGCTGCGCTGTTCGACCAGCTCGCCGCGAAGAACTGATCCGCCCGTCCTCGACAGACGTCGCCGCCGGCAGAAAGTTCCGCCGGCGGCCCGGGGGATCGGACGGCCAAGGCGGAGGTCCGTCCGATCCCGTCCCCCCTGACAACGGAGCAAGCGCATGGCGATCCCCCGGCTTCGCAGCTTCACCGGACCCGCGGTCCTCTCCTACGGTTTCAGGCCGTTCTTCCTGCTCGGCGCGCTGTTCGCCGGCGGTTCGATCCTGTTCTGGCTGCCGGTCTATACCGGTCATGCCGTGCCGATGACGGCGTTCGCGCCGGTCGACTGGCATATCCACGAGATGCTGTTCGGCTACCTGCCGGCGATCGTCACAGGTTTCCTCCTGACGGCGATACCCAACTGGACTGGCCGGTTGCCGGTCCAGGGCATGCCATTGCTCGGCCTCGTGCTGCTGTGGCTCGCCGGCCGCCTGGCGATCTTCTTTTCCGCCGCGATCGGCTGGCAGGCGGCGGCCGTGGTCGACTGTGCCTTCCTGGCCGCCGTTGCGGCAGCTGCGGCGACCGAGATCGTCGCCGGGAAGAACTGGCGCAACCTGAAGGTCCTCCTGCCGCTCGCCGTGCTGTTTTCGGCCAATGTCGCCTTCCACCTCGAGGCGCAGGCCTACGGAATTTCCGACTGGAGCCGCCGGCTCGGCATCGCCGCCGGCATCGTGCTGATTATGGTCATCGGCGGGCGCATCATCCCCAGTTTCACCCGCAACTGGCTGGTTCGCGCCAATCCCGGCCGGCTCCCGGCACCGTTCGACCGCTTCGACGTCGTCGCGATCCTCGCCTCCGTCGCCGCCTTCGCGCTATGGGTTGTCGCTCCGGATACCTTCGCGACGGCCACAGCCATGGCGACGGCTGGCGTCCTCAACCTGGCACGACTGTCGCGCTGGGCGGGCGACCGCACGATGCGCGATCCGCTCGTGCTAATCCTGCATCTGGCCTATCTCCTGGTCCCCGTCGGCTTCCTACTGGCGGGAGGGGCGGTCTTCTTCCCCGACCAGGTCTCGGCGGCGGCCGGCTACCATGCCTTCGGCACCGGCGCCATCGGCGCCATGACGCTCGCCGTGATGGTGCGCGCCACCCGCGGCCATACGGGGCGGGACCTGGTGGCGGGCAGGGGCGGCGTCGCGATCTTTGCCGCGATCCTCCTCGCGGCCGTGACGCGCATCGTCGCCGCGGTCGGCTTCCCGGAGATGACGCTCATCCATCTCTCCGGCACCCTGTGGAGCGCGGCCTTCCTCGGTTTCGCGCTGCTTCACGGAAAGGCGCTGGTGACGCGCCGCGCCCGCTGAACCGAACGGAGTGCGCGGGTACGAATGCGCTTGCCGGGAACCCGCCGACAACAGAGGGTCGACGCGACTCGCATGAGGGCAGTGGCCTGGTACGACAAAGCCGGCCGCGCAACCGGGTTGACGCCCCGCCCGCCGGGAGTCAGTAAAGCCGCGATGATCAATGTCCTTCTCGTCGCGCTCGGGGGTGCCATCGGCGCCAGCCTCCGCCATCTCGTCAACGTCGCTGGGCTGAAGATCCTCGGCTCCGGCTTCCCCTGGGCGACCATGGCCGTGAACCTGATCGGCTCCTTCGCCATGGGCATGTTCATCGAATACCTGACGCGCCGCATCGGCGCGTCGACCGAGCTCCGCCTGTTCATCGCCACCGGGCTTCTCGGCGGCTTCACCACCTTCTCTGCCTTTTCCCTCGACTTCGCCGCGCTCTGGCAGCGCGGCGAGATGGTCACCGCCTTCGGCTATGTTCTGGTCAGCGTCGTCGGCGCCCTTCTCGCCCTCTTCCTGGGATTGTGGGTCGTCAGGGTGGCGACCTGATGCTATTGGCACCGGGACAACGGTGCGGAAGACGATGGCAGGCGTAGAACAGATCACGGTCGAGGCGGGCGAAGCGGGCATGCGGCTCGACCGCTGGTTCAAGGCGCATTTTCCCGGGCTCGGTTTCGTCCAGTTGCAGAAGCTGCTGCGCTCCGGCCAGGTGCGCGTCGACGGCGGCCGCGCCAAGGCCGACACCCGCGTCGAGCCAGGCCAAGTGGTGCGCATCCCCCCGCTCGGCGTCGACCGCAAGGGCGAGGGTCAACTCACGGCGAAGACCATGCGCGGCCAGGACGACGGCGACGTGCTGCGCAAGATGCTGCTCCACGAGGATCCCAAGGTCTTCGTCTTCAACAAGCCGGCGGGGCTCGCCGTGCAGGGCGGCTCCGGCGTGACGCGCCACGTCGACGACATGCTCGAAGCCTGGCGCAACGCCAAGGGCGAGAAGCCGCGGCTCGTCCACCGGCTCGACCGCGACACGTCCGGCGTGCTGGTGGTGGCGCGTACCCGGCTTGCCGCCATGAAGCTCGCCGAGGCGTTCCGCCAGCGCGAGACGAAGAAGGTCTACTGGGCGCTGGTCAAGGGCGTGCCGAAGAAGCGCGAGGACAAGATTTCCACCTGGCTCGTCAAGGAGCAGACGCCGGACGGCGACCGCGTGCGCATCGCCAGGCACGGCGAGGAGGGCGCCGACCACGCCGTCTCGCACTACCGCGTCGTCGAGCAGGCGGGGCAGACCCTGTCCTGGCTGGAGATGGAGCCCTATACGGGCCGCACCCACCAGCTCCGCGTCCATGCCGCTCATATCGGCTGCCCGATCATCGGCGATCCGAAGTATTTCGAGGCCGATACCAACTGGGATTTCCCCGGTGGCATCCAGAACCGGCTCCATCTCCATGCGCGGCGCATCGTCATTCCGCATCCCGACAAAGGGATCATCGACGTCACCGCGCCGCTGCCGCCGCACATGCGCCAGAGCTGGAACCTGCTCGGCTTCGACGAGGCCAGTGCCGGGGAGACCGAATGACGGCGGCGCTGAACTTCGAGCGCCGCGACGCCGTCGACACCGTGGCGGTGGCGCTGATGGTCCTCCTCACCTTTTCGTGGGGGCTGAACAGCGTCGCGGCTAAGATCACCAACACGGGGTTCAACCCCATTTTCGCGACCTGCTTCCGCTCGGCGCTGGGCGCGGTGCTGGTCTTCGGCTGGTGCCGCTGGCGCCGCATCTCGCTGTTCGACAGCGACGGCACGCTCTGGCCTGGCGTGCTTGCGGGCGCCCTCTTCGGCTTTGAGTTTGCGTTGATCTTCTTCGGCCTCGACTTCACCTCCGTGGCGCGCAGCGTGCTCCTGGTCAACACCATGCCCTTCTGGGTGCTGGTCGGCGCGCATTTCCTGCTGGGCGAGCGCATGACCGTGACAAAGCTGGCCGGGCTGGTGCTGGCGTTTCTCGGCGTCGCCGTGGTGTTTTACGACAAGCTGAGCCTGATCGGCCCGCAAGCGCTGTGGGGCGATCTGATGAGCCTCGGCGCCGGCGCGCTGTGGGGGGCGACCACGCTCGTCATCAAGTCGTCGCGGCTGGTGCGCGCCAGCGCCGAGAAGATCCTGCTCTATCAGCTGGTCGTATCGGCTCTCGTCGTCATTCCGCTGGTGCCGCTCGCTGGTCCCGTGCTGCGCGGGGTTTCGGCGGCGGCATCCGGGGCGCTGCTCTTCCAGGCGATCTACATCGTCGCCTTCACCTATGTGCTCTGGTTCTGGCTGATGCGCCGCTATCCGGCCGCCGGTCTGTCGAGCTTCGCCTTCCTGACGCCGGTTTTCGGCGTTTTCCTCGGCGGCGTCCTGCTCGACGAGCCCCTGTCGGCGTGGCTCTTCGTGGCGCTGGCCATGATTGCGGCGGGCCTCGCCATCGTCAACCGCCCGCAACGCAGGCAGGAGATGTGAGATGCGCGATCTGCTCGGCGACCTCGAGGCGGGCCTCCATCTTTCCGATCCCGATCCGGTGAAGCGTGCGCAGAACCAGATGCGGACGCCGGCGGCAAAGCGCTTCTACGACAAGGTCTCGGTCGAAGAGAGGGCCGACGGCTTCGTCGTGCTGCTCGACGGCAAGACGGTGCGCACGCCGGGCAAAGCCTTGCTGGCCTTGCCGACGGAGGCGGCCGCCGCGCTCGTTGCCGCCGAGTTCGAGGCGCAGGGCGAGCGGATCGACCCGGTCACCATGCCGGTGACGCGCCTCGTCAACACCGCCATCGATGGCGTCGCAGCCGACATGGAGGCCGTGATCGAGGATATCCTGCGTTTCGCCTCGTCGGATCTCCTATGCTACCGCGCCGACGGGCCGGATGGGCTCGTCGCCCGGCAGGCCGATGCCTGGGATCCGGTGATCGACTGGGCGAGGGCACGCCTCGGCGCGCGCTTCATCCTCGCCGAAGGCATCGTCCACGTCGCCCAGCCGCGTGAGGCGATCGGCGCGGCGGGTGTACGCCTGTCGCAGCGGGTGGAGCCGCTCCGCCTCGCCGCGTTGCATCTGATGACGACGCTAACGGGTTCGGCTCTCCTGGCGCTCGCCGTGGAAGACGGTGCGATGTCCGCCGACGCGGCCTGGGCGGCCGCCCATGTCGACGAGACGTGGAATGCCGAGCAGTGGGGCGAGGACTACGAAGCGGCGGCGCGGAACGCCGCCCGCCGGCGCGATTTCCTCGCCGCGACCGCACTCCTTGCGGCTACCGCCCCGGCGTGAAGCTGCCGCGACGCGTCAGGCTGCGCCGGACAGTCCGAGCGCCCTCAGCACGTTGGGGATGGCGGGCAGGGTGAGGAGCAGAGCGCCGGCCAGCCAGATCGCTGCCGTCACGGTTCCGCGCGGCGTGCCCGCGAAGCGCTCGTAGAGCGCGGCCGGCACGCCCGAAACCATCAGCGTCAGCGTCGACAGAATGAGCGCGCTCACCATATAGACGACCTGCGTGTAAGCCGGAGCCCAGGAGGGGAACCAGACCGGGTAGAGCACGAAGACGGCGAGGACCCATGGCGAGAAGATGCCGTTGACGATG
Organism: Rhizobiaceae bacterium; assembly: GCA_905339215.1. Classification (GTDB taxonomy): domain Bacteria; phylum Pseudomonadota; class Alphaproteobacteria; order Rhizobiales; family Rhizobiaceae; genus DUSC01. The sequence goes on from CAJPFN010000052.1 coordinate 25,291, forward strand.
GCGACGGCCATGACGGGCACGAGGGCGTTGCGATCCATCCTTACCTCCTAGGACGATGACGGCCCGAGGCCGAGATTGATCAGCGTGACCAGATAGACGAGGCGGAACGCCATCAGCCAGAGGATGCCGAAGACGACGACGACGGTATGCGAGAGCACCTGCGGCGTGACGAAGCGCACGAGTTTGACGAACGGATCCGTGACCAGGCGGAAGAAGCGCCAGATGTAGTTGTCCCAGTTCTCCGGCACGAAGAAGCCGAGCACCAGGCGGCCGATCAGCGTGTACATGATCGCGGCGAGCACGAAATTCGGAATGTGGAAATACCAGTAGGACCAGAAGTTCATGCGGCAGCGGTTCCGATCGGGGCTGGCGCGTTATGGCAGTGCGGCGCCGGAAAAGAAAGCGGGGTCCGTTGCCGGACCCCGCCTGTCGTTGTCGGAAGGACGGATCAGGCCGTCTTCTCTTCCATGACGGTCTTGCCCTTCGGGATGCGGATCTCCTCGATGAAGTCCTGCATCTCGCGCGACGGCTCCTTGGTGAGCATGGAGACCACGATCATCACAATGAAGCCGACCGGCAGGCCGAATGCCGCCGCCGAGAGGTTCTTCACCCCCCACCAGTTGGCGATCGTCTGCGCATGCTTGTCGAGGGCAACCCAGGCCGCGGCCTTAGCGTCCGGAGCCGCAGCTTCCCAAGCCGCCTTGAGGTCCGCGAACTTCTGCACTGCCTCGGCGCTCGCCGTCGACAGGCCGCTCCACATCTCGTAGAAGCCGACCGCGCCGTAGCGGGTGCCAAGCAGATAGTACAGGCATACGGCGAATCCCGCGACCATGCCGGCGATGGCACCCGCGGAGTTGGTCCGCTTCCACCATACGCCGAGCACGAGCGCCGGGAACAGGCCGGCGGCCGCGAGCGAGAACGCCCACGAGACCATGGCGAGAATGTCGCCCGGCTTGGTCGACGCCACGTAGGCGGCGAGGATGGCCACGAGGACGAGCAGGATGCGCGACACAATCAGCCGGCGGCTGGTGGGCGCGTTCTGGTCGATCATCTTGTAGTAGATGTCATGGCTGAGCGCGTTGGCGATGGCCAGCAGCAGACCGTCAGCGGTCGACAGCGCGGCAGCAAGACCGCCGGCGGCGACGAGGCCCGAGATGACGTAGGGCATGCCGGCCATTTCCGGCGTGGCAAGCACGATCATGTCGGCGTTGAGGTTGATGTTGGCGAAGCCGATGCTGGTGACGCCGGCTTCCGTACAGGCCGCGGCTATAGCAGCGGCATCGACTGCCGCCTTGCCGCAGATCTGTACCAGCGCGTTGTCGGCGGCTGCCCAGCGCATCATCCACCCGGCCTTGTCGGCGATGTTCTCGGGCGTCAGGCCCGAAGCGACCAGGTCGAGCATCGTCCACTTGGCGAACGCCGCGTAGGCCGGCGCCGTGAAGTAAAGGATGAAGATGAACAGCAGCGACCACGCGACCGAAACGCGCGCCTCACGCACCGACGGGGTGGTGAAATAGCGCATCAGGACGTGCGGCAGCGACGCCGTTCCGACCATCAGGCAGAGGATCAGCAGGAAGTAGTTCAGCGCGTTGTAACCGCCATGCACGAACGGAGTGACGTGATTGACGGCAATGCCCTGCGCGGTTTCCAGCGCCGTGATGTTGGCCAGCGCCGTGCCCTGCATCAGCTGCGGGATCGGCACGCCGGTCTTGACCGTCGACATCCAGATCGCGGGGATCAGGTAGGCGATGATCAGCACGATGTACTGGGCGACCTGCGTCCAGGTGACGGCGCGCATGCCGCCTAGCATGGAGCAGACCAGGATACCGGCGAGGCCGACATACACCGCGACGTTGAAGTCGAGGCCGAGGAAGCGAGCCGAGATGATGCCCGTGGCGTAGATCTGCGCCACCACGTAGGTGAAGGAGCAGGAGAACAGCACGATGACGCCGATGAAGCGCGCGAGGTTGCCGCCGTAGCGGGCCGACAGGAAGTCGGGAACCGTGTAGGCGCCGAACTTGCGCAGGTAGGGCGCGACGAGGATCGCCACAAGCACGTAACCGCCGGTCCAGCCGAGCACGAAGGCGAGGCCGTCATAGCCGAGCAGGTAGAGCGTACCGGCCATACCGACGAAGGACGCGCCGGACATCCAGTCAGCACCCGTCGCCATGCCATTGTAGATGGCAGGGACGCGACGGCCCGCAACGTAGTATTCGCCGATCTGCATGGTGCGCGACAGGATGCCGATCACCGCGTAGATCAGGATGGTGAAGCCGACGAACATGTAACCGATGATCCGGTTCGGAACGCCGATCGCGCTCAGAATGGCCATCAGGATGATGAAGGCGATGAAGCCGCCGGTGTAGATGCCGTAGATGCGGCCAAGATTGGAGGTAAAGTCGCCTCCGCCCGAAGTGGTGGTAGCCATGGACTTCTCCCCCGATCAGTCTTCGGCCACGCCATGGTCTTCGTCGATCGAATTCTGCTTGCGCGCGAAGACGAAGAGCATGACGACGAAGGCGATGAGCGAACCCTGCGCGGCCATGTAGTAGCCGAGCGGGAAGCCGATGAAGGTGATTGAATTGAGCGAACCCACGAACATGTGGATCACGTAGCCGAAGAACACCCACAGGGCCAACATGATGAACATGAGGTTCCTGGTCTTGTTCCAGTAACTGACGCGGTCTGGCGAAGCCATCGCGCTTACCCTCCTCCCTTTGACGAACCGAAAGCCCCTCGAGCCCCCGGTTCCCGGTTGATCTGCCGCCCCTTCCGCCGTCCTGCGGCGCACCAGCGGCCGGCAAAGACGCTCCGCGACGGGCACGGCGAGTCGATGCTTACAAACTGGTAACACTTGTGACGACGGGTGTTGATACAACTTTAGAATCGGTCACCGGTCCCGATCATTGCTGGCGGTGGCGTCCGACACGGCATAGACTGAAAGAAAACGCCGAGGGAGCGACGCCATGGGTCTGGTCGACAAGCTGGTCGGGGGTATCTTCGCGAAACCCCAGCCGATCGCGACGCGCGCCGACCTCGCCGACTTCATGGATTCCCGCGCCGCCTTCCTCGCGCAGAAGTGCGTCGTCGAGTTCTGCCGCGTGCGCGCCGGCGTCTACTGGCAGAAGCTGTTTTCGGAAAAGGAGTTCCAGGCCGAGCTCGACCTGTCGCGCTGGCGGGCCTATCCGCCGGCTTTCGCCATGGTCGCCGAGATGGTCGAGGGTGCCCTGCGCGAGGCCGCGGGGATCCGGCAGCGGCACCTGCCGGAGCAACTGACCGGGTTGGCGAAGGAGGTCTTCTCCCGCTACGCCGTACCGGCAGGCGAGGAGCCGGCGTTCTGGACGCTCGGCCTCGGCCTCGTCGAGGAGCAGCTTGCGAACACGCAGTCAGGGCCGCCGCGGCCGGTGCGCGAGATGCCGAAACCCATGGCGCGGGCCGTGTTCAACGTGCTGCCGATGCACAAGGACATCGTTACCAACGACTACGACTACATCTTCAACAATCTGCGCATGAACCTGCTCCGGGCTCACGAGGATTTCCTCAAGGCCGCGGAGCTGCCCGCCGTGGCCGACAGCCTGCTCGGCGCCGGCGAATAAAAGCCGCGTTCGGTCGCCCGACTGGCGCCGGCTCAGTGCCCGGCGTCCTTGTCGGATTCCCGCAGCGCCGCCTCGTGATACCAGGCGTCAACGCTGACCGTGGCGAAGCTGACAGCGGCGGCCCGGCGCGGCGCGAGCGCCACCACCGAACCCCCGGACTCCGCCGCGCGCTGGCCCCAGTTGCGCCTGCGGTTCGGGAACTCGACGATCTTCGCCGTCTCGAGGTGAGGGGTGTTTGCCATGTTCGTTTCCCTTCACAGGCGTGCCTTGCGATCACGCCCGGGTTCTGAATATAGTCGATCCGCCGGCATGCGGCAATAATAGCTGCGAAGTTACTTGACTGCCTGCAAAATAGGCAGAGAAATACTTTGCAGAATAAAGCGGCAACTATCTCCACAGCCATAATGCATCGCCGCCGGCTGCCCTGTTCGCAGCTGCGAAATGAAACTGCCCGTTTTGTAGGCAGCGACGTCTGGCGGCTCGCGGTCCAGAACGCCCGTTTTCGCGAAAAGGTTGCGTTTTTCCACAATCCGCTCGCTTGGCATGGACCTTGCTAAGTCCGTTGCGGTCTCGCGCGCCAGCGTGGCGGCGACGAGTGGAAAGCCCTTTTGCGAGAGGACGGCATGACGAAATACAAGCTCGAATACATCTGGCTCGACGGCTACAGGCCGGTCCCGAACCTGCGTGGCAAGACGCAGATCAAGGAGTTCGACACGTTCCCCTCGCTCGGCGAGCTTCCGCTGTGGGGTTTTGACGGCTCGTCCACCGAGCAGGCCGAGGGGCGCAGCTCCGATTGCGTGCTGAAGCCGGTCGCCGTCTATCCGGACCCGGCCCGCCGGAACGGCGCGCTGGTCATGTGCGAGGTGATGATGCCGGACGGCGTCACGCCGCATCCGTCGAACAGCCGCGCCACCATCCTCGACGACGACGACGCCTGGTTCGGCTTCGAGCAGGAGTACTTCTTCTACAAGGACGGCCGCCCGCTCGGCTTCCCCGAGCACGGCTACCCGGCGCCGCAGGGCCCGTACTACACCGGTGTCGGCTTCAAGAATGTCGGCTCGATCGCCCGCCAGATCGTCGAGGAGCATCTCGACCTCTGCCTGGAGGCCGGCATCAATCACGAGGGCATCAACGCCGAGGTGGCCAAGGGCCAGTGGGAATTCCAGATCTTCGGCAAGGGCTCGCGCAAGGCCGCCGACCAGATCTGGATCGCGCGCTACCTGCTGCTTCGCCTCTGCGAGAAGTACGGCATCGACATCGAGTGGCACTGCAAGCCGCTCGGCGACACCGACTGGAACGGCTCGGGCATGCACTGCAACTTCTCGACCAAGTACATGCGCGAAGTGGGCGGCAAGGACTATTTCGAGGCCCTCATGGCGGCCTTCGACCGGAACCTGATGGACCACATCAACGTCTACGGGCCGGACAACCACATGCGCCTGACCGGCAAGCACGAGACGGCGCCGTGGAACAAGTTCTCCTACGGCGTCGCCGACCGCGGCGCCTCGATCCGCGTGCCGCATTCCTTCGTGCGCAACGACTACAAGGGCTACCTGGAAGACCGCCGGCCGAACAGCCAGGGCGACCCCTACCAGATTGCCAGCCAGGTGCTGAAGACCATTTCCGAAGTGCCGACGGAGGCTTCCGAGAAGGCCGCGGCGTAAATTCCCTGCCTCCCGAGGCACTTGCGCAAGGCCCGGCGGGAAACCGCCGGGCCTTTCCGTCGGCGGCTGGCTTCTTTCGCGCATGCGCCGGCGTCGCCGTCCACCGGGTTTTTTCGGTGCGGCTCTCGGGGACAGGGATGCGGTGGCGACCGGCGTCGTCATGACGTATCGGGCGCGGCAACGCGAAGCGGGCCGGCGCGGGAAACGAATGCGGAGAGCGCCGCCGACATAGTGGCCGCGCGGCGGGTGGAGAAAGAACCTTCGGTCCGGCCGGAGCGGCCGTCACCGGGCGTGCAAAGCAGCGCTATCTGCGCTTCGAGTTCAAAGGCCAGCGCGCGAAACGTCTCGGCGAGGCGCAGCGCGTCCTCGGGCCGGTTGCCGGCCGTATTGCCGGTGGGATCGGGCGCCGCCGAGGGAGGGGCCGCATGATGCGGCAGGTCCTCTTCGCCGGTGACGAATTCGCGCGCGATCGCCTCGGCGCGTCGCAGGATCCAGAGCACGATGCCGCGGACGAAAGCGGAGCGGCCTGCGGCGCGCTCGGCGAGGCCGGCGAAGGCATTGAGCAGGGCGACGAGGCGCATCAGCGCCGCCCGTTCCTCCTGCCAAGCCTGCTTCCACTCCATCGCCGCCTTCCTTTCGTTTGGCGGACCGATTGTCGGCCCAAGCGCGGGGAGGGGGATAAAATTCGTGAAGATTGCTGACAGATGCTGACAGGGAGGAGGACCGGCCCCGCCATGCCATCATTGCAGGGTAGCGGAATCGGGAATCCAAATCGTCGATGGTGGAGGCAGACGCTGCAGCTCTGGCGTGGCGGCAAAAAAGGCGGCATGTGTAGCCCGCCACAAAAGGGAGGCTGATGTGACGATCTCGATGTACCGGGCTTCGGTGCCGGTGTTTTCCGCCATGCTCAAGGCGCTCGATCACGTGCTGGCGAAGGCGGAACGCCATGCCGCCGAGACCGGTGCAGATCCGGACGAGCTGTTTTCGGCGCGGCTCGCTGCGGACATGCTGCCTCTGAAGTCGCAAGTGCAGATCGCCTGCGATCACGCCAAGGGGGCGAGCTGCCGGCTCGCCGGGCGCGATATCCCGTCCTTTCCCGACAACGAGGTGAATTTTACCGACCTCCACGCGCGGATCGCAAAAACCCGCGACCTGCTGAAGACCTTTGCGGAGGCCGACATCGACGGCTCCGAAGAGCGCGAGATCGTCATCGCGCTCCGTCAGGGCGACCTGCGCTTCACCGGCATGCAGTACCTGCTGCACTACGCGACGCCGAACTTCTATTTCCACGTCACGACGGCCTACGACATCCTGCGCAGCCGAGGCGTGCCGCTCGGCAAGGCCGACTTCTTCGGTCGCGGATAGGGAACGTGGGCGGCGCGGACCGGCCGGCCCGCGCCTCTGCGCTTCGCGGCGCTACTGACGCGCCGCCATCTCGCGGGCGATGCGCGGGAAATCGGCCGGCTTGATGCCGATGTCGATGCGATCGGCATCGCTCAGCGCGTTGAGCACGGCCAGCGCGGCGCGGTAGCGGTCCTGCTCCTTCGGCCGCGGCCTTGCGAACAGTTCGGTAAAGAACCCCATGATCTGGCTCCTGGTCCGGTTCCCCCCGCTGCCGATGTAGGTCGATTCACGGATATTGTGCAGTGCAGCATGCGCATGGCAGCCATGCGCGCTCCGGCGTCGGCCGGTCATGAAACCGCCGCATCCGCATCGCGGCGCGTTATTTCCGGGAAGGATAAAATCGTCGGATCGGCCGGAAGCCATTCTTAACCTCACGCGCATAGATTGCGAAACGGGACCGCTTTCCGCGCGTTGATAAGGTCGGAGGAGCTGTCATGCCGATGCATACGAACCGCGACTTCGCCACCCTCCTGAAAGATCTGCTGGCCGAATCCGAGAACGACGGACCCGGACCGGCCGGTCCCGCGACCGTTCCGTTCGACTATCTGGCCGTCGCCGACGAACTCCTGTCCGGCCGCATCACCGTGTCGGACGAAACCGTCGCAGCCGTCTATCGCGAGACGTCCGGCGAGGTCGACGAGACCGTCGAAGCGCTGTTCGAGGCGGCGGGCGTCTCTGCCGAGCCTGATCCGTCGCCGGTCGAACTCCCGTCCGTCGAGCCGGAAGCCATTTCGCGCGAACTGGGGATCAAGGGCAACACGCCGGTGGCCGCCCTCGCACACATCCGCCGCGCCTTCGCTTTCAGGAACCACCCCGATCGCGTCGCGCCGCACCTGAGGCAGCGCGCCCTGCTGCGCATGCAGGTCGCCAACATGCTGATCGATGACGCTCGCCGGCGCGCGCTCGCCGCAGCGCGTCCGCCCCGCGGCTGAGGTCCCGGTTTCCGCGATCATCGTTTCCGCAATCGTCGCGCCTTTGCGTCCGTCGGGGGTAGCCTCGCAGGCCTGCCCATGCCAGAATCAAAAGCCAATACCGGCGCCGGAAATCGACGGTAGAAATTGACAGTCCGGCCATCACGGTTTTTTAGTCGCGCTTCGTGCCGAGGGCGAGATTCGCCGCGACGGTGCGAGCGCCTCCGCGAGGAACGGGTATGGAAGACAATTACGAAAAATACGCGATAGCGGTGATCATCGTCTTCGGTGCGGTCATCATCGGCGGGCTCATGGCCGCGACGATCGCGTTCGGCGACCGATCCGGCTTCCTTTTCGCGCTCGGCTCGGCGACGGCCGCCTGGATCGCGGGCCACGCCATGCTCTTCGACAGGCCGCGCTTCTACGGCGGTCTGATCGTGATCGCCACGCTGATGGCGATCGCCGCCACGATCACACTGGTGACCTGACCGAGGGCGGCCCCGCCGCAGGCCGCCGCGCTACCCCCCAGCGTACTCCACAAGGACATTCGATGCAGTACAGCCGTCTCGGCCGGACGGACCTGACCGTCTCGCGGATATGTCTCGGCACCATGACCTGGGGCCAGCAGAACAGCGAGGCGGAAGGGCATGCGCAGATGGACCGTGCCTTCGAGCGCGGCGTCAACTTCCTCGATACGGCGGAACTCTATTCCATTCCGCCGAAGCCGGAGACGCAAGGTTCGACCGAGCGCATCATCGGCACGTGGATGAAGGCCGGCGGCAACCGCGACCGCGTCGTGCTGGCGAGCAAGGTCATCGGGCGCACCGCCGACGACTGGTTCCGCGGCGGCCGGCCGTCGAAGCTGGTGCGCGCCGACATCTTCGATGCGGTGGAAAAGTCCCTGGCGCGTCTCCAGACCGACTTCGTCGACCTCTACCAGATTCACTTCCCCGAGCGCCGGGTTCCGTGGGGATCGAACCCGACCCGCGCCGAGACCTGGCCGATGCCGCGCGACGCCGACGAGACGCCGATCGCCGAGACGCTCGCCGTCTTCGACGAACTGGTCAAGGCCGGCAAGATCCGCCATTTCGGGCTTTCCAACGAAAGCTCCTGGGGCGTCATGCGCTACGTCTTCGCGAGCGAGATGGGCGTCGGCCCCCGGCCCGTTTCGCTGCAGAACGCCTACAACCTGCTCAACCGTACCTTCGAGGTGAACCTCGCCGAGGTCTGCGATCGCGAGGAGGTCGGCCTGCTCGCCTACTCGCCGCTGGCGCAAGGCTATCTCACCGGAAAGTACGACCACGGGGCCCGGCCCGCCGGCGCGCGGACGACCCTGTTCAACCGCGGCCAACGCTACGAGAAACCCAATGCCGCCGAGGCGATCCTCGAATACGGCAGGATAGCGCGGTCCTTTGGCATGGAGCCGGCGCTGTTTGCCAACGCCTTCGTCACGCATCAGCCGTTCGTCGCCGCCAACATCATCGGCGCGACCTCGCTCGAGCAGCTCGACATGGCGCTCGATTCGGCCGAGGTGACGTGGACCGACGAAATGCAGAAGGCGGCCGACGCGGTGCACCAGCGGTTCGGCAATCCGTGCCCGTAGCGAGCCGTCGGGTGAGGGGGAGGGGACGATGGGTTTTCCGGTCGAGGCGCTCCGGGCGCATTTCCCGGCGCTGGCGCTGAAGGACGACGGCCACCGCCGGATCCATCTCGACAATCCGGCGGGCACGCAGGTGCCGCGGGCGGTGGCCGACGCGGTGGCGCGCTGCCTGATCGAGACCAACGCCAATCTCGGCGGCCATTTTTCCACGACGGTGGCGGCGGGGCGCGTGGTCGACGAGGCGCATGCGGCGATGGCCGACTTCCTCGGCGCTGCGGGCCCCGAGGAAATCGTCATCGGCCCCAACATGACGACGCTGACCTACCACCTGTCGCGGACGCTGGGCCGCGGGTTTTCACCCGGCGACGAGATCGTGGTGACGCGCATGGACCACGAGGGCAACGTCTCGCCCTGGCTGCAGCTTTCCGAGGACCGCGGACTCGTCGTTCACTTCGTGCCGTTCTCGACCGACAGCTGGCAGGTCGAGGAGGAGGCGCTCGCCGCCGTGCTCACAGAACGCACGCGACTGGTGGCGCTGAACCATGCCTCGAACCTGACCGGCTCGATCAACCGGGTGAAGACGCTGACGAAGGTTGCCAAGGCGGCCGGCGCGCTGGTCTATGTCGACGCGGTGCAGTTCGCGCCGCACGGGCTGGTCGACGTCGCCGAACTCGGCTGCGACTTCCTCGCCTGCTCATCCTACAAGTTCTTCGGACCGCACATGGGCATCGTCTGGGGCCGCCGCGAGGTGCTGGAGACGCTTGCGCCCTACAAGTGCCGCTGCTCGTCGAACGGACTGCCCGAGCGCTTCGAGACCGGCACGCCGCAGATCGAGCTCATGGCGGGACTGACGGCGACGGTCGATCACTTCGCCGAACTGGGCGCCATGGTCGGCGAGGCCGGACCGCGGCGCAGCCGCGTGGCGGCGGCCTATGCCGCCTCGATCGCCCACGAGGCGGGGCTGGCGACGCGGCTAATCGCCGGGCTTTCGGCGGTCGACGGGCTGGCGATCCACGGGATCGTCGATCCTGCGCGGGTGGCCGAGCGCGTTCCGACGGTGTCCTTCACGGTCGACGGCATTCGCCCGGATTCGCTGGTCCGGCTGATGGCGGCGGAGAACATCTTCGTCTGGTCGGGCCACAACTATGCCTGGGAGATCGTCCACCAGCTCGGCATCCCGGCCGAGGACGGCGTCGTGCGGATCGGCGCGGCCGCCTACAACACGCCGGCCGAAATCGACGAGGCGGTCTACAGCGTGCGCCGCAACGTCGCCATGCTGCGCCAACAGCGGGGCTGAACGATGGCCGCCGGGCATCATCGCCGGCGACCCTTGAAACGACTCATTCGCAACCCAAATCATGGCCGCCTCCCTCGCGGGCGGGAGAGGGCGCTTGCTCGAAAAGCATTGAGAATCAGAGAGGAAGTGACTGCCATGAAGACTTTCGAGATCCCAGTCGTCGTCATCGGCGCGGACGTGCGGGAGCACGCGATCGCCTCGGTCGAGGACGCCATCCGTTTCCTCGAGACCTGGCCGGTCTACCGCCGCAACGTGCTCTATGAGGCGGCGAAGCGCCTCTGCCATTCCGCCCATGACGGGCTCTGTCCGGCGGATGCGGCGCGCAACGCCTTCGCCAAGTGGGCGAAACTCGAGCAGATTTCCGGCGGCGCCGTGCCGGCGTGGATCAAGCCGCAAGGCGCCGAGCAGCCCGGGATTGCCGCCTGATGCGTGCGGCCGGGCCGGCGGCTCCCAGAAAGCCGCCGGCCACCGGACGCAATTCACGTTTGACATTGTGCTTCGATTGGATGCGTCTTTAGCGGGCGAGGAAAATCGCCTCGGCGATGACGAGGGGGATCGCCTGGCCATCGCCGAAACGGGGCGACCTCAGTTTTCGCCGGAGATGCTCCAGGAGACATGGCAGACCGCGATCATCCGTTCCTGAGACCGCTGTGGCGGCGCGTTGTCCTGGTCGCCGTCTGTGTCGCCTGGGCCGCCGTCGAATACGTCAACGGCGCCCAGGGCTGGGCAGCGCTGGCCGGCGGGATGGCCGTCCTCGGAGCCTGGCAGTTCCTCATCACCTATCCGAAGCCGCCGGACGGCGGCGACTGAACAGGAATGTCCGTCGCCCTCGCGGGCAGGCGTTTTTCGACGAGCGTCGCCTGCGACGCTGGCCGACGAAAAAAGATCTGGCCGCCATCGCGGGGGCGATGGCGGCCATGATGCGGCCGGGACCGCGGGGCGAAGCTACCTAACGACGACCGAGCAGTAGCGGCCGGCCTCGATGCCGCCGGGGATGACGTTCGACGCCCGCACGGAGGCGCCGGGATTCAGCGCCGCGGCGAGCGTGAAGATGCCCGTGTGGTTCGGCGAGGAGAAGGTCCAGCGGAGCTTCGTGCCCGCATTGAGCTTCGTGCCCTTGTTTGTGAAGAGGATGTCGTTCGGGAACTCCGACGGCGTGCCGTTGGCGACGCAGCCGACGCGAAGGATCGGCACATAGGTCGCCGTCTTCTCGAGCGACGGGGCGCCCTGCGCCTGCATCGGGGCGACCGTTCCGGCCGCAACGGCCGCGCTGCCGGCCTGGACGGAGGCGGTGGCCGCGAAAAGGGCCGAGGTAAGGGCACCAGCGAGGATGATGGACTTGTACATCTTCAGTCTCCTTGTCCGGCCGGATCGGCGCGACGCCTCGCGTCGCTGACAAACCGATCGCCGGTTGACGCCATCAATAGGCAGCGCCGGTTTCACCGATTTGCCGAATTCGGCCTGGAAAGGTTTCTATTGTGGCGCGAACGCCAGCTTTTCGCGTTCGCAAGCGCGTGCAAGTGCTTCATATCGGTTTCGATATCGCGCCGCCTGGCGACACAATCGAAACCTCACGCGGGGCAAACGGCAAACCCATAAAACGAGCGGCCTCCATTGAAGCCTCCGGAAGTGAGGAGGCTTCGTGTCATGGCAACCATCGAGAACGACCACCGACGATCGGCATCCGAGCGGACGGCGCGCGTCGCCGTACTGGCGGGGCTTCCCGGCTTGTCTCTCGTGACGATCGCGGCGCTGAGCGCGAACTCGCTCGCGCTGCATGCCGACCTGGTTCTGTCGCTCCTCGACATGGCCGTCCTCGTGACGGCATGGGCAGTGGCTCGCCGCCGCCGCGACGATGCGCCGACCGGCCGCCGCGCTCACGCGCGTGCGGAGCATCTTGCCGGCACCCTTGCCGCTTTCTGCATGCTTGTGTCGATGTCGGTCGTCGTCTGGGCGGCGATCGCCAGGATTTCGGCGGGGGGAGTGGCACCCTCGGGAGCCGGCGTCGTCGTCGGGATGGCGCTCAACGGCGTCTACGCCGCCATCAACTTCTGGATCCTGGGCAACTGGCGCCGCCGGCTTCGCGAACAGCCGTCGCCATTCGTGCGCGCGCAGGTCTGCCTGTTCTGGGACAAGATTTCGACCAACCTCATCATCGCAACGTCGCTGGCGGTCGGACTGGTCTTTGCGGGTTCTCCGGCCGCACCCTATACCGATCCGGTCGCCGGCCTGCTGATCGCAGCGGCGACCGCCCGCTGGGTGGCTCCGGTAATCCGGGATTCACTGCGCGGCCTGTGGATCGCGCGGACGCGCCGCCGCCGGCGACAGACGCGGGCCCTCGGCATTGCGTGATGAATGAAGCGGCTGTCCGCCCTCGCATCCGACCGGTCAGGCAGGTTCGTAGACGTATCCCTCGCCACGTACGGTCTTGAGGTGCGCCGGCTTTTCCGGATCGGTCTCGATCTTCTTGCGCAGCCTTGTAATGCGGATGTCGATGCTGCGGTCGCCTGGCTCGAAGGCACGATCGTGGGCAAGTTGGCAGAGGCGTTCGCGTGAGAGTATCTGTCGCGGATGACGAAGGAAGACGGACAGCAGGTCGAACTCCATCGCGGTAAGATCGATGTCCTCGCCGCCCGGCCCGACCAGCCTGCGCCCGACGCTGTCGAATACGCAGCGTCCGAGGCGGACCAGGCCCGGCCTGTCCGCCTCGACTTCGCCGAGCCGGCGGATGACGCTGCGCACGCGGGCGAGCAGTTCGCGCGGCTCGAAGGGCTTGGCCATGTAGTCGTCGGCGCCGGCCGCAAGGCCTTCCAGCCGGTTCGGCAGGTCACCGACGGCGGTCAGCATGAGGATGCCCGTGCGGTTCTTTTCGGCAATCTGCCGCGCGAGGTCGTAGCCGCTCTCCGCGGCCAGGTTGACGTCGAGGATGACGAGATCAGGCGCGCCGCGCGCGAATTCCTCCCACATCCCGGCCCCGTCGGGCACGGCGCGGACGTCGAAGCCGTGCATCGAGAGATAGTCCTGGACCATCTCCCTCAACGGCGCCTCGTCGTCGACCACGAGCAGCCGGTTGCGCGTCACGCCATCTCTCCCTGTGTTTCGTCGAGCCGGCGCGCGACGGCGCGCCGGAAGGCAACGGGATCGATCGGCTTCTCGACCACCGCCGCCCCTGTGTCTGCGAGGAATTGGTCGATATCCGCGGCGAGCACGTCACCGGTGATGAAAAGGATGCGATCGGCGAGGTCGGGCCGCTTCTCGCGGATGGCGCGGTAGAGGCCGGGGCCGTCGAGGTCGGACATGCGCAGGTCGCTGACGATCAGGTCGACATCGGCGCGCTCGATGATCCGCAAGGCCGCCCTTGCGTCGCTGGCGATCTCGGCGACGTGGCCGTCCTGGCGCAGCATCTCGGCGACCATCGCCGCGATGTCGGGCTCGTCGTCGATGACGAGCACGTTGAGGCTCAGCGGAACCTCGTCCACCGCCGGCGGCGGCGCGGCTTCCGCCGCCGCGGCCCGGGCTGCACCGCGCGGCAGGCGCACCACGATCCGCGTTCCGGCGCCGGATCCGCCTTCGGCCGAAATCTCGCCCTCGTGCGCGGTGACGATCGCCTTGCACACCGAGAGGCCGACGCCCGTGCCGACGCCGGCGGCCTTTGTGGTAAAAAACGGCTCGAAGATGCGTGCGCGCACGGCGTCTGGAATCCCCGGCCCGTTGTCGGCGACCGCGACCTCGACGCTTTCGCCCGCTTCCCTGGTCGAGACGACGAGGCGGCGCGGTTGCTCGACCATGACGAGAGCCTGCTGGGCGTTGACGACGAGGTTCGTCACGACCTGGTGCATCTGGTCCTCGTCGCCCCAAATGACCGGCAGGTCCGGAGCCAATTGCGTTTCGACCTGGATACCTGCCGATCGCAGGCCGTAGGCGGCCAGTTCCAGCGCCGAGCTGACCACTTCGTTGAGATTGACCGCGCCGCGGGTTGGCGGTCGCTTGCGAGCCATGGCGAGGAACGTGCGCACGATGCGCGAGCAGCGTTCGGCTGCGGCGTGGATCTTCGCCGCCCGGTCGGTGATCGCGGGATCGCGGGACAGTTCGGTCAACATCGAACTGTATCCGACGACCACCGAGAGGGGGTTATTGAGTTCGTGGGCCACGCCGGCGAGCAACGAACCGAGCGCGGTCATCTTCTCGCTCTGATGCAGAGCCTCGCGCTGGATGGCGATCTCGGCTTCCGCCTCGCGCTGGCGGGTAATGTCGGTCACGGCCGCGAGCATGGCCGGCCGGCCCTCATGCTCGATGCGCCGTGCCGACACCAGCGCCGGCAGTTCCCGGCCGTCCGGCCGGAAAAACGTCGTCTCGAAGGCGTCGACGACGCCTTCGGCTTCCACCCGCCGCGCCAGTTCGACGCGATGCTCCGGGAATTTCCAGACGGCTAGGACCGGTGCGCCGTGCTGGCCGACCCGCAGCCCGAGCGCCTGCTGCGCCCGCTCATTGACGAAGATGACGCGCGGCTCGTGGACGGCCGAAATGATGATGGACAGCGGCACACCCTCGGTGATCGCGCGGATCTGCGCCTCGCGCTCGGCGAGAGCCGCGGCCGCCTTCTTCTGTTCCGTCAGATCGCGGAGATAGGCGATGAACACAGGCTTCTCGGCGATGGTACCGCGCACGATGACGAGTTCGATCGGGAACACGCTGCCGTCGCGGCGCAGCGCCGGCACCTCGATGCGGCGGCCGAGGATGTGGGTCTCGCCGGTGGCGAGGTGGCGCTTGAATGCCTCGTTGTGCTTCTGGCGCAAGTCGGTGGGAACCAAAGTCTCCGCCATCGGCCGGCCGAGCACCTCTTCGCGGCGGTATTCGAAGATCGCCTCGGCGGCAGCGTTGAACTCGATGATCCGCCCATCGACGTCGAGCGCCACGTAGCCGTCGAGCGCCGCCTCGAGCGCCGTGCGCCGCAGGCGTTCGGTTTCCTGGCGCGCCTGTTCGGCCAGCACACGCTCGGTGACGTCGCGTCCGACCGACTGGATCTCGACGAGGCGGCCGTCCGCATCGAACATGCCGTAGTCGGTCCATGACGACCAGCGGACCGGCCGGCCGGGCACGGTATCGCTCATCTCGATCGTCGAGACCGGCGTTTCCGGCGTCAATCGCCCGATATAGTCGAGAAACTGCGTCCGCTCTTCCTCGCTGAGAACGTCGTACTCGCACCACTCGGGTGCAAGAAGTTCCTCCCTGGAGCGCCCGTGATACCGGCAATAGGCGTCGTTGACGAAGGTCAGCTTTCCGTCGGGACGCATGCGCACGATGAACTCCGTCTGCGTCTCGACCACGTTGCGGTAGCGCGCCTCGCTTTCGGCGAGGGCGAGGAGTGCGAGTTTCTTGGCGGTGATGTCGCGTCCGACAGCCTGGACCTCGACCAGCCGGCCCTGGTCGTCGAACAGGGCGCGGTCCGTCCATTCCTCATAGACCGTGGTGCCGTCCGAGCGGGTCGACTCGAGCTCTATGGTGCCGAACGGGTTCTCCGGGGTGAGCGCGGCGAAGTAGCGCAGCTGTTTTTCCCTCTCCCTCTCCGGCAGGAGGTCGAACTCGTTCCAGTACGGGCTGAGCAATTCTTCGCGCGTCTTGCCGACATGGCGGCAGTAGGCGTCGTTGACGAATGTGACCCGCCCTTCGAGCGTGATACGCATGACGAATTCGGTAATCGCCTCGACGACGCCGCGGAAGCGTTCCTCGCTCTCGGCGAGCGCCAGCGTGGCGCGCTTCTGGTCGGTGACGTCGCGGCCAACCGACTGGATCTCGATCATGTTTCCTGACGCATCGAAGAAAGCCCGGTCGGTCCACGACGCCCAGCGGATTTCCCCGTCGGGCAGGATGCGGCGCAACTCGATCGTGGCGATCGGATTGTCGACCGTAAGCCTGGCGAGATGGGCGAGATATTCGGCGCGCACGTCGGGATGCATCGCGTCGAAGTCGTTGTAGCCGGGATCGAGCAACTCCTCGCGGCTCTTGCGGACGTACCGGCAGTAGGCGTCGTTGACGAAGTTGAAGCGGCCCTCCGGCGTGATCCTGAGCACGAAGTCAGTCTGCGCTTCGACGACGTCGCGGTAGCGCTGCTCGCTACCGGCGAGGCTGCGCATGGAATCGCGCTTTTCCTCGAAGATCGAGGTGATCCGCGCGAACCAGGGCCGCCAGAGGGGTGGAGCGGATGCAAGCGGCGCGTCGCCGCGACTCTCGGCCTGGAGGTGTTCCGCCAGCGCGATGGCCGGCCGGACGAACTGGGCCCGCAACAGGTAGTGCGCGGCGAGGATCATGAACAGCAAACCGACGAGAACCACGCCGTACGGGACGATCCGGGTGGCGACGATGCGAGCGAGGTCGGCTTCCGCGACGACGAACAGCAGCGTCCACGGCGTTCCGGCGATCCCGGCGGCGACGACCTCGTGGCCGGCAATCCTGTGCCGCCCGGGTGCCATGACTGCCGACATTGCCGCATCGTCAGCGCCAAACGCCGCGGGAAGGGCGGCGCGGATGTTCCGCGCAACCGTTCCGTCGACGGGGGTTCCGGCGCGATCGGCAACGAGGTTGCCGGCCGGATCGACGATCCACAGCCCTCCTGCGTCAAGCGGCAGCCGGGCCAGCGTGTCGTCGAGATAGGAAAGCAGCAGGTCGGTGCCGAGGACACCGGCGAAGCGGCCGTCAGAGAACAAGGGCACGGCATGGGAAACCATCCATCCGGCCCCGGCGGCATCGAGATAGGGCGGGGTCCAGAGCGGCGCCCCTTCCGGATTTCGCGCCGGCGTCACGTCCAGATAGACGTCGTAGGACAGGTAGTGGTCGATCATCGCGCCGAGGGAGACGTGTCCGAACCCCTCGACCAGCTCCTGCCTCGAGACGAACGGGAACATGGTGATGAAGGCGCCGCTCGCGGAGAAGTAGTAACTCCAGCGCAGGTTCGGCCGGACGAGATGGGTGAGGCGGGTCGGCTCGAACAGCGCCAGCGCCATGTCGAGTTCGCCCGGCACCGAGGAGGGCAACCGCTCCGCGGCGACGAGCGCGTTGCCGAGCTTTCCTTCCATCGGCCCGCCGGCAATCCCGTCGAGGCTGAGGCCGTCGGCCGACGCGCTTGGTCCCTGTGCCCCGGACGCCGCGAGAAGGGAACGAACACCGCCTTGCGCGGGAGGGAGCGCGCCGGACAGGAGGTCTTCGGCCAGGGATTTCAGCTGGGCGAGATGGTCGCTCGCGTCCTGGACGACGCGCTCGACGACGAGCTTCGTTTCCGAAACATCGGTCTCGAGGGCCTCCAGTTCGAGGCGGCGCTGCGTCTCGAACTGATAGACGCCGAGGACGCCGACGAGGGCGAGCAGCGGCAGCGCCAGCAAGGCGACGAGCAGGCTATAGCGCCGCGACAAGGAGGAAGCGGATATAGGCGTCATGCCCGGGCTCCCGGAAACTGCGCCCGGACCCCCTTGGACGGCGCCGGCCACCGATGCGGCAGAAGACCGCGCCGACCCAACGCTGTCAATTCCGCGGCTCGTGGTCAGGATCGGCGTCTCCGTGGAAAGTATGCGGTTATGCAATGACCGCCGTCTGTTTCAGCATGTCGCTAGTCCCGCCCGCCAGTGTTTCAATTGTGTCGCAGCGCTTGTTGCCGACGGCTACTTCGTGGATATTCGACCCGCTCAAGGACGCAAGTGCAGGCCGCAGACGCGGAGAAGCCCGGCATGGCTGACATCATCGTCGTCGACGACGAGGCGGACGTAGCCTTCATGATCGCCGATTTCCTGAACGGGAAAGGCCATGCGGTGCGCATGGCGGCCGATGGCTCGGCGCTGCGCCGCGAGATGGACACCGCTGCGGCAGACCTGGTGGTTCTCGACCTGAACCTGCCGGGTGAGGACGGGCTCAGCCTGGCGCGGTGGCTGCGCGAGCATTTCGATGCCGGGATCATGATGCTGACGGGGGTCGATACGCCGTTCGACCGCGTCGCAGGGCTCGAGGTCGGCGCCGACGACTATCTGGCCAAGCCGTTCGCGCCGGAAGAGCTGGAGGCGCGGTCGGTGGCCATCCTGCGGCGCCGGCGGCCGAACGGCAAGCCACTGCCCGCCGGGCACCGACGCTTCGGACCTTACGTGCTCGACGAGGCGACCGGCCGGCTGACGGGAGAGGGCGATCGAGTCATCCAACTGAGCGCGATGGAACTCGAACTCGTGCTGGTGTTCGCCCGCAATCCCGGTCGCGTCTTCGCCCGGGAGGAACTGCTCGACCTTGCGCCGCCGCGCCTCGACGACCCGTTCGACCGCAGCATCGACAGCCGCATCACGCGGCTCAGGCGGCGGATCGAACGCGACCCGGCGAAGCCGGAGCTGATCAAGACGGTGCGCGGCGCCGGCTATCTGTATCCCCGGTCCTGA
>CAJPFN010000053.1 GCA_905339215.1 Rhizobiaceae bacterium
CTGTCGTGCAACGCGCCTTCCATCGACGGGCCCTCCTTCGGCCACGCGAATGGTACGGCGGGCTTTGCGGAGGGGGATAAGATCGTCGCCGAAACGGCGAGAAATCGCGGAAGCCGTTGATTTCGTTGAACGGGGTGGAAATTTCTATCCCCGTGTTTGCGGCCGCCGCCGGTCGCAGGCTAGGCTCCGCGCAACACCCCCCTCTGGCCTGCCGGCCATCTCCCCCTCAAGGGGGGAGTTCAACTGGCGCGACGGGTTTCGCCAATCGCATTCGCTGGAAGAATGGCAGCGACAATGAAACTGACGATCTCCCCTACAAGGGGGGAGATCACGCGCATCGCCGCCGGCGCCGGGTTCCCCCTCTCCGTCGCCGCTGCGCGGCGCCACCTCCCCCATTCCGGGTGGAGAGGACGGGAGCCTCGGCGGGGGCGAGGACGGGTGCCCCCCCCGCCTACTCCTTCACGTAGGCCTTGCCGTCGGCGGCGGGGGCGCGCGCGCGGCCGATCAGCCCGGCGACCACGACGATCGTGGCGATGTAGGGCGCCATGGCGAGGAATTCCGACGGGATCGGGGTCTGCAGCAGGGCCATCTTCTGCTGCAGCGAATCGGCGAAACCGAAGATCAGCGCCGCCATCAGCGCGCCGACCGGATGCCAGCGGCCGAAGATCATCGCCGCGAGCGCGATGAAGCCGCGGCCGCCCGTCATGTTCTCGTCGAAGCGACCGACGAGACCGAGGGTCAGGAAGGCGCCGCCGAAGCCGGCGACCATGCCGGCAATGGTGACGTTGACGTAGCGGATCCTGTAGACGTCGATGCCGAGCGTGTCGGCGGCCTTCGGATGCTCGCCCACGGCGCGGGCGCGCAAACCGCTGCGCGTATAGAAGAGATAGTAGGTGGCGACCGCCACCATGACCATGGCGCCGTAGACGAAGATGTTCTGCTGGAAAAGCACCGGGCCTATCACGGGGATGTCGGCAAGCAGCGGGATGTCGAAGGAGCGGAACACCGGCGCGTTGTTCAAGAAGCGGTACTGCTGGAAGACCTGGGTGCTGACATAGGAGGTCACACCCAGCACGAACATATTGATGACCACGCCTGCGATGATCTGGTCGACGCGGTAGGTGACGACGAGCGCGGCGAGCAGGAAGCCGAACAGGCCGCCGACGAGGATGGCGGCGGCGATGCCGCCCCAGCCGCCGAGCAGCGAGCCGACCAGCGCGCCGGTGAAGGCGCCGGCAAGCAGCATGCCCTCGACCGCGATGTTGACCACGGCGACGCGCTCGGAGAGCACGCCCGCCAGTCCGCCGAGCGCGATCGGCACGGCGCGCACGATCGAAGCCTGGAACATGCCGGTGAGCGAGAACGCCTTGCCGGCCGTCGCCCAGACGAGGAAGGCGGCGACGGCGAGCGTCAGGCCGATGCCGAGCGACAGCGACACCCAGCGGCCGTCGGTGCGCAGCCACAGACGCGCGCCGAGGAAGGCGAGGATCGCCGCCACCGCATAGTTGAACGGCCCGGCCGGCACGACGAGGTCGGGCAGGACGATGGCGTCGGTGGCGCGTGACAGGCGGAACACGGCGTCGCCGCCTTCGACCGGGGCGAACACCATCGTGGTGAGGACGGCGAGGAGGAGGAGCAGCGTCCCGGCGATGCGGCTTTCGGTGCGCGCCCGGGTGATCAGCTTGCGGTTGCGGGCGACGGCTTCGGTCGTCATCGTCATTTCTCCCCTGCCCGCTTCGCCCGCCCGCGGAAGCCCCACGGGAAGATCGCCCGCACCAGGAGCGGCGCGGCGATGAAGGCGATGATCAGCGCCTGGATGATGCCGATCAGGTCGACGCTGACGCCCGCATCGACCTGCATCTGCCGTCCCCCGGCCTCGAGCGCGCCGAACAGCAGGCCGGCGACAAGCACGCCGACGGGATGAGAGCGGCCGAGCAGGGCGACGGCGATGGCGTCGAAGCCGATACCGGCGGAGAAGCCCGGCGAGGCGCGGCCGAGCACGCCGAGCACCTGGTTGGCGCCGGCGAGGCCGGCGAGCGCGCCGCCCAGCGCCATCACCGCCACGATCAGCACGCCGGACTTCATGCCGGCGACGCGCGCGGCGTCGGGATTTTCGCCGCTGGCGCGGAACTCGAAGCCGAGCCTGGTGCGGAAGAGCAGGATGTGGACGAGGAAGACGGCCGCCAGCATCAGGAAGAGGCCGGCGTGGAGACGCAGGTTCGGGTCGATGAAGGTGAGGAGCCGAGGCAGCTCGGCGCTCGGCAGGACGGAGTTGGAGATCGGGTCGGCGCGGCCGGGCCTCTGGATCGAGGGCAGCCTGAGCATGTAGTCGACCAGCCGGTAGGAGGTCAGGTTGAGCATGATGGTCAGGATGACCTCATGGGCGCCGGTCGCCGCGCGGATCCACCCGGCGATGCCGGCATAGGCCGCGCCGGCGAGGATGCCGGCCAAGAGCGCCAGCGGCAGGTGCAGGGCAAAGGGAAGGCCGGTGACGGCGAAGCCGACGATGACGGCGGCCATGCCGCCCATCAGCACCTGGCCCTCGGCGCCGATGTTGAAAAGGCCGGCGCGGAAGCCGAGCGCCAGCCCGAGACCGGCGAAGACGAGCGGAGTGGCCGCCGTCAGCGTCTCGGAGAGCGCACCGAGCGAGCCGATCGATCCATAGGCGAGCGCGACATAGGCGCGGCCGATCGTGGCGAGGTCGACATTGGTGGCGAGCATGGCGACGCCGCCGAGCACCAGCGCGACGACGACGGCAAACAGCGGCACGACGACGAGGTCCTCGGTGCGCGCCTGCGACGGCGCGGCGCGGGCTAGCAGGCGCTGGGTCAACGTCTCCCGGTCGACCGTGTCGCTCATTTCAGCGCTCCCGCCATTGCCAGTCCGATGTCGTTCTTCTGCGGCGGCCGGCCGCCGGCGCCGAAGGCGGCGACGATGCGCCCCTTGAACATGACCAGGATGCGATCGGAGAGCGCCATGATCTCGTCGAGCTCGGAGGAGACGATGAGGACGCCGTCGCCCTCGTCGCGCGCGGCGGCGATGCGCTCGTGGATGTATTCGACCGAACCGACGTCGAGGCCGCGCGTCGGCTGCGAGGCAATCAGCAGCTTGGTGTCGCGCGACATCTCGCGGGCGACGATGAGCTTCTGCTGGTTGCCGCCGGAAAGATGCCCCGCCGCCTCGAAGACCGAGGGCGTGCGCACGTCGAAGTCGATGACGGCTTCGGCCGCGCTCCGGTTGACGGCGTTCCAGTCCATCATCGGCCCGTGCGAGAAGCGCGCGTCGTAGTAGCTGTCGAGGACCATGTTCTCGGCAATCGTGAAGGCCGCGATCATGCCGTCGCGCTGGCGGTCCTCGGGGATATGGGCGATGCCCATGCGATGGCGCTCGCGGGCGCTGGCACGGGTGATGTCGCGGCCGAGAAAGCGCACGGCGCCGCCGGCGGCACGTCGCACGCCGGTCAGCGCCTCGATGAGCTCGGACT
Source organism: Rhizobiaceae bacterium (assembly GCA_905339215.1). Lineage (GTDB taxonomy): Bacteria > Pseudomonadota > Alphaproteobacteria > Rhizobiales > Rhizobiaceae > DUSC01. The sequence continues at coordinate 3,485 of CAJPFN010000053.1, forward strand.
GGCCGTTGCCCTGGACGCCGGCGATGCCGACGATCTCGCCGCTGCGCACGGTGAAGTCGAGCGCGTCGACGGCGACCGCGTCGCTTTCGGTCAGCACGGTCAGGTCCTCGACCTCGAGCAGCACCTCGCCGGGGGCGTAGGGCTTCTTCTCGACGGCGAAGGAGACGGGGCGGCCGACCATCATCTCGGCAAGTTCGACGTCGGTGATCTTGCCGGGCACGCCCTCGCCGACGATCTGGCCGGCGCGCAGCACGGAAATGCGGTCGGCGACCTCGAGGATCTCGTGGAGCTTGTGGGTGATGAAGACGATCGCCTTGCCGGCACCGCGCAGCGACTGGACGATCTTGAAGAAGTCGCCGACCTCCTGCGGGGTCAGCACCGCCGTCGGCTCGTCGAAGATGATGACGTGGGCGGAACGGAACAGGACCTTGATGATCTCGACGCGCTGCTGGATGCCGACCGGCAGGTCCTCGATGAGCGCGTCGGGATCGACCTCGAGGCCGTAGGCGTCGTTGATCTTGCGCACCTCGGCGCGCGCCGTGGCGAGGTCGAGCAGGTCGAGGCGGCGCGTCGGCTCGACGCCGAGCACGACGTTCTCGGCGACGGTGAACACCGGCACGAGCATGAAGTGCTGGTGCACCATGCCGATGCCGGCGCGGATGGCGTCGCCGGGGCCGCGGAAGGCGACCGGCTTGCCGTCGATCAGGATCTCGCCCTCGTTGGGCCGGTAGAGGCCGCAGAGCACGTTCATCAGCGTCGACTTGCCGGCGCCGTTCTCGCCGAGCAGGCCGAGCACCTCGCCCGCCCTGATCGTCAGGTTGACGCCGGAATTGGCGACGACCTCGCCGAAGCGCTTGGTGATGCCGCGAAGCTCAACGTCCAAGACGCTCTCCCCCCCCCTCGATGCTGACAAGCCCGCCGCGGCCGTGCAAGGGCGCGGCCGCGGCGGGCATCGGCGTTCGCTTCAGCCGCCGACCTTGATCGTGCCGTCGACGATGCCCTTGCGGATGGCGTCGAGCTCGGCCTTCAGCTCGGCCGGAACCATCGCGTCCATGTCGTGGAACGGCGCCAGGTCGACGCCGCCATTGGCGAGCGTGCCGACGATGACGCCGCCCTTGAACTCGCCCTTCATGGCGCCCTCGACGACCTGCAGCACGGTCGAGTCCATGCGCTTCATGATCGAGGTGAGATAGACGTGCTTCTTCTCCGGGTCGGTCAGATAGAGGTCGGCGTCGACGCCGACGATCTTCAGCTTCTCCGTGCCAAGTTCGTCGGCAAGCGCGGCGGAGCCCAGCCCGACGGGGCCGGCGACCGGCAGGACGATGTCGGCGCCCTCGTCGTAGAGGTTCTGGGCGAAGGCGCGGCCGTCGTCGAGCGAGGAGAAGTTGTTGGTGAACAGGCCTTCGCGCTTGACCGGATCCCAGCCTAGCACCTTCACCGACGTTCCCTTCTGCTTGTTGTAGTGGTCGACGCCCCAGGAGAAGCCGTCCATGAAGATCGTCACCGGCGGGATGTTGATGCCGCCGAAGACGCCGACCGCCCCGCTCTTGGTCATGCCCGCGGCGAGATAGCCGGCGAGGAAAGCCGCCTGGTCGGTGGCGTAGACCTGGCCCTCGATGTTGGCGATCACCGGATCGTAGGCGTAGTCGACGATGGAAAACTTCTGGTTGGGATTGGCCTCGGCAGCCTTCTTGGTGGCGTCGCCGAGGAGGAAGCCGACGGTGATGATCAGGTCGCACTGCCCGCCGAGCAGCGAGTTGATGTTGGCGTCGTAGTCAGTCTCGGCCTGGGATTCGAGGAAGCGGCCCTTCACGCCGAGCTTGGCCTGGGCGTCGAGAACGCCTTTCCACGCGGTCTGGTTGAAGCTGTTGTCGTCGATGCCGCCGGTGTCGGTGACCTGGCAGACGTTGAAATCGGCGGCGAACGCGCCTGGAGCCGCGATCATCCCCGCCGCGAGCACCGTAGCGGTCAAAAACCTTGAGAATCTGGGCATCATGGTCGGAACTCCTCCTGTGTTGTTCCATTGCGAGCCCTGCGGCCCGGCGATTGGGGAACTATGAACTGCGTTCGGCGAGACGTTGCCGACACGCAGACTGGCCGATCGGCACTGCCCGCGCCTTGAGGAAAATCAACGAAGCGAAAAAGCGTCCGGTTGTCGAGACCGAAAGCGCGGGCACTTGACGGCAGGGGACGGAAGCCCGAAGTCAAACCGAAACCGACGACGCAGACGGAACGACAATGCCGAGAATCGTGACGGTCACGCTCAATCCGACGGTCGACCTTTCCAGCGACACCGAGGTGGTCCGCCCGGTACGCAAGGTGCGGACGCGCAACGAGCGGTTCGACCCTGGCGGCGGCGGCATCAACGTCGCGCGCGTCATCGCCAGGCTCGGCGGCGACGTCGAGGCGGTCTATCTCGCCGGCGGAGAGATCGGGGCGCTTCTCGACCGGCTGCTGGCGGATCATGGCATTGCCCGCCACCGCATCGCGATCGCCGGCCAGACCCGGGTGGGCTACATCGTCCACGAACAGAGCACGGGCCTGGAGTATCGCTTCGTCCCGGAAGGTCCGCACATCACGGCGGCGGATTGCGAAGCCTGCCGCGCCGCGCTGGCAAGCCGCCAGGCCGACTACCTGGTGTGCAGCGGCAGCCTTCCCGGCGGCGCACCGGCGGATACCTATGTCCGGATCGCCGAGATGGCGGCCTCAAAGGGCGCGAAATTCGTCCTCGACAGTTCCGGCGACGGGCTGCGCACGACCCTCGAGACGGACGCGGTCTATCTCGTCAAGCCCAGCCTCGGCGAACTCGAGCAGTTCGTCGGCCGCAAGCTGACGCCCGACCAGGCAGCGCGGGAAGCTTCCCGGATCGTCGAAAGGGGGATGGCCGAACTCGTCGCGGTGACGCTGGGCACCGACGGCGCCATTCTTGCCGGACGCGGCGTGGCGCTGAGATTGCCGGCGATCCCGGTCCGCGTCGGTTCCGCGGTCGGCGCCGGCGACAGCTTCCTCGCGGCGATGGTCTGGGCGCTTTCGCAAGGACGGGCGGCCGCGGAAGCCTTCCGCCTCGGCGTCGCGGCGGGCGCCGCGGCGGCGATGACGCCGGGCACCGAACTCTGCCGGATCGAGGACGTCCACGCGCTCTACGAGCGGGCCTTCGGCGGCTGATCGGCGCGGCCGGCCCGTTCGCCCGGCGCTATCGGCCGCGCATGGGATTGGCCGCGGCGACCGCGACCGCGGCGCCCTTCAACCCAGCTTCGGCGGCCTTGATGACATAGACCGGTATCGGCGCGAGGTAGGGCTCCAGGCGCCCCTTGCCGCGGAAGGCCGACGCGAAGGTCTCCGTCTTCAGCGAGCCGACGACGTGCGGCGGGATGCCGCCGCCGAGATAGACCCCGCCCCTGGCGCCGTAGACGAGCGCCATGTCGCCGGCGAAACGGCCGAGCCAGCGGGCGAAATGCTCGAGCGCGGCTTCGGCAACCGGATCCTCGCCCGACTGCGCCGCCTGCACGATCTCGGGAGTGGCCAGATGCCGCGCGCTGCCGCCGCCCTCGGTCAGGACGGCGTAGAGCCGGCACAGTCCCGGACCGGACACCATGTCCTCGATGGCGACGTGGCCGGCGCCGCCCTTCGCCATGTCCCGGGCAAGGCGCAGTTCGTCCTCGCCGGTCGCGGCAAACGTGGCGTGGCCGCCCTCGCCGCGAACGGCCACCCAGCCCGCATCGGACGGCACGAGACCGGCAACGCCCAGGGCGGTTCCCGGCCCGAGGGCGACCTTGGCTGCGCCCTCGGCCGGCTCGCCGCCGCAGACCTTTTCGAGGTCGTGCCCCGTCAGATGCGGCAGGGACAGCGCTACCGCCTCGAAATTGTTGAGAAGCCGGAGGTTTCGAGCGCCGGTTGCGGCGAGCACGTCGTCGTGGGTGAACGACCAGCCGCCGTCGGTCATGGCGAAGCGGTCGCCGGCGAGCGGGCTCGCCACCGCGATCCCGGCCATCTCCGGCCGCTGCGGCACCGAGTTCAGGTAGGCGCGGATGGCGTCCTCGAGCGAGGCAAAGAGGTCGCGCCGGAACGAGGCGTAGTGCGTGATCGTCAATTCGTCGACGTCGCTGATGGCGAAGCGGGCATGATTGCCGCCGATGTCGCCGACGAGTGCAATGCGGGAGTAGCTGCTCATCGATATCCCGTCCGTCCTGATCCCGATCCGAGGCGGCGACCATACAACGCCCGCCGCAAGTATTGTCTTTTTCTTTCCATAACGCCGGCCGTCATTGATCTGCGTCAGTAGGTCAATTGCCGCGCGCTTGACGCCGATCAACGATTCCTGTCCCCCGCGTGACATTCTGGCGATTGTTCATTCAGGAGCAAGACATGGCGAACCGGTCGGCACGAGAGGCTGGAAATCAACCCGCGGGCAGCGCATTTCAGCCCGTGGTGTGGTTCGAGGAAGTCAGGCGCGCCGATGTCGGCCGCGTCGGCGGAAAGAACTCCTCACTCGGCGAAATGGTGCAGACGCTGGAGCCGAAGGGCATCCGCATCCCGCCGGGCTTCGCCACCACGGCAGAGGCCTATTGGGATTACGTCGAGGCGAACGGGCTGAAGGAACGGATCAAGGAACAGCTCGGCTTGCTGGCGGCCGGCAAGGCGAGCCTCGCCGAGACCGGCCAGGCGGTCCGCGCCATGATCCTGCGCGGCGAATTCCCCGAGGCGACGGCCTCCGCGATCACGGGCGCCTATCGCAAGCTGTGCGAACGCGCAGGCAAGGCCGAGGCAGACGTCGCCGTGCGCTCGAGCGCGACGGCGGAGGACCTGCCGGACGCCAGCTTCGCCGGCCAGCAGGAGACGTTCCTCAACATCCGCGGCGACAAGGCCCTGCTCGACGCCTGCCGCCGCTGCTACGCCTCGCTGTTCACCGACCGGGCCATCAGCTACCGCGTCGCCAAGGGCTTCGACCACATGGGCGTCGCGCTTTCGATCGGCGTGCAGCAGATGGTGCGTTCCGACCTCGGCGGCTCGGGCGTCATGTTCTCGATCGATACCGAGACAGGCTTCAAGGACGTCGTCGTCATCGACGCGGCCTGGGGTCTCGGCGAGAACGTCGTCCAGGGCGCGGTCGATCCCGACGAGTACCAGGTGTTCAAGCCGCTCCTCGGCGATGACGCCTTCGCGCCGATCATCGAGAAGAAGCGCGGCGAAAAAGCCATCAAGATGGTCTACGCGGCCGGCGACAAGCCGACGCGCAACGTGCCGACCTCCAAGGCCGAACGCTCCGCCTTCGTGCTTTCGGATGCGGAGATCCTGACGCTCGCCCGCTGGGCGGCGGCGATCGAGGCGCATTACGGCTGCCCGATGGACATGGAATGGGCCAGGGACGGCGAGACCGGCGACATGTTCATCGTCCAAGCGCGGCCGGAGACGGTTCAGTCGCGCCGCGACGCAGCGACGTTCAAGTCCTATTCCATCTCCAACAAGGGCCGGCAGCTCGTGGCGGGGCTCGCCATCGGCGACGCCGTGGTGACGGGCCGGATCTGCCTGATCGAGAACGCCCGCGACATCGACCAGTTCGTCGACGGCTCGATCCTCGTCACCGGGACGACGGACCCGGACTGGGTGCCGATCATGAAGCGCGCCGTGGCGATCGTCACCGACCATGGCGGGCGGACCTCGCACGCCGCGATCGTCTCGCGCGAACTCGGCCTGCCGGCCATCGTCGGCACCGGCAACGCCACGCATCTCCTCCATTCCGAGCAGGAGGTGACCATCTCCTGCGCCGAGGGCGACCAGGGCTTCGTATACGAGGGGACCGCGACCGTCGAAACGGAGGTGGTCGACCTCTCCGACCTGCCGCAGACGCGGACCGAAGTCATGCTCAACCTGGGCAACCCGGCGGCCGCGCTGCGCTGGTGGCGCATTCCCGCCGACGGCGTCGGCCTGGCGCGCATGGAATTCGTCGTCTCCAACCACATCCGCGTCCACCCGATGGCGCTGATCAACTACGACCGGCTGAAGGACGAGGGGGCGAAGAGCGAGATCGCGGCGCTGACGGCCGGGTATGCCGACAAGGCGGAATATTTCGTCGACCGCCTGTCGCGCGGCCTCTCCCGCATCGCCGCCGCGCTGTGGCCGAAGCCGGTCATCGTGCGCATGAGCGACTTCAAGACCAACGAATATGCTGGCCTGATCGGCGGCGCCGAGTTCGAGCCGAAGGAGGAGAATCCGATGATCGGGTTCCGCGGCGCCTCGCGCTATTATTCGCCGAGCTACCGCGACGGCTTCGCGCTGGAGTGCCGTGCCATCGAACGGCTGCGCGACGAGATGGGCTTCAGGAACGTGGTGGTCATGATCCCGTTCTGCCGCTCGACCAAGGAAGCCGATCGCGTGCTCGGGGTCATGGCCGAGAACGGGCTGGTGCGCGGCGAGAACGGGCTGCAGGTCTTCGTCATGTGCGAGATCCCGTCGAACGTCGTACTGGCGGCGGAGTTCGCCAAGCGCTTCGACGGCTTCTCGATCGGCTCCAACGACCTGACCCAGCTGACGCTCGGCGTCGACCGCGATTCCGGCGAACTCGCCGAGCTCTTCGATGAGCAGGACCCGGCGGTGAAATGGATGATCTCCAACGTCATCGCCGAGGCGCGCAAGGCCGGCGCCAAGATCGGGCTGTGCGGCCAGGCGCCCAGCGACCATCCGGAATTCGCCGCGTTCCTCGTCGAGTGCGGTATCAACTCGATCTCGGTCAGCCCCGACAGCTTCGTCGCGGTGAAGCGCATCGTTGCCAAGGCCGAGGCGGGCAAGGGCGCGACGCGCTGATCGATCTACGCGCCGCGGTCCGCCGCGGCGCGGCGCCGACCGCGAAGGGCACATCCTTCCCTCCATCCGCCGGGCTTTCCGGCGGAACGTCGCTGTGCCGCCGACGACCGCCTGCGGTTTTTTGCGTTGCGCCGCACGGCTCGACGCGCAAATAAGGCGCATGAGCCGCGCCGCCCTTCGCATCCTGATCATCGACGAGAACCGCATCCGCGCGGCGATCATCGAGCAGGGCCTGCGCGAAGCCGGCCACGGCGAAGTCTCCGTGGTCCACGACATGGCGGGGATCGCGCGGCGCATCGCCGACATCGAGCCCGACGTCATCGTGATCGATCTCGAAAACCCGAACCGCGACATGCTGGAAAGCATGTTTCAGCTCTCCCGCGCGGTAAAGCGCCCGATCGCCATGTTCGTGGACCGCTCGGACAGCGCGTCGATCGAGGCGGCGGTCGATGCGGGCGTTTCCGCCTACGTCATCGACGGATTGCGCAAGGAACGGGTCAAGCCCATCGTCGACATGGCCATCAGCCGCTTCAACGCCTTCTCGCGCATGGCGCGCGAACTGGAAGAGGCGCGCGGCGAACTCGAGAGCCGCAAGATCATCGACCGCGCCAAGGGGATCCTGATGAAGTCGCGGGGCCTGTCCGAACAGGATGCCTACGCGCTCCTGCGCAAGACGGCGATGAACCAGAACCGCAAGCTGGCCGACGTGGCGCAGAGCCTGGTGACGGCCGCGGACCTGCTCGGACCCGGAGGCCTCTAGGAATGGCGGAACACGAGATCAATGCCGGATTCATGCCGCTGTTCGACAGCGCCGTGCTGGTCATCGCCCGCGAGATGGGTTTCGCCGCGCGGGAGGGCATTCACCTCAAGCTCTCGCGCGAAACCTCATGGGCCAACATCCGCGACCGCATCGCGATCGGCCATTTCGACGTCGCCCACATGCTGGGGCCCATGCCGATCGCCTGCAATCTCGGCCTGACGCCGCTCGCCTCCGACACGATCGTGCCCTTCTCGCTGGGGCTCGGCGGAAACTGCGTGACGGTCTCGAACGCGGTCTGGGACGGCATGGCCGCGCACGGTGCGCTGGCCGATCTCGACCCGACACGAAGCGGGACGGCGCTTGGCCGCCTCATCCGCGCACGCGCGGCGGCCGGCGAAAGCCCGTTGCGCTTCGCCGTGACCCACCCGCATTCCGGCCACAACTACGAACTCCGCTACTGGCTGGCCGGCTGCGGCATCGACCCGGCGCGCGAGGTCGAGATCGTCATCGTACCGCCGCCGTTCATGGCCGATGCGCTGGCTGCCGGCCGCATCGACGGCTACTGCGCCGGCGAGCCCTGGAACAGCGTCTCGGTGGTTGCCGGTACCGGCCATATCGCCACGGTGAAGGCGGCCATCTGGCGCGCCAGCCCGGAAAAGGTGCTCGGCGTGCGCAAGTCGCTGGCGCGGGACCATCCGGACGCCCTGTCGGCGCTGCTGCGCGCGCTTCACCACGCGGCGCGCTGGTGCCAGGAACCGGCCAACCACAACGATCTGACGGCGCTGATGGCGCAGCCGGCCTTTCTCGGCAAGCCTGCGGAGATTCAGATGCGCGCCCTGACGGGCCGCCTGGACGTCGGCGGCGGCGCGGTGCGCAGGGTCGAGGACTTCTTCCTGCCCTTCGACAAGGCGGCGAACTTCCCGTGGAAGAGCCACGCGCTGTGGTTCTACACCCAGATGGTGCGCTGGGGCGATGTCGCCCATTCGCCGGAGCATGCCGCGATCGCCCGGGACTGCTACCGGCCCGACCTCTACCGCGCGGCGCTGAAACCGCTCGGGGTCGCCCTGCCGGGCGCCAATGCCAAGGTCGAGGGGGCGCTGACGACCGCGACTCCCGTCGGCTCGGCCGGCGCCAGCCTCGTCCTTGGCCCCGACGGTTTCTTCGATGGCCGTATCTTCGACCCGGACAGGCTCGACGCCTATATCGAGACCCAGGCTTCAAGCCTGCAAACGATCGATTGAGCGGGCATCGCCGCGCCTGCATTGCACGAAATTTGTGCAGTGCAAAATAGCTGATTGCAAAAGAGACAGCCATCCCCGCGGACGCCCGATCGGCATCTCCGACGGTCAACGTCCTGATTTCCCTTCATAATCCCTGTAGTGCCGAAACTGGCACGCTTCGTGCTTTCGACTATATCAGGCCGTGAGGCCACCAAATCGGCGTCCAAGGACGGGCGCCCCAAGGCAAAGCTGCCGCTCAGGATTTCGCGCTCCCGGATGGACGGACGCGAGGTTCTGGCCGGCGGCTTTTTTGTTTCGGCACAGAACTGCGCGGCCCTCCCACCGCGCAGGATCGAAGAGAGAGGACGAACATGAGCAGCGCCTTCCAGAGACTGATCCGCCAAACCCTCCTTGTCGCCGGAATGGCGGCGCTTCCCCTGAATCTGCTGCCTTCGGCTGCGAGGGCCGACATGCTGGCGGTGGAGAAGGACGAGCTGAAGTTCGGCTTCATCAAGCTGACCGACATGGCGCCGCTCGCGGTCGCGAAGGAGCTCGGCTATTTCGAAGACGAAGGCCTCTACGTCACCCTGGAGCCGCAGGCCAACTGGAAGGTCCTGCTCGACCGCGTGATCACCGGCGAGCTCGACGGCGCGCACATGCTCGCCGGCCAGCCGCTGGCCGCGTCGATCGGCTTCGGCACGTCGGCGGCGCTGGTGACGCCGTTCTCGATGGATCTCAACGGCAACGGCATCACCGTCTCCAACGACGTCTGGGCGATGATGAAGCCCTACGTGCCGATGGAAGACGGCAAGCCAGTGCATCCGATCAAGGCCGATGCGCTCAAGCCGGTCGTCGACAAGTTCAAGGCCGAAGGCAAGTCGTTCAACATGGGAATGGTGTTTCCGGTCTCCACCCACAACTACGAACTGCGCTACTGGCTGGCGTCCGGCGGCATCCATCCGGGCTTCTATTCGCCGTCCGACGTGTCGGGTCAGATCAAGGCCGACGCGCTGCTTTCAGTGACGCCGCCGCCGCAGATGCCGGCGACGCTCGAAGCCGGTACGATCCTCGGCTACAGCGTCGGCGAACCCTGGAACCAGGCGGCGGTGTTCAAGGGCATCGGCGTCCCGGTCATCACCGACTACGAGATCTGGAAGAACAATCCCGAAAAGGTCTTCGGCATGACCAAGGCCTTCGTCGAGGCGAACCCGAACACGACGCTGGCGCTCACCAAGGCCTTGATCCGCGCGGCGATCTGGCTCGACGAGAACGACAACGCCAACCGCATGGAAGCGGTCAAGATGCTGGCCAAGCCCGAATATGTCGGCGCCGACGAGGCGGTGATCGCCAATTCCATGACCGGCACCTTCGAATACGAAAAGGGCGACAAGCGCGAGGTTCCCGATTTCAACGTCTTCTTCCGCCACTTCGCGACCTATCCCTACTATTCCGACGCCGTCTGGTACCTGACCCAGATGCGCCGCTGGGGGCAGATCGCCGAGGCCAAGGACGACGCCTGGTACGCGGAGACGGCGAAGTCCGTCTATCTCCCGGACGTCTATCTGAAGGCGGCGCAGATGCTGGTCGACGAAGGCAAGGCCGACAAGGCGGATTTCCCGTGGGACAGCGACGGCTACCGCGCGCCGACGGCCGAGTTCATCGACGGCATGACCTACGACGGCAAGGCGCCGAACGCCTATCTCGACAGCCTGCCGATCGGGCTCAAGGGCGCCCAGACCATCGAAGGCAGCGAAGTCGTCGGCGGCTGAGCCCCGGCAACGCCAGCCGGTCCGGCGCGGTGGCGCGCCGGACCGCCGAAACGGAACCAACCTGAAAGGGATCGCAGATGACCCACGCGACCGAGACCATGGCGGGCGGAGCAGACGCCACGCGCATAGCGCGAAAGGAACGGATGTTCGCGCGCATCAACAAGGCCGCGAAATGGCTCGACGCTCTCGGCTTCGCCTGGATAACCCCGATCCTCAAAATCGCCGCCGGCGACAATGTCGGTGAGCAGGCGAATGAGCTCAAGCGGGTCCTCCTGGTTCCCGTGCTCGGCATCGTCGTTTTCCTGGTGGCATGGGGCGTGCTCGCGCCGCGGGTGCAAACCTCGCTCGGCGCCATACCCGGCCCGGCCCAGGTGTGGGAACAGGCGCTCAATCTCTGGCAGGATCACAAGGCGGAGCGGCGCAAGGAAACCGAATTCTACGAACGGCAGGACGCGCGCAACGCCCAGCTCGTCGCCGAGGGCAAGGGCGACATGGTCAAGGTCCGCCGCTACACCGGCAAGCCTACCTATCTCGACCAGATCGTGACATCGCTGATGACCGTCGGCCTCGGATTTCTGGTCGCTTCGCTCATCGCCATTCCGATCGGCATCGCTTCCGGTCTGTCGAAGACCTTCAACGGCGCCATCAATCCCCTGATCCAGATCTTCAAGCCGGTTTCGCCACTCGCCTGGCTGCCGATCGTAACGATGGTGGTATCGGCGCTCTACGTCGACGCAAGCGAAGCGCTGCCGAAGTCGCTGGTGGTTTCGGCCGTCACGGTCACCCTGTGCTCGCTGTGGCCGACGCTGATCAACACCGCGCTCGGCGTCGCTTCCATCGACAAGGACCTCGTCAATGTCGGCCGGGTTCTGCAGCTATCGACCGCAACGACCATCCGCAAGCTCGTGCTTCCGTCGGCGCTGCCGCTGATCTTCACCGGACTGAGGCTGTCGCTCGGCGTCGGCTGGATGGTGCTGATCGCGGCGGAAATGCTCGCCCAGAATCCCGGCCTCGGCAAGTTCGTCTGGGACGAGTTCCAGAACGGTTCCGCCTCGTCGCTCGCCCGCATCATGGTGGCCGTGCTCACCATCGGCCTGATCGGCTTCATGCTCGACCGGATCATGTACGCGCTCCAGTCGGCGTTCACGTTCTCGGCAAACCGGTAGGAGAGCGGCATGGCGTTCCTCGAAGTGGCCGGCCTGTCGAAGGCCTATGGCGAAGGCGAGAGGCGGACCGAAGTCCTCTCGGCGATCGACCTTGCCGTGGAAGAAGGCGAGTTCATCGCCATCGTCGGCTTCTCCGGCTCAGGCAAGACGACGCTGATCTCGGCGATCGCCGGTCTGGTGCAGCCGGATGCCGGCGAGATCAGGGTGAAGGGGCAGCCCATCGCCGGACCGGGCCAGGATCGCGGCGTGGTCTTCCAGTCCTACTCGCTGATGCCCTGGCTCTCGGTGAAGGACAACGTCGCGCTGGCGGTCGACAGCGTGCTGGCGGAGAGGCCGCGGGCCGAGCGCCAGGCGATCACCAGGAAATACGTCGAGATGGTCGGCCTGTCGCACGCGATCGACCGCAAGCCTGCCGAGCTCTCGGGCGGCATGCGGCAGCGGGTTTCCGTCGCCCGGGCGCTGGCGACGCAGCCGGAAATCCTGCTGCTCGACGAGCCCCTGTCGGCGCTGGACGCCCTGACCCGGGCGAAGCTGCAGGACGAACTGGCGGACATCTCCGAACGGGAGAAGAAGACCATCGTCCTGATCACGAACGACGTCGACGAGGCCATCCTCCTCGCGGACCGCATCGTTCCTTTGAAGCCGGGGCCGAACGCAACGCTGGGGCCTTCCTTCAAGGTCGATCTTGCGCGCCCGCGCGACCGCGCGGCAATGAACTCGGACCCGACCTTCATCAGGCTCCGCGGCGAGATCACGCAGTACCTGATGGACATCGGTGCGGACCGCGGCGCGGCGGGCGACGGCGGCATCGTGCTGCCGGACGTGATACCGATCACGCAAAAGGCTCCGCCGCCGGAGGCCTATCGGAAGGCGGCGCAGTCGCCGATCGAGAAGCGCTATGTCGAGTTCAGCGCCGTCCGAAAGGTCTATCCGACGCCGAAGGGGCCGCTGGCGGTGGTCGACGGCTTCGACCTGAAGATGTCGAAGGGCGAATTCGTCACGCTCATCGGCCATTCGGGCTGCGGCAAGTCCACGGTTCTCTCCATGGTCGCCGGGCTCAACGGCATCTCCAGCGGCGGCATCATCCTCGACGGCAAGGAGGTCAGCGGCGCCGGACCCGACCGCGCCGTCGTCTTCCAGGCGCCATCGCTCATGCCGTGGCTCACGGCACGCGAGAACGTCGCGCTCGGTGTCGATCGTGTCTATCCGACCGCCAGTCCGGCCGAACGCAAGGACGTCGTCGAATACTACCTGAACCGCGTCGGGCTGGGATCGTCGATGCACAAGCTCGCGGCCGAGCTCTCCAACGGCATGAAGCAGCGCGTCGGCATCGCCCGCGCCTTCGCGCTGTCGCCGAAGCTGCTGCTTCTCGACGAGCCCTTCGGCATGCTGGATTCGCTGACCCGCTGGGAATTGCAGGACGTGCTGATGGACGTCTGGACCCGCACCCGGGTCACCGCGATCTGCGTGACGCACGACGTCGACGAGGCGATCCTGCTCGGCGACCGCGTCGTGATGATGTCGAACGGCCCCAATGCGCGCATCGGCAACATCATGGAGGTCGACCTGCCGCGACCGCGCTCGCGCAAGCAACTGCTCGCCCACCCGGACTACTACGCCTATCGCGAGGAGCTGCTCGATTTCCTCGAGGCCTATGAAGGCGGCGCGAACCCGGATCCCGTCCGCGTCGAGGGCATCAGGCAGAAGCGGCTCGCGCGCGTCGCGGCCGCCAGGACCGAACATCTCGTTCAGGCAGCGGAATGAAACCCATGACCGAAAAACTCGTCATCGTCGGCAACGGCATGGCGCCGGGCAGGATGCTGGAGCATCTGTTCGAGATCGCGCCCGGCCGCTACGACGTCACCATCTTCAATGCCGAACCGCGCGTGAACTATGACCGCATCATGCTGTCGCCGGTTCTCTCGGGTGAGAAGAGCTTCGAGGAGATCGTCATCCACGGCGACGGCTGGTACATCCAGAACGGCGTGACGCTCTACAAGGGCCACAGGATCGTCTCAATCGACCGCGACGCCAGGACCGTGACCTCGGACCACGGCGTCACCGAGAGCTACGACAGGCTGGTTATCGCCACCGGCTCGGTGCCCTTCATCATCCCGGTCCCCGGCAAGGACCTGCCCGGCGTCATCACCTACCGCGACCTCGACGACGTCAACGCCATGCTGCTTGCCGCGCAGTCGCGGGCGAAGGCGGTCGTCATCGGCGGCGGGCTGCTCGGTCTGGAGGCTGCCGCGGGGCTGAAAGCGCGCGGCATGGAGGTCACGCTCGTCCATGTGATGCCGACCCTGATGGAGCGGCAGCTCGATCCCGCCGCCGGCTACCTGCTGCAGAAGGCGATCGAGGCGCGTGGAATCGAGGTACTGACCAGGGCCAACACCAAGGCGATCGTCGGCGACGGAAAGGTCGAGGGCGTCGAACTCGCCGACGGCACGCTGATCCCGGCCAGTCTCGTCGTGATGGCGGTGGGCATAAGGCCCAATGCGACGCTCGCGAAGGAGGCGGGGCTGGAGGTCAATCGCGGCATCGTCACCGACCGCTACATGCGGACCTCCGATCCCGAAATCCTCGCGATCGGCGAGTGCGCCGAGGTCGGCGGCCATGTCTACGGGCTGGTCGCACCGCTCTACCAGATGGCACGCGTCGCCGCCGCCTCGCTTGGCGGCGCGGCCGACGAATGCTTCGTCCACTCCGACACGCCGACCAAGCTCAAGGTGACCGGCATCGACCTCTATTCGGTCGGCGACTTCGCCGACGGCGACGACCGCGAGGAGATCGTGCTGCGCGACGCCTCTGCCGGCGTCTACAAGCGCGTCATCCTGCGCGACAACCGCATTATCGGCACCGTCCTGTTCGGCGAGACCGCCGACGGCTCATGGTTTGCCGACCTGCAGAAGAAGCAGGCCGACATCTCCGAGATGCGCGACACCCTCATCTTCGGCCAGGCTTTCCAGGGAGGCGCCTCCGCGGACCCTCTCGCGGCCGTTGCGGCTCTCTCGGATGATGCCGAGATCTGTGGCTGCAACGGCGTCTGCAAGGGCAAGATCGTCGGCACGATCACCGCGAAGGGCCTGACGTCGCTGGACGACGTGCGCGCCCACAGCAAGGCTTCCGCCTCGTGCGGCACGTGCACGCCGCTGGTCGAGAAGCTGATGGCGTTGACGCTGGGCGATGCCTACAACCCGGCGGCGGTGCAGCCCATGTGCTCCTGCACGGCGCTCGGCCACGACGAGGTGCGCCGGCTGATCAAGGCGAGGAGCCTCAAGAGCATCCCCGCCGTCATGCAGGAACTGGAGTGGAAGACGTCGTGCGGCTGCGCCAAGTGCCGCCCGGCGCTCAACTACTACCTCGTCTGCGACTGGCCGGACGAATATGCCGACGACTACCAGTCGCGCTTCATCAACGAGCGGGTCCACGCCAACATCCAGAAGGACGGCACCTATTCGGTCGTGCCGCGCATGTGGGGCGGCGTCACGTCGGCGAAGGAACTGCGCGCGATCGCCGACGTGGTCGACAAGTTCGCCATCCCCACCGTCAAGGTCACCGGCGGCCAGCGCATCGACATGCTGGGGATCAAGAAGGAAGACCTGCCGGCGGTATGGTCTGATCTCGGAAAGGCCGGCTTCGTCTCGGGCCACGCCTACGCCAAGGGCCTGCGCACGGTGAAGACCTGCGTCGGCTCCGACTGGTGCCGCTTCGGTACGCAGGACTCGACCGGCCTCGGCATCCGCATCGAGAAGTTCATGTGGGGCTCGTGGACCCCGGCCAAGGTCAAGATGGCCGTCTCCGGCTGCCCGCGCAACTGCGCCGAGGCGACGTGCAAGGACGTCGGCGTGATCTGCGTCGATTCCGGCTACGAGATCCATTTCGCCGGGGCGGCCGGCCTCGACATCAAGGGCACGGAAGTGCTCGGCCTGGTGAAGAGCGAGGACGAGGCGCTCGAGGTGATCGTGGCGCTGACCCAGATGTACCGGGAGCAGGCCCGCTACCTCGAACGCATCTACAAGTGGGCCAGGCGCGTCGGCTACGACGAGATCCGGCGGCAGGTTCTGCACGACCTCCCGCGCCGCAAGGAATATTACGACCGCTTCGTCTTCAGCCAGAAGTTCGCGCAGGTCGACCCGTGGTCCGAGCGCGTCTCGGGCAAGGACAAGAACGAGTTCCGCCCGCTGGCGGACGTTCGTCATCAGCTCGCAGCGGAGTGAGAACATGACCTGGTTTGCGATCGGATCGATCGACGACATCCCGCAGCGCGGCGCCCGCTGCGTGGTCACGCCGCAGGGCAAGATCGGCGTGTTCCGCACCCATGACGACCGGATCTTCGCCATCGAGGACCACTGCCCGCACAAGGGCGGGCCGCTCAGCCAGGGCATCGTGCACGGCGCCTCCGTCACCTGCCCCCTGCACAACTGGGTGATCTCGCTCGAGACCGGCCTGGCGCAGGGCGCCGACGAGGGCGCCGTCCGCACGATCCCGATCAAGGTCGAGGACGGCCGCATCCTGATCGCGCTCGACCGGCAGCTCATGGCGGCCGAGTAGAAGCGATGGCCGACCGCCCGGCAGCCGAGGTGAGGACCACCTGCCCCTATTGCGGGGTGGGTTGCGGCGTGCTGGCCGAGGTCGCCGCGGACGGAGCCGTGTCCGTCCGCGGCGACCCGGACCATCCGGCGAACTACGGCAGGCTGTGTTCCAAGGGCTCGGCGCTCGGCGAGACGATGGGACCGAACGGTCGCGTGCTGGCGCCGGAGATCGGCAGACGGCAGGCGTCCTGGGACGAGGCGCTTGATCTCGTGGCAAAACGCTTCGCCGACACGATCGCCGCGCACGGGCCGGATTCCGTCGCCTTCTATGTCTCCGGACAATTGCTGACGGAGGACTACTACGTCGCCAACAAGCTGATGAAGGGCTTCATCGGCTCGGGCAACATCGACACCAACTCGAGGCTCTGCATGGCCTCGTCGGTCGCCGGCCACCGCCGCGCCTTCGGCGAGGACGTCGTGCCAGGCACCTACGCGGATTTCGAGGCGGCCGACCTCGTCGTGCTGACCGGCTCCAACACCGCCTGGTGCCATCCGATCCTCTACCAGCGGCTCATGGCCGCCCGGCGCGAGCGCGGCACCAAGATCGTCGTCATCGACCCGCGCCGCACGGCCACTGCCGACGAGTGCGACCTCCACCTGGCGATTGACCCCGGCACCGACGTGCTGCTGTTCAACGGCGTGCTGGCGCATCTCGCCCGCGCCGATGCGATCGACCAGAACTATGTCGCCGCCGCGACCTCCGGACTCGCCGACGCGGTCGCCGCGGCCATCGCCGATGCGCCGTCGCCCGCGGGCGTCGCGGCCGGCTGCGGCCTCGCCGAGGCCGAGGTGCAGCGGTTCTTCCGGCTGTTCGCCGAGACCGAGCGCACCGTCACCGTCTACAGCCAGGGCGTCAACCAGTCGTCGCACGGAACCGACAAGGTCAACGCCATCATCAACTGCCATCTGGCCACGGGCCGGATCGGCAAGCCCGGCATGGGTCCGTTCTCGGTCACCGGACAGCCCAACGCCATGGGCGGGCGCGAGGTCGGCGGGCTGGCCAACCAGCTCGCCGCGCACATGGGCTTCGACCGGTCGGAAGATGTCGACCGGGTCGCGCGCTTCTGGAATGCGCCGAACACCGCCCGCAGGCCCGGCCTGAAGGCGGTCGACATGTTCCGCGCCGCCGGCGACGAGCGCATCAAGGCGCTGTGGATCATGGGTACCAATCCTGCCGTCTCGATGCCCGACGCGTCGCGGGTGCGCGCCGCGCTCAAGGCCTGCGACTTCGTCGTCGTCTCCGACGTGACCCGCACAGACACCACGCGCCATGCCGACGTGCTGCTGCCGGCCGCCGCCTGGGGCGAGAAGAGCGGCACGGTGACCAATTCGGAACGGCGCATGTCACGCCAGCGGCCGTTCATGCCTCTTCCCGGGTCCGCGCGCCCCGACTGGGACATCATCTGCGACGTCGCGCGGCGGATGGGCTTTGGCGACGCCTTCGCCTTCGACGGCCCCGCCGCGATCTTTCGCGAGCACGCCGCGCTGTCGGCCTTCGAGAACGAGGGCGCGCGGCTGTTCGACATCGGCGCGCTGGCCGCAATCGCGGATGCCGACTACGAGCGCTTCCCGCCACGCCACTGGCCGGCGAGGCCGAACGGCCCGCAGCCGGAGCGCCTGCTCGGCGACGGGCGCTTCCCGACCGGCGACGGCCGGGCGCGCTTCGTCGCCGTGCGCCACCGCGGCGTCGCCCACGCCGTCGACGCCGAGCGGCCGATCGCGCTCAACACCGGCCGCCTGCGCGACCAGTGGCACACGATGACCAGGACCGGCGGCGTGCCGCGGCTGATGTCCAACGCGCCCGAGCCGGTCATCGAGATCAACGCCGCGGACGCCGCGCGCGACGGCCTGGCCGACGGCGACCTCGCGCAAGTGTCGAGCCGCTACGGCTCGTCGCGCATCCGCGTCGCGATCAGCGACGCGCAGAAGCCGGGCACGGCGTTCCTCGCCATGCACTGGAGCGGCAGCTTCGCCGCCAATGCCGGCACCGGCCCGCTCGCCAACCCGACGGCGGACGTCCATTCGGGACAACCGGAACTGAAGCACGTCCCCGTCCGGCTTCGACGCGAGGCGGTGGCCTGGGCCGGCGTCCTGATCACCCGGCGGGACCTGCGCCCGACGGGTTTCGTACACTGGAGCCGACGCCCGGTGGACGGCGGCTGGGTCTACGATCTCTGCGGCACGGAGACGCCCGACCAGGGCATCCTCCTGTCGCGCCAGCTTCTCGGCCCGTTCGCCGGCGACAAGCTGGTCGAATACACCGACAGGCGCGGCCTCAACTATCGCGCCGCCGCGCTCGATAGCGACGGCGCACTGGCCGAGGCGCTGCTCGTGGCGCCGCCCGGGCAGCTGCCGCCGCGGGACTGGCTGGTGTCGCTGCTGGCGACGCGCCAGCCGCTCGCATCCGCCGACCGCATGGCGATGCTGTCGGGCCGCTCGCCGGTTCCCATGCCGTCGATCGGGCGCGTCGTCTGCTCCTGCTTCAACGTCGGCGTCAACCAGATCGCCGCGGCGGTGGCCGCTGGCTGTTCGACTGTGGACCAGGTCGGTGCGCAGCTTCGCGCTGGCACCAACTGCGGCGCGTGCCGCTCCGAGATAAGGACCATCATCGATGCAGGTCGTCTCCAGGCAGCCGAGTGAGGAAGCGCCGCCGCGCATCGGGCCGCTCTCCGTCCTGCCGGTCTTCTTCGACCTCGCCGGAAAACGCGCGGTGGTCGCCGGCGGCACGGGGGCGGCCGCGTGGAAGGCCGATCTGCTCGCGACCGCCGGCGCCGCCGTCGACGTCTTCGCCTGCGACGAAGCGCTTTCGGACGAGATGCTGCGCATCGCGGAGCGCGAGCCGAAACTGACGATCTACCGACGGCGATGGGATGCCGCCTGCCTCGCCGGCGTGGCCGTCGCCCTGGCCGATGCCGGGGGCGACGAGGAAGCCGCGGCGTTCCAGGCCGCGGCGCGTAGAGCGGGTGCGGCCTGCAACGTCATCGACAAGCCGGCCTACTGCGACTTCCAGTTCGGCGCGATCGTCAACCGCTCGCCTGTCGTGGTCGGAATATCCACGTCCGGCGCCGCGCCGATCCTCGGACAGGCGGTGCGCCGCAGGATCGAGACGCTGCTGCCGGCATCGCTCGCGGACTGGGCCGCCCTTGCCCGCGCGCTCCGCCAGCGGGTGGTCGAGGCCCTCGCTACGGGGCAAGCCCGCCGCGCCTTCTGGGAGCGGTTCGTCGACCGCGCCTTCGGATCCGCCCCTTCCGACACGGCGGAGCGGGAGCTGAGCGCGATCCTGCGCGGCATGGACGCCGAGGCGAGGGCCGGCCATGTCACCTTCGTCGGCGCCGGGCCGGGCGAGGCCGAGCTCCTGACCCTGAAGGCGGTCAGGGCGCTGCAGGCCGCCGACGTGATCCTGTTCGACGACCTGGTCTCGGACGAGGTGCTCGAGCTTGCCCGGCGCGAGGCGAAGCGCATCCTCGTCGGCAAGCGGGCGGGTCGGCCGAGCTGCAAGCAGCATGAGATCAACGCCATGATGATCGCCCTTGCCAAGGCCGGCCGAAGGGTGGTGCGGCTGAAGTCGGGCGATCCGATGATCTTCGGCCGTGCCGGCGAGGAGATCGCCGCGCTGGAGCAGGAGAACATCGCCTACGACGTCGTCCCCGGCATCACCGCCGGGATTGCGCTGGCGGCGAGGCTGGGCGTCTCGCTGACGCACCGCGACTGTGCGCGGTCCGTGCGCTTCGTCACCGGCCACTCCCGGCACGGCGGCCTACCGCAAGACCTGGATTGGGCCGCCATCGCCGATCCTTCGACAACCACGATCTTCTATATGGGCGGGCGCACGGCGGCGCAGATTTCCACTACGCTCGTCGACCGCGGAATGCCGGCGACGACCCCGGCGGTCGTCGCCGCGGACATCGGCCGAGCGTGCGAAACGATGCATCGCACCGATCTGGCCGGACTGCGCGACGCGGCGGAGCTGGCCGGCGACCGCAAGGCCGTCCTGATCGGCATCGGCGCCGTGTTCGCGCGCGAACCGCAATCGGCCTACGGGCTGCGGACCGAGGGCCGACGCCAAGGCCACGTCGCCTGATCGGCGTTCGATCGGACTGCGTGCCTTGAAGGGCAGGACGCGAAACCGGATGCCGGGGCGACGGCATCCGACACGTGGTAGCGAGGATCAGGCCGCGGCGAGGCCGGCGTCGAGTGCCTCCGCGATGGTTTGCACTTGTGCGGACGTCAGGATGAGCGGCGGGGACAGGATGATGTTGGATCCGGAGACCCTCAACATGACGCCCGCTTCATAGGCGACGTCCGACACGCGCTTCATGACGCCCTTGTCGGCCGCCTTCTTGCCATCGCGATCCGAGACCAGTTCGACGGCGGACATCAGCCCCTTGGAGCGGACGTCGCCGACGACCGCGTGCTTGCGCTTCAGCCCTTCCAGCGCCTCCGCCAGTTCGCGGCCGCGCGCGGCGGCGTTTTCGTGAACCTTCAGGCGGCGGGTCTCGCCGAGCGCCGCGACGCCCGCCGCACAGCCGACGGGGTGGCCGGAATAGGTGTACCCGTGGCCGATCGAACCGAAGCTGGTCTTGTCGGCTTCGAAGGCCTCCGCGACCTTCTCCCCGATCATCGTGGCACCCAGCGGGAAATAACCCGAGGTGATCGCCTTGGCGATCGTCATCATGTCGGGCTTCACGTCGTAGAGGCGGGAGCCGGACCAGGCTCCGGTACGGCCGAACCCGGTGACGACCTCGTCGGCGATCAGCAGGATCTCGTGGCGGTCGCAGACCTCGCGCACCATCGCCATGAAGCTCTCATGCGGGACGATCACCCCGCCCGCGCCGAGCACCGGCTCCATGATGAACGCCGCGATCGTGTCGCCTCCCTGGAAGGCGATCTCGTCCTCCAGCGCCCGGACGCAAAGCCTGGCCAGCTTGGCGGGATCGGTTTCGTCGAACGGATTGCGATAGGCATAGGGCGCCGGGATGTGGAACACGCCCGGCATCAGCGGCTCGTAGTTGCGGCGGAAATTGGCGTTGCCGTTGACCGAGGCGCCGCCGAAATGGGTGCCGTGATAGCCCTTCTTGAGCGCCAGGAACTTGGTGCGGTCGCCTTGTCCGCGGATCTTCCAGTATTGCCGCGCCAACCTGAGCGCGGTCTCCACCGAATCCGACCCGCCGGAGGTGAAGAAGGCCCGCACCATGCCCTCCGGCGCGAAGAACTGCGTCAGTTCCCAGGCCAGTTCGATCGACGGGCCGGTCGAGGTGCCGCGGAAGCCGGAATAGTAGGGCAGTGCGTCGAGCTGCATCGCGATCGCCCGCTTGATCGGGTCGCAGTCGTAGCCGAGATTAACGTTCCAGAGACCTCCCACGGCGTCGAGAACCGTGCGGCCTTCCAGGTCGGTCACATAGGCGCCCTCTCCCTTCATGATGATGCGCGGCGGATGGCTGCGCATCTCGGCGGGATGCGCCATCGGGTGCCAGATCTGCCGGGCGTTGTTCTCGGCAAGGAAATTCGTGTCACGCATGTGCGGTCCTCTCGGCATTGCTTTCGGGCAGGTCGAGGGCGAGCCCGAAATGGGCCAGCGCCTCGCTGAAGGAACGGCGCGGGTCGCGCACCTCGAAATGGACGGCGCGCATCCCGGCGCGCTGCGCACCGGCGACGTTGCGCGCCTGATCGTCGACGAAGACGCAGGCTTCCGCCGGCAAGCCGAGCGCCTCGGCCACGGCGGCATAGGCGCGCGGATCGGGCTTGAGGATGCCCGTGTAGGTCGCGTCGACGATCGCGTCGAACAGCGAAAGCAACGGCAGCCGCTGCCGGAAATCCGCGCCGTAGAACAGGTCGAGCTCGTTCGAAAGCACGGCGAGCCCGACGCCGGCCTCGTGGGCGATACGGATCGCGGCACGGGCTTCCGGCCGGACGACCGCCTCGGGATCGGCACCACGAGCCCGGCGGACGAACGTCTCCATGGCGAACCACTCCTCGCCGACCAGCCGTCCGACTTCGCGCGTGCGCTCCATCCAGTAGTCGCGCTCGCTGATCTCGTCCGCCTGCATGGCTCGCCACAGGCTGTCTTCGTGGGGCGCGAACGGGCCCCGCCAGGTCAGGGTGCCCGCCGGCAAGCCAAGCGCGGCCTCGGTGAGGTCGTGCGTCTCGAACAGCGTGCGGGTAACAACTCCGCCGAAATCGAGCACGAGGGCGGCGGGCTTGCTCATGCGGCTGCCGCTCCCGGCTCGATGACGCCGTCGGCCACCCAGCGGTCGAAGATGTCGAGTGCGGCATCGACGAAGTCGCGGCTGTTGATATGGCCCGCGATTTCCCGGAACTCGACGTTCGACGGCACGCTGCGGCGCATCTCGTCCATGAAGGCGGCCGTTGCTGCCGGCTCGTGAAGCGGCTCGCCTTCCTGATCCCATTGCTGGATGCCACCGGCAGGCAGGACGAAGGCGGTGGGACCGCCGGCTGCGGCGAGCTTCGCGCCGATGGCGCGGGCGATGGCGCGGCGTCCCTCGCCGTCGCTCGTTACCGAAGCGAGCAGCCGGTTGTGCGCATGGTAGGGGCGCCCGTCGAAGCGTTGCGGAACCGGCTGCCATGTGGGGAAGTCGACCATGTCGATCGCGCCCGGAGCGACGATCTGCGGCACACCGGCCCGGCCGGCATTCTCCAGTCGGTCGGCGCCGGACGTGACCACCGAGCCCGACAGGTGATTGGCGAGTTCCTGCAGGCTGAAGTCGAGCACGGCGGCGAAGCCGCGCTGCGCCGCGATCGCCTCGAGCGCCCGGCCGCCCATCCCGGTGGTGTGGAAGATCACCACCTCGTAGCCGCGCCTTTCCAGCTCTGGCTTCAGCGTAACCATGTAGGTGAGGCAGCTCTTGCCGAGGGAGCTGATCCCGACGACGGGTCGCCTGCGGTCGGGCCGTTCCGCGGTGCGTGCGGCACCCACGACCGCACCGCATGCCTGCGACAGGACCGCCCTGCAGGTGGAGTTCAGCCCGTAAAGGCCACCGGCCCACAGGATCATCATCAGGTCGGTCGCGATGCGCTCCGGCGGAATGAGATGCGAGTAGGATATTGTGGAGACGACGAACTTCGGCACACCGAGCGGCAGCGCCAGCGCCACGTCGAGGGCGAGATCCGTTCCCATCGTGCCGCCCAGCGCGATGACGCCGTCGATTCGGCCCTCGTCATGGAGCCGCTTCGTCAAGGCCGACGCGCCGGCAGCCATCACCGTCATCGCGCTGTTCTCGTCGCCGAGCGCGACGATGGCCGGAATGGTCGAGCCGCCGGCGGCCGCCACGGCGTGCTTGTCGAACTCGGCGCGGTAGGGAGGATCGCCGAGCACGCTGACGTCGAGCATCAGCGGCAGCCCGCCGGCCTCGGCCACCTTGCCGCGCATGAACTCGAGCTCGTCCGCCTTGGTGTCGCCCGTCCCGATGATCAGGATCCTCGGCTGCATCCGTGCTTTCTCCTCCGTCACGCGGAAACCCTGCCTCGAAGCGCGTTGAAGCCTTCGCCATTGAGTCGCTCGCTGATCTCCCGCGCGGCGGCGGCCACGGCCTTGCCGCGCTCGGCGGCGGCGGCCTTCGACGTGCGCACGACCGGAGCCGCGACGGCCAGCGTGCCGATGGCGTAGCCGCCCGATCCCAGGATCGCGGCGGCGACGCTGAAGACGCCGTCCTCGAAGCCCTGGTCCATGACGGAATATCCGCGCCCGCGCGTAGCCTCGACTTCCTTGAGAACGGCTCCGGGTTCGGTGAGGGTGTGGGAGGTGTACGCCGCCAGTGGACTGCCCAACGCCTCCTTCACCACTTCCGGACGCGCATGCGCCAGATAGGCGAGGCCCGATGCCGTCGAGTGAAGGGGAAGGTATTCGCCGACGTTCACGTTGACCCGGTTCGCCCGGGCCGGATGTTCGACCAGGACCGTGAGCAGCGAGCCGTTGACGGCTTCCGCCAGATGAACCGTCTCCGACGTGGCGGCCGCCAGTTCGCGCAGGTAGGGCAGCGCTGTCTGCAGGAGCGGGAACCGTGCCTCGCGGATGCGGGCGAGCCGTGTCAGCCCGGCGCCCAGCCGGTAGTGGCGCGTCTCCCCGTCCTGCTCGACGAAGCCATGCCGCGCCAGGGACACAAGCAGCCGCCGTGTCGTTGCCTTGTCGAATCCTGCACGCCGCGCGATCTCGGTCAGGCCGAGTTCGGGCGTGTCGATGCTGAACAGATCGAGCAGCGAAATCGCCTTGCCAACCGTACTCAAGCGTTTCCTCCCCTGTCATTCGACCGCGTCGACAGAAAGAAGTTGACAGGATGGCCGTCAGTTTGCAAGTCTATATTTGAAATAAGGGTTCAAATAATGAACCGACAACAAGGGAACCGCGGGCGCTCGGCCCGCAAGCGAGGAGAGAACTCATGAGAACATTTCGAGGTGCCCTGCTGACGGGCGCGGTCATGGCATTGATGTCCGTCGGCGCCGCATGGGCCGAGTATCCGGAAAAGCCGGTCGGCTTCGTCGTTCCCTTCCCGCCCGGCGACCTGGAGGACGTACTGACGCGCATGATCGCGGAAGACTTCCAGGCGAAGTACGGCGTCGCTGCCGCCGTCATCAACAAGCCGTCAGACGGCGGCCCGTTTCCGGGTGCTGCCGAAGTCGCGGCCGCTCCGGCCGACGGCTACACGGTCGGTTCCTTCGTCGTCGACATTCCGGTCGTCGGGCCGGAGGTCGGCATCCCGGCCCTCAATCCCGATCCGTTCCAGCCTCTCGGGATCTTCCTCACCTATCCCTTCGTGATTGCGACCTCCGCGGATGCGCCCTATGGCAGCATGCAGGAGCTGGCCGGCTACGCGAAAGACAACAAGGTGGCGCTCGGCCATTTCGGCTCGTTCCTGCTGCCCACCCAGGCGACCTTCGCCGCGGCCAAGCAGCTCGGCTTCGAATGGGGAACCGAGGCGTCGAACGACGCACTGGACTGCAATTCGCTCGCGTCCGGCGATTTCGACGTCATCAACACGACGATGCAGCAGATCCTTCCCTGCCTGGACAAGGTGAAGATCCTCGCCACGATCACCGACGGTCCGATCAGCATCGTTCCCGACGCCCCGACGCTCGCCTCGATCGCTCCCGAACTCAACGTGTCGCTGTGGAACGGCCTGTTCGTGCACAAGGACACGCCCGCCGACGTGCGCGAGAAGATCATCGCGGTTGCAAAGGAGACCATGGCCTCCGACCGCGCCAGGAAGCTCTCGGCGGATACCGGCGCAATCGTCTACTGGAAGGATGCCGAGGCGGCGGTGCGCCAGATCGAGTCCGACAAGGCGACGATCGCCAAGATCAACGAAATGATCGCCAACTGACAGCGAGGCGAAGGGCCGGGAGCGAAATCCCGGCCCTTCCCGCCAACGGAATTGGCATCCATGGAACACGACAACGCGACGCCGCATGTCTTCCCGGAAGCGCGGAAGCCAGGCGAACTTTTCTATTCGCTGATCTTCCTGGGGACGGCAGTCGCCCTGCTTTCCATGATCTCCTGGCAGACAAGCGTGCTGCCGGGGAAGGGGTTTTCCGCCCAGCCGCGCACCTGGCCGCTGATCAGCCTGGTCGGGATGACCTTCTTCGCCCTGGCCAACCTGGTCGCGACCAGCCGCGCGACGCGAACGGCGGGACGGTGGCGGGAGGTCTGGGTGTGGATCAGCTCCCTTGAATATGTCGGGTGGTACCTGCTCTACGTCGCGGGAATCCCGGTCGTCGGCTACCTGGCGGCGACGCTCGCCTTCTGCCTCTTCATGACGTGGCGCGCCGGCTACAGGTCCGGCATTGCCTTCGGCGCCGCCACGGCGTTCGCGCTGTTCGTGGTGCTTCTGTTCAAGTCCCTGTTCAACGTGAAGATCCCCGGCGGGGCGGTCTACGAGCTCCTGCCCGATACGCTCCGCTACATCATGATCCGCTATTTCTGAGGGCGAGATGGACATCCTCTTGTCGGGACTGGAGATCATCGCCCGCTGGGACGTGATCGCGGCCCTCCTGATCGGATCGATCGGCGGGGTCATGGTCGGCGCGATGCCGGGCGTCGGCGCCGCGGTGGCCATCGCCATCATGCTGCCGGCGACCTTCTCGCTGGAGCCGATCGTCGGGCTGACGGCCCTACTCGGGGTCTACGGTTCCTCGATGTTCGGCGGCGCGATTCCCGCGATCCTGATCAACACGCCGGGAACGCCGGTCAACGCGCTGACGACCTATGACGGCTATCCCATGACCAAGCGGGGCGAGGCGAGGCGCGCCCTCAGCCTGGCCTACTCGGCGTCCTTCTTCGGCGGCATCTTCTCGATCCTCTGCCTGATCCTGCTCGCACCGGTGCTCGCCCGCATCGCGCCGATGTTCGGCGCGCGCGAGGTCTTCCTCGCGGCCCTGCTCGGCATCGTCCTGGTCGTGGTGACGCATCGCGGCCAGGTTCTCGCGGCCGGCATGCTCGTCTGCTACGGCATCTTCCTCAAGACGGTCGGCCTCGAAGGGGCGGGCTACACGCAGCGCTACACGTTCGGGCAGACCTGGCTCGCCTCGGGCGTGGACCTGATCGTCGTCGTGCTCGGCCTGTTCGCGCTGAGCCAGGCCTTCATCCTTCTCTCCGGCAAGGACCAGAAATACGAACTGCCGCCGATGACCAAGACCGGCTTCTTCTCGTCGATGGCGGAGATCTTCCGCTTCAAGCGGGTCGCCACGGTCGCGTCGAGCTTCGGCGTGATCTGCGGAATGATCCCGGGCGTCGGCGAGTTCATGTCGCAGTTCATGTCCTACGGCTACGCACAGAAGACCTCGAAGACGCCCGAGCTGTTCGGCAAGGGCAATCCGGAAGGGATCATCGCCTCGGAAGCGGCCAACAATTCCGTGCCCGCCGCCGCGATGATCCCGCTGCTGGCGCTCGGCATTCCCGGCGAGGAACTGACCGCGATGATGCTGGCGGTGTTCTACGTCCACAACGTCATTCCCGGCCCGCAGCTGTTCCAGAACCAGATGGACTTCGTCGTCGCGCTCTACATTGCGCTGTTCATCCTCAACGTGCTCGTCGTCTTCTTCCTGCTGCTCGCCACCAATTCGCTGATGAAGGTGATGCTCATCCCGAACCGCTTCCTCGGCATGATGATCCTGACCTTCAGCCTGATCGGCGTCTATTCCCTGCGCAATTCGCTCAAGGACTGCGCCGTCGCCGCCGCCTTCGGCGTGTTCGGCTTCATCCTCAAGCGCCTGGAGTGGCCGACCTCGCCGATCATCCTGGGGATGGTGCTGGGCGGCCTGATGGAAGCCAAGCTGCGCACGGCCATGGCGCGCGTCGATACGCCCTGGGACTTCATCAACCGCCCCATCGCCTTCGTGCTGTTCTCGATGATCGTCATCGCCATCGTGCTTCACGTGATGAGCGTGGTGCGAGACCGGAAAAAGGTTGCCGGCAATGCTTGACCAGTCGCGCATCGACGCGCTGCGGGCCGCGGAACTCGCCCCGCGCAGCTTGTTCATAGACGGGGCGTTCCGCGACGCCGTTCACGGCAAACGACGCGACGTGATCTCTCCCATCGACGGCCGCACGCTGACGTCCATCGCCGAAGGCGGCGCCGAAGACGTCGACCTCGCCGTCGCCGCTGCGCGGCGCGCCTTCGATGCCGGCAAATGGTCGCGCGCCGCGCCCGCCGAGCGCAAGAAGGTCATGCACCGCATCGCCGACCTGATCGAGAGGCATGCGCTGGAACTCGCCGTGCTCGGCGTGCGCGACAACGGCACCGAAATCGCCATGGCGCTGAAGGCGGAACCGGGCAGCGCCGCGGCCACCTTCCGCTACTATGCCGAGGCGATCGACAAGGTCTACGGCGAGATCGCGCCGACCGCACCCAACGTGCTCGGCCTGGTCCACCGCGAGCCGGTCGGCGTGGTCGCGGCGATCGTTCCGTGGAACTTCCCGATGATGATCGGGGCGTGGAAGATCGCGCCGGCGCTTGCCGCCGGCAACTCGGTGGTGCTGAAGCCGGCCGAGGTAGCCTCGCTGTCGCTGCTGCGCCTGGCAGAGCTCTGCGCAGAGGCCGGCCTGCCCGCAGGAGTGCTCAACGTCGTCACCGGCAAGGGTTCGGTGTGCGGCGAAGCGCTCGGCCTGCACATGGACGTCGACGTCATGGCTTTCACGGGTTCCGGCGCCGTCGGTCGCCGGCTGCTCGAATATTCGGCCCGCTCGAACCTGAAGCGCTGCTATCTGGAGCTCGGCGGCAAGTCGCCGAACATCGTCTTCGCCGACGCGCCGGACCTCGACCAGGCGGCGAAGGTCTCCGCCTACGGCATTTTCCGCAACTCCGGCCAGGTCTGCGTCGCCGGCTCGCGCCTGCTCGTCGAAGAGACGATCCATGACGAATTCGTCGCCAGGGTCGCGGCCATTGCCACGAAGATGAAGGTCGGCGATCCGCTCGACCTGTCGACCGAGGCCGGCGCGGTGACCAGCGAGGACCAGCTCTCCAAGAACCTGGAGTTCGTCCGCCGCGCCAAAGCCGAGGGCGGGCGCCTCGAAACCGGCGGCACCCGCATCCTCGCCGAGACCGGCGGCTTCTACATGCAGCCGACCGTCTTCTCCGGCATCGAGCCGGCGATGCACCTGGCGCAGGAGGAGGTCTTCGGTCCCGTGCTCGGCGTCATGAAGTTCGGGGACGAGGCGGAGGCGGTCAGGCTGGCCAACTCCACGGTCTTCGGCCTCGCCTCGGCGGTGTGGACCTCGAACCTGTCGCGGGCGCACCGCATGGTGCGGGCAGTGCGGGCGGGGGTCGTGCACGTCAACACCTACGGCGGCTCCGACCTGACGGTTCCGCTCGGCGGCGTCGGCCAGTCCGGCAACGGCCACGACAAGTCGCTGCACGCGCTCGACAAGTTCACCGAACTCAAGACCGCATGGATTTCGCTGTGACCGATACGCTGGCCGGCACCCACTCCGAAACGATCGACAGGCTGATCGACGCCGAGCAGGCGCGCTTCGCGGCCCGGCATCCGCGCTCGGCCGAAGCCTGGGCGCGCGGCCGCAAGCACTTCCTCTATGGCGGCCCGTCGCACTGGATGCGGCGCTGGGCGGGCGGTTTCCCGGTCTATGTCGCGGAGGCGCGCGGCTGCCACGTCCGTGACATCGACGGGCACGACTATGTCGACTTCTGCCTCGGCGACACCGGCGGCATGTGCGGCCATGCGCCGGAGGCGGTGACGCGCGCGGCGGTGCGGCAGCTCGAGCGCGGCACCACCCACATGATGCCGACCGAGGACAGCCTGTGGGTGGGCGAGGAACTGGCCCGCCGCTTCGGCCTGCCCTACTGGACGCTCACCACCTCGGCCACCGACGCCAACCGCGGCGCGATCCGCATCGCCCGCATGATCACCGGCCGCGACAAGGTGCTGGTCTTCTCCGGCTGCTACCACGGCGGCATCGACGAGGCGCATGTCGAACTGCACGACGGGCGCTTGCGGATGCGCAACATGATCCATCCCAACGGCGTCGATCATGCGCGGGTCTCGAAGGTCGTGCAGTTCAACGACGTCGAAGCGCTCGCGGAGGCGCTCGCGCCGGGCGACGTGGCCTGTGTCGTCATGGAGCCGCTGATGACCAATTTCGGCATGATCCCCGTCGCGGACGGTTTTCATGACGCCGTACGCCAGATCACGCGGCGCACGGGGACGGTTCTCGTCATCGACGAGACCCACACGCTGTCCTGTGGGCCGGGCGGCTACACCGCGCTCAACGGCCTGGAACCCGACATCTTCGTCGCAGGCAAGGCGATTGCGGGCGGTATCCCGGCCGGCATCTTCGGCGTCACGAACGAGATCGCCGCGCGGCTCTGGCAGGTCGTGCCCTACGTCAATCCCCGCCAGCGCCAGTCGTCGCATTTCGGCATCGGCGGCACGCTGGCCGGCAACGCGCTGACGGTCGCCACCATGCGCGCGGTGCTGGAGGAAGTGCTGACGCCGGAGAACTATGCCGGCATGATCGCCCGCGCGAGCCGCCTGGCCGACGGGGCCCGCGCGGTCATCTCGCAGCACGGTCTGCCGTGGCACGTCACCCAGATCGGCGCGCGGGCGGAGATCATGTTCAGCCCAGCCCCCCCGCGCAACGCGGCGGAGGTGGCCGCGACCCGCCGCGGCGACCTCGAGACCCTGCTCCATGCCTTCTACATGAACGAGGGCATCCTGGTGACGCCCTTCCACACCATGTTCCTGATGTGCCCGGCGACCGCGGATGCCGACGTCGACCGTCACGGCGACGTGTTCGGCCGCTTCGTGCAGATGGTCGTCGCGGCGGGAGTGGCCTGAGGCGATGGCGTTCGATCTCGCCGGACGGGTGGCGCTGGTGACCGGCGGCGGCCGCGGCATCGGCGCGGCCATCGCGACGCGGCTGGCCGAGGCCGGCGCCCGCGTCGCCGTCTGCAACCGGACGCCCGGGCCCGCCGAGGAACTGGCGAGCCAACTCGCCGCACAAGGCCTCTCGGCGCGCACCGTCGCCTGGCCCGGAACCGGCCGTGGCGAAATCCGCGCCATGGTCGACCGACTCGTTGCCGACGAGGGACGCCTCGACATCGCGGTCCACAATGCCGGCGGCTGCCCCTGGGCATCGATCGACGATCTCGACGAAGAAGGTCTCGGCCAGACGCTGGACATCAACCTCCGCGCCTTCGTCTGGCTGGTGCAGGCCTGCGTCCCGCCCATGCGTGCCAACGGCTTCGGCCGGCTTTTGGTGACCTCCTCGGTGTCGGCCCGCGTCGCGATGGGCGGCGGCGCGCATTATTCCGCCGCCAAGGCCGGCGTAAACGCCTTCGTCCGCGGCGCCGCCTTCGAGCTGGCGCGCGACGGCATCACGGTCAACGGCGTGGAACCGGGCTTCATCGCCAAGCCGGGACGCGGCACGCTGTCGACCGCCGAAAAGCAGGCTGCGATCGGCCGCCACATCCCGATGGGGCGCATGGGCGAGGCCGACGACATCGCCTTCGCCATGCTCTACCTCGCCTCGCCCGAAGCCAGATATACGACCGGGCAGACCATCGTGGTCGACGGCGGCTCGACACTTCCCGAGACGGGCTACGCCGTCGAAGACCGCTGGGGGCTTTCATGACGGGACGACTGGAAGGCCGCAGGGCGCTGGTCACAGGGGCTGCGACCGGCATGGGCAGCGCCACAGCGGAACTGTTCGCGCGCGAGGGCGCGTCGCTGGTGCTGTTCGGGCTGGGCGGCGTGGCGCTCGAAGAGGCCGCCGCGGCAACGGGCGGCGTGGCGGTCCACGGCAGCGTCACCGAGGAGGCCGACATCGCCCGCGCCATCGCGGCCTGTGGCGGCCGGCTCGACATCCTGGTCAACGCGGCGGGCATCATCCTGCCCGACGCGCCGGAAAGCCTTTCCGACGACGTCTGGGAACGCAGCTTTGCCGTCAACGCGACGGGGGCGATGAAGGTCTGCCGCGCCTCGCTGCCGCTGCTGAAGCAGCGCGGCGGCGCGATCGTCAACATCGCCTCGGTCGGCGCCTTCAACGGCAGTCCGGTCAACGCCGCCTATTCGGCGAGCAAGGCCGCGCTCGTCTCCTATACGCGCACGCTCGCCTATGCCCATGGCCCGGACGGCATCCGCGTCAACTCCGTCGCACCGGGCTGGGTGCGCACGCCGATGAGCGAGTGGGAGATGGCCGAGGCGGCGCGGCTGAACGGCACGACGGCCGAAGACGAGTTCGCCGCGCTCACCGGCCGCATTGCGCTGAGGCGGGTGGCGGAACCGAAGGAGATCGCGTCCTGCTGCCTGTTCCTCGCCTCGGACGAGGCCTCCTTCGTCACCGGCGCCGTCCTCGTCGCGGATGGTGGGGGTCGATCCCCGACGCAGAACAGGGCCGTCTAGCGACCGGAAACTCGCTGCCATCCTCGCGTCCCTCGGGATGGCACCAGGTGCCCGGCTGGGCGCGGTCGCGCTATGGCGGCGGTCGCTCGGGGCTCGACGAGAAGGGAAGGACCCGCGTCGAGCCGCCCGCAGGACTTGCAGGAACAAGAGTGGGGTGCGCGAAGCGCAACCTGGCGGCTATGTCCGGACTGTTAGCGCTGAGCCGGGATAAAACCAAAATGCCGCGCCCGACAGGAAGAAACCGGGAACTCGTAAGTTGTTGTTTATGCGATAGGATAACGTAGTGCCGAAGAGAAACGGAGCAGTCAATCAACGATCCGTCGCGGGCCGCCCGCGAGCAGACGCTCGGCTTGTCCGACCATGTCATCGATCACATGCGCGGCCGACTCCACGCTATGGATCATGCCGGCTGCTTCTCCCATGAGCACACCGGTGTTTTCGGCGTCGCCAGTGTTGAAAGCTTCCCAATAAAGTCTGCTCTGAGCGGCCAGCGTGGATTCTTCAGCCAACTGATCTTCGCGTCCGTGCCAGGCTGCGACAAATCGATTGTTCAGCACACGCGCGGCGAATTCGCTTGTCGGCCAATGATAGTTGCGGGCGATATCCACGGTCGTGGTCTTGATGGTCCGATCGCCATCGGCGGCGACGATTGCCTCACAAAATCCACGGGGTGCGGCAGACTCGGCAGTCGCGATGAACCGCGTGCCGATCAGGACGCCGTCGGCACCGAGCATCAGCGCCGCGGCAAGCGACCGGCCGTCGCCAACGCCGCCCGCCGCGACGACAAGCGTCTCTGGCGCCCGTTGCGCGACAAGATCGGCAATCTCGGGAACGAGAGTGAACGTCGAGCGGCGACCACTGTGACCGCCAGCTTCATTGCCCTGCGCCACGATTACGTCCGCCCCGACTTCAAGCGCCTCGCGGGCATGCGACATCGACTGGACCTGGAAGATGATCGGCACTCCCGCTTCCCTTGCGCGCGCGGCAAAGGGTGCGGGTGAACCGAATGAAAACATCAGCGCAGCAGGTTGCCGCGCCAACACGAGATCGAGCAGATGCGGCCTGGTTGCCAGCGACCATGTGATGAAGCCGCATCCGACCCGCGCATTGCCCGCGGCGGCAAACTCCTTGTCCAACCAGGCTTCATCGCCATAACCACCGCCGATCAGACCAAGCCCACCGGCATTCGACACAGCAGCAGCAAGCCGCCCGCCTGCCATCACGCCCATCGGAGCGAGCAGGATGGGGTGCCTGATCGTAAAACGCTCTGTCAGTCGAGTTCTCAGAGGCACGGTTCGCGCTCGTAAAATCACCGAAGGGATGCGGAAGATGCCGAATATGCGATGGACAATAGCAGCATAGCGTCCCGTTCGAAACTCGAACCCGGAAATCAGACCATCTTGAGCGCTGTATGCTTGTCCGAAGCCCCATCGGGATGCGGCCTGCTTGGACACAGGCAAAATGACGGCAAAGCCCAGACGCGAGCTTTCCCAGCGATCAGGTAGCAGGCTGAGGCGCGTCCCGTCACTGCGACGCAGATAGCAACAATTCGAATTCTGCCGCCGCGAAAGGGCCGAGATGGCGGCGGAGAGACTAAGAATGCGGCGTGTCTGCGAGATTTTTGGCTATCGATCTGCCGAGGGACTGGGCCACAGGGCGATCTCCTATCGGCTGGGGCCAGCGCCCTCGACGGTGCGCAAGGCGCGCTGCGGCGCGCAGAGGCCGCCGGGGCCTGAGGTCAGCCCTTGGCTTCGGCCGGCTTTGCCTCGCGCTGCAGGGAGCGGGGCAGGAGCACCGTGAACTCGGTCCGGCCGGGGCGGGACTCGACGCTCATACGCCCGCGATGGCGGTTGACGACGATGTTGCGCGCGATGTGCAGGCCGAGCCCCGTGCCCACGCCCTGCGGCTTGGTGGTGAAGAAAGGATCGAAGATGCGCGCCTGCAGTTCGGGCGGAATGCCGGGGCCGTCATCCGCGATCTTGACCTCGACCATCTCGCCCACTGGGCGGACGCGCAGATCGAGCACACCCGCGCCCTCCATCGCCTGCACCGCATTGTCGATGAGGTTGGTCCAGACCTGGTTGAGTTCGCCGGCATAGGCCTCGACCAGGGGCAGGTCGGTCGCGAAGTCGCGGTTCACCGCAACGCCGTTCTTGATCTTGTGGTGCAGGATCATCAGCGTGTCCTCGATACCGGCGGTGATGTCTACGGTCTTGACCGGCGCCTGGTCGAGATAGGCATAGGACTTCACCGCCCGCACGATCCTAGAGATCGTCTCCGAGCCCATCAGGATTTCCTCGATGAGCTGTTGCACCGCCAACCCGGCGCTCAGCCATTCGAGGCCGAGCCGCAGGACCTGCGGCGAGAAGGCCGCACGCAGCGGCGCGACACGGGCGACGTTCCAGCCATAGGCAACGAGCGGCGGCGCCAGCTCCCAGGGCTCGGCGAGACCGATCTCTTCCAGCAGGTCGATCAACGCATCCTCTTCGCGGCTCGCGGCCACCGCGGACGTTGCGGGCGGGCGGCCCGAGAGAATCTGGCTCTCGATCCGCATCAGCTCCGCCCGCTCTTCGGCGCTGAGGGGCAGCATATGCAAGTCGAGGGTCTTCTGCCGCCAGGTCTCGAAGGAATCGCGCAGCACCAGGCTGCTGCGCTGGATCGCGGCGGCGGGGTTGTTGAGCTCGTGGGCGAGACCCGCCGCCAGCGTCCCGAGCGAGGCGAGCTTTTCCTGCTGCATCAGCGAGGCTTCGGTACTGCGCAGCCGCCCGGCCATGATCCTGAGGATCGAAGCCGCCAGCGCGGGGCTGCGTTCCAGGAGCTTGCGGAATGCTTCCTGCCCGATCTCCAGCACCTCGGTTGGCTCTACCGTGTCGGCGGAGGCCGCGCGCGGCCACTGCTCGAGGAGCGACATCTCGCCGACGACCTCGCCAGGGCCGCGCACCGCGAGGAGCACGTCCTGCTCGCCGTCGCGCTTGGAGATCTCGATCTTGCCGGAGAGCACGAGGAAGAGCGAATCCCCCGGATCGCCCTCGCGGATGAACCGTGTGCCCGGCGGCAGGAGGGTCAGCGTGGCCGAGCGGCAGAGTTGCTCGATGTCAGCCAGGGACAGCCCCGAGAACAGAGGCAGCTTGCCGATGAATTCCTGCAACCTGCGAAACTGGGCGTTGACGGTGGACACGGCGGCTCAGGTCCTGGCCGGGGCCAGCGGCAGGGCCGCCCCGCTCAGGTGCTGGTGCACGAACTGCACCGCCATCGCCCCTTCGCCCACGGCCGAGGCGATGCGCTTGATCGAGCGGTGTCGCAGGTCGCCGGCGACGAAGATGCCGGGCACGCTCGTCTCGAGCCAGAAGGGCTTGCGCGCAAGGGGCCAGCCGGCCGGCAGCGCGCCGCCCTCGGCCTCGAGGTCGACGCCGGTCAGCGCGAAGCCGTGCGTATCGGTCCTCAGCGCCTTGCCCAGCCATTCGGTGCGCGGCGCCGCCCCGATGAAGACGAAGACGGCGCGGGCAGGCTCCCGCGTAACGGTGCCGCTGTCGGCGTCGACGACCGAAATCTCCTCGAGTCGGGTTTCGCCGTGCAGTTCCTTGATCGATGCGCGGGTGCGGATGTCGATGTTCTCGGTATGCTCCAGCCGGTCGACCAGGTATTGCGACATCGATTCGCCGAGCGACTTGCCGCGCACCAGCATCGTGACCCGCGCCGCATAGCGGGCGAGATGGAGCGCCGCCTGCCCGGCCGAATTGCCGGCGCCGACGACGAAGACCTTTTCTCCCTTGACCCCCAGCGCCTCGGTGATCGCCGCACCGTAGTAGAGCCCCGCACCGGCGAGCCGGTCGGCACCGGGCACGTCCAGCATCCGGTACTGAACCCCGGTGGTGACCATCAGCGCCTGGGTGGTCACGCTGGCACCATTCGAAAGGCCGATCCGGTGGTAGCCGTTCTCGGTGAGCAGCGAGACGGCCTCCATCGGCGCCAGGATTTCCACCCCGAAGCGTCTGGCCTGCGCCACGGCGCGGCGCGCGAGATCGCCGCCGCTGAGGCCGGAGGGGAAGCCGAGGTAGTTCTCGATGGCCGAGCTGGTCCCAGCCTGGCCGCCCGGCGCCTCACGCTCGATCAGCAGCGTTCTCAGCCCTTCGGAGGCGCCATAGACCGCCGCCGCCAGTCCCGCCGGGCCGGCGCCGACGATGACGAGATCGTAGCTCTCGGCCGCGGCATCGACATGGAGGCCGAGCCTGGCCGCCAGCTCGGCGACGCTCGGCCGCGACAGGGTGCTGCCATCGGCCAGGAGGACGACGGGCAGCGGCGCGTCGCCGAGGCCGGCAAGCGACAGCAGCCCCGCAGCTTCGGCATCGCCCTCGATGTCGAGCCAACGATAGGGGATGAGGTTGCGCGCGAGGAAGTCGCGTATCAGGTGCCCCTCGGCCGCCCAGCGGTCGCCGATCACGCGCACGCCTTCGAAGACAGGGCGGAAATTGGCGCGCCAGTCGTCGAGGAGATCGTCCAGCACCGGGAAGAGCAGCTCCTCGGGCGGGTGCCAGGGTTTCATCAGATAGTGGTCGAGCCTCACCTCGTTGATGGCGCGAATCGCGGCCTCGGTATCGGCATAGGCGGTGAGCAGCACGCGCTTGGCCTCTGGAAAGAGCGGCAGCGCCTCTTTCAGAAGCTCGATCCCGGTCATCTGCGGCATGCGCTGGTCGACGATGAGGAGCGCCAGCACCTCGCCCCTGAGCCGGATCTCGCGCAACTCCTTCAGCGCGGCGGCGCCGGATTCCGCCCGCAGGATCCGGTAGTCGGCGCCGTAGCGCTTGCGCAAATCGCGGCCGACGGCGGCGAGGACGGAAGGTTCGTCATCCACCGCGAAGATGATGGGCTTGTCCATGTCAGGCCAGCTCCACGGGCGTATCGGGTTGGGGCACGGTCTCGAAGCTGGCGCGGAGGGCGGCCGACTCGGCCCGCGCCGCCTCGGCCTCCTCGTCCCGGCCCTGCGCCGCGCGCAGATCGGCGAGGACACCCAGCGCGTCGGCGATGCGCGATGCCATGTGGCGCTCGCGGAAGAGCGCCAGCGCATCGGCGACCAGGTGGTCGGCCTCGTCGAGGCGGCCGAGCTTTTGCAGAGCCTGGGCGAGCTGCACCCCGAACGCCGCAGCACCGAAATCGTCGCCGCTCGAGCGGGTCAGGTTCATCGAGTCCCGCATCCGGTCGAGCGCGGTGGCCTGTCCCTGTTCGAACTGCACTCCGGCGATGTTGCCGGAGATGTAGTTGGAGAACACCTGCATCGCCTCGGTCCGAGCATTGCGGGCGGCGGCGAGCGACTTCTCGAAATCGGCCAGCGAGACCTCGATCTGGCGCAGGCCCATGTGGCTACGGCCGAGGCCGAAATAGGCGGCGCAGACGCATTCGAACCCGTTCGCTTTGCCGGCAAGCTCGGCGCCGATGCTGCTGTGCTCGGCCGCCTTATCCCACTCGCCCATCTCCAGGTAGGCCTGGCTCACCCCGATATGGATGTCGGCCTTCTTCACCGGCGAGATCGTCTCGGCCTCGGTGGCGAGGGCACGCCGGATTTCTGCCCGCGCCTCGGGGAAGCGCCCGAGCCGCGCCAGCGAGGCCGCCAGTGTGGCGATGGCATGGCCGCGCACGTCGCTGAGCCGGTGGGCGGCCGAAAGCTCGATCACCTCCTTCAGCCCCGCGACTGCCGCCTCGGGGTTGCGGTCGGCCAAGAAGAAGCTCGAGACGAAGAGCGGCAGCAGCATGAGCTGCTCGTCGCCGAGTTCCTCGGCCAGCCCGCGGCTTTCGAGCACATAGGGTATCCCCCGCGTCGGGTGGCCGATCAGCATGTGCACATTGCCGAGCCAGGAGAGGGCGAGCGCCAGCCGTGGCTTGTCCTCCGCCGCCCGGGCCGCGGCGACGGCGCGCTCCATCGCCTCGATCGCGCCCTCGTAGCGGTTGAGCTTGTGGCGGACGATGAGCCAAGCGATGGTGGAATCGATCAGCGTCGCCGGGTCTGGGTCCGGCATCCGCATGAGCAGCGCCTGCACCCGCTCGCGGTGCTGCAGTTCCTCATGCGACGCCGAGAGCGCCGCCGCGCGGTCGGCCGCCTGCCGGGAATAGACGATGGCCAGCTCGAACTCCTCGGCCTCGGCGAAATGGTGTGCGAGGACGCCGGCAAACTCGTCCATCCGGTCGCCGGATTCGCGCTCGAGCGCCCGGCCGGTGCGGGCGTGGAGCTCCCGCCGTCGCGACCGGAGGAGGAGGTTGTACGCCGCCTCGCAGGTCATGATGTGCTTGAAGATGTATTCGCGGTCGGGGTCGCGGGCCCGCTCGCGCACGAGCTGCTCCAGCGACAGCGCGGCAAGATGGGGTTCGACCCGGTCGACCCGCTCGTTCTCCGGCGCCTCCTGGCAGACGGTCTGCAGGAGCCGGTACGGGAAGATGCGGCCGATGACGGCGGCGGTCTGCGCCACCCGCTTGGTCGGCGCCGGCAGCCGGTCGATCCGCGCGCTCAGCACCCCGGCCAGGGTTTCGGGGATGCGTGTCTCCAGGATCGCGGTCGTCGCCCGCCAATGATCGCCCTCGCGGACGATCTGGCCGCCGCCGATCAGCGAGCGCAGGATTTCCTCGATGTAGAACGGGTTGCCATCGGCCCGTTCCAGGATCAGCGCCCGCATCCGGGCCGGCAGGCCCCGCACGTCGAGGAGGTTGCCGAGGAGCGCGTCGGCATCGGCCGCGCTCAACGGCTCCAGCGCGATCCGCCAGAAATCGCCGCCGAGGCTCGCGTCGAGCCGGTCGAGCAGTTGCCAGCTCGCCGCCTTGCGATGCGGCCGCATCACGCAGACGAGGAGCAGGGGGGCATAAGTCGCCAGCGTTGCGACCTGGCCCACGAGTTCGATGCTGGCGCTGTCGGACCAGTGCAGGTCGTCGAGGACCAGCACCAGCGGCTGCGCCGCGCCGCCGCGACCCATCACCGCCTGAAGAAGGTCGGTCACCGCCCCGGCGATCCCCTCGGCCACGGCATCACCGCTCAGCCCGACCACGCGGGCCCGGCTCGCCTCGCTTTCGACCGAGAGCATGGTCTCGATGAGTGGCGCATCCGCCTCTGGCAGGTCATGCGCTCTGGCGAAGGCTTCGATGCTGGCGCGAACCCCGGCGGCCGGCTCCATCTCGCTGACGCCCAGGATCTGCCGGGTGATCTGCCGCCAGGGCAGGTATGGAATGGACTGGCCGTAGGAGATCGCCCGACCCTCGAGCCAGCGCCCGCTCCCGTCGCCGCGGCCCTGCCAGTCGTCGCGGAACTCGGCGAGAAGCCGCGACTTGCCGAGCCCCGCGTCGCCGACGATCGCGACGACCGCACCCTGGCCGCGGCCGAGCCCGGCCAACCGGTCGCCGAGCACGGCAAGCTCGCCCGCCCTGCCGACGATGGGCGAGGACAGGCCCTCGAGTCCGCGGCCCTTCTCCGGCGTCTCCATCACGGAGATGGCCTCGTAGGCCTCGATCGCCGCCTGCTTGCCCTTCATCTCCACCGGCCCGCGCGAGCGCGCCTCGACCTGGCCGCGCACCAGCGCATGGGTGTCGGCGCTCATCAGCACGCTTCCGGGCTCGGCCGCCGATTGCAGCCGCGCCGCCACGTTGGCCGCATCGCCCATCGCAGTGTATTCGGTGCGGATGGCGTCGCCCACGAAGGCGAGGACCGCGTTGCCCGAGTGAATGCCGACCCGGAGACGGAAGTCGATGCCGTGGCGCGCCCTCACCGTCTCGCCATAGCTCCGCGCGGCGGCCTGGATGTCGAGCCCGGCGCGCACTGCACGGAGCGCGTCGTCCTCATGCGCGATGGGGGCGCCGAAAAGCGCCAGCACGGCATCGCCCATCAGCCGCGAGACCGTGCCGCCATAGCGGCTGACGGCCGCGTTCATCACGGAGAAGGCGCCGTTCATCACGGCCGTCCAGTCCTCGGCGTCCATCCCTTCGGCGAGCGCGCTCGAGTTGGCGACATCGGCGAAGAGGAACGTGGCGAACCTGCGCTCGCCCTCCGTCTGCCGGGGTTTGTCGAGTGCCGTGCCGCAGTTACCGCAGAACTTTTGGCCGTCGGGATTGCCGACGCCACAGCTGGGACAGATCTGCATCGCCTACGCCCCGTTCGGCTCCCGCTCAAACCGAGCCCGGCGGGCGCCTCACAATTAATAAGTTTAGCAGATCGGCCTTCGTCCCGGAAGGATCGGCATCGCGATTTGGCAGAGGCTGCCGGCGCCTGCTAGAATAATATATTATAAGCGCGGAGCGCGGGCGCTATGGCGGCTGACATCGGCAGGACAGAGGCCTACGCGACGGACCTTTTGCTGCACGCCATGCCCGCTGGCCTCGCCTATCACGACATCGGCCATACCCGGGACGTCGTGGTCGCCGCCTCGGCCGAGCTTGCACGGATCGAGGGCGTCTCCGGGCCGGACCTGCTCGAACTGCTCACT
The DNA here is from genome assembly GCA_905339215.1 of Rhizobiaceae bacterium. Taxonomy (GTDB): domain Bacteria; phylum Pseudomonadota; class Alphaproteobacteria; order Rhizobiales; family Rhizobiaceae; genus DUSC01. The sequence goes on from CAJPFN010000053.1 coordinate 44,119, forward strand.
GCCGCCTGGTTCCACGACCTCGGCTATGTCGAGACCCGCGACGGGCACGAGGCGGTCAGCGCACGGCTCGCCGGGGACGTGCTTCCGGGGTTCGGCTACGCGCCGGATGCAGTGGCGCGCATCCAGCGCCTGATCTTGGCGACACGCATGCCGCATGCCCCGGCCGACCTCGGCGCCATGATCCTCGTCGACGCCGATCTCGATACGCTCGGGCGGGCGGACTACCCGGAATGGCAGGACCGTCTCCGCGCCGAGCTCGCCGCCTTCGGCCAGGAATACGCGCCGCGCGACTGGTATCGCCGCCAGCACGAATTCCTCTCGGGCCATCGCTACTTCACCGCCGCCCAGCGCACCCGCCGCGCCCAGGGTCTCGCGCGCAACCGGCGCGCGCTGGCCCTGCTCCTGGCCCAGCCGGACTTGGGGTGACGGCCGCAATCCCTTGTTTGGTAGCGCCGCTCAGCCCTGCGCCGCGAGCCTTCCGTCCATGGGGCGACCGATACGCCCAGCGCCTGCGGTTATCGCCCCGCCGCAGCCCGAGGAGGCCGCCACCGGGCTCCTGGCCGGGCGCGGCACGCCTGCCTCCCCCATGTGTCGTTGCCATCGAGGTTATCTGTCCGAGGCCTGGATGGGAGGTTGTTGTTGCAACACGAAAAATACCTCTCTAGGAGCCCCGAATGGACATCCATGAGGATGCCGGAAGCGAAACAGGTTGACGCTGAGCGATTGAAATATATGGCGCACCGGTGGAGATGAAACTGGGCACCGCTATGTTATTGCGGCGCCTTTGTAATTTTAAATGCCTGTTCCGCCGCGGGCAAAGAGGGGAGGTCCCTTGTCAGGCATCGTCCGACTTGGCTGCGTCATGCCGCGCCTGCGCACGCTTTACCTCCGGCCAGTTTTTCTGGCCCCACGCGGCGAGGGGAAGAAGCGGCTCCATCAAGGAGCGGCCTAAGTCGGTCAACTCGTATTCAACCTTGGGCGGGATGGTCGCGTAAGCGGTTCGCTTCACCAGGCCGTCCCGCTCCAAGCCCCGAAGCGTCAGCGTCAGCATCCGGTGACTCACGCCGCCGATCTCGCGCATGAGGGCGTTGAAGCGCGTTGGTCCCTTTGACAGGACCGCGACGACCATGATCGTCCATTTGTCGCCGATCCGGTCGAGGATTTCCGCGACGACAAGGCATCGTGTCCGTTTGTCTGTGGCATCGGCTGCAGCTGACTTTGTTTCGCTCATCCTGATCCCCACACCCGGTCATCCATGATCGCTACGCACGCGGCTGTGCGTTCTTGTCAGAGTATCAACGATAGAACATATCGTCACGAACAATTTGTTTGTACGAAAGGAGACTCATATGCCTGTCATCGCCATCATCGGAGCCGGCCAGGGACTGGGCCTGGCCATCGCCAAGCTGTTCGGAGGCAACGGCTTCAAGGTCGCTCTACTGTCCCGCGCGCCGTCGAAACTGGAACCACTGCTGGCTGAGCTGGCCAAGGATGGTATCGAGGCAGCAGCCTTCGCTGCCGATGTGACGGACCGCGCATCCGTGGCCTCTGGCCTCGCGGCCGTCAAGGAACGCTTCGGTGCCGTCGACGTGCTGGAATACTCGCCGTCCAACCCAAGCCTTCCGCAAGCGCGCGCCTCCGAGATCAGCCATGATATCCTTCAGCCGTGGCTCGACTTCCAGCTTCATGGCGCCATTGCCGCCGCTGGGGCGGTCTTGCCCGACATGCTGGCAAGGGGCTCGGGCACCATTCTTGTCACCACCGGTGCGTCGTCGGTCCATCCCGGGGCCGGCCACCCGGCCTTTGCGGCGGCGGGCGTCGCGATGGGCGCGCTGCGGAACTGGGCACATGCCCTGCACAGCGACGTGAAGGACAGAGGCGTGCAGGTCGGCCACGTGGCGATCGGTGCCTTCATCGGTCAGACGCCGGAGACCACAGCGGACCGGATCGCACCGCTCTACTGGGAGCTCCATATGCAGCGCGACCAGGTCGAAAAGGTTTTCCACTAACGCGACAGGAGGAAGAGAACATGACCATCAAGATCGAAATCTGGTCGGATATCGCCTGTCCCTGGTGCTATATCGGCAAACATCGTTTCGAGTCCGGTCTGGCCCGGTTCGCGCACCGCGATCAGGTCGAGGTCATATGGCGCAGCTATCAGCTCGACCCTGACGCCCCGCGCACCACGGACAAGACCCTGAACGAGGTGCTTGCCGAAAAGCACGGTATGAGCCTTGCGCAGGCGACCGTGCTGAACGCGCAATTGACAGCGACGGCGGCGAACGAGGGCCTCGACTATCATTTCGAGCGGACGCGCTACAGCAACTCGTTCGATGCGCACCGCTTGATCCAGTTTGCGCGCGGGCGTGGCCGCCAGGGCGAAATGGAAGAGCGACTGTTCAAAGCCTACTTCTCCGAAGGGAAGGCTATCGGCGACAAGGACACGCTGGTCGAGCTGGCCGTCGACGTCGGCCTCGATGCCGGGGAAGCGGGGGCCGTCCTGATGAGCGATACACATGCCGATGACGTGCGGGCGGACATCGCGCGGGGCGCAGGGCTCGGCATTCGCGGCGTGCCGTTCTTCGTGATCGACGGCCGGTATGGCGTTTCCGGCGCGCAGTTACCAGAGGCCTTTCAACAGGTGCTGCGGCAGGTTTGGACGGAAACGCATCCGCAGGTCAATCTCGGCGATCCGCAGGATGGCCATGTCTGCAATAGCGATAGTTGCAACGTCTAGCGCGACAACGTGCGTCGTACCCTGCCCGGATGCTGCGGGCAGTGCCCAGTTATGTTCCGAACTGGTGGACAAATGGCGCGCCGGAGAGGATGAAACTGGGAACTCTTATGTTATTGTTTTTTCTATATAATCTCAGACCGGTGCAACAGGGTCGAAAAAAGGAGAAACGCACTATGTCTGCGGGAACGGACGGGATGAACTGACCGCCTGAGAAGACGCGAATCCTGCTATTCTTCCGCATGCGAGGTTGCGCCCTTGGAAGAACGGAACGAACAGCCGCCGGTTCGGGCTTTTGGCAATGTCACGGTCGATCCTTTGTCCGTGGCAGAGCCGGCGCATGACCTGGAGATCGAAGAGATTCTCGACTGCGATACAGGGGAGTATCTCGACGTCAGGACCTGGATCAGCAGCTGGCGATATGACCAGGTCGTCGAGCTGCGCAGCGCCATAAGGGAGAGACTCGATCGGTCGCCGTGGTTTCGATGCTCGCTGTGCAGCGTTTCGGTTTATCTGGCGTCAAACCATTACAAGCGCTTTTACTTCAAGCACCAGCGAGAGGACGGTTCCTGTCCGGCGCAGACGCGCAATCCCCTATCCCGGGATGAGATCCTCGCACGCAAATATCATGGGCAGCGGGAAAGCAAACCGCATCGCGACATCAAAGCGCTGATTGCGCGCAGCCTGGCCGCTGATCCGCGATATGTGGATGTGCAGCAGGAACGGCAATGGCGATCGTCTCACGATCCTTCGTCCCGGCGGCAGCCGGACGTGCAGGCGACCGGGCCGATGGGACGGCTTGCGTTCGAGGTTCAGCTTTCTACGACGTTCCTTGATGTCGTGGTGGCGCGGCGCGCGTTCTACCGCGAGAACGGCGGACTATTGGTTTGGGTGATGGGCCGGTTTGATCCGGAATACCGGCGACTGACAACCGACGACCTGCTGTTCAACAACAATTCCAACATCCTTATCGTCGATGAGGAGACGGCGGCGCTTTCCGAGAGAACCGGACAATTCCAAGTGCATTGTCATTTCCGGCGACCGGTGCATAAGGGCGACACGCTCGCTGACGAATGGGATAGCGCGCTCATTCCCTTCGACACGCTGACCTGTGAGCGTGACCGGCAGCGATGCTGGCACTACGACTACGAAGGGGAAGCCGCGAAACTGCGCGCCTTGATCGAAAGCGAGCGCGCGGCGCAGGAAGCCGCGACAGCGGATGCGCTGCGCAGCGCTCTGTTCGCCTTTTGGATTGCCAGAGAACCGAACACGAGGCCGGATGCGGGCACGCTCGCGGCGTGGGCCGATCTGCGCCGCGCCTTCGCCGGGCACAACATCGAACTGCCGCAAGCGCCGGATGATGATAGCAGCCTAGTCGCGCTGCTGAACGGGATTGTGAGCGCCAAAGAAGGACGCCCCGTGGGATGGGGATTCCGGCATCTGGTCGAGGTCGGGCACCGGATCGCTGACGCCTACAAGCAGCATGTCGCCGCCTTCGGCCACGCGCTTCGTCATTTCGGGACCGCCGAGCTCGTGAACAGCCAGGACCGTTCCGGCAAGTGGAAAGAGCGACGGCAGATTATGCGAGGATCACTTGAGCGCGGCGAAACCGACTATCTGCCCGATCGCGCCACCCTTGCCCTTGTCGGCTTCCTGATGCCGGGCGTTCAGGAAAAACTTGAAAAGCTGGCGCTCAAGGAGCCTGCCTGAGACCGCCGGCCAGCCCGGCATCCGGGTCGCGCGGACTTGCCGATACGAAAGTCACGCGCCAGCGCCGCAGGCCCGGCTCCGCCGGGCCGCCCTCCTGCGCTTTCTCGATGGCGGACAGGACTTCCTCCGGTATATCTTCCGCGACGGCCGGCACGCCGGGCAGATCGGCAGCCGCCGTCGTCCCCGCCTCCGCGAGCATTTCCCGGCTGCCCGCGATCCTGTCGCGGATGACAGCGGGCGTCGGCGGAACGGGCACCCCGATGACCGGCCGTCCGCCTTCCCGTCCGATCGCCACCGGAAACAGGAAGCCGCCCGGCGCGAAGGCCTGCGGGCCGGTCGCCAACAGCGTGGGCGGGCAGAACAGGTCGCTGAGCGGAAACAGCAGCGGGGCGATCGTTTTCAGGTTCTTGTTGCGCGTGCGCAGCGTTCGTGTCGTTGCGCCGGTCACGAGCCGTTCGATCAGATAGCCATCGGCAAGGCTCGCACCCGCTACGGCCGCACAGCCCGCCGCCGCCGCCGCGGCGCATGTGCTTTCCGGATGATAGAGAATGTACAGGGGATAGGTCGCCGCCTCCGCCCGTGCCGTGTCGCACAGGGCAACGGCCTGAAGTTTCGGCCCGCTGCCGGCGGTATGCAACAACTCCCTGTAGCCGTGCCGTGTCCAGGCTTTCCCCGTGCCATAGCATTGCTTGGCCTGAAGCAGGATGCGGAAGAATGTGCCGTCGTCGGGATTGACGAAATTCCACTCCATGTCCGCGCCGGTGACCGGCTCGTCCGGAAACTCGACGATGATCCGCCGCCCGCCGGCGGTGATGAGGCTCCCCATCAGCAGGTCCGTGACCGTCTCTTCGCGAAAGCGCCGGCGCAGCGGGCGCGAACGCTCAAGGAAGCTGGCGACGAACGGCGGGAACTGGTGCGCCAGATGGCAGAGCATCGCTGTCACCCCTCCAGCGGCGCGCCGCCGCGCGCGAGCGCCGCGGCCAGCTGATCGACAAGGCGCGCCCGCGCGGCGGCGGAAAGCTTATCGAGGTTGAGCTGCTTCCACCGGACGGCGGGAAGGTCTGCGGCCTCCGGCAGGCCGATAAGCCCCCAGTCCGGCGCGCCGCGCTTGAAGCCGAGAAGGAACTGCCGGTGCGCCTCCGGCATGCCGCCGGTGATCGTGGCGATGAGTGCCTCGCGCGCCTCCTCCAGTGCCGCGCGCGGCACCGGGTCGGCGGTCATCCCCTCGAAGCCCTGCGCAAACTCCTGCGCGATGTCCCGGCGGCGCGGCGCCAGCACTTCGGACAGCGGGCGGTCGTGGCTGACGAGATAGACGAGGAAGGCGCGGCGCAGGTCCTCGCCGATCCCCTCGTTCGCCAGCAGGTCGCGGATATCGAACAGGTCGCGGGGATGCTGCCGGTCAAGGGCGGCCATGATTTTGCCGGCATAGAGGTCAGCAAAGGATACGACCTGCATTTCGGCGTAGCCGAAGGCATCTTCCACCGCCGGGGAGACGGCACGCGTTTCCGGCGCGAAGACGCAGCCGCGCAGGACCGGGGTCACCTCGCTCTTGATCTGCGCGTCGCCGCGCTGGACGGTCAGTTTCGTGACGATCTGCTCGCGGGCGTTCACGACCTCCATGACGCGCGCGCCGCGCAGCCCTGCGCGGAGCGCCGCCGCCATGCGCTTCATCGCCGCGTCGATGGCGGCGAGCGATTCCGGCCGTCCGGCCACGGGCAGATAGGTCAGGTCGATATCGACCGACAGGCGCGGCATGTCACGCACGAAGAGATTGATGGCCGTGCCGCCCTTGAGCGCGAAGTCCCTTTCCCCTGCGACGAACGGCATGGCAGCGATCAGGAGCGCGACCTGGCGCTGATAGCGTTCAGACAGGGGCATCGAGGTCGTCCGGCACGGTTATCAGCAGATCGGGGTCAAGCCGCCCGCCTTTCACAAGCGACCGCTTGCCGGTGCCAAGATCGACCGCGTTGCGGTCGATCTGCTTCACCCAGGCATGCGGGTGACGGGCGGCAAACCAGAAGAACAGCCGCTTCACCTTCACGCTGCGGCAATCGGCCAGCAGCAATTGGAGCCGCCGGGGGCTGAGCGCGCTGAGCCCTTCCATCAGCATGTCGGCCTGATGGAAGCTCTCCCGCCCCGGCAGCTCGTCGAGCATTTCCAGCAGCGCGCGTTCCGGCGTCGAAACCGTCAGCGTCCATTCGGCAGCGGCCTGCACCTGCCGCAGGGTGCCGTCCTGAAGGTCCGGCTTTTCCGGGAGGGCGCGGAACAGGGTCTGCGCCTTGTGAAAGCGGAAGGTCTGCGGCAGCGGCAGCTTGGCAAGCCAGCCGGGCGGCGGCGCCGCGCCGTAGAGATGGATGACGGAGGGGCCGGACGCCGCGAGATAATGGCTGTAGCCTTGCAGGTCGAGCGCGGTGCGCCCGCCGACGGCAAGGCCCGCGCCGAGAAGCGTCTGGAGCGAAACGACGGCCTTCTCCCATGTGAGGTCGCCGCGCGGGCGCTTATAGGTGCCGCGCGCGGGCTGGGTCAGCCACCCGGCGGCGACGTACTGGCTGCGCAGGCTGGTCGAATAGCCGTGGCGTTCCATCCACGCGGCATCGACCAGCAGCCCCTCCGGGAGGGTCCGTTCCAGCAGGTTTAGCTTTCCGGCGTTTTGCCCAGTCATACTTAGTAAAATAGCATACTTTCAAACCGACGCCAAGGTTTGAGAAGGGCCGGATTTGCCAAGCAAGACTTTGTAAAATCGGAAGTCTTTAAACCGCCCCGCCCGGCTTGCCGTCCAGATGGGCGGCACCCACAGCCTGATAGAGCGCCCACAGCGCCTCCGCCGCCTGATCCACCAACGCCTTCCATTCGGGGTGCGCCTGCACCTGCGCATGTTCGCCCAGTTCCGCCGCCACGGCGCGGCTGAGAAACGACGCCATATGCAGCACTTCGTGCCGCCCGTAATCATCCATTTCCGCCATGGCCAACCCCTTCGCTTTCCTGAAACTTCCCTGATTTCCATCCTATCGCGCAGCGGGTGCGCCTGCACCCCTGGCCCTTGCCGAAAGCGGGTGGGTCCGGGAAGGTACGGGTTCGAGGCGGGCCGGGTTGCCGGACGGCACGGGGCACACTGCCCTGCCGCCGGACGCGGCCCTGCCGGCCGGCAGAAAACGTGCCGCGGGAGGGCGGGCGGCGCCCGCCGTGGCCCGCATAGAGGTGAACAGTCTTCAGGAGCTTGACGCTCTTTCGCGATCTTCCCGTGAGGTGGCGGGCTCTTCGCGTAACGCCCTGAGCTCGCGGGCGATCAGCGCCTGCACCTCTTCACGGCGCATGCCTCTGTCGGTTTCAAGCAGGCGGATACCGGCGCTGGCCAGGGCCTGCTTCTTTACTTCATTCCGGAGCAGGCTTTGCCGTTCGCGTTCCGGCGACGACCTGTCGATGTGACCGCCCCCCTGATGTTCGATGGCCAGTCTCGGCAGGCCGGCGTTGTCACAGATCACCAGATCGATACGCTTCGCATTGAAAGCGCTGTATGTTTGCCGGCACCTGTCACAGCGATTGATCCAGTCCGGCAGAAACAGTCGCGGCACGCGCTCGCAGTCAGGGCATGCTGTCTCCATCAATTCGCCAAGCGATACCTGGCCGTGCAGTGACCATCGTCGGTTTCCGCTTCCACTAGGAAACACATCGAACAAGGCGTCACGTGCACCGTAGAATATTTTCACCTCTTCCTTGTTGAATATGGCTTGCGCCTTGATATTGGACGCCCCTTGCACGAGCGCAAGTTGCCCTTCGTAATGGGCCGCGTCGCGGGCATCATCCTCACCGTCATCGTCTTCAGTGGGAGTTCCAGCTCCGATTCCGTCGGCATAAGCGATCCCCGGACCTCGTGATCTCCACCGGTCCCGCCGCCTGCGCACGGCCCGCACCCAGAAAACCCGCGCGACGATCGCCGCCGCGGTCACGACGGCAAGGCTTTCAAGATAGGTATGTTCCTTGGCGAACCTGATGGCGAAATAAGACCCGAAGAGCAGCGTAATGACGACCGCGGTCTTGATGATCTCTTTCTTTAATCTTCTTATTCTGTAATGCATTGCGGAATATATCATAACAGGCGGAGTAAATTCGCGTGAATGCAGATATGCAATCATATGGAAACTCTGCTCCTGTGAATCCGCTCTGCGCCAGGGATCGTCACCCGGCCGGGCGGAGACGCCGCGCGGCTCCGTCGCCCCGGCGATAGAGCCCGGCCCGGCACCGCCGGGAGCGCGAAGATTCCGCTGGGAAAAGCGCGACCAGCGCGGTATTTATCTGGGCTGAATCAAACAGGAGATACGACCGCCGCACAGAACAATGCGCACCTCTTGAGGGCCTTGACGGCGTCGCCGAAAACAACAGTCGGGGGAAACGGCGTGACCGGAAGCAAATGGCCGCGGGGCGCGGAGTGGCGGAAGTGGGACCTGCACGTCCACAGCCCGGCATCGCACGGGTTCACCGGCGACTATAACCAATTCATTATCCAGCTGGGCAATGCCGATTGCGACGTGATCGGCATCAACGACTATTTCTCGGTCGCGGGCTATCGTGAAGTGGTCCGCCGGCTGGCCGATCCTGCCGGCGACACGGAAGGCAACGCGGCCTACCGCGACGCGCTCGAAAAGCTGCGCAGCAAGATCCTGCTGCCGGTTGTCGAATGCCGCATGACCAATGTGCTGATGAACAAGCAGGGCAAGGGCGGCCAGCCGCTTCGCAACGACGGTGTCGGCAACGCCGAACCGCCGGGCAATGGCGGCCACGTCCAGGCCCCTATCCACGAGGTCCCGAAAGGCCTCGAACTGGTCGGCCGGATGCATCGCAACCCGCACGACGTTCTCGGCGAGGGACAGCTCGCCCCCGTCGGTATCGGCCGCGACAAGCTCGCAGCGCACCGGGGCATCGCCCGGCAGGCGATCTTGCGCCGCGAGAAGCTGCAACGCTTTCAGCCGGCGCTGTCCGGCGACGACGGCGTATTTGCCGTCTTTGGCCTTGCGGACGATCAGGGCCTGCAACAGGCCGTGCGCTTCGATCGAAGCGGCCAGCTCGCCGATACCTTCGCCGGCGCCGGTTTTGCGGACATTGCCGGTCCAGACGGACAGCTCGTTGAGAGGAACAGATAGTGTCTCGGTCATGACTTTCTCCTTTGTTGTCGGTTGGCTCAAGACGCCAGGGAGAAAGGACGGGCGGACAAGACGGACGGTCACCGCGGCACGCGGCTACGGCCAACACGGCCGGCGCAGCCGGATGGTGCGGGCGGGCCGTTGACCGGGCGGCGCGCCCGGCCGCAATGGCGTCATGGATTGAGCCAACGACAAGGAAGGGTTGATGTGAACTGAGAGCGCGCGTCCTGCAGCAGCGAAGCAGCCGTCTGTCCCATTCTGCTGGGCTAAAGCGGCTCGGCTCTTGTGCAAATGCTTATGGCGAATAGTTGATGAGGCAGGCTCGGCTAAAGACGGGTTACTCGGCCATTGGCACACACCGTGATGATGGGCGCAACGAGGTCGTAGTCCGTAGCCGTTCTTGCAAACGAGGCAAGCCGCTGCTGCGAAAGGTCATAGCTCATCAGATGCATATCCGTCGTTTGGTGAGCTCCGTCGGCAGAAAATCCGGCATCGATACCGATCCCCCCTTTGTCAGTGAGAAGGTAGCGTGCGTGGAATTCAGCGCCGCCGGCTTTCTCACGCCAGCAATAGATGGCGACGGACATGCCTGCAGGAATGATACCTGCAAACAGCCTTGCCGCTTCTCGTTCCAGATCGTTGTTGTCTGGCTTGTCACGATGGTAGCGATAGTGAATTTCACAGGTTGCGGTTGCGTTCATGGCTAGCACGCGGGCAAGGCACTCGCGCAGTGTACTCTTGTACGCGGCGTTGTAGGGGTCGAAGAAAGGATCGACAAAAAGAATGCGGGAGCCGTGCCAAAGCAGCTGCTGAAGCGCAGTGGCAATGGAGGACGCATCGCGCGCGACGGCACTATCCTGCGGCGCTGTCATCAACGGCAGTAGTTCATTGAGCTCATCTGCCAGCAATACGGCGGCGCTGCCTGCGGAATTCTGAGCCGCTATGATAGCGCGAAAAGGGAGGCGGGCGTGCTCCGTCAAGGCGTTTTGCAGCCAGTCTCCGGCCACGGGATCATAGGGCCTCTGAGATCGAACCACCTTGTTTTTCTTCGCCTGATTGAGAGCTTCCTCGATGCGCTTCTTCTCTATCGGCGTTAGGCCCTCTGCAGCCTGATAAACCTCGCGGAACCAGTGCTTCGGAAACTGTGAAATCAGCCGGCCACGATCGAAGCCGAACTTTTCAATGACGTACCGGAATCTCTCCCAGCTTGATCCTATGGCCTGCGGCTCCACCGCGTATTCGTGGAGCATCAGAAAAGCTCCTCGGCACGCTCCTCGAAGAAGCCCTCGGGCCACTGGTCCCGAAACTCGCCCGTCTGATCGACAGCGAGAGAACGGAACCGCACACCGGCATCATCGCCTTCGACGTAGATGACCGAAAGCTCCTCCGCCGCAAAACCTCGGACCCCCGGCGGGAGCTCATCGTCCGTCGTCTCCCGGATTCGGCGGAGCAAACGCAGCATGATATGTTCGCTGTGCGTTTCGACGAGCACGGTTTTAGCCGAAGGAAGGCCTGACTCGTCCTGTGCGGCGGCACGAATAAGAAGGTCACCAAGGCCAACCTGTATTGCCGGATGTATGTGCAATTCAGGTTGCTCAATTGCGAGGATGCCATTCTGATCACGTAGCGCCGCAACAACGACCGGCAGCATCTGCGAGATGCCCACCCCGACATCCCCAGGCGCTACCAGGACGCCCTTTTGAAAATCCCGCAGCGCGACCTCAGAGCGGGTCGGCAATCCCCGATAAAGCTCTTCAAGGTCGGCGATGTCGTCTTCGCTCAGGCCGCGTTCAAAGAGCTGATTGAACGCGCCGGGAACCGGAACCTCCTTGAATTCAACCTCCTCCAGACGGTAGCCCGTACGAAGGCGAGCCTCAGCCGACAGCCACTCATTGACTTCTTTCATCAGGCCGCCGTCGCGGTCTGAATAAAGAAGGTCCCACGCGGCAAGACCTGTCGCCCACCGCCCCTCGTCGGGCGTCACCTGCGGCCGGTAGCTGCGTGTAGGAATTTCGCGCAGCGGTCCGATGTAGGTCATGTGGCGAAGATAATCGCGCACGATCCGCGCTGGCCCCAGCATCATTTCAGAGAGCAGCGCACGCAGACCGTTTACACGAGGCGTCCGCTCCTCCAGCTCGGCCTTTTTCACGTCCGGATCGCGCAGCGCCAAGACGAGCTCGCGATTGAGATCAGGCAGTGCGCCTCTGATTGTCCCTACCGCGACACGCAGCTGATCGTCCGGCGTGTCGCGCGTCATGCGATCTGCAGCAGCTTCTCGCGCAAGGCTGAAAATCTCATCCTCAAGAGGCGACGTTGCCTCTGGCTCGCTCGCGCCAGCTTCCTCACGTTCATCGGGCCTTAACGCACGACGCAAAAGCGGATGCATAAAGTTGAATTCTGTGAGCTGAGCCCGACCCACCTGCGGCGGTGAAACGATCGTCGCGAAGTGATCTCCGTCAATGGCCACGGCAAAGCGAGCGACATATGGTGCCCGATCCAGATCGCTCCAGCGGACCTCCAATTCCAAGGCGACTTCCTGCACCACCGCGTAGTCGCGATACTCCTCACTCTCGCTCACGAGATAGCGGACCGGTAACTCCGAAAATTCGGAAGCGCCAAAGGATCGACCGTCATTGAGCGGCAGAGCCTCAGCGCCGCGCTCGTCGCTAATATCCAGCACAAGCTTCAGAGCGACGGGACGATCAAGCTCGTGTTTGTGGACAAGCGTGCTGAACCCACCAAGATCAATTAGGCCGCCGGCGATCGTTACATCAGGATCAACATTGCCGCGCTCCAGCACTTCCCGGACATAATGCAGAGCCTGCAATATGGTACTCTTGCCAATGCTATTTGGCCCAAACAGCAGCGTGACGGGCTTCAGGTCGACCCTCTGGCGGGAACCAATACCCTTGAAATTCTCGATCTCGATCCTGGTCAAACGCATTGCGAGATCCTAGACTTCGTCGCGGAAGGCGCGCTGCGAGAGAGATTGATAAAGATCCTCCCCAGAACCCTCGGAGGATTGCGAATACGTTTCGATTGCCCTGGCTTTCTGGAGCATCGCGACGAACCGAAGCTGCTCCTCCATCGGAGGCCTACTGATTTCCAGTTTTCGAATGATCCCGAGGTTCAGTCCATCCATTATCGCACCCTTATTGAAGGATGCGATCTGACGAATTATCAGCGGGTCTGAGTGAATCGCGAACGAAAGAACTTCGGGGTGTATAAGGTCCTTGTTACAGGTAATCGTCGCAAGATGCTTGGTCGTGATGGCTTCTGGGATGTCCTGCGGCACGACGGCCGAACGACCTGTTGTGCCCATGATCGTAATGATAACGTCGCCTGGGAACACTTTGTAGCGACGCAGTTGCTCGTATTTTTTTGGTGTGATGAAGCGTCGCTCAGACCAAGAAAATCTATTTAGAACCGCATTATCGATGCCCAACACAGCAATGCCATCATCGACGAATTCGCCGTGACGAAGCGCACTCCCAAATGGCCCCGATCGAATCGCGCCGTTGCGGTCTTCCGCAAGTTTCTCAATCGTAGTTGTCTCCCAGTCCCCATAGCTGGGATGGCGATACCCGACTGTGTGTAGGTAAGCCGACCTGACGAACTCACTCGATGTAGCTAAGAGCTCCTGGCGCTTACGCCTAATTCCGTCAGCCTTCTTGAGAATCGCTGCGATCCGCTGCTGCTCGGATCGATCAATTCGTGGCAGCGCTATCACCTCCAACTTTGATTTGTCGACGTGCGGGATCGTGGCTCCACGGGCCTGTGCCTCGTCATTAAGCTGACGAAATCTACTTTGCAGAAGCCTGCCGACGAATTCGGTGTCCCATTCTTCCGGATACTTCAGACGCATCCGTGCAACGGTACTGCCAATAAGCCCTTCGACACCGTATCCTACGGTGCCTGCATTCGCGCCGTCCCAGACAATACATAGATCAGCCGGCGTTACGATCACGCCTTTGGCATCGGAGGCGTATTTCTCAGGATTACACCCTCGTACTTCATCAATTTGGATGTACGGCTGGGCGCCAGTGACGCAGCGGTCGTAAACTTCTGAGGCCTTCCTGCCTTTGCGAAGCTGAACTATGTCCCCGAGTTGCACCGTATTCGTCATCCGAGCAATTCCTCGAGCTCGCTGAGGTCGTCGGCAATTTCGTTGTTAAGGGCCTTCATCCGCGCAAGGATAGCATGTGGCGGATCGTAGTTCTGATCTTCGTAGACACGCTCCTTGTATCGGCTAAGCGAGAGATCATACCCGGACTCCTTAATTTCAGCTGCCGAGACAACGAACGCCTTCGATGTGCGATCAGTATCAGCGGTCGGATCGCAAGCGCGCCATCTGGCCAGGCAATCGGGCAGATCGTTTGTAGCGACCTTCTCGCGCTTGTCGTCGAGCGAATAGCCGTCTGCCTGGACATCGTAGAAGAAAACGTTGTCGGTACGACCGCCTTTGGTGAACACAAGGATACCGGTAGACACACCAGCATAGGGCTTGAACACGCCGCTCGGCAGCGAGATCACAGCTTCAAGCTGGTTGTTATCAACAAGCAGCTTACGCAGAGCCTGATGCGCCCCTGACGAACCGAACAGGACGCCATCGGGCACGATTGTCGCAGAACGTCCCCCTGTCTTCAGCATCCGCAGGATCAATGTCACAAAGAGAAGTTCCGTCTTCTTCGTCTTCACCCGCCGCAGCAGCGACGCGTGAACATCCTCGAAATCCAGGCTCCCCTTAAACGGCGGGTTCGCAAGGATGACGTCAAAGCCTTCGGTCGCCGCTTTGGGAAAACGGTCCGTGAAACTGGCGCTCAGCGTGTCCTGATAATGAATGTCGGGATCATCGACGCCGTGGAGCATCAGGTTCATGGCCGCGATCCGCAGCATGGTCGCGTCGAAATCAAAACCGTGGAACATCTCGCTGCGGATATGGTCGCGATACTCTTCGAGCAGGTCGCCTGTGTAGATTTTTTCTTCAGCGCCGGTCTCTGCGTCCGTCTCGACGATGACGCCCTCCGGCGAGGTGTAGGTCTCAAGAAGATATTGCATCACGCTGACAAGGAAGCCGCCCGTACCGCAGGCCGGATCGCCGACAACATCGGTCGGCTTGGGCTCCAGCATGTCCACCATCAGCCGGATGATGTGACGCGGCGTGCGGAACTGGCCGTTGATGCCGGCAGTCGTCAGCTTGCTAAGGAGGTACTCGTAGAGATCGCCCTTAGTATCGCCTTCGGTCAGGGGCAGCTCGTGGATCATGTTGACGGCTTTGACCAGAAGCCCAGGCTTCTGGATCATCAGCTGCGCGTCTTTCATGAACTCAGCAAAGGCCGAACCGCTGGCTGCCGTCGTCTTAAAATGAGGGAAGACCTGATCGCGCACCAAAGGCAGCATCTGGTCCGCGCCGAGGTGCCGGAAACGCGACCAGCGCAGGTGCTGCTCCTCATCCTTGAAGCGGCGCTGAAACGGCTTGGCCGTACGTTTCGCGCGATTTTCGTCGCGCGTCTCATTGATATCAAGCAGCCGCGCATACATCAGGAACGTGACCTGCTCGATCACGGTCAAGGGATTGGTGATCCCGCCTTGCCAGAATTCTGTCCAAAGCGCGTCCATCCCTCTCTTTAGTTCTCCCGTGACCATTCTTTTTCTGACCTCTCATTAGGGTGTGATTTTCCGGCGTCCGGCGGTCCAAATGCCCGAAGGACCTGAAGCAGATCGCTGACTTCGTTCTCGTCCTCGAAGACCCCGTCCAGGCCGTCCGCATCCACAACGGTGAATGGAGCCTCATAGAGCTTGTCTACGGTGATCGTGCCGTAGCGTGCGATGTGGTTTTGCAGCAGCGCCAGGAAGCGCGTCTGCTTGGCGGTGAGCTTCGGGTGCTTGCGGGCGAATGCCTCGAACTTCCCGTGAACAGCTTCTGCGTCCATGCCGATGATGGTGCGGATCGCCAGCTGCAGCGGCTCCGCCGTCGCGCTGAAGAATTCCGCCAGGATCGCGCGGCTTGCGTTCGGGCTTTGCGTCAGTATGAGCGACACAAGCGCCTCAAGGTCGACCTCGGACACGGGCTCGCCTGCTCTGATCTTCTTCAGCGTCGGGTTGGTCTCGAAATGCCTTTTGAGCTCTGCCTCTACGACCTGCTGGTAGGCCTTCATATCGACGGTTGGTAGGCTCGCCGAGCGACGCTTGAATATGATCCCGCTTTCGCTCTCTGTGATATCGACAATCTTCGCGGGCAGCGCGTGGCCGCCCCCACGGTCGCGGTGATGCATAATCTCGCGCAGCGGAAGGCGCACCTCCTCGAGCGTATCGATCGATACGGCGCTCCAGAACTCATCGGACTTCGCCTGCTTGATGATGTCCGCCTTCTCGCGCACCGGATTGAGATGCATCTGAAGCGAGCCCAGACGGTCCATCAGCTCAATCTTGAGGTCCGCAAGCCTTGCGGAGCCCTGCAGCAAGGCATTCTCCATCCGCGCGATCAGCAGGTCGAGCGCGTAGGCGTCGCTGCGCCCGCGAATGTTGCGCCATTGCATGAGCGGTGCGATATCCTGGCGCAGCCTTGCTACAGTTGCAGGCGCAAAGGCCTTCAGCGTCGCCGGCTGCGACAGCATGCGCTTTTCTTTCCACTTCTCGCGGATCGCAATCGACTCTTCCGGTAGGGCCTCGATGTCGGCGGCAATCAGCGTGATGACACGGTCAAAGACGGCGATCTCGCTCTTCAGGAGAGCAGTCTCGGCCAGCAGGAGACGCTCCTCGAACAACGATTGCAGGATTGACTTGCTGTGCGTGGGCTCAGCGGGACGGTAGCCCATCGCAAAGCGCTCGAAGTTCCCCCAATGATCGAAGATACGGAATACGGTCTTGTCTTTGCCAGGGCCGAACAGGTCCTCGCACAGACGGGTGCCGCGCCCGATCATCTGCCAGAACTTCACGGGCGACTTGACGGGCTTTGCGAAGACGAGGTTCAGAATTTCAGGGATGTCGATGCCGGTATCCAGCATGTCGACGGAGATCGCGATCGTTAGCTCGCTATTGGTCCCATCGCCTTTGAAGTCGTCGATCAGCTGCTCTGCACGGGGATCATAGTTATCGATGACCTGGCAGAATTTCCCGCCATATTGCGGGTACATCTCGTCGAACAGCTGGCGCAGCAGCACAGCGTGCTGGTGATTGCGCGCGAAGATGATGCTCTTGCCGGGCAGCTGACCCGTCGCCTCGCGCAGCCCGTTCTCCATCAGGTTGCGCAGGATGGCCCGGTTGGTGTCCTTATTGTATATGACCTTATCGACCTGCTCTGATGAGAAGTCGTACTGCGCAGGGTCTTCTCCCTGCTCTTCAAGCTGCTCGATCTGCTCCTTGGTGAGGCTATCAAGCCTGATGCCGTCGCGCAGAAACTGCGTCGTATGCTCGAAGACCTCGAAGGGCGTGAGATAGCCATCGCTCACCGCCTGATCGAGGTCGTAATTGGCCGTGGGCAACTGACCCTCGCACCCGAAAAGCCGGAAGGTGCTCTTCGTGACGAAGTCAACGGGAGTCGCGGTCAGACCGACCTGGTGACAGTCGAAATAATGGAAGATGTCGCCATAGACGTTGTAAATGCTGCGATGCGACTCATCGGCGATGATGAGATCGAAGAAGCCCGGATCGAAGGACTGAAAAACCTTCTGCATGGCGGGATAAGTGGCAAGAAAAACGCGCTCGCTTGCATTCGCGCGCACGCGTGACGTGATGATGCGGATAGGTTCGGACAGGAAGTCGCCGAAGGCGTTTTTGGCCTGCTTTCTCAGTTCGCGGCGGTCGCAGAGAAACAGCACGCGCTTGACCCATCCCGCCCGGATCAGAAGATCGGTCAGCGCGATAGCGACACGCGTCTTGCCGGTACCCGTCGCAAGGACGATCAGCGCCTTGCGGTGTTTGGCGGAAAAGCGTTCTGACACGCGCTTGATAGCCTCTACCTGATAAAGGCGATTGACTATGCCGTCGTTAATTCCAATCGTGTTGAGAGCCTTGCGCTCGCGCCGCTGATAGTTGGCAAGATGCTGCAGGCTATCCTTGGAATAAAAGCCGAAGAGCTTGCGCGGCGGGAAGCCCTGCGCATCATCCCAAATCCAGATGTCAAATCCGTTCGTGTAGAAGATGACCGGGCGGTGGCCGTGCATCTTCTCAAGGCCGTCCGCATAGAGCTTCGCCTGATGACGGCCAAGTTCGGGATCGACCGCCGTCTTTTTGGCTTCGATGACTGCCAGCGGATTGCCGTTATCGTCCCAAAGGACATAGTCGGCATAACCGATGCCTGATTCTGTCGGCTGATTAGCAACCTCGATTTCCTTCCCAACTGCGCTCGTGCTCTTTGGCCCGGCCGCCACATCCCAGCCGGCACTCGCCAGCAAGCTGTCGATGAGGCGGGTTCGTGTTGTCGCCTCATCCAATGCGAGAGCGTCGGCGGCCTCCCGGCCTTGCGCTGCGAGCGCATCAAGCTCTTCGGCCTTTTTCTCGGCAGCGGCTGCGGCCTGACGCGTCGTATCGAGCTCGCGAAGAAGCTGCTCCATCTGCGCTTCCTGGGCCGCGCGCTTTTCCAGAATCTCGCGGCGATCCCGCGCGGCCGCCGCTTGCGGGGCCTCAGGCTGACGGAAGGCAGCAATGTCCCCAGGCTTAGCCTGGCCTTGGCGGACCAGCAGCCAGCGCGCCAGATCATGCGCCTCTTTCAATAGCCATAGCGCGCTTTGGCTCGTCGCCTGCTCGCCGTGCGCGGCTTTATTGCCGTGAATGCGCAGCGCGTGAAGCTTGTCGAGAACGACCTTCGGTGTGATCGCCACAAAGGCGTCGTTCTTGAGAAGATCAACAAAAGTGGGCTGATCGGGCTTCGGCAGACGAAGATCCCGGTAGATGTCCTTTGTAAGGTTCTCGGCGAAGAGCCGAAGCTTGACGAGCGCGCTTGCCGGATCGGCGTGCGCGTACGCCTCGGCGAAGCCGCCGAGCTGCGCTAGTTCGGGCCACCGCGCGCGGAGGATGTCGAAATTGGGCGACATCACGATGTCGCCTCCGCCAGCGCGCACGCAAACGCTTCATGGTTCTCAATGATGACGGGCGTCTCGTGCGGACCATCCAGGGCGCTGATCCCATCAAGGCGCAGCCGTTTCTGGAAATAGTAGAGCAGAGCTTTGCGGATCGGCACCACAACGCGATGACCGTCCATATTGTAGTCCTTGGCGATCACGTCCCGCTGGCTCTTGCTCAGCTTGGGATTGGGCGAGAGGACGACCTCGAAAATCTCCTGCCAGAAAATGTCGTCATCCGGCGATGCGCCGGGCTCGCCTTCGTTTCTCGTATCCAGGCATCGCGACAGGATGAAGTCCTTGAACTTCTCATCGATGTGGCAGAAGGCTCGCACATGCCAGCGTAGCCCATCATGCCCAAAGGCGTGCGGCGTAATGCGCCGCCATGTCGGCTCGGGTCGCTCGGCGTTCATCGACTGATAGCAGACTTCAATCGAGTGCTTCTGACGGATGCACTTGAGAAGCGTGCGCAGAACATCGGCATCCACGCTCCGATGAGGGATCGGCATCGAGTCCGCTTCCGGCATATCGGAGAGCCAAGTCTCATCGACAGGGACAATGTCATCGGACACCGACCGCAACTGCGCCAGATAGCGGTCCGCCTCGGGTTTCAGGAAGCGCGGCCGGAAGGCGGCAGAGGGGAAATAGCGCTTCTCCCGCTTGTCGTACTGCAGGTTTCCCGGCGCTTTCTCTTCGTACAGGCTGAGGTCCTTGGAGGCTTGCGGCACCGAAACGCCAAACGCCGCCATTATGTCAGCGCGATTGATTCCGCCCTCCCACAGAAGGCGAAAGTCAATAAATTCAAGGCGTTGCTCGACACCCCAGCGCATTGCAGGCCGCTCCATTCGACCTATCCACAGGTCCGTATAGTTTCTATCTTGACATCATTACGATACCCATATAGTTTATATTCTAACTTGAACGATGTCAATGGCGATGTGGCGGATTCGGACGATTGATCCACACGCGCAGAAGGGGCTGAAAATGTCTGATCCGGTAATCTCCTGTCCGTCCTGCTCCACCGAAATCAAGTTGACGGAGCAGCTGGCCGCGCCGCTAATCCGTGCCACGCGCGAAGAGTTTGAAGGACGCATCGCCCGCAAGGATGCGGAAATGGCCCGCCGCGAGAAAGAGCTGGAAGGACAGCAGACGGCGCTGAATGCGGCGCGAGAATCCTTGGAGCAGCAAGTGTCAGAACGCGTCATGGCAGAGCGCGCCGCCATAGCGGCGGAGGAAACAAAGAAGGCGCGGGCGCTTGCCGCACAGGATATCGAGGCGCGCGCCAAGGAGATTGGCGAGCTAAAAGAGCTCTTGTCCAGCCAGAACGACAAGCTGGCGGCAGCGCAGAAAGAACAAGCAGAACTTCTGCGCAAACAGCGCGCGCTTGATGACGCCAAGCGTGAGCTTGATCTCACGATCGAGAATCGCGTGCGGGAGTCGCTAAACGAGGTCCGGGAGAAGGCCAAAGCAGAGGCCGAAGATGGTCTTCGCCTTAAGCTGACCGAGAAGGAGCAGCAGCTCGTATCTATGCAGCGCCAAATCGACGAGCTGCGCCGCAAAGCGGAACAGGGATCACAGCAGCTGCAAGGCGAGGTGCTTGAGATTGAGCTGGAATCTCTGCTCCGCGCGCGTTTCCCGCACGACCTCATCGACCCTGTGGCAAAGGGCGAGTTTGGCGGGGACGTGCTTCACCGCGTTGTGACCGCCGGCGGCCAGGCCTGCGGCGGCATGCTGTGGGAGACCAAACGCACGAAGAATTGGAGCGATAGCTGGCTCACCAAATTACGGGCCGATCAGCGTGCCGCCGGCGCTGCCATAGCCGTACTCGTAACGACTGCGCTTCCCAAGGAAATCCAGTCGTTCGGCTTTATAGATGGGGTTTGGGTGACGGACTTTGCGTCGGCGGTGCCGCTTGCCATCGCCCTGCGCCGCTCGCTGATCGACATTGCGGCGGCGCAGCAGGTGCGCGAAGGCCAGGAAACCAAGATGGCGCTCGTCTACCAGTATCTGACGGGGCCGCGTTTCAGGCACCGCGTTGAGGCAATCGTCGAGAGATTTTCAGAGATGCAGTCGGACCTTGACCGCGAGCGCAAGACGATGACGCGGCTGTGGGCCAAACGCGAAGCGCAAATTCACGGTGTTATTGACTCAACCGTCGGCATGTACGGCGACCTTCAAGGCATCGCCGGCAAGGCTTTGCAGGAGATCGAAGGACTTGATCTGCCTCTGATCGAGGACGCAAGCGAAGTGGAGCTTGCGTCTTAGATCTTCAGCCTGCTTTGTCTGGAGCCGTCCGTCGCCCTCACAAGCTGAGGGGCGACGGCGGAAACAGCGAAGCATGGCGGGCCTGCTTTGGTGGTGGGCTCCCGAGCCCATCCTTGACTGCGCGAAGGATCGTCACCCGCAGGGGCTGAGACGCCCGCGGCTCGGGGCGCCAGCCTAGAGCCTGGTCCGGCCCGCCGGACGCGCCGCGACCGAAGCCTTTATCCGTGAAGGGCGGGCAGCGCCCTCAGCGCCGGCCCGACCGAATTCTCAAGCATCCTCTTCGCCCATGCGGCGACCTGCCTGTTTCCGCTGTGCGTCAGCATGCGCAGCGCGATGTCTATGCGCGCCAGCAGCGGCAACGAGCGGCGTGCGATGGCCTCGTCCAGCCAGTCTTCGACCCGTTCATGATCGCGCAGCAGGAAATGATAGATCGACAGCGTGACCGGCTCGACGATGCCCTCCTCATGGCACACGATCGAGCCGTGCCCGTCGATATGGTGCATCAGAACGCCGTTGATATCTTCCTGCGCCGCCGGACGCCGCAGCGCCATCGGCGCCGTGCCGATCTCGGTGAGCAACGCCGGATCGGCGCGGCCAGCGAGCGTGCCGTCCGCCGACTGCGCGACGAACGGGTGCCCGGCGAGATGGGCGAGGATCATCCAGCTGTCCATGTCGGCGTAGAGGTCGCCGTCCGCGAAGTCATCCGCGTCCAGCACTTCCAAGACCCCGCCGCCCTGCACCATAACCTTGCCGTCATCGCCGACCCTGAAGTCGAGACGTCCACCACCCGGCAGGCTCATCGCGAAGGCCATGCCCGGCCTGATGCTGTCGGTCCGCGGCGGCATGCGCAGCATCGCCGCTATGAACTGCCATGGAATGGACCCGCCAATGCCCACGAGGTCAAACAGGGCCTGCGCGCCAATGATGTCGCCAAGGGGCAGCCGCGCGCACCGCGCCACAAACCAGGCGGCGGCCTCGTCCGCTTTGTCCATGCGCTCTTTGAGCTCGTGCGCCAGCAGCACGGCCATTTCAGAGGCGAGCAGCTCCGGAAGGCGGGCGATCACGACGGCGTCCTGATCGGCGTTGACGCTCTCCTTGGCGTACCCCGTTTCGATCAGCGTCTTCACTTCGCTGTGGTCGATATAGTCCTTCAGCGTCTTGCGGCGGATGACGAAGGTTTCCATCGATTGCAGCACCGTCGCCGGCAGGCGGCGCTCATCTGCTGTCTCGGCCATCACCGCCTCCGCCAGACCGCGATAACTGTGCCGAATATTACTGCTGTCGTCGAAGCGGGCGCGGGCGCGGGCGAGCAGCTCCGTTCCCAGCAACGGCGGCAGGGACGCCGCCATGTTTTCATCTTCGTACTGCGGCGCCGTGGTCACGTCGGCCGCGAGCGAGCGCAATATCCACGGTACGCGGTATTCCGTGGCCTTGAAGCCGCCCTGCATGATCCCGATACGGTGGTCCCAGAGCATCCTTGCCGCGCGTTCGAACTCCGCTGCGGACAGAGTGTCTAGCGTCACCACCTCCGCCCGCCGGCCTATGCTCGTCGCCTTGCGCCCCGTCTCATTCATGGTCAGGCGGCGCGTGACGGCATCGTCCACGGCAAGCACCAGCTTGAGCCTGTCGCCGTACCGATCGCCTGACAGCTCCTCGATATCCTTGCGAACCTCATCGCGCGCCGGGCCGAGACCGTCTATGGCCAGCACCAGCGCGGGGCCGTCCTGCCGGGACATATCAGCCAGCCACTGCCGCGTATCGGCTTCCGTGACCTGCCATCCGAGGGCATCGGCAAGGATGCCGGCGATCGCGGCGATGATCCCGCCGCCATAGCTGTCCGCCTCCACGAAGAGAACGGCCATATCCTCCGACGCCGCTTCGCTCAGCGCGATTTCGCGCAGGACGCTGCTCTTGCCTGCGAGTGGCGCACCCTCGACGATCGTTATGCGTTTGCTTCCGAGAAGGGCGCGCCGCGCTTCGTCGGTCGCCTCGCGGGGTATGAGAAACCCATCAACGAACGGCCGGTCGAATTCTTCCCACCGCCCGGTCATCGCCGAAAGCGTCTGCTGGGTGGCCGCGCGAACGGCGCTCATCCACACAAGGGAGCCTGGACCCATCAGCGTCGCGACGGCCTCGCGCAGGTCCGCGGCGGCGAGCTTGCCGGCCGCCACCATCAATTCGCCCAAGGCTGCTTCCGACGGACTTGCGGGTTTCCACTCCTGGCCACTGTGGGTTTCGAGAATGACCGTGTCGTCACCGTTGGTGACGACGACGAGCGGCGGCTGCGGGTGGAGCATCCGGGCATAGGAAAGGCCCTGTTCGCTGTCCTCCGGCGTCAGGGCAATGCCCGCCCGCTTCAGCTCCAGCACGGCGAGCGGCTTGCCGTCATGGATGACGAGAATATCGGCACGGGCTTGCGCCGCCGATACGGTCCGCCCGTCAATCTCGATCTCCCTGTGCCCGAACTTGAAGGCGAACTTCGTCTCGTGCTTCAGGCTGCCCGGCGCGAGCCACGGAAACGCAAGCCGCAGCGCCGCGTGAATGCGCGCTTCAAGGTCCGCCTCTGTCGGCGCGGTGGTGAGCGTCTGTATGGTCAAGTCTGCTTCCGGCAGGCCGCAACGCTGAACGCGCGGCGATCTATTGTTCTTAATTCGCTATAATCCATGACTGGGCAACTTCCGGTCAAACAGAAAGCAGTCGCTTCGCAATATGAAAACTGGAACAAGGCAGCCCGCCGCTCGCCCGCCTTCATGCTCAATTCTGCCTCTTGTAGAACAGGGAGGGCGACGCGGCCCGGCCTAGCCTTTCCTGTCCGCGTCCCGCAGCCGGACACCGTAGTCGCGCTCCAGCATCTCGACGACGTTGAGCAGTGCGCGGAAAATGCCGAGTTCATTGCTGCCGAACCGGTAGCAGCCGGTGACCAGCACTTCGGGGGCAATGTCTTCGGGCACGTAACTGCGCTTGAAGCTATCGTCGCCGTCAAGAAACCGAACGGGATAGCGGAACGATCTGCCTTCGCCTTCCCAGACGCCGCCAGGGCCAAAGTTCTGAATGTTGGCGTTGTAACACGCAGAGCCGATCATCCGCTCCATCTCGATAAGGAGACCCTTCATCGGCTCGATCCGTTGTTCTAGATCCCGGACGTATAGATAATGGCTGACGCCGGCAGCAACGTGGTCGCGCTGCTCCGTGAAGCTGTCCTTGAACGATTTGGCCGCTTCCTTCTTCAGGCGCACGATTTCCGCAGCCGGCACATCCCGAAAATCCTGTCCCTGCAACTCGGCATGGGCCGCCAGCTCATCCCGGACCGCAGACAAACGCTGCTCCCAGTCATCATGGAGCGCGAACGCCCCATCCAGTATCCGACGTCGGAATTTTTCTGCCGCACCGAAATCGAGCTCTTGTAGCTCCCGGTATGCCTGCTCCTCCGAGGCAATGATGTCGGCGATCATATCCTCGTCATCACCCCAGATATCCGTCGCGGCTTCGCGGATTGCCTTGGAAACGGCGGCGGGCACATTCTTCTTTTTCATATTCTTCCCCTTGCTCTTGCTGCCTATTCCAGCACAAGGCTGGCAGAATTGGCCAGCGAAAGCGCCTACCGCTCCCGCTCAAAATCATCCCTTCGCCCGCGCCCGGACCCGCGCCCGCCCGGCCGCGAGGCGCGCGCCACCGGCCTGATGCCGCCGCTATCATCCCCGCCGCCATCACCGTCGCCACCCGATCCCGCCGCGCGGTTGAAATCCCCCCGCGCATCAGTCTCGCTCTCCAGCGACTTGTCCGCCGCGAGCGCCGCCCGGTGCGCGGCCGACAGGTCCGCCGCCTTCTCCGGCGTCTCGACGCGCTTCTGCCTTTCCTCCGGCGTGCGCAGGGAATCCTGGTAGCGGTTCTTCGCCTTGCGCACGGACGCGCCGCGCCCGCGCGGCCCGAGCTTCAGCGCCGGCATATGCTCGTGCCCGGCGCGCTCGACCTGCCGCTGCTCGCGCAGGCGCGCTTCCTCGAGCGCCTTCAGCTCGCGCTTTTCGACCTTGGCGAGGGCCTTGACCTGCCGCTCCAGCTCCAGCGCCCGCAGCTCCTGCCCGCGCTGCTGCATAAGGCGCGCGTCCTCCTGCCGCCCGGCAAGCGCCTGCTTGTCCGCCACATACCCCCGGTAGCGCTGCGCATCCCGGTGCCGCCGCACCTTGGCGATCACCAGCGCCACACCCGTCACCCGCCCGAGGAACGCGGCGAGCCCCGCAGGCTTCCCGGCCTCCCGCGCCGCCTTCACGGCGCGCACCTGCGCGAGATACCCGGCCCGCAGCGCGCGGCGCTCGCCCAGCTGCTCCCCGGCCAGCACGGCGCGCTCCGCCTTCTGCGCCAGCGCGAGGGCGGCCTGCTCCCCGAGCAGCCCCGCCCGCCGCCGCTCCTGCATGGCCTTCAGCTGATCCCGCTTCTTCCCGTCATCCTGCGCCTTCGCGAACTGCTCGCGCGCGGCGCGGTGCTGCGCGACCAGCGCCCGCGCCTCATCCACCGTGGGCAGTTGCCCGACCGGATACGCCGCCCCCAGCCGCGCGACGACTGCCTTGCTTTTCACCCCGTCGAGCAGCCGCGGTAGAGCGTGCATGCCGCCATATAGATCGACCAGCACATAGGGGCGGTCGCCGGTGGCGAGCATGTAGCCCATCTCTTCGAGCGCGCGGACGAAGGCCTTGGGGCTGTCGCTTTGCCGCCAGGCCTGCGTCACCATCAGGCGGCGCTCCTCCTTGGTGATGCCGGTCGCCCGCTGCTGCTGCGTCTCGTAGAGAGAAAGCTGCTGCCCGCGTTTTTCACCGGGAACGCGGTCATAGCCATCCGGCAGCTCCAGGCCATGATCGCGCGCGAACTGCCGCGTCACCATCATCAGCTTCTCGCGGTCGAAGGCGATATGCACCGCCTTCTCGCGCTGCCAGTCGATGCGCGACCAGACGCAGTGACAGTGCTCCCGGCCGTCCTTGATGTGGAACACGACCGCCCGCGGCTGGCCCGCCAGCCCCAGGGCCTTCTCGGTGCGGTCCAGATAATCAAGGTACTGCGCGCGCGTGAGATCGCCCTGCGCCAGGTCCGGGTTGACCGAGAGGCTGTAGAGGTAGTTGCGGCATTTGGTGAGGCCGGCGGCGATGGCCTCCCACTCCGCGAACGCGCCGTGCAGGTCGTGCGCCACCGCGCCGCTGACCTCCGCGACCTCGACATACTCGTTGTCGGCGGCGTTCAGGAGATGGGTGGCGAGATCCTGCCCGCCGGCACGCTGGCTGGCCTTGGGGATCATGACGGGACATCAATCTCCGTCATGGCGCCCGCCCCATGGCCTGCATCAGCAGCAGGCGGATATCGTGCAGAGAGCGGACGGCTTCTTCGTACAGCGCGGCCTCAGGCCCGCCGGCCGGCGCTAGCGCATCGAGCCGCGCCCGCAGCGCGGCGGTCTCGGCCAGCAGCCGGGCGAGGTCCTGCTGCGCGAGCGCGGGCCGCCGGCTCTGCCGGGGCGGTACAGCGTCGAAGATGGCCTTCGTGATATAGGCGTTGACGGACAGGCCTGATTTCTCGACCCGCGCGCGGAACTGCGCCCGCAGGTGCGCCGGGGGCCGGTAGGAGATCGGGGCCTCGCGTTTGCTCTCATCCGTCATGCCGCATCAGATGGCCGCGCCGCGCCCGCGCAGGCCGCGCGCTTTCCACACGCGCGCACAGGGGCCTGCCGGCAACGCCGCAGCCGTCCACCGCCGCCCCGCACGATGGCGAGGGGTCCGGGGCCACGCATCGAACAAGAAAGCCCCGGGCGATGGGATTGCAAAGGGAGAGCGCCATCTCCCCTTTGCGCGAAGCCGGTGCCGCCACACCGGTCGTGGTCCCGGGCGCGAAAGCCCGGGCCGTGGTTGCAAGGGGCGCGGAAGCCCCTGCGCGATGGGTCCAGGGAGAGCGAAATCTCCCCTGGCCGGGATGCAACGCCGGAACCGTT
This sequence comes from Rhizobiaceae bacterium, assembly GCA_905339215.1. Lineage (GTDB taxonomy): Bacteria > Pseudomonadota > Alphaproteobacteria > Rhizobiales > Rhizobiaceae > DUSC01. Next base: position 70,996 of record CAJPFN010000053.1, read on the forward strand.
GCCCCGGGCGGACAGGCTCGATGCCGCCGCCGCCCGGACGCATCCCCTGCGCGATAGGCCGTCTCCAGGACGGGCTCATCCGCATGGGCGATGCCCTGAGGGGGTCCGCGGGGAACCGGAGAGTTCCCCCGGCAAGGTGCGCGTGGTGGTACTACCACGCACACCTTGTACAAAGCCAAAGCGGGACGCTGCCCCTACTCTTTCAGTTTAGCAGAGACGGCAGGGGCGCATCCAATGAACACCCCTCACATTGATGATGTGAGCGGAATGTACACCACAACAACAGCCCGCTCAAACGGGCCGTGAGGATTAGGTGAGGAATCGGCCAGGTCCGATGCATCATATGCGGGTCCATCATCCGCGGCGATGACGGTGCCAGACATTGTAGTGTGCACCACAAAACACCGTCGCCGCAGAAAGGCGCGCGATGGACCATACCCCCAACATAACAGCCGATACGCCCCGGAAGCCGACGAAGGAAACCTACGACCGGCTCCAGCAGGCGTTCGATCATTTCAACAAGGCGCTGTTCGGCGGCACGCTGCCGAACCCGCTCTTCACCTATCAGCGCCGCCGGAACACCTATGGGTACTTCTCCGGCGGGCGATTCAAGAACGAGGACGGCCGTCCGGCCGACGAAATCGCCCTCAACCCCTCCCTGATGGCCGAGCGGCCCATCAGGGAGGTGCTCGCCACCCTCGTCCATGAGATGGTTCACCAGTGGCAGCGCCACGACGGTGAACCGGGCCGGGGCCGCTACCATAACCGGCAGTGGGCGGAGAAGATGAAGGAGGCCGGCCTCCAGCCGAGCGATACCGGCATGGAGGGCGGCAAGGAGACCGGCGAGACGGTCGGGCACTATGTTATCCCCGGCGGCGCCTTCGACGCCGCCGCCGACAAGCTGATCGGGAAGGGTTTCGCGATCGCCTGGGCGGAGGTCCGCCCGGCGCAGCCGGCGGACGGCGCGGGAGACGAGACCATGCAGCCCGCGCCCAAAGGCGGGAAGCGCATGCGCTACAGCTGCCCGGCCTGCGGCCTCAAGGCCTGGGCGAAGCATGACGCGCAGCTGGTCTGCGGCGCGGACATGCAGCCCCTGACCGCGGCGCCGTAAGGCCGCCGCGCTCCCTCAATCAAACCGGCGCGGCCCGCAGGGCACGCGCCGGTTTCTTATCGCTCGCGCTCTCCGCCGTCGCGGCTGATGCCGGAGCGGGCGCGGCCCGGCACGATCGCCATAGCAATGCAATCGGCCATTTTTTCATAGCGGGCCTGATGGGCCTCCCGGGAGGCGTCCATCCAGGCCTCCGGCGCGATCCGGTTCAGTTGCACCGGGTGGCCGGCCTGTTCGCACAGCTGCTTCAGATACTGCATCTGCACGCGCCCGTTCCCTTCGCGGAACGGGTGGACGTAGTTGACGTCGCCGATGATGGCGGCGGCCTCCCGCGCGAATTCACCGCGCGGGAGGCTCCGGAGGTAATTCCTGTCCTTCAGCCGCTTTTCGATGTCGGCCATGCCGGTCTCGATATACTGGCGGAACTGGAACTGGCTCTTGTCCTTTGCGATCTCGACCGTGCGGATTTTTCCCGCCCATTCATAGACATCCTGAAAGAGATGGCGGTGGATCGCCTTCAGGTGATCCAGGTCGAACTTTCCGCGGGGTACGCCCTCCCGCATACGCTGCGTGACGAGCGCGCGCTCGGCGCGGTCGAGCGCCTTCTCATCCGTGATGCCGAGTTTGTTCCTGAGAACCTTTGAGTCCGGATCGACGTAGGGGTCGTCCGTCATTCGGCGGCGGCGGCCTGCTGTTCACGCCGGATGCGTTCGAGGATATAGGCGCGACAGCGTTCATGCGGCCAGCGCTCGCGTTCGAACATCTCGAACATGGCGATATCGTCCGCGTCGAGGGGATTGCCCTCGATCAGCTGAAGATGCTGCGCCTCAAGCCGCCGTGCGCGCGCGGCGGCGACCTCTTCCGGCGACAGTTTTTCGTCACTCATATCCATATCTAATTCTACCATGGGGCCGTCCTTTCGCCAAAATATTGTTGGCGCTGTAAATGGCTGCAATCAAAGGGGAAACGAGGCCGCGTCACGCGGCCCCGCTTTCGTCGTGGTAGAAGGCCCAGGCGAGGTGGTCGCAGCGGGCGAAGTCGAAGCCGGCGGCCTTGCACCAGTGGCGGATATCGGCCAGCAGGTCGATGATGGCGTCCTCGCCATAGGCCGGGGCCTGTCCTCTCGCCCAGGCGGCGCGCGCGAGCGCGGCGCGGGCGGCTTCGATGCGGACGGAATAGCTCATGTTTGCCTCCCTTGCGGCGGTGGGAGGGGCGCTTACGCGCCCGCTCCTTCGTCCGCGGTTTCGGTTTCCGGCTTGTCCTTCGGCACGCGGAGGACGATGCGCCCGTCCTTCACCGGCACGAGGTCCAGCTGGAGGGTGAGGCCGACCCCGTCCTCGTGATGCCAGGCGGCGCCGATGCGGGTCCAGAAACCCTTGTCGCCGTTGCCGCTGACGTGGAAGGCGATGTAGGCCGGGGCGCGGTTCTCGCGGGTGGTCTTGCGGTTCTGCTTGTCGTTGCGTGTCATGGTAAGCTCCTTTCGCTGGGGTTGTTCTCGACACGCTGCACCAGGGAACGGGCGGAGAAGCGGGCGGCGCAAGGCTGCGGCGGGGGTGGGGTATCGCCCGGCTTGCAGGACGCGCAGCGGACGAAAGTCGGGGAAACCCCCGCCGCACCCCGAGAGGGGCGTAAGGCCTTGCGGCGCACGCGCGCCCGGTCATGGTCAGGCGTGAAAGTCGAGGGCAATCCCACGCGGGAGGAGCGTCATGGCATCTTGGCAGCGATCGGAGCAGAACCGCCCCTTCCGCCCGCCGCCGCGCCCCGGACGTGTCGCCGCCTATCACCAAAGCGCCCCGGCATGGTCACGATGGACCCGCTGCTGCATGGCCTTTTCAGGGACGGGGTCTTCACCCCCGGCGCTGCCGCCCGTAGTGTGAAGGACCGCCAAAACGGGCCATTTACGGAGATGCCGAAGACAGGACGACCGCTGCCCCCGCGAAGAAGACCGCGCGCAAGCGCCCCGGCCGCAAACCGCGGGAGCTGCCGACATGGTATGTCGTGGCTATCGAGAGCTGGGAGTGGAGCTATTCGTTCGGCATCCAGCGCATGAAGGACAGGCCGGAGCCCTATGACGACTATCGCCACCTGCACCTGACAGGGACGCTGCTGCGGCCCGCGAAGCTGAAGGTCGAAACGGTGCGGCTGATCTTCCTGCCGGATGAGGCCTACAACCGCGACCAGTGGGAGCGTCACAGGCGGCCCCATGTCGGCTCCGTGAGCCTGCATCGCGGAAAGTTCGAGGCGCTGTGCTCACTGCCCGCCGACGCGCTGGCGCCAATCCTGACGATGCTCGCGGCAGACAAGATAAAGTACGCCGTCCTCGACGGCGCGAAGCTCCGCTACGGCCATGCCGATATCACGCACTACCGCCTCGACACGAGCATGGACGAGGACGACCTGCCGCCGGAGGCTTGAGCGCCCTATTGACGCCCCTGGGGGCCTTCCCGGCAGGCGCGGCCACTTCCGTTTTGCTCGTCTCCCTCCCCACTCCGCACTGCAAGAAACGCGAACAGCCACCGGCCACTTATGAGGCTATTGCGGCGCCAAAGGTGATCCGCTATCTGTAATGTTATAATGTAACACTTACAAATATGGAAACTCACTGCATGGCGGACAAACGCATTCCTGTAACCGTCCTTTCAGGCTTTCTCGGCGCCGGAAAGACGACGCTGCTCAATCACGTCCTGAACAACCGCGAAGGCCGCAAGGTGGCTGTGATCGTCAACGACATGTCCGAGGTCAACATCGACGCGGACCTCGTTCGTGACGGCGGCGCCGGACTTTCGCGGACCGACGAGAAGCTGGTCGAGATGACCAACGGCTGCATCTGCTGCACGTTGCGGGACGATCTGCTGATCGAGGTCCGGCGTCTCGCGTCCGAAGGCCGCTTCGACTACCTGCTTATCGAAAGCACGGGGATAGCGGAGCCGCTGCCGGTCGCGGCAACCTTCGACTTCCGTGACGAGAACGATGAATCCCTTTCGGACGTGGCGCGTCTGGATGCTATGGTCACCGTTGTCGATGCGATCAACCTGCTGCGTGACTACAGTTCGGATGATTTCCTGCGAGACAGGGGAGAAGTCGCGGGCGAAGGTGACGAACGCCGCCTTGTTGACCTGCTTGTCGAGCAGATTGAGTTTGCCGATGTGATCGTCATCAACAAGATCAGCGCTCTCGCTCCCGACCGCCAGGAGGAAATCCGGCGTGTCGTTCGCGGTTTGAACGCCGATGCCCGCATCGTCGAAACCGATTTTGGGAAGGCACCGCTCGAGGCGATCCTCAATACAGGGCTCTACAGCGAGGAACGCGCGCAGAGCCACCCGCTGTGGCACAAGGAGCTCTACGAATTTGCGGATCACAAGCCCGAGACGGAGGAATACGGGATACGATCCTTCGTGTATCGTGCGCGCAAGCCCTTCCATCCCGTCAAGTTCCACGATTTGCTGGCGAGAGGATTTCCCGGGGTGTTCCGGGCCAAGGGCCATTTCTGGATCGCGACGCGCCCTGAATGGGTTGGCGAACTTTCGCTTGCCGGTACGATGCTGAGGGTTGATCGCCTTGGCCGGTGGTGGGCAACCGTACCCGACGTGCGGTGGCCCAAGGATGCGGAATCCATCGCAGCCATCAAGAAAAACTGGCACCGTATATGGGGCGATCGCCGGCAGGAGATCGTATTCATCGGCGGTGCCACCATGGACGAAAGCGCGATAAGGGAAGCCCTCGACACCTGCCTTCACGGCAGCGAAGTCACGGGCGTTTCGAAGGCGCATCTCAAGATCGAAGACCCGTTCCCGGCGTGGGCGTGATCCGGCGATAGCGCAGATGAAAGGCGCATCCGTGGGCGGCGCGGGCGCCGCCCACGGCAGCCGTCACCACCACGAGGAGTAGAAGACCGTGAGCCCCGCTGCGAGCGCTTCCCGCGCGCGGGTGACGAAGGCAAGATCGTCCGCGATCTCGGTGCCGTCCGATTGCCCGAAGAAGAAGCCGGTCGTCGGCGGCAGGTTGCCGGCGCGGATGTCGGCTTCGAGGCGGTCAAGGTCTTCGCCCGTCAGGGCGAGGTTGACGCAGTTGAAGCTCTCGGCGCAGCCGTTCTTCTCGCGGTAGAGGCGCTCCATCCAGCCGTGCAGGTTCGGGTGCTTGCGCCAGTAGTGCAGCTCGGTGGCCGTTTCCGGCTCGAAATCGACCTGGCCGGGCAGCCGGTCGTTCGTCGTGTAGGCGTACATATCGAGGCCCATTTTGTTGCTCCTTTCGTTGTTGTCGCGTGTCCCGGAGGACGCGGACCGAAAGGCGGGCGGACCGAGCGCAGGCCGTCATGACCAACACGGCGCCGCGACGCGGCGGTGGGGCGGGCCGGTCATTGACGGACAAGCGCCGCCCGGCAGGACCGCGAACGATCCGCACGGGGCACGGGGCACGGCGCACGAGAGGACGTTCAATGAAGGGTCTTGTAAGCGCTTAACTTCACGAGACGAATCCGGATGAGGCGGCGGCCGGAAGTTGTTAACTGGCGACTTCGCCCATCGTCAGAAGTGCACTACTGGGGGCATGAGCCTTCGCCCTTCCCATCGCCAAGAACGACATTCTGCAAACTGCCTGTCAAAGTGAAGGCGCCGCCACGTCCCTTGTTGGTCGCCCAGGTGGTTCGGTCGCCAGAGAAGAAGATGAGGGGCTGCGATCCCGTCGGGGTGGACCCATCGACACCGAGATTTACCGGGCGCCCTGAGGCAGAACGGAACTTGCGGCGATTGGCTTCGACGTCGAGGTCCAGATAGACATTGTCAAACCAGAAGTCAGCAACATCGCCCCGGAAGCCATTCGCCCATCCGTAGAAATGCATGAAGTAGGCGTTTGTTTGCACATCCATGGCCTGTCCGCCTGACGAAACATCGAGAACATTGTAGGCCAGCTCCTGGTCATTGACGTACACATGCCCTGCACCCAGCGTCGTATCGAAGCTGGCCACCAGATGGTACCAGACATTCTCCGCAATATAGTCGTTCTTGTACATATCTACGTGCCAGACGTCGCTGCTATTCTTCCCCGAAATCCACACATCATAGAGAGGGTCACTGGCTGCGTCAGAGTAAAAACCGAGCTGTATCCTGCCCGCGTTGTTTTCGAACAGAACTTGGGTTGTCTGGTTGGATGCCTGCGGCAACATTCGAAACCATGTGCTCAGCGTGTACCGCGGGCCGTCCGTGGCACCGCTGATGGTCGAGTTTATCTGGAGATGTGTAGCTGTGGCGGCAGCGTTGGTAACCGCATTCGCAACGTACCCGGGGCCTCTGGCCACACCCCGCCACTTGCCGCCGTCACAATACTGAATGACGCAGTGGTCCGTGTTGTAAACGATATCGCCCATGGAGCCTGAAGGGTTTGCGCATCCGCCAGAAGGCCCGCCGGGATAGAGTGGGCCGGCCGCGACCCAGTCAGCACCGTCGCACCACTGCAAAACGCGGGAAGTGGTGTTAAACACCAGATCGCCTTCCGCGCCGACCGGGTCGGCGCATTGACCGGTATGCTGCTTGCGCACGCAGCGAAGATAGTGGTCCGTTGACTTGGCCGTTGAAAACTGGACGTTCGGAGTAGAAAACTCCTGCGCCATACCATCAACGGCTTCCCACGTGGGATTGAGGGATTCTGACGACGACCAGTAACTCGACCCCACAAGGTTGCCGATCGCCGTCCGGTTGACCTGCAGCACATCCAGTTCGTCCAGCGCCGGCAGGTACCAGTCGCCATACCCCGACTGGGTCAGGTTGTGGCAGGCCGCCGCTGCGTTATGCGGCTGCACGCCGGGCGCGACACTGTCGGAATCCATGGCCACCAGCGCCGCGGTGTTGGATTGTCCCGTATTTACGTTTGATATTCCCGTCATCGCGAAGTCTGTATTCCCATCGTTCCAGAACAGGGAAGACCGAGAACCGGTGCAACTCGACCCGTTCCATGTCATGCCGTGGTCGCAGCGCGTTGCATACATCGGCACGTTGCCGTCCGGCGACATTCCTGCGAATATCGTGCCGTCGGTACATACGTTCCCGATATTGGGGCAGCCGCCGCCGCTACCGCAGATGATCGTCATGGTCATGATCTGGTTCGGCACGTTGTCAGTGCCGACAGCCACTACCTTGCCATCTGCATAAGTTAAGGCAGTCCAAGAACTTGCGGTAACTGACGCAGCCGTCCAGGAGACGCCGTCCTGTGAATACATGAAGCGGTTGGTTCCGGAACTGGCGACTGCGATGTAGTGTCCATCGGCGTAAACAACGCCATTCCAGTAGTTGGCCTCCGGAGCGGCGATCCCCGTCCATGCGATACCATCCGGGGAGGTGGCGATCTGCTGCGTGCCATTGTAAGCCACAGCGACAAACTGCCCGCCGCCATATATCACAGACATCCATCCGCTGGCGGGGGCCGTCCGCCCGGTCCAGTTGATGCCATCCTGCGAAGTCATGGCGCATGTGGTGCAGCCCCCGCGGGAAAGGGCCACGAATGTCCCCTCGGCATAGGTGACGGTACCCCAGCTCGACGTTGCAGCGGCATTGCGGACAGTCCATGTGATCCCGTCGGGAGAGGTCATGACGCGGTTGGTGCCGGAATCTGCAACCGCGACAAATAGGCCCGCGCCATAGGTGACACCCCGCCATTGATTGGCCTGCGCCGCTGTCCGGGCCGTCCAGTTGATGCCATCGGGGGATGTCATCACCCTGTTGGTGCCGTCCGTGGCTACCGCGACGAACGTGCCGTTGCCGAAGGCCACGCTGTGCCAATAGTTGTTCTGCGCCGCTGTACGAGAGGTCCAGGTCACACCATCAGGGGAGGTCATGACCCGTGACGTACCGGAGCCACCGACAGCCACAAAAAGCCCGTTGCCGTAGGTCACAGATTCCCAGGCAACCCAGGCCTCCGGCGATGCGATGTATGTCCAGGTACCCAACGCACAGTTAGGCGGTGGACCGGGAAACCTTATCCAATTCTGCCCGTCGCAGAACTGCATTGCTCTCTTATCGGCGTTGTAAACAAGTGCCCCATTCAGCCCGGCGGGATCCAGGCAGTCGGCAAGACTGACCCTGGTGCCAACGCAAACAATAAAGAACGTAGCTATGAAGCAAACCCGTTTAAAGAACGACATGTCAATGCACGCCATATATGAACACAGTTCGTTAAAGGCGACTCAGTGGGCACCAATATATATTATCTCCGAAACTGATATACAAATTATTACTTTTAGATATCGCAGTTAGCGGCGAGTAATAGAGTTTGTATAAACTAAAGCCACCAAAATATTGTGCCTATTGACTTCCATCGTTTCCCGCTCGGAACAAGGATGTCGTACCGCTTTGGCACGAGGAACTCGTGAGGAATTTGGCCAGTGAGACCGCTATCTTCTAGCGGAAGGAGGGGCAACATGGCCGCAGCTTTCGCCAGAATACTATCGGATGTACCGCGCGGTTTGAGCGCCCGCTTCCTCGACCAGCAGACGCTGCCGCAGGCGCGCTGGCAGTCGCCGGAGGCCGTGGCTTCGTCGGAAGCGCTGCGTTATCGCACCGCGAACCCCAACAGTAATATCCTCGTCGGCGCCATCGACGAACGCCTCATCGGCATCAATGACAACCGCCATATGCTGACCGTCGCCGGATCGCGCTCCGGCAAGTCGGTGATGCTGGCGGGCAATCTGCTGCACTATCCCGGCAGCACGCTGGTGCTCGACCCCAAGGGTGAGCTGGCGACATTGAGTGCCGCGCGGCGCGCGCAGCTCGGCCAGTGCGTTCATGTGCTGGACCCCTTCTCGATCTTGCCGCAGCGCCTTGCGCCTCTGCGCGCCCGCTTCAATCCCTTGACTCTGCTGAAGCCCGGCAGCTGCAGCATAATCGAGGACGCGGGCCTGATCGCCGACGCCATGGTCATCGCCGCCGGCAAGGACCCGCACTGGGATGAAAGCGCGCGCAACTTCATCGAAGGGATATGCCTGCACGTCGCGACTGAACCGGCGCTGGATGGTGACCGCACGCTGATGACCGTGCGCCGGCTGATCCGCGATGCGCTGGTCCCCGACGACCCGGCGGACCCCGATTCCATGTACCGCGTCGAGCGCGCGATGCTGGAGAACGCGGCGCGGCTTGAGCGCGAAGCGGCCACCGAAGACATCGCCAACGCGATCGAAGGCGCAGCGCGGGACTTTTACGAGAAAGGCCCGGGAGAACGCGCGAGCGTCCTATCGACCGTGCGCCGGCACACCAAGTTCCTTGACTACGGCGCGATGCGCGGGGTGCTGTCGGGGCATGATTTCGACCTGGAGGACCTGAAGCGGGAGGCCAAGGGGCTGACAGTGTATCTGTGCCTGCCTGCGACCCGCATGGGGCTGTGCAGCCGGTGGCTGCGCCTGTTCATCAACCTTATGCTGGAGGCGATGGAGCGCGAGCGGCGGAAGCCGGCGGTGCCGGTCCTCGTCTGCCTCGATGAGTTTCCGGTGCTGGGCCATATGCGCCAGCTGGAGGATGCGGCCGGGCAGATCGCATCGTTCGGCGTCAAGCTGTGGGTGTTCATCCAGGACTGGGGCCAGGGCAAGGCGCTGTATCAGGACCGGTGGGAGACTTTCGCCGGCAACGCGGGCGTGCTTCAGTTCTTTGGCAACAACGACCTGATGACGCTCGATTACATTTCCCGGCGCCTCGGCAAGACCGTCGTCGCGGTGACGCGCGAGGGCGAGGCCGGGCCGGAGCAAAGGGCGGCGGGGCTTTCAGGCAAGTCCGTGTCGCTGGAGCTGCACGACCTGCTGACGCCGGATGAGGCGAGCCGCCTGTTCGCGCGCAGCGACCCGCTAAAGCGCCAGCTTGTCATATGGGCGGGCTATCACCCGATGATCCTGCAAAGGGTCGAGTATTTCGACAAGGCAAGCCCGGTGCATCAGGCCTTTGCGGGCCTGTACCACGAAGAGTGATCCGGGCGTGTGCCGCGGACCCGGTGCTGGGCCATTTCCTTCATGCGCAGGAAACGCCCCGTCACCGGGTTCCGGCCGATCTCGAACGCGAGGGTCGCCGGGGTGCGGCCCCGCTTGTCCATGACTGTGAAGTCGCAATCCGGGCGCCCCGCCAGCACCCGCAGCACCGCGATCGCATTGCTGGCCGCGGCGTAGTGCAAGGCGGTTGCGCCCGTTTCGGTTTCGACGGCGTCGACGTCCGCCGCGCCCGACGACAGGAGATCGGCAACACGTCCGGCGAAGCCATAGCGCGCGGCGTCCATGAAGGTCAGCGAAGACGGCGGCACGCCGCGCGGCTCGTCCGGCCACGCGAACCCGGACTGTCCCGGCAGCGGCCGGCCGTCCCTCCCGGCGCGCAACTCCCTTTCGCCTGCGCTTCCCTGCCGCACATAGCGCCAGGTACGGCTGGCCGCCCATTCTCTCAAGGCGCCCGGCAGGACTCTCTCTGCGGGTATATCGTGGTAGTCGGGCGGCACGAACCGGTCGATCTTCATCAGGAACAGATGCGGGCTGGCCAGCGCACTCGTGGGGATGTGCGGGATGACATAAATCAGCTGCTGGGTCGTCACGCTGCGTGCTTCCACCAGCGCGAGGGCGTCGTCCGGGTTGCGCCTGACGAACCAGCCCTCGCGATGCTCGACGGCGTACCCGGCAAAACGCTGGAGCCGGGCCGGATCAAATGTCCTTTCAGAGAGCTTTGCCGACGGGCTGTAATCGATCGTCTCGTGGAACGGAATGACGGCCGGATCGTGCCCTTCGAGGAGTTCGAGTGTGCTGACGGCATTGCCGGCAGGGCCGTGGCGCTCGGACGCGACATACACGCCATAGGCAGCGGGCGGGCCGGCACGCGACGGCCCGCCGGTCTGCGCCAGCATCGCCATGGCGAGCTCATAGCCTCCCTGTGTCTCGCCGATGTCTTCATCGTGGTAGCAGCCGACGCTCTTCAGGAAGGCGGCCAGCGCATCGAGCCTGTCCGTGCGCAGGACGTGCTTTCCTTCCGTGAAGCGGCGCAGCGCCTCGGCCAGTACGGGGAGTGACGGCTCCGCCTCCCGGAACGCGCCGCCTTCGAATTTGCAAAGCCTGTCCGCAATCACATGCCAGGTCAGCGGCCGGCCCTGCTCGCCCATGTTCTTGCGAAAAAGAGCAAGGCGGTTGCGCAGCCTTGCGACATGCCATGGCGTGTAAGCCGTCATTCCCTTTCCGCCTCTGCTTTGAGGATTCCGTGCGGAATCCCGGCTGTTCTTTCCTCCACATAATGCCCGTGGACGCGGCGAAGTAAACGCGCCGTCCGGAAAGGTTTAAACAATGGCAACGCACGTCACGCCGTTCGACGGCGCGCCCATTACCCGGGAAGTGACCGGCGACGATGGCCGCCCGGAGTTTCACATCACGGCCTGCCCGCCGACACCCGCGTCCGTGCGCTACGGCGACATCATGGGCACGGTCCATGCCCTCTTCTGGGCGGGGATCGGCCTCTACAGCCTGCCGCGGCAGGACTACCCGCTGCTGGGCGCGGCGCTGTTCGTCGCGGGGCCGCTGCTGGCGCATGGCTGGCTGTGCCGCCTGTTCGCGGACGAGCTGGCGGTGCCGACGCACATTCGCTTCACGGAAGACAGCTTTTCCATGAAGCGCGGCAAAGAAGACTGGCAGGTCTTCGATCGCCGCCACCCGCACCGCTTCGTTCTGCTGCCGCACGACCGGGCGCAGGAAGAAAAGGACCGGCACGAATACGAGAAGGCCAAGGCTTCGATCGGCCGCCGGGCGGTGATGCCGCGGCGCTACTACACGAACGCCTTCCATGTGGTGTTCGAGTATCTCGGCCAGCGCCACGACATTCTCGAAGTCCACGGGCCGAAGGAAGCGCAGGCGATCCTGACCCGCCTTCTCACCTGCGACAGCCTGATAGAGGCGCAGGCGAACAAGGGCAAGGGCGTGCCGCTCACCCCCGCCGACGAATGGGGGCCGCAGCCCGGCGATATCCCGGCGCACCCGTGAAGGGACGCCGGTTTCCCGAACACGAACGCTGAAGGAGGCAATGATGAAAGACCCGCACTGGGGCGATGAGATGGCCGCTTCGGCCTGGAATCCCGACCGCATCACGGCCAGCCCCGCCGGGCAGATGGCCGCCGCCGCCGTGAAGGCGGCGCGGCCGAAAGCCGCGCTGTTCCCCGCGCCGGTTCAGCGCGCGGAGGTACGATATGAGCCTCTGCCGACCGGCGAGGTCACCCCGCGCCGCCTGTCATGGGGGCAGTGGTATGTGGTCTTCTTTATCCTCGCGGTGATCTTCGGGGGGCGCTCGTGAACGCACTGTCCCCGATACCCGAAGGCCGCCGCTCACGCGGCGGCCTCCTGGCGGCGGGAGAAGCCCGCGAGATAATCGGCCGCGCGCTGCGCGTGCGCGGCGGCGGCGAAGATGGCCCGCTTGTCCTCCTTCAGGACCGCGAGCCAGTGGCCGATATAGGCAGCATGGTCGTCGCGGTCTTCGAGCCGCAGGCCGAGATCCGCGCACAGGAACGCAGCGCCCAGCTCCGCAACCAGTTCCTCGCGGGCGTAGCCGTCATCGCCGAAGCGCTTGCGCCCGAAATCGCGGTCGAGCCTGTTCTGGTGCTTCGTCCAGTGCGTCGCCTCGTGCGCGAGCGTCGCGTAGTAGGACTGCGCGTCCCGGAAGGCCGCGAAGTCCGGCATCTGGATGTAGTCGAGCCCGGGGCTGTAGTAGGCGCAGTCGCCCCCATGGCGGATATCGGCGCGGGTCGCGGCGAAGAAGGCTTCAGCGTCGGCGATGCGCTCATCCGGGTTCCGGGTGCTCTCGGCCCGGGTGTAGAAGTGCCCCGGCAGGCCCTCGATCTGCTCGACGTTGAAGACGGTGTAGGCCTTCAGGAACGGGATGCTGCGGACGGCGTCATCACCCGTCGCCTCGTCGGTTTCGGTGCGGCTGATGCTGTTCGCATAGACCACCGGCGATCCCTTCTCGCCCTTGCGGACATGGCCGCCCAGTTCGATCGCCTGGCGGAAGGTCATCCAGATCGGCGCCGTGTAATGCGCGCCCATCGCGGACGACCAGAGCGTCAGCACGTTGATGCCGCTATAGGGCTCGCCCGTGTGCCGCAGCGGGCGGGAGACATGGCCCGCCGCGTGGCTGGCGTTCCAGGGCTGGGTCCACGGCTTCACGCCGCGCTCCAGCGCTTCGACGACGCTGGCGGTGATGCGGCTGTAGATGTCCTGCCGCGGGGTTTCGTTGGTGTCCGACATGATCCTGCTCCTTTGCGCCGGGGTTTTCCGAAAGACGCGAGGGCAGGAGGCCGGGGGATTGAGCCGGACGGTCAGGCCCTAACACGGTCCCGGCGCGCAGCGGCGGGAGTGGTGCGGGCGGGGTTTGACGGGCCGGCGCCACCGGCCGGACGATCGCGTCAATCCTTGAGGAAGCCCGTCGCAGGGCAGCCCGTGACGGACACGAAAATCATCGCGGTGGCAGGGCATAGCCGCCGTGCCGCAATCAAAACACCCGGAGAAAGGCGGGCCGGATTGGCCCGGCGTGAGCGCCATGAACGATGACATCCACCGTGACCTGATGCGCTATGATGACATCCACCGTGACCTGATGCGCTATGAGGAGATGGTCGGGCTTTGCAGCGGCAGCAACCTTGACGACCCGGACGAGGCTGCCCGCGACTTCGCCCGATACGGACAGGAGTATGGCGCTCCGGCGGACGCGGAAGGCCATCCCGCATACTCGCCGGCAAGGATCGTCCGGTTTCTAGTCGAGGTCTGCGGGCACAGCTACAACGACGCCCTGGCGGCGGTTGTCGAGGACATGCAGGGCTGGCTCTGCGCTCCAAGGGACGACCTGCCGAAGCCGAAGGACGAAGCCCGGGCAATGCGCGCGGCCAACCGCAACATCATCGAGGACCTTTTCGACCTGAAGGTCACACGGCTCGCGCGGGAGGGTGACAGGGAGGGCGTCGGTTATGCCTGGGATGTAACGCGAGAACTGATGGCACTGGAAGCGCCGGAGCGCCGCGCTAAACCCGCTCGATGAGCGATTGCAGCACGTCGAGGAATGCCGGCTCATAGGTGTCCTCGACGTGACGTTGATTCCAGAGGCCGGACTGCCGGACGCGGGAGCGTCCGGAAAAGTGGCCCAGCCATGCGGATGACGGCGGGTCGATCGTTTCCCATGAATGGCAGCTCGTAAGCGCGATCGTGTTCCGCTCGATATAGCCGCGTAGCGAGTCCGGCCCCGGCTCGTCGTCGATGGCAAGCCGGAGAAACGGCAAGCGGGCAAGCCAGGTCGAAACCGCCGCCTCCACCGGGCCTTCTGACGAGGCGAGGTCCTGCCTATTTGCGGTGAGCGCCGCTGCCGCCTTGCCGATGTCCCCCTTCACGCCCCAGGACGCGCAAGCCGCGCAGTCGCCGCGCGCGATCAGCGCCTCGCCGACCAGAAGCCGGAAAATCGAGCCGCGATGATTGCCGCTGGCGCCGCCCGATCTGCCGGCGTGCTGGCGGAGCCTCTGATGCAATGTCGAACGCGCGCCGCTCCCTAACGCGTGCGTGCCGATCCGGACCAGCCGGGGACCATCGCCACTGCCGCTGCGGTGCTCACCCGGCTCGAAGAAGAAATAGACTCCGCGCCGTGGCCAGCGCGAAGCGGTGCCGAGATCGTTCAGGTGCCTCTTGCCGCCGGATGCGGTCTCCAGCTGGTCAAGCAGTGCGTAGAGCCGCCTTGTGTCCTCCAGCCGGCTCATGTGCGTGCCGACAGCCATGCGAGCTGCTCCCCGATCCGCAGGCCTTCCATCGGTAGTTCAATCTGGAAGCCGTCACGGGCAAGCGCCGGCGCGAGATGCTCGCGGTAGCGCTGCCCGGCCAGAAAGACGACCCGGGGCCTCCCCGCCAGAAGCGGCGCAAGCTGCGCTTGGACCATGGCAGCCCATTGGCGCCGTTCCTCGACAGGCATGGTATTCAGCGTGCGCTCGTAGGGGACGATCACGTCATCCGGGGGCACCACGCCATGCAGGGCCGAAAGGATGAACCATGGAGCGCTGCGCGCTTCGACAAAGGCGCGGGCTTTGACGAACCAGTCGGACTGATAAAGAAGCCGCGCGGGCGCGGGCTGGTCGCCTTTGCTGCTGACGCACGAAACCAGAAAGACGGCATCGGCATAGTCATTCGCTTCAAAGGCAACCGATCGCCCAACCGGACGGGCTTGCGGCGCCTGTTCCCGATGCCGCCGTGGCGCTTCCGCCGTCAGCGCAAACGTGAAAAAGACACTGGCCCCGAACTGCGGGCCGGTGACCGAAATGGTTGTGACGCCCGCCATGTCTTCGAACTTGCTGCTGCGGAGGGCACTGCATACCGCCGGCATGGCGTTCACCAGGCCCATTTCGGCGTGAATGTCGCCCGCGCGAATCGTCACCGATTCGCTTCCGCCGCGTCGTGCAGAGGCGATATAGTTTTCATAGACATGGGTCCGGATGCGGTCGGCCTGGCTCATACTTCGACTATTCTGGTCGCGAATTGCTGCGAAACACGGCCCGGGAATTTGCCACAAACGCGCCACAAGCCCAATCGGGCCGGCGCGGACTCGCAAGGATTTCTGCGGGTTTCAGGGGACCCGGATTTTGTGGCAAAAAGCACCCAAAATCCAGTTTTGTTTCCGTAGTATTTTGCTAAGTAAGTGATTTAAAAATGGTCGGAGTGACAAGATTCGAACTTGCGACCCCTTGCACCCCATGCAACAAAAGTCCAAGGTTTCCGCGGCTTCTAGCCTGCTCTCGCCACAGATTTGCCACAAGAAATACCGGAAACCTCACTGAGCAAGCCTATAGCTGATATTGTCTCACCTTTTTCATCCTCCAGCAAATGCCCGTACACGTTCAATGTCGTTTCGATGTTGGCATGACCCATCAAGGCCTGGATCTTCTTCAGGTTGATTTTTCGCTCGATCAGCATCGACGCGTAGAAATGCCTGAGATCGTAAGGCCTGTATTTCGGCTGAAGAACTGCCTCCCCATCCACAACGAGCGGCTTGCCATCGACTACAACAGGCACGACGAGTCCGGCTTCCTCGCATGCGGCATCAAACCCCCTGCGCTGCCAGTTGCGCCTGCATAGCCAGCCGCCATTGTCGGTGGTGAATATGAGATCGTGATCGTTCTTCACGCTGTGGTTCTCGATGTATTCCCGGAGGATTGAAACGGTCGCAGGGCTGAGTTCCACAAACCGCCGGCCCGAGGGGGTCTTGGTGACGGTTATCTCTGTCCCGCCACCCTCAACAGCACGGTCAACGAGGATGCCATTGTCGCGAAGCGCGCTGCGGGCCGCCGCAATATACTCCTGGGGCCGCATGCCGGAATCGACCGCAAGATACAGCATCGGACGATAGCGCCGCCATGTTTTGGCTGTCAGCTTGTTCGACGAGGCCGCGAGCCTGTCTGCTGCCGCCAGCAGCTCTGCAATTTCCCTCTTCGATGGAATGGATACCGGCGCCGCATAACGGGAGTCCGCGCGCACGCTGACGCCGATTGCGGGATTGTGGGATATGACGCCGCGTACGGTCATTTCCTTCATGACCGAGTGAAAGGTGGAGAGCACCTTGCTGGCAACGGCCCTACTATAGTCGCCCTGAAGCAGCCAGGAGCGGAACGCCACCACGTCAGGCGTAGTCAAGTGCGATAGCTCTTTCGGCCATGCGTAAGCCTTGATGATCTCGGCACGGTACTCGTAGTTCTTCAAGGTATATCGCGTAACCGGTTCGCGCCCGTTCAGGCCTTCCTTCTCGCAGGCGCGAAGCCAAAGGTCGGTGGCTTCAGAAACGGTTCGCGTTTCCGCCGGTGCCGGCCTTCCCGCGCGGATGATTTCTCCACTTTCACGGAACTGACGCGCCTCCTTCAGCGTGTCAAACGTCGCATACGCATAGCGAGACTTGGCTTCCGGGCTTGCGTATCTGACCTGGTAGGTTGTTCCTTTGCTGCCCGTGCGTTTCCTGATGTCTGCCATAAATCTGTGTAATGTTATTGGTTAGTGTTTATAGAACAAAATAAGAACGAACCAGTCAACAGTTATTGTTAAAGTCCCCCATCGCTTTGTTTTGCAGATCGCTGTACACGGCGACCAATGTATTTTTCTCGATCTTGAGGGTTCCTTCGACCGGATCGACGAAGAACGGCAGCTTGCGGTTCCCTTTCGCGTCGCGGTCGGCGGCGCGTTTCATCTGGCGCGGATTGAGGTCGATACCGATCTCGGCAAGGACCTGGCGGGCTTCCTCCAGCCCGATATAGCACGGCGGCAGTTTCATCCTGTCGCTCCCCCCTTCTTCTCTGTGCCCGCGGTCAGATGTTGTATTCCTCCGCCGCGGGGCGGTATGGCCCTTTCTTCGTCACCCGTGACACGACTCCTCCAAGGCTGTTGCGCGCAACAACCTTGTCGCCGAGTCCGTTCGTGGGGTTGATGAAGAGCGAAGCGCTCTGCGTGTGGCCGATGGCCAGCTCGTCTTCCAGTTCGCAGATGGCCTCGAAGAGGGCCTGGCGCATCTGAGCGAGGGTCATCTCGCCGGTGATGCGGATCAAAATAGACACGACAATCATCCAAAGCATAATCAACAAAATATACTTTCAGTATAGCGCAGCCTTCGCGCCTCTTTCAACAAATCGCGGCTTTCAGCACGCCTTGCACGCGCGGGTTTCGGCAGCACGAGTTCGCCGCAGCGCCGGGTCCGTTCGCCGGGCTGGCGCTCCTGCGCGCCATCTCATTTCCCTTCTTCCCTTTCCGTCCGGCCGATCAGGGGCCTGCCGTGCCGATGATCCTGTGTGCGGGCCGAAGGCCCTGATCGTCGGGGCCGAAAACGGAAAGGAAAACGCGATGTCCCGCATTCTCACCAACACCTGGCTCCAGTCCCGGACACTGCACGAACTCCATGTGCTGCGCGGCGAAACCCTGCGCGCGCTGGCGGCGGCGCGGCCCGGCTCGCCGGCCGCGCGCGACGCGGTCGCCAGCCTCGCGGCGGTGGACCGGATGATCCGGCTCCGCACGCCGGGGCTGCGGCCCTGAAGGCCGGCGACCACGCGGTTTCCGCGCGGAAACGCGGCGCCGCGAACCGCCATCTGTGCGGCAGACGCTCAAGCGACGGAGGCTGCCGTGACTCATCCCCTGCCGGAAGTCCATACCTTCATGCACCGGCACATCATCTTCGAGGTCCGCCGGAACTTCGTGCCTGAGCCGCACGAGGGCGAGCGCAATTTCATCGCGATAGTCTCGCGGCTGGCCTACAGCTGCAACGCGATGCCGGACCACCGGTGCATCGCGCCCGAAGGCGAACGCGAAGCGTTCGCGGCACTGCTGAAGCGCGAGCGGCTCAGCCGCCGGCAGGTCCGCCTCGCTCATATCTACCGCGCGTTTCTCTACGCGCTGGCCGCCGACCACCGGCGCCGGATGGAGCCCTATTACGAGGAATTCAGATCGCGCCGCCTCGATCCCGGCGGCGGGATGCGCCACCCCGACGACTGGGACGAGGACGGCGACTGGTAGCCGTCCTCATGTTCACCACCCCTAAAGATCAAGGACTCCTCCGATGCGCGGCCGCACGCCCGGCCATCGCGAACGCCTGCCCGTTGCGGCCGCCGCCGGCGACCGCAACGACGGCGGCTGGAGGATCGTCAGCGATCTGTCCCCCGACCTGCCAGTTCTCGATGCCGAGCTGGATGCAGTCGAAGCCTTCCTGGCGGAAGCTTTGCGCGCTGTCTTGGCGGGCGACATTCGCCGCGAAAATCCGCGTATTTCCGGCGCTTTGAGGCGCTCCGACTCGGAAGTGCCGCAAAGTCCTGAAACACTCCGGCGTCGCGCGCGCGTGCTGGAGGGGTCATGAAACACAAGGGGCATTTCCAGGCACTGAAGTCCGTCCCGCTGCCGGACGCTGCCCCCGGGCAGCGGGCCGCGCTGTATCTGCGCGTATCGACCGGCAGGCAGGCGGAGAACGATCTTTCCATCCCCGACCAGCGCCGGCACGCGCTCGCCTACTGTGCTGCCAAGGGCTGGGAAGTCGCAGGCGAATTCGTCGAGCCCGGCGCCAGCGGCACCGATGACCGCCGCCCAGAGCTACAGCGGCTGCTCGATCTCGCTACGGGTGATGGCAGCCCGTTCGATGTGATCGTCGTCCATTCCTTCAGCCGCTTCGCGCGCGACCATTTCGCGCTCGAATACCATGTGCGCCGCCTGCGCAAGAACGGCGTGCGCCTTGTCAGCATCACGCAGGACCTTGGGGACGACCCCATGAGCGTGATGGTGCGGCAGGTCTTTGCCCTGTTCGACGAATACCAGTCGAAGGAGAACGGCAAGCATGTTCTGCGCGCGATGCAGGAGAACGCCCGGCAGGGCTTCTGGAATGGCGCTGCCGCCCCTTACGGCTATGCCGTGGTGGCGGCGGAACAGCGCGGCGCGAAGACCAAGAAGCGCCTTGCCGTCGATCCGGTGGAAGCCGAAGTCGTGAGGCTGATGTTCCGGCTGCTGAAGGAAGGCGACGGACGCTGCGGCCCCATGGGTGTGAAGGCGCTGGCGACGTGGCTCAACGACCACGGCTACCGCACCCGCCGCGGCGCGCGCTGGGGAATCGGGCCGCTGCACAAGCTCATCACCAATCCCGCCTACAAGGGCGAATACCGCTTCAACCGCACCGACTGGAAGACGAAGGCGGTGAAGCCGGACGACCAGCATATCGCGGTCGCCATCGAGCCGATCATCGATGCGCCCGCCTTCGACGCCGTGCAGGCGGCGCTCAAGGCGCGCAACCCGAAGACCACGCCGCCGCGCACCGTCACGGGTCCGATCCTGCTGACGGGCGTCGCCACCTGCGCGAGCTGCGGCGGCGGGATGACGCTGCGCACCGGGAAGTCAGGGCGCTACCGTTACTATGCCTGCGCCGCGAGTGCGCAGAAGGGAAAGTCTGCCTGCAAGGGCCGGGCCGTCCCCATGGACCGGCTGGATCGGGCCGTCACGCAAAGCCTTGCCGATAGCCTTCTGACCCCCGACCGCGTAGGCCGCCTGCTGGAAGGCCTTATGAAGCGGCAGGATGCGCGTGATGAGGATCATGGCCGGCGGCTTGCGTCGCTGCGGTCAAAGCTGACCGACGCGCAAACCCGCCTGGGCCGCCTCTACGAGCTTGTCGAAAAGGGCTTTGCCGACCTTTCGGACCCGACCCTTAAAGACAGGATCGCGGCAGCAAAGAGCGAGCGCGACATCGCGCAGGTCGCGCTCGACCGCGCCGCCGGCGAACTCAATCCCGCCGCCCGCGTCACGGAAGAGCGGATCGCCGCGTTCACCGAAATCATGCGCGCGAATGTGCTGGAGGGCGAAACGCCCTTCCGCCGCGCCTACATCCGCTCCGTCATCGACCAGGTCGAAGTCGATGACAACGAGATCAGGATTCGCGGGCGAAGGACCGTTCTTGAGCGGCTGGTGATGCGCGGCGGCGCGGCGCCGGCCGCAGTGCCCAGTTTTGTTCGTGAATGGCGCGCCCGAAGAGATTCGAACTCCTGACCCCCAGATTCGTAGTCTGGTGCTCTATCCAGCTGAGCTACGGGCGCGCGCCGGACCGTTTCATAACGGCCCTCGTGCCGGCCCGCGTGAGGCCGGTCTCCGATCTGCGCTGCTACCTAGCGACTGGAGGAGACAATTGCAAGCCGGTCGGCGCGCAAAATGCGCAGGCCCGGCGAGGCCGGCCGGGGCGCGGCGCGGCC
>CAJPFN010000054.1 GCA_905339215.1 Rhizobiaceae bacterium
TCCCCTTTGCGTCCGTCACGCTCCGCACTTCGCCAGCCTCGCGCATGGCCCGTAGCGCCTTACTCACGCGCTTGGTGAGGTCGGCGAGGTACTTCCTGTCCCGCGCGTCCTCGCCCCTCATGGCGACGATCTCTCGGGCTATGTCGCGGCTGGACAACGGCCCTGTAGCGGTGCGCAGTTCGCCATAGATCGCCTTGGACAGTTCGCCCTTGCCGAAGATGACTTCGCGCTTCTGGCGAGGCATGGCGGCGTCCAGATCGCCCTTGTAGCCGAGGACGGACAAGGTGCGGTCTATCGCGCCTATGTCGTTCCTGATCTCCGCCAGGCGGTCGCGTATGCGCTCGGCTTCGTTGAACAGATCGGCGCGCTTGGTAAGAAGGCCGGTGATAGTATGTTCGAAGGTGTCGGTGCGGGCTGGTCTCATGCGCGAATTCTAGTGGAATCAGCGCTTTAGGTCGTGCGGAACGTTGGTGCTTTTGCTACATAAGGCCGCACTTCCGCCGCAGCCTTCTCGAGGAGGTGGGCGGCTGGGATCCGCACAACGTCACCGAGGACGCCGACCTCGCCATCCGCCTGTCGCGGCACGGCTACCGCACTGAGACAATCTCGCGTCCGACCCGGGAGGCGGCACCCACCGACTTCGCCACGTGGCTGCCGCAGCGAACGCGCTGGTTCAAGGGCTGGCTGCTCACATGGCTGGTCCATATGCGCGATCCGGTCCGGCTCCTGCGCGAACTCGGACTCGGCTCCTTCATCGTCTCGCAGATCCTCTTCGTCGGCATGGTCTTGTCGGCCTTCGCCCATCCGATCATGGTCGCGACAATCTTCGCTCTCGCCGCCCGGTTTGCAGCGGGCTATCCGCTCAGCACGCGGCAGCACGGCCTCCTGGCCGTAGACGCGGTGAATATCGCTTGCGGCTATGCGTCCTTCGTTTTGCTCGGCTGGCAGACGCTGACGCGAAATGAGCGGCGCGGCTTCTGGAAGGCGGTCGTCTTCACGCCCGTCTATTGGCTGATGCTTTCCCTGGCGGCCTTGAAATCCGTCGTCCAGCTCTGGCGCGCGCCGTACTTCTGGGCGAAAACCCACCACCCACCTCGTCGCGGGGCAAGCGCAGGATCGATCGCAGCCGGGCTCAGCCCGTCGCCCGCTCCAGGAATGCCGGTCCTTCGCCGATGATCTTGGGATCGTTCTTGCCGATCGCCGCGAGGTCGCGTCCTTCATAGGGCATGGCAAGCAGGATCTTGCGCATCACCGCCAGCCGTGCCCGGCGCTTGTCGTTCGCCCTGACCACAGCCCAGGGCGCGTGGTCGGTATGGGTGCGGTCGAGCATGAGGTCTCGGGCGCGCGTATAGTCGTCCCACTTGGCCATGCCGGCGACGTCGATCGGCGAGAACTTCCAGTTCTTCAGCAGGCTGTGCCGGCGGTCGTGGAAACGCTCGAGCTGGGTTTCCCGGCCGATGTTCAGCCAGAACTTGAAGAAATGGATGCCGTCGTTGACGATCTGCTGCTCGAAATGCGGTGTCTCGTCGAGGAACCTGGCGTGCTCCTGCGGTGTGCAGAAACCCATCACAGGTTCGACCCCAGCACGATTGTACCAGGAGCGGTCGAACGTGACGAACTCGCCCGCGGTCGGGAACTGCCCGACATAACGTTGGTAGTACCACTGGCCGCGCTCGGTCTCCGTCGGCTTGGTCAGCGCGACGTTCCGCGCCGTGCGCGGATTCATGTACTGGCGGACGACAAAGATCGTACCGCCTTTGCCTGCCGCATCGCGGCCTTCGAAGACCGCGAGCACGCGCTCGCCGGTCTTCTGCATCCATGCCTGCAGCTTCACCAATTCGATCTGCAGACGCTCGAGCGCTGCCTCGTATTCCTTGGCCGGCATCTTGTCGCCATAGGGGTAGCCGCCAGCGGACAGCGAGTTCTTGTCGATCCACTCGGGCAGTTTCGGATCGTCGATGTCGAAACGGCGCTCCTTGCCGTTTATGGTAATCGCCACTCCTTTTACCGAGCCGACGCCATTGTCCTTCGCCGCCATTGTGAATCGACCCTTTCCAGTTTTCGCCGCCATGCTATTGGGAGGCCGCGATGCGGTCCAGTGTCCGCGGAGGGACAAAAGCCGGCCATGAGCGAGCAAGGCGACGACGGCGCCCGGCCGATGGCGTGGGTTCTGGGGCGGTTGATCGAAAGCCGCTGGACCCTTGCCGCCGCGACGGTTGCGGTAGCCGTCGTGGCGGCGCTGCCCGAGCCCGGCTGGCTCGTTCCTGCGCTCGCTATCGCCGGCGTGGCGGCCGTGGCGATCGCCGCGCCGCGGCGAATGGTCGTCGGCCGGTCGCGCGAGGCCGACCGCGACGGCAGCGACCCGCTCGACGGCGTTGGCTCCCGGGATCTGGCCGCCGCCGTGCCCGATCCGATGATCCTCTTCGACGCGCACGGGGTCATCGTCCACGTCAATCCGGCGGCGGTCGTCGCTTTCGGGCAACTGGCGCCGGGCATGGCGCTTCATCTCCGCTTCCGCGCCCCCGAGATGCACGCACTGATCGAAGGCGTGCTCGCCGATGCCGCCACGGCGCGTGCCATCGACTATGTCGAGCGCGTTCCGCTCGAGCGGGTCTTTCGCGTGACGGCGTCCGCCGTCGGCCGGGAAGACGGCCTGCTCGCGCTGGTTTTCAAGGACCAGTCGGAAGCCCGCCGCATCGACCGCATGCGCGCCGACTTCATCGCCAATGCGAGCCACGAACTACGCACGCCGCTGGCGTCCATTGCGGGCTTCGTCGAGACGCTGCGTGGTCCGGCAAAGAACGACCCGTCGGCGCGCGAGCATTTCCTCAAGATCATGCAGGACCAGACCGGGCGGATGGCGCGCTTGATCGACGATCTGCTGTCGCTGTCCCGACTCGAGATGAAGCCGTATGCGCGGACGGGTACGCCGCTCGACGTGCGCGGCATCGTCGACGCCGTTGTCGATTCGCTCGGGCCGCTTGCAGCGGAATCCGGCGTCACCGTCGAGCGGCGCATGCCCGACAATCCGTCGTGGGTGTCGGGCGACCGCGACGAACTGTTCCAGGTCTTCGAGAACCTGCTCGAGAACGCCATTAAGTACGGCCAGTCGGGCGGCCGCGTCGAGGTCGAAATCGTACCTTCAGCGACTGGCGCGAGGGACGGCGTCCAGGTGCGGTTCAGGGATTACGGGCCGGGCATCGCCGAGGAGCATATTCCGCGCATCACCGAACGTTTCTACCGTGTCGATGTCGAGTCCAGCCGTTCGCGGAAGGGGACGGGGCTGGGACTCGCCATCGTCAAGCACATTCTCACCCGGCATGGCGGCTGGCTCGACGTCCATTCGGCGGTCGGCTCCGGTTCGACCTTTACCGCCCACTTCCCGCCGCCCACCTCGGCGCGCTGAGCTGCGCGGTCGCGGTTTCTTTTTTCCGTCACCGCATTAGCTTAGCTTTGTAAGGCCGGAGCGGAGCCCGAGTCGCCGCCGCGGCGGGAGGAAGACGAGACCATGCAATCCCAGCACACGATGCGCGCCTACGATCAGGAATTGAAGTTCCTGGCCACGCGGATCGGAGCCATGGGCGGCCACGCCGAGCGCATGGTCGACGAGGCGGTCGCGGCCCTCGTGCATTCCGACGGCAGTCTTGCCGCCAAGGTGATCGGGGACGACGAGTTGCTGGATGCGGGTCAGCGCGAAGTCGACGACAAGGCGATCGTCATCATCGCCAAGCGCCAGCCGATGGCCGCCGACCTACGCGAGATTATCGGCGCAATCCGCATTTCGGCCGACCTCGAGCGCGTCGGCGACCTCGGCAAGAACATCGCCAAGCGCGTCGGTGCGATTGCCCGCGAACGGCAGCCGGTAAGTCTGTTCCGCGGGCTGCAGTCGCTGGCCGAGCTGGCGCTGACCCAGTTGAAGGAAGTCCTCGACGCCTATGCCTCGCGCAGCGTCGAGAAGATCGCCTTCGTCCGCGACCGCGACGATCGCATCGACGCGATGTACACGTCGCTGTTCCGCGAGCTCCTGACCTACATGATGGAGGATCCGCGCAACATCTCGGCCTGCACCCACCTTCTGTTCTGCGCGAAGAACATCGAGCGCATCGGCGACCATGCCACCAACATCGCCGAGACGGTCTACTACATCGTCACCGGTGAGCAGATGCCGCCCGAGCGCTCGAAGGAAGACAAGAGCCACAAGGTCATGTTGGACGCGCGCGAGACCGCAGAGCGTTAGCCGCAAACGTCCCCGAGGATCGGCTTCCGGCGAAAGTGGCCGTCAGCGGCTGCGGCGGCGTTCCGCGGCGGGCTGGTAGGCAATCTTCGCGTGATAGCGGCAGTAGGGACCGGTGTCGGCGCAGTCGTTGCCGCAGAAGCTGAAATCCTCCGACAGCGGATCGCCGTTCGGCCATTTGCAGGTCCGCTCGCTCAGCTGCACGAGTTGCAGGCGTCGCGAGATCGGCACGACGACGTCCTGCTGCGGGCGCAGATACTGCCTCGCGACCGGCTCGGCGTCGAACTGCGTTTGCAGCGCCGTCGCGCCGACCGACACTGTCATCGGGCGCGTCGTCGCGGCGCGGCTGACCGCCTTGGTCGCGGCGGCTTGCACGGCCTTCTTCTGGCGTGCCGGCGTGGCCGTGCTGCGGCCTCGGCTCGACAGTTTGAGGCGGTGCACCTTGCCGATGACCGCGTTGCGGCTCACCCCGCCGAGTTGGGCGGCGATCTGGCTGGCGCTCAGGCCTTCCGACCAGAGCTTGCGCAGGAGATCGACGCGTTCGTCAGTCCAGTTCATAAGCACTTGCTCCTGAAAGCAACATGCGGATTTCGGAATCCAACCGACCCCCGGCACTCGCCGAGACAGCACCACATCTATTGGGGTGATTGGTCCGCCGCACGAAATCTAGTCTTCGTTCTCTGCTAACTACCGTATCCATTGACTCCGTGACAAGAGTCGGCGACCCAGCCTGAATCTGTTTTTTCGGTTTTCCCCAACTTGCCACCGCAGGCTGGCGCGGAGCTTGTCGGGAAGGCGGCCGTCATGCGTTTCGGCGACCTTTTCGTTGACTTGATGGCCAAAAACGCGGATATAACCGCCAAGCCGCCTTTTGGGCGGCTTTTTTGATTGTTTTCAGGCCGCTGGAAGGATCGGCCGGCGCTCGGGGCCGGACGTTTCCCTGCTTTCCCGGAGTGACAGATAATGAGCGGTTCGGCGCTTTACGAGACCTTTGCCCGGGCTCCTCTTGCATTCGAGCGCGGCGAGGGTTCCTGGCTGGTGGCGGGAGACGGCGAGCGGTACCTCGATTTCGCCGGCGGCATCGCGGTGAATTCGCTCGGGCACGGCCATCCGCATCTCGTCGCGGCGCTCACCGAGCAGGCGGCGAAGCTCTGGCACGTTTCCAATCTCTACGAGATCCCCGGCCAGCGCCGGCTCGGCGAGCGCCTGGTCGAGGCGACCTTCGCCGACAAGGTATTCTTCACCAATTCCGGCGCGGAAGCGCTGGAATGCGCGATCAAGACCGCCCGGCGCCATCATTACGTCAACGGCAACGCCGACCGTTTCCGCACCATAACCTTCGAGGGCGCGTTCCACGGCAGGACGCTGGCCACCATCGCCGCCGGCGGCCAGCAGAAGTATCTCGAGGGTTTCGGACCCAAGGTCGAGGGCTTCGACCAGGTTCCGTTCGGCGACGAAGCCGCTGTCGAGAGGGCGATCGGCCCGGAGACGGCGGCGATCCTGATCGAGCCGGTACAGGGCGAGGGCGGCATCCGCCCGGCGTCGACCGCGTTCCTCAAGCGGCTGCGCGAGCTGTGCGACCGCCACGGCCTGCTGCTGATCTATGACGAGGTCCAGTGCGGCATCGGCCGCACCGGCAAGCTCTTCGCCTACGAGTGGTCGGGGGTTGCGCCCGATATCATGGCGATCGCCAAGGGCATCGGCGGCGGCTTCCCGATGGGCGCCTGCCTCGCCACCGACGCCGCCGCGGTCGGCATGACGCCCGGCGTCCACGGCACGACGTTCGGCGGCAATCCGCTGGCCATGGCCGTCGGCAATGCCGTGCTCGACGTGGTTCTGGCCGATGGCTTTCTCGACGAGGTTTCGCGCAAGGCATTGCTTCTCAAGCAGGGGCTCGCGGCGATCGCCGACGAATTTCCCTCGGCGATCGAGGAGATCCGTGGCATCGGCCTGATGCTCGGCGTCAAGTGCCGCCTGCCCAATGCAGCGGTGAACATGGCGCTGCGCGAGGAGAAGCTGCTCGCGGTGCCGGCCGGAGACAACGTCCTCAGGCTCCTGCCGCCGCTCACCGTGACCGACGACGAGATCCGCGAGGCGCTCCGGCGTCTCCGCGACGGCGTGCGCGGCCTCGTCGCCGCGCCGGTTGCGGCCAGCTGAGAACGGAACCAGCCGATGGGCACCTCGATCCGCCACTTCACCGACCTGTCCGCGATGTCGTCAGCCGACCTTCGCGCCATCCTCGACGACGCCGCCGCGCGCAAGAGCCGCATCAAGGCGGGCGAGCGCAGCCGCCCGTTCGACGGCAAGGTGCTGGCGATGATCTTCGAGAAGCCGTCGACGCGCACGCGCGTCTCCTTCGATGTCGCCATGCGCCAGCTCGGCGGCGAGACCCTCATGCTCACCGGCGCCGAGATGCAGCTCGGCCGCTCCGAGACGATCGCCGACACTGCGAAGGTCCTGTCGCGCTATGTCGACGTGATCATGATCCGCACCACCGCCCACGACCGTCTTCTTGAGCTTGCCGAGCACGCCACGGTGCCCGTCATCAACGGCCTTACGGACGATACGCATCCCTGCCAGATCATGGCCGACGTGATGACCTACGAGGAGCATCGCGGCAGCATTGCCGGGAAGACCTTCGCCTGGACGGGCGACGGCAACAACGTCCTGCACTCTTTGCTCGAGGCGTCGGCCCGCTTCCGCTTCCGCGTCAACGTCGCCGTGCCGGAGGGCAGCGAACCGGACCCGAAGCACGTCGACTGGGCCCGGCGGAACGGCGGCGAGGTCGTCGTGACGCGCTCCGCCGAGGAAGCGGTCGACGGCGCCGACTGCGTGGTCACCGATACCTGGGTGTCGATGGGGCAGGAGCACCGGGCGCGCGGCCACAACGTGTTCGTGCCCTACCAGGTGAATGCGGCCCTGATGAGCCGCGCCAAGCCCGACGCCCTGTTCATGCACTGCCTGCCCGCCCATCGCGGCGAGGAAGTCACCGACGAGGTCATCGACGGCCCGCACTCCGTCGTCTTCGACGAGGCGGAAAACCGCCTCCACGCGCAGAAGGCCGTCCTTGCCTGGTGCCTCGGCGCCTGAGGCACCGCTGGAAATCGACGCGGGTTGATACCGATCGCGGCGATGCCTATCTCCTGGCCATCACCCACAGATTGGCGTGCCGGCCGAAAGAGCCCTGCCGAGGGTCGGGATGCCCCGATCCGCGAAACAGGCGTTTCCGGAAGCCGACGACGCGCCGGAGACCCGCCATGCTGGAAGCTGCACACGTGACCGACGACAACCGCACCCTCGGGGATTTCGACTTCGCCGGCGACGACCATGTCGTTCCCTTCGAGGTGGCGCCGCTCGACGTACGCGGACGCATCGTCCAGATGGGGCCGATGCTCGACCAGATTCTTGCGCGCCACGACTATCCGGCGCCCGTCGCCCGCCTTCTCGCGGAGGCTTCCGTGCTGACCGTGCTGCTCGGCACGATGCTGAAGTTCGACGGCAAGCTGATCCTGCAGACCCGCTCCGACGGGCCGGTCGATCTCCTCGTCGCCGACTTCACCGCGCCGCGCTCCCTGCGCGCCTATGCGCGCTTCGACCGGGACCGGCTGGACGCCGCGGTCGCGGCGAGCGAGGACTCTCCCGAAGCGCTGCTCGGAAAGGGCGTGCTTGCCTTCACCATCGACCAAGGTCCGTATATGCAGCGCTATCAGGGCATCGTCCAGCTTGACGGGTCCTCGATGGAGGATGTCGCGCGCGCCTACTTCCGCCAGTCGGAGCAGATCCCGACCGACGTGCGCCTCGCGGTCGCCCGCATGCGCCTGCCCGGCGACGCCCGCGACCGCTGGCGCGCCGGCGGCGTGCTCGCGCAGTTCCTGCCCGACGCGCCGGAGCGCCTGCGGCTGCCTGACCTGCCGGGCGGCGGCGACGTGGAAAATGAAGTCGAGGACCAGACCGACGACGCCTGGCGCGAGTTGCTGGCCCTGTTCGAGACCGTCGAGCCGGACGAACTGATCGATCCGACCGTCGGTGCCGAGCGGCTTCTCTACCGTCTGTTCCACGAGCACGGGGTCAGGGTCTACGACCCGCTCCCGGTCGCCGACGAGTGTTCCTGCTCGCGTGACAAGATCCGCGGCATCCTTGCCGGCTTCAGCGCGGAGGAGATCGTCGACAGCACCGAAGCGGGCGCCATCCGCGTCAATTGCGAGTTCTGTTCGACCGAATACGTCTTCGATCCTGCGGAGTTTGTCGCCGCGAACTGATCGGCGGGGGGATGGAAACCTCCCCTCATCTTAACGTGGGTTCAGTTGACCGTCCGTGCCTGGCCGGGCAGGTCCAGCGAAAAGGCCGGTATGTCGATGTCGAACATCGCCCCGCCGGCGCCGCGCATGGTGTAGCGGCCGACCATGATGCCCGATGGCGTCGCGAGCGGGCATCCGGACGTGTACTGGTAGCTGTCGCCGGGATCGAGCTCCGGCTGTTCGCCGACCACGCCCGGCCCGCGCACCTCCTCGACGTGGCCGTTGCCGTCGGTGATGCGCCAGTAGCGCGACAGGAGCTTCACCGCCTGGCCGGAGCCGTTGGCGATGGTGACGCGGTAGGCCCATACGTAGCGCGCTGCCGACGGGTCCGACCGTTCGGGGAGATAGAACGGCTCGACACTCACTTCGATGTCGCGCGTCACCGCACGGTACATGGCGATCCTCCGCGCTTCGAATATAACGCGGCCGGCACGGCGCGCCAGTCGCGCCTCAGGCGGCGGCCTTCAGCGCCGTGTCGATGTCGTCGAGCAGGTCGCCGATGTCCTCCAGCCCGACCGACAGGCGCAGTGTTCCGGGGCCGATGCCCAGTTCGGCACGGGCGGCGTCGGAGAGGTTTTTGTGCGTCGTCGTCGCCGGATGCGTGATCAGGCTCTTGGAATCGCCGAGATTGTTGGAGATCTTGACGATCTTCAACGCATTCTGCAGGGCGAAGGCGGCCTTCTTGCCTCCGGCCACGTCGAAGCAGACGAGCGTGGAGCCGCCCTTCATCTGCCGCTTGATGATGTCTGCCTGCGGGTGATCCGCCCGGCCCGGATAGATCAGCCGCTCGATGGCGCCGTGACTGGCGAGGTGGTTGGCGATGCCGGCGGCACTCTCGGTCTGCTGGCGTACGCGCAGCGGCAGTGTTTCCAGGCCCTTGAGCAGGGTCCAGGCGTTGAACGGCGACAGGCTCGGCCCGGTGTGGCGGAAGTAGTCGTGCAGGTTCTCGTCGATCCACTTCTTGTCGGAGAGCACGATGCCGCCGAGGCAACGCCCCTGTCCGTCGATGTGCTTGGTGGCCGAATAGACGACGACGTGGGCGCCGAGTTCCAGCGGCTTCTGCTGCAGCGGCGTGGCGAAGACGTTGTCGACCACGACGCGCGCACCCGCCCGGTTGGCGATCGCCGCCACCGCGGCGATGTCGACCACCTCAAGCGTCGGGTTCGTCGGGCTCTCGAGGAAGAACAGCTTCGTCGTCGGGCGGACGGCCGCCTCCCACTGCTCCAGCCTGGTGCCGTCGACCAGCGTCGTTTCGACGCCGTATTTCGGCATCAGCGTCTCGACGATCCAGCGGCAGGAGCCGAACAGCGCGCGCGCGGCGACGACATGGTCGCCGGCCTTGATGCTGCACAGCAGCGCCGCCGCAACCGCAGCCATGCCCGACGACATGGCGCGGGCGTCTTCCGCTCCTTCGAGCGCGCACATGCGTTTTTCGAACATGTCGACGGTCGGGTTGGCGTAGCGCGAATAGATGAAGCCCGGCGCCTCGCCCTTGAAGCGCGCCTCGGCGGCTTCGGCCGTCTCGTAGACGAAGCCCTGCGTCAGGTAGATGGCTTCCGACGTCTCGCCGAATTCCGACCGGTGCGTGCCTGCGTGAACCAGCGCCGTCTGCGGCTTCCAGTTCTGTTCATTCCTGCTCATTGCCCTCTCCAGACACAAAAAAAACCGGCCGCGACGTCGCAACCGGTTCCTCTGGCCTCGCGGCCCTCGGTCCTTTAGCGACTTGTTTAACGTGGCTGCAAGCCGACCGGCCAAATCACCACGGGATAAGCGTCCTTTAGACCTTGCATCTGCTTGCGTCAATCGCGCGGCCGATTAAACGTCGAAGCGACCCCGGAGACCGCCGATCCTTGCGCCAGTCAGGCATCCTTCCCGATCATGCCATCGCTGCCCTGTTCGACGCCGGGGCGCTAAGCGCCCGCCGTCCGCTCGATCCGGACCAGATCCAGCCGGCGAGCCTTGATCTCAGGCTCGGCGAGAAGGCCTGGCGCGTGCGTGCTTCTTTCCTCCCCGGTCCCGGCCATGCCGTCGCCGACAAGCTCGACCGGCTGAAGCTTCACGAGTTCGACCTGACCGGCGGTGCCGTCCTCGAGACGGGCTGCGTCTACATCGTGCCGCTGCTGGAGACGCTGGCGCTGCCGGAGACGGTGGCCGCCTCGACCAACCCGAAGAGTTCGACCGGCCGCCTCGACATCTTCACGCGCGTGATGACCGACCGCGGCCAGGAGTTCGACAAGGTTCCGGCAGGCTATCATGGCCCGCTGTACCTCGAGGTCAGCCCGCGAACCTTCCCGATCATCGCGCGCACGGGCTCGCGCCTGTCGCAGGTCCGCTTCCGCTCCGGCGGCGCCCAGCTCTCCGAGCCGGAGCTTCACGCCCTGCATGCGGCGGAAACGCTGGTGGCGTCTGACCGGCCCAACATCTCGGGTGGCGGCATCGCGCTGTCCATTGATCTGACGGGAGATGCCAGCGGCCTCGTTGGCTACCGCGGCAAGCACCATACCGGATTGATCGACGTCGACCGCCGCGCCGCCCACGACGTACTCGATTTCTGGGAGCCGTTGTACAATCGGAGCGGCCCCGGCGAGCTCGTCCTTGACCCCGACGAGTTCTACATTCTCGTCTCCCGGGAGGCCGTGCACGTGCCGCCCCTCTATGCTGCCGAGATGACGCCCTTCGATCCGCTGGTCGGCGAGTTCCGCGTCCACTATGCCGGCTTCTTCGATCCCGGTTTCGGCCATATGGCGGCCGGCGGGGCGGGCAGCCGCGCCGTGCTCGAGGTGCGCAGCCACGAGGTGCCGTTCATTCTCGATCACGGCCAGATCGTTGGCCGCCTCGTCTACGAGCATATGCTGTCGCGGCCGAACGCGCTCTACGGTGCCGATCTCAAGTCCAACTACCAGGCGCAGGGCCTGAAGCTGTCGAAGCATTTCCGGCCGCGTTAGCAGACTTACGTCGGATCCTTGTCGGCGACGCCTTCCTTGGCCTTTTCCGCCTCGACGCCACGCAGGGACGTCAGCGCCGACGACACCAGGCCGGTTGGGATCGCGATGATGCCGAGCGCGACGAACAGCATCAGTACGGTGAAGATCCGCCCCATTGCGGTCACCGGATAGACGTCGCCATAGCCGACGGTGGTCAGCGTGATCGCCGCCCACCACATGGCGTCGAACACCGAGGAGAACGCTTCCGGCTGCGCCGGGTGCTCGAACTGGTAGATTACCATGGCGCAGACGTAGAGCACGATCAGTGCCGCCGCGCCAAAGACGATGACCTCCTCGCGGACGATCTTCCAGGCCTTGACCAGCCGGTCGGTGGCCTTCGTGTAGCGGGCGAGCTTGAACATCCTGAGCAGGCGGAACAGCCGCAAGGTGCGCACCAGCTTGAGGTCCACCACGCTGCGCCCGAGGAAGAGGCCGATGAAGAACGGCAGGATCGAGAGCAGGTCGATGATGCCGTAGAAGCTGAAGACGTACTGTCGCCGGTTCTCGGCGACGATGATGCGCAGCACGTACTCGGCCGTGAACACCGCGACGAAGACCGTATCCATGATGGCGAGGGCCGAGTACGTCCAGAAGGGTAGACCGGGGATCGTCTCGATGCCCATCGCGATGGAGGAGATCGCGATGATCGTCAGAAGGAACAGTTCGAAGAAGCGGCCGAAGCGGGGATGGCGCCCGTGCAGCGCCGTATCGACATGCTCCTTCCAGCTGTGGTGCCGATGCGGCCGCCCGTGCGGATGGTGGTCGGCCGCGGCGTCGGACTGGGCTTGAGCGGGGTGATCGGACATGGTCGTGGCTCAGGCGGGCGGGACGATTTGCAAGCCGCGGCCGGTCTTCGCCGGCGCGGCGCGAACAGACCCGGCAATCCCGTCATACAGGCATCTCATGCGCTGCCAGCCCCCACGGCCGCCGACCCCTCGCGATTCGCCGCGGATTCATGATGGAGCATCGGTGCCGGAGCGGGTAGCGGAAATATCGGCTGCCGAGCGGCACCCCGGCTGCTGCCCGGGCTGCGGGCGGTTCTGCGACCTGTCGAACCGGGTCGCGAAATCCGAGGCGGTCTATCGACTACCAGAACGGCATAAGGGCGGGATCGAGCTTGATTTCGCTCCGCGGGGCGCGATGCGGCAGGCCATGGACGGCAACCTTCTCAACGGATTGTTCCGGATGCCGCCACTCCACCCCGGCGTCGCGGCATGGCCGGACGAGACCGGACGCAGAACTGGGAAGATTCCGGGCGCGTCCAGACCACTCCGGCGACCGCCCCGATACGCCAGGATCTTTGCTGGCGGAACCTGGCAGGATCGATGCGCCGTTCAGTTGTCGTCAAATAGTGCGGGATATTCCCTGGCGAAGTCTTCCAGTTCGCCGATCACCGAGTCGAGATGGGCCGACATTGCGTTTCGCGCGGCGAGGGCATCGCCGGCGGCGATCGCCGCGACGACGGCTTCGTGTTCCGTGAAGGTGACCGCAATCCGCCTCGGCGTGATCAGCAGCCGGCGGGCGCGGTCGAGCGACAGTCGCGCGCCCTCTGCCGCGGCCCGTACGCGTGGATAGCCGATTGCCGAGACGAGCAGGTCGTGCAGTTCCAGGTCGAGCAGGTGAAAGCGGGCGCGATCGTCCGCAGCGATCGCTGCCTTCTGTTCGCGCATGTTCAGCCGCAATGCGGAAAGCAGCTCTTGCGGGCGGTGTTGCGCGTGTTGCGCAACGGCTTCCCCTTCCAGGGCGCGGCGGAGGAACATGTTCTCGCGCGCATCCGCAAGGCGTATGCGCGTAACGATCGATCCGCTCTGCGGGCGGATGTCGACCAGACCTTCCGCCTTCAGGCGGTTCAACGCCTCGGCGACCGGGAAACGCGACACGCCGAAACGCCGTGTCAGCTCTGCCTTGTTCAGTTTGGTTCCGGGTTCGAATTCCAGGTTGACGATGGCGCGGCGCAAGCCGTCGACGACCCGAGCTGTTGCCCCGGAGGGCCGCGTCAC
Organism: Rhizobiaceae bacterium; assembly: GCA_905339215.1. Lineage (GTDB taxonomy): Bacteria > Pseudomonadota > Alphaproteobacteria > Rhizobiales > Rhizobiaceae > DUSC01. Next base: position 13,517 of record CAJPFN010000054.1, read on the forward strand.
GCGCGCTGCAGGAGAACTCACCGTGAGATCCGTTTCTTCAGTTGCGCCCAAACTGGCATGTTAGTAGGTTGATTGCCGCGTGCCAATGGCGGCCTTGGCCCGGGCCGAAGTGGAGGAGTCCGGGCAATATACCTAACACCGCAGGAGGGCCGCAAACCGGCAGTCAATCACGTCAATTACAACGGCGACGCCAAAGGGAGGAAGAAATGAACACTATTGTGCATCGGGCAATCCTCGCCACGGGGTTCATCCTCGCGGCAACCGCATCGCAAGCCGATACCTCGGACAAGCGAATCGCGCTTTCCAACAACTACGCCGGAAATTCCTGGCGGCAGGCAATGCTGAAGAGCTGGGACAAGGTGACCAGGAAGGCCGTCGAGGACAAGATCGTCGCCGCGGCCGACGCCTTCACCACGGCCGAGAACCAGGTGACGGAGCAGGCGGCTCAGATCCAGAACATGATCCTGCAGGGCTACAACGCGATCGTCGTCAACGCGGCCTCGCCCGACGCGCTGAACGGCGCGGTCAAGGAGGCTTGCGACGCCGGCATCGTCGTCGTCTCCTTTGACGGCATCGTCACCGAGCCCTGCGCCTGGCGTATCGCGGTCGACTTCAAGCAGATGGGCAAGGACGAGGTGCTCTATCTCGCCAAGAAGATGCCCGAGGGCGGCAACCTTCTCGAGATCCGCGGTCTCGCCGGCGTCTTCGTCGACGACGAGATCTCGAAGGGCATCCACGAGGGCGTCGCCGAGAACCCGCAGTTCAAGATCGTCGGCTCCGTCCACGGCGACTGGGCGCAGGACGTTGCGCAGAAGGCGGTTGCGGGCGTCCTGCCCTCGCTGCCCGAGATCAAGGCGGTGGTGACGCAGGGCGGCGACGGCTACGGCGCCGCGCAGGCATTCAAGGCGGCCAACCGCCCGACCCCGCTGATCATCATGGGCAACCGCCAGGACGAACTCGCCTGGTGGAAGGAACAGAAGGACGCCAACGGCTACGAGACGATGTCGGTGTCCATCGCGCCCGGCGTCTCGACGCTCGCCTTCTGGGTGGCGCAGCAGATCCTCGACGGCAAGGACGTGCCGAAGGACTTGACCGTTCCCTTCCTGCGCATCGACCAGGATACGCTGGAGGCCAATCTCGAAACCACCGAGAAGGGCGGCGTGGCCAACACCGAATATTCGCTTGAGGACGCGCAGAAGGTCATCGGCGGCATGTAAACGGGTCTTCGCGGGCGGCCGCGGTCCAGCAGCGTCCGCCCGTTGACCGGAGCATCGCATGCAGTCAACCGACAGAACCCTCGTCGAGTTCGACGGCGTCGCCAAGTCCTTCGGCGCGGTGAAGGCGCTTGCGGGCGTGAGCCTCTCCATCGGGGCCGGCCAGTGCCTCGGCCTGGTCGGGCACAACGGCGCCGGCAAGTCGACGCTGATGAACATTCTCGCCGGCACGCTCTCGGCGTCGGCCGGCCGCTTTCTCGTTTCGGGTGAGGATGTATCCGAACGCTATGGAGTCACCGCCGCGAACCGCCTGGGCATTCGCTGCGTCTTCCAGGAACTGTCGCTCTGCCCGAACCGGTCGGTCGCCGAGAACGCTCGGATCATGCATCCGTCGCTGAAGGGGATCTGCTGGCGCCGCCGCGCCGCGACGCTGATCGGCGGCATGCTCGACACGATCTTTCCCGGCCATGACATCGACCCGTCACAGCTCGTGGGCGACCTTTCCATCGCGAGGCGGCAGATGGTGGAGATCGCCCGCGCCTTCTCGGCAACCGACACGCCGGTCCGGCTGGTCATCCTCGACGAGCCGACGTCGTCGCTCGACGGCGTGCTGGCCGGCCAGTTGCTCGCTTTCGTGCGGGATTTCGTTGCTGGCGGCGGCGCCGTGATCCTCATCTCGCACCTTCTCAACGAAATCCTGACGACCGCCGACCGCGTCGTGGTGATGCGCGACGGCGGCGTCGTTGCCGACCGCCCGGCGAGCGGCTTCACCCAAATCACGCTGGTCGAGAGCATGGGCAGCGTGGCGCAGGAACAGGCCCGGCGCGAGCAGCGCTCGGCAAGCCTCACCGCCGAACTCAAGATCTCGGCCGCGCCCGCCATGCAGGGCGATGCGACCACGCTGGTCGCCCGGCGCGGCGAAGTGATCGGCCTCGCTGGCCTCGGCGGCCATGGCCAGACCGAAATGTTGGTCCGCATCTTCCAGGGGCAGCGCAAGGCGCAGGCCGGGATCACGGTCTCGGGCAATACGGCAATGGTCGCGGGTGACCGTCAGAGCGACGGCCTGTTTCCGCTGTGGTCGATTTGCGAAAATGCCACCATCGGTTCGCTGGCGCGGCTGACCAGAGGGTGGCTGATCGATCCGCGCGCGGAAACGCGCATGGGTGAGGAGTGGAAACAGAAGATCGGCATCCGTACGCCAGACATGGCCAATCCGATCCTCTCCCTGTCTGGCGGCAATCAGCAGAAGGTGCTGTTCGCCCGCGCCCTTGGTTCTGACGCCGACATCATCCTCATGGACGATCCGATGCGGGGTGTCGACATCGGGACAAAGCAGGAGGTCTACGGCATGCTGCGGCAGGAAGCGGCGGCGGGGCGCACGTTTATCTGGTATACGACCGAAATGGACGAGTTGAAGCATTGCGACCGGGTTTACGTGTTTCGCAACGGGCGCATCGTCGACGAGCTTTCGGGCGACTCCATAAGCGGGGAGCGGGTGCTGCATTCCTCTTTCGAAACAGCCGCCTGATGCCAGCCTCGATCATCGCCCGCAACGCCCGCATTCTGCTGCCGATGCTGTCCTTCGTCGCCATCCTGCTGGCGGTTTTCTGGCTGCAGCCGCGGGCCATGAGTTATGTCGGCCTGAACCTGCTGCTCAACCTGGCGCTGCCGATCGCCTTTGCCACCATCGCCCAGATGTTCGTCATCACGGTGAACGATCTCGACCTGTCGCTCGGTGCCTATGTCGGGTTCGTCGCCTGCGTCGCCGCCACGTGGCTCGCCGAACAGCCGTTGCTTGGGATGGCGGCGCTAGCGGGCGGCGTTCTGGTCTATGCCGCTGTCGGCGCGCTGATCCATCTCCGGAACCTGCCATCCATCGTCGTGACGCTTGGCATGTCCTTCGTCTGGCTCGGCCTGGCGATCCTCGTGCTGCCGACGCCCGGCGGCAAGGCGCCTGACTGGTTGCGGGCACTGATGACCTGGAAGACGCCGCTGGTGCCATTCACGATATACGCCCTGCTCGCTTTGGCGGTGGTCGTGCATCTCGGGCTGATGCGCTCAGCCCAGGGCGCAGTGCTGCGCGGCGTCGGCGGCAATCCGCGCTCGGTCGAGCGCGCCGGCTGGTCGCTGCTGAAGGCCAAGATGATCATGTTTGCGTTTGCCGGGCTGTTCGGCATGTTCTCGGGCCTGTCGCTGGTCGGACTCACCACTTCCGGCGACGCCAACATCGCCTTGCGCTACACGCTGCTCTCGATCGCCGGCGTCATCCTCGGCGGCGGCGAGTTCACGGGTGGCCGCATCTCGCCGATCGGCGCGGTCATCGGGGCCATGACGCTGACGCTTGCCGGCTCCTTCCTGTCCTTCCTGCGGCTCGATCCCGACTGGCAGATCGGCGCGCAGGGCGCCATCCTCATCCTGGTCCTGGCGCTGCGCGTGATCATCAACCGCGCCGAGGCGCGTGGCCTGTGACGGCGCTGCGTCATCTCCTCCGGAAGCCGTGGATCGGCGCCTATGCCGGGGCGCTGGCGATCTGGCTTGCGACCGTCGCCTTCACCGAAGGGCAGGGCGGTGGCGGCGTGCTCACCGCCGCGTTGTCCTTCGCCACGTTCTCGGTGCTGGTGGCCATCGGGCAGATGTATGTCATCACGCTCGGCCCGGGCAACGTCGACCTCTCCATTCCGGCCACCATGACGCTCGCCGGAGCGGTCTCGATGAAGGTCATGGACGGCAACAACGCCATGATCGTGCCGGGGCTGGCGATCGCGCTCGGCTGCGGTGCCGGCGTCGGCGTCTTCAATTACGGGCTGATCCGGCTGCTTCGCATTCCGCCGATCATCGCCACGCTGTCGTCCAGCTTCCTGTTTCTGTCTGCCGCCATCTCGTACAGCCGGGGCCTGCGCATCAAACCGCCGCCACTGCTCGCCGACTTCACCACGTGGATCGTGTGGGGCGTCCCCGTCCTTGCCGTCGCAGGCATGGTCTTGACGTTCGTGATGAGCGTGATCCTGCACCGCACGATTTTCGGGCGGACCGTTACCGCGATCGGCCAGAATGCGCGCGCCGCCCGGCTTGCGGGCCTGCCGGTCGACCGCGTGCGCTTCGCCACTTACGTGATGTGCGGCATGTTCGCTGGCCTCACCGGCTATCTGGTCTCCGGCTTCTCCGGTGGCGCCGCCCTCAACATGGGTGCGGAGTACCTGCTCGCCTCGATTGCCGTCGTTGTCATCGGTGGGACCTCTGTGGCGGGCGGCTTCGCCAATCTGCCGGGTCTTTGGGGAGCAGCCATGCTGCTGTTCCTGCTGGTCACGATGCTCAACACCTACGGCTTCGGGGCCGGCATCCGCATGGTGCTCACGGGCGTCATCATCATTGCCGTGATAGCCGTTGCCAGCGGCCGTAGACCTTCGGGCTGACGGCCGCACGCGTTTGCGGCCCGTGTCCGTGACCGGTTACAGGTCCGGTTCTGAGATCAAATCTCGACCTCGGCCTCAGTGAATCGAGGGTCTGCACTCTTCGTTGCGGAGCCAGTTGCTGCCGGCCGGGAATCGGAGGTCTGTCTCGAGGATCATCCGCCGCTACGTCGGCCGCCAGGCGGAGATCAAGGACCGCATCAAGCGGCTGAACGAGACCAGACGCAGAACGTGATGTGTAAAACTGCCTGTAAAACCAACGCCTGGGGAAAGGCCGCCGACGAGCGTCAAGCCCTTGCGCCATAAGCTGGAGCGGGTAGCGGGAATCGAACCCGCGCGTTCAGCTTGGGAAGCTGACAGGCTACCATTACATCATACCCGCGCGGCTTTTCCCCTATCATGCCACCGGGGCGCGTCGCAACATCCTCCGCCGGCGATCACGCCTATTCGCGCGGCGGCCCGCGGCGCCGGTCGGCTGCCCTGCTGCTTGCCGCTCGTAGCCGGCCACAGCGCCTAAAGTCGCAGCGCGGCGGCGCGCCGGTGACCCTCCATGCCCTCCGTCGCGCTCTGCCGGATCGCCGGCGGCGCGACCGCGGCGACGCCGGCGGGTTCGAGCCACTGGTGGGTGCAGATCTTCACGTAGGAGCCGACCCACAGCCCGCCGGTGTATCGGGCGGCGGCCATGGTCGGTAACGTGTGGTTGGTGCCGCAGCACTTGTCCGAGTAGACGACACTGGCCAGTTCGCCGATGAACAGCGAACCGTAGTTGCTGAGCTTCTTCGCCGTCGCCTGCGGGTCGCGCGTGTGCACCTGGAGATGTTCGGCGGCGATCTGGTCGGAATAGGCGATCATCGCAGCCTCGTCGGCGCACACCGCGATCTCGCCGTTGCTGTGCCAGGCCGGGCCGGCGACGTTTGCGGTCGGCAGCGTCGCCAGCTGGCGTTCGACCTCGGCCAGTGTCGCCTCGGCCAGGGCGCGGTCGGTGGTGATCAGGCCGACGCGCGTACGCAAATCGTGCTCGGCCTGGGCGAGCAGGTCGGTGGCGATCATCGACGCCTTGCCGGTCTCGTCGGCCACCACGAAGATCTCGCTCGGCCCGGCAAGCTGGTCGATGCCGACCTGGCCGAACACCTGCCGCTTCGCCTCGTTGACGAAGGCGTTGCCGGGACCGACGATCTTGTCGACAGCGGGAATCGTCTCGGTGCCGTAGGCCATGGCCGCGATCGCCTGCGCGCCGCCGACGCGAAAGATGCGATCGGCGCCCGACAGATGGCAACCGGCGATCATGGCCGGATGTGCATTCGGCGGCAGGCAGGCGATAACCTCGGCGCAGCCGGCAACCTTGGCCGGGACGAGGGTCATTACCGGGGCCGAGAGAATTGGATAGCGCCCGCCCGGCACATAGGCACCGACGGTCCGGATGGGGATCACCCGGTGGCCCAGGTGAAGCCCGGGCAGGGCCTCGACCTCGAGCGGCAGGATGGTACCGAGCTGCGCCTCGGCGAAGGCGCGGACGCGCTCGATGGCGAACTCGGTGTCGCGGCGCGTCTGCGCATCGAGGGCGGCGACCGCTGCGTCGCGCTCGGCCTCGCCGACTTCGAAGTCGCTCAGATCCGAATTGTCGAAGGCCTTGGCGTAGCGGCGTACGGCGGCGTCGCCGCCGGCGCGGACGTCGGCCACGATCTGCTTGACGGTGGTTTCCACCGTGGCCGCGTCTGACGCGGCATCGGCCTGCGGCGTCTTGATGCGGGTGATCCTGCGCTCGAGTTCGGCTGAGGGGCTGGCCATTCTTGCCTCTTCGCAATTTCGTGGGAGTGTCACCGGACATTCCTTCAACGTCGGGACCGCCGCAATTGTCACGACACCCACCGTTCATTATTCTCACCAGAAACGGGAGAGCAGGGATCGATGCCGCGGATTGGCGCGAAGCTCAGGGAACTCCGGCGTCGCCGCGACCTCGGCGTGCGCGAACTCGCCATCCGCTCCGGCGTCTCCCACTCGACTATCTCGCTGATGGAACGCGACCGCCTGTCACCGTCGATCGACACGCTGAGCGCGGTGCTCGACGCGCTGGGCACGACCTTGCCCGGCTTCTTCTCCGACCTGCAGTCGAGCCTGCCTTATTCGCCCTTCTACAGGGCCGCGGAAATGGTCGAAATCGGCAAGCCCGAGACGGTTTCCTACCGCGTCATCGGCCTCAATCATCCCAACCGCCAGGTGTTGATGCTGCATGAGACCTATCCGGTCGGCGGCGACTCCGGCGATGCCTTCACCCATGCCGCCCAGGAGGCCGGCATGATCGTGCGCGGCGCCGTCGAACTCACGGTCGGCGACCAGGTGGAGGTCCTTCATGCCGGCGACGGCTACTATTTCGACAGCCGGTTGCCGCATCGCTTTCGCAACGTCCACGACGGCGTTAGCGAAATCGTCAGCGCTGTGACGCCGCCGACCTACTGACCGCGCCGAGGGCGGTGAGTATATTCACAGTTTGCGGCGATCTGTCTGACAGACCGCGCGGAGTGTGATTTGCTACGATTTGAACGCGGAGAGTTTCCGCAATCCGGGAAGGAGCAAAGGGGAACGGCAATGAAGATACTCAAGGCTTCTCTGATCGCATGCTCGATCTTCGTAGGCGGCGCACTGACTGCCGAGGCACGCGACCTGACCGTCGTGTCCTGGGGCGGCAACTACCAGGACGCGCAGAAGAAGATCTATTTCGAACCCTTCGCGCAGACGAGCGGCAAGCCGCTGCTCGACGAGAGCTGGGACGGCGGCTACGGCGTGTTGCAGGCCAAGGTGAAGGCCGGCACGCCGAACTGGGACGTGGTCCAGGTCGAATCCGAGGAGCTGGCGCTCGGCTGCGCCGACGGCATCTTCGAGAAGCTCGACTGGGCGAAACTCGGCGGCAAGGAAGCCTACCTGCCTGCCGCGGTCAACGATTGCGGCATCGGCGCCATCGTCTGGTCGACCGGCATCGCCTATGACGGCGACAAGATCGCCGAGGGACCTAAGTCCTGGGCCGATTTCTGGGACGTCGCCAAGTTCCCCGGCAAGCGCGGCCTGCGCAAGGGCGCGAAGTACTCGCTCGAATTCGCGCTGATGGCCGACGGCGTGGCGCCCGCCGATCTCTATGCGACGCTGGGCACTCCGGAAGGCGTCGACCGGGCGTTCGCCAAGCTCGACCAGCTCAAGGCGAACATCGTCTGGTGGGAAGCCGGCGCACAGCCCCTGCAACTGCTCTCCTCCGGCGAGGTGGCGATGACGACCGCCTACAACGGCCGCATCTCCGGCATCAACCGCACCGAAGGCAAGCATTTCCGCTTCGTCTTCCCCGGCAGCATCTTCGCCATCGACAGCTGGGTGATCCTGAAGGACAGCCCGAACCGGGATGCGGCGATGGACTTCATCGCCTTCGCCAGCACGGCGGAGAACCAGTCCAAGCTGCCCGAGTACATCGCCTACGGTCTGCCCAACCTCCAGGCCGCGAACATGGTGCCGGAGCAGTACCGGGCCGAGCTGCCGACCACCCCGGCCAATCTCGAAGGAGCGATGCCCCTCGACGCCGATTTCTAGACCGACAATTCCGAAGAGCTGACCGAGCGTTTCAACGCCTGGCTGGCTCAGTAGGATCTGACCGATCGTCGCACGGCGGCCCGCCGGCGAGACACTTTTTTTCCTCTGGCGGGCCGGCGATCGTGCGGTAGTCTGTCGTCCGCACGATCGATCCGCCGGGGATGTCGATGAACGAATCCTTCATCCGTTTTGAAAAGGTCAGCAAGGCCTTCGGCACGCTGACCGTGGTCGACGGCTTGGACCTCGACATCGGGAAGGGCGAGTTCGTCAGCATGCTGGGGCCGTCGGGATCCGGCAAGACGACGATCCTGATGATGCTCGCCGGCTTCGAGAATCCGACCAGCGGCACCATCCGCGTCGGCGGCAGGCAGGTGGACGGCTTGCCGCCCCACAAGCGCAACATGGGTGTGGTCTTCCAGAACTACGCCCTCTTTCCGCACATGAGCGTCGCCGAGAATGTCGGCTTCCCCCTGAGGATGCGTCGCGTCCCGCGCGCCGAGACCGGCGAGCGCGTCAAGCGGGCGCTCGACATGGTGCAACTCGGCCAGCTCAGCGAGCGCAAGCCCTCGCAGCTCTCCGGCGGACAGCAGCAGCGCGTGGCGCTCGCGCGCGCCCTGGTGTTCGAGCCGGAGGTCGTGCTCATGGATGAGCCGCTGGGTGCGCTGGACAAGAAGCTGCGCGAGCAGATGCAGCTCGACATCCGCGAACTGCACCGCCGGCTCGGCCTGACCATCGTCTTCGTCACCCACGACCAGACGGAAGCGCTGACCATGTCGGACCGCATCGCCGTCTTCAACCACGGGAAGATCGAGCAGATCGGCCAGCCGGCCGCGATCTACGACCATCCGGCGACCCGCTTCGTCGCCGAGTTCATCGGCGAAACGAATTTCCTTGCCGGCACGGTCGTCGAGGTTGGCGGCGAACACGCGACGGTCGATCTCGGCAACGGCCGCAAGCTGTCGGTGCTGACCGGCCGCGGCGTGGAGGCGGGGGCGCGCGTCGGCCTTTCGGTCAGGCCCGAGCGCGTGAAGGTCGGGGCCGGCCCGGCCCCGATGAACACGATTTCCGGGACGGTCGACGATGTCGTCTATCACGGCGACCATCTCCAGGTCGTGCTCGACGCCGACGGGCAGACGCTCCTCGTCAAGGCCGACCGCGCCGGCAGGCCCGTCGCGATCGGCGATCGCCTCGATGTCGGCTTTGCCCCGGACGATTGCTGGGTGGTCGGTTCATGATGTCGGACGGCCGGCGCAAGACCGTCGTCTCCCTCGCGCTGGTCGCGCCGCTCGCGCTGTTCCTCGTCGTCTTCTTTGCCGCGCCGCTCTATACGATGATGGCGGCGGCGGTTTCTGACCCGATTGCGGCGCGGGCGCTGCCGCAGACGGCGGCGGCGATCCGTTCATGGGATGGCGAGGCTGCGCCGTCCGCGGAACTCCAGGCCGCCTTCGCCAGCGATATCCGCGGTATCGAGGACGACCAGCTCTTCGGCGATCTCGTGCGCCGGCTGAACAGCGCCAAGTCCGGTTTCCGCACGTTGATGTCGAAAACGCGCAGTGCGTTGCGCGACGACGCCTCGACGACCGATCTTGTCGCCATCGATGCCCGTTGGGGCGATCCTTCGTTCTGGCAAGCCATCAAGGTGGCGGCCGCCTCCACCGTCACCGACCGAAACCTGCTGGCGGCCGTCGACCTCGAACGATCGGCGTCGGGCGATATCCAGGCGATGCCCGAGGGCACGTCCGCGAACGGCACCACGCTGGTGCGCACGTTCGTCGTCTCGCTGATCGTCACCGCTGTCTGCCTTGCGATCGGCCTGCCCTACGCGATGATCGCCGCGTCGGTGGAGGGCTGGCGGCGCCAGCTCCTGCTGGCGGCGGTGCTGCTGCCGCTGTGGACCTCGCTGCTGGTGCGCACGGCGGCCTGGTTCATCCTGCTCCAGGACAACGGTCTGATCAACTCGGCGCTAATGGCGCTCGGCCTGACGTCGGGGCCGCTGCCGCTGATCTTCAACCGGGTCGGCGTGGTCATCGCCATGTCGCACGTGCTCCTGCCCTTCATGGTGCTGCCGATCTTCAGCGTGCTCATCGGCATTCCGAAGAACCTGATGCCCGCGGCCGCCTCGCTCGGCGCTCATCCGCTGCGCGCGTTCCGCGAGGTGCTGCTGCCGCTGTCGACCCGCGGCGTGGTCTCCGGCTCGCTTCTCGTCTTCATGAGCGCGCTCGGCTATTACATCACGCCGGCGCTGATCGGCGGCGCGCAGGACCAGATGATCAGTTCGGTGATCGCCTACTACGCGACCGGCGCGGCCAACTGGGGCATGGCCGGAGCGCTGGGGCTGGTGCTCTTGGTGGCGACCATCATCCTCTACACGGTTTATCTGCGGCTCTCGGCAGACGAGCAGGCCCGGCAATGAAGGCGCTCCAGCTCTCCAGGATCCTGTTCGGCGGCGCTGCCATGTTCTTTCTGCTGGCGCCGCTCGCCGCGATCCTGCCTCTTGCCTTCACCGACAGCGTCTTCCTCAACTATCCGATGCCCGGCTATTCGACCCGGTGGTTTTCCGAACTGGTGACCGCCGAGGTATGGCGGCGCTCGATCGTCAACAGCCTGATCATCGGCTCCGGCACGACGCTGCTCGCCACCGTTCTCGGCACGCTCGGTGCGCTCGGCTTGCGCGGGCGAACCTCTTCCTATCTCTTCGCTTTCGTCAGGACGGCCTTCCTGATCCCGATGGTGGTGCCGGCCGTGGTGCTCGGCGTCGGCATGCAGCTCATGTTCGCGCGCTACAACCTCGCCAACTCCTACGTCGGGGTCATTATCGCGCACACGGTCATCGCCGTGCCTTTCGTGGTCATCAACGTGCTGGCGGTCCTGCAGAGCATCGACCCGCGCCTCGAACAGGCGGCTGCGAGCCTGGGCGCGGCGCCGCACACGGTGCTCGCCAGGGTGACGCTGCCGCTGGCGCTGCCCGGCATCGTCTCGGGTGCGGTCTTTGCTTTCGCCACCTCGCTGGACGAGGTGGTCCTTACGCTCTTCGTGGCGGGGCCGAACCAGCGCACGCTTGCACGCCAGATGTTCTCCTCTATCCGCGAGAACATCAGCCCGGCAATCGCCGCGGCCGCCTTCGTCTTCATCGTCGGCACGATCCTGGTAGCGCTCGTCCTCAACCTGTCGCGAAAATCGCTGGGCAAGCGACCGGCCGCCTGACCGCAACATCTCGGCCCCCCCGGGAAGCGACTGGTTCAGCGCGCCCGGCATGCTTGACGCGTTGCGGCGATCGAGACCCCGCGGGGAAAAGGGTGCGCCGCCGGGCTCCTTGATAGCCGCCGTTGGAAGGCGTATTTCGTTGGCAGGTGGGGAAACGCCGACGATGCGGGCAGTTGCGGGATGTTTTGGCGACGCGCTGATGCGCGCGGTGCTGGCACTTTTCATGGTGACGATGATGGCCGGCTTCGGCGGGTCGCTGGCGTCCGCCGAGGAGACGGCGCCGGCCGGCGGCAACGCCGTCGTCGCGCAAGCCGCGTGCCCCGAAGACTATCCCGTCGATTGTGGCGACAAGTGCTGTCCCGAAGGGACGGAGTGCTGTGCCGCGGGCTGTTGCGAGCCGTGTCCGAGCGACTACCCGGTCGATTGCGGCGACGGCGGCTGCTGCCCGGCGGGCACCGGCTGCTGCGGCGGAGGCGGCTGCTGCGAGGACGGCTTCCCGCACTACTGCCAGGGACGCTGCTATCGCACGCTGGACGATGCCCTCAAGGCCGGCTGCAGCCGCGACGAGGTGGTCGTCTGCGGCGCTCCGCAATAGACCGCAGGGGAGGGGTCCTCCGGTCCGCGTTCGACCCTTACTTGATCAACGGCAGGCGAATGCGTATCTGCGGTGCTCGATCGGCCGCGGGAGGTTCCGGATGACCGCCTTGACGAAGTTTCTCGGCGACACGCCGCTGCGGGTGGCGCTGAAGCTGCTCGTCGTCTCCTTCGTCGTCGGCCTGGTCATGCACGCCTTCGGTTGGACGCCGTTCGATATTTTCTACGGCATTCGCGCCTTCTTCGACCGGCTGTGGAACATGGGCTTTGCGGCGATCGAGCACCTCGTCGGCTACATCGTGCTCGGTGCGGCGATCGTCATCCCGGCCTTCATCGTTCTGCGCGTGCTCAGCCTGAGGCGCTAGGGCGGACGCGCCGGCCTTTCCCTCCCCTCGAGGGGCTTCGAGGCCGATCTTCCGATCGAGCCGGTGGCTCGATTGTCGGCCGAGAAGGCCGGGGAGATTGCGAAGCAATCGGGGTCCCCGGCGATTGGACGTGTGGGGTCGTCTCGGCGGCGCGCCTGCGGCCCTCTCCGGCTCGCTGCGCTCGCCACCTCTCCCGCAACTTTGTGAGGGAGAGGACGGGAGCCTGCATCTCCCGCAACGAGGGGGACCGCCGGAGGCGGTGGAGGGGCAGGTCGGCGAGGACGCCGAGGCCGCGAATGAGAGGGGGATAAAATCTGTCACCCCCTCCAGCAGAATCAACGGCTTCGACGATTTCCACCGCCGTTTTGTCCCCCTGCCGAAAAGCCTGGCGCAAAATGGCCGTCGGTTTTTCACGGAGGCCCGGCATGGACGGTGCAGTGCGAAACGGAGGAATGCTGCTAAAGATCGCGGCACTTCTCGTCTCGCTCTCGCTCATCGCCGAGCGCGCTGCCGGCCGCTCCTTGCCCGTGCGCTTCCTCGTGCTCGCCATCCTGCGGCGGGCGGAAGCCGTGGCGACGTCCTTCGTCGCCGCCACCGCCGAGGCGGCAGGCGCGACGGCGGACGACCTCCCCTGGCTCGACGACAGCGCGGAAGGCGGTGCGACCCCGCTCGACGCCGCGTGGCTGGCCCTGCGTTTCCGCCTGCTCGCCGCCCTGCTCGAACTCTGTCGCGCCGCCGGCCGTTCCGGCGGTATTTCCGACGACAGGTCTGGCGATCGGGCCGGCAACGGTGCGCGGCTCCCGGCGACACCGTTGCCGGTCCTGCTGCTGGTCTTCCCCGCCCGCCGCGGGTTGCCGGTCTACGACACGTCGTAACGCCGGTCTCCGAAGGGCCCGGTTTAGACGAACTCGCCGGCCACCTCGAACAGGATTGCGTGGCGCCGGGCGAGAGCCTCGACGTCGTTCGAATAGCCGCCGCCGATGACGCCGCAGACGGCGGCGCCGCGTTCGCGGAAATGGCCGATGGCGATGCGGTCGCGCTCGCGCAGGCCGTTGTCGCTCAGCGCCATCCGGCCGAGCCGGTCGTCGCGGTGTGGATCGACGCCGGCATTGTAGAAAACGAGGTCGGGCCGGACCCGCGCGTCCAGCATGCCGAGCGCTACGCGCAGGGCGTCGAGATAGGCCGCGTCGCCGGTGCCGTCGGGCAGGCCGATGTCGAGGTCGGAGGCGATCTTGCGCACCGGATAGTTGCGCTCGCCGTGGAGCGAGAAGGTGAAGACGCGGTAGTCGCCGGCAAAGATGTCGGCCGTGCCGTCGCCCTGGTGGACGTCGAGGTCGAGCACCAGGATCTGCCCGGCAAAGTCCTCGCCGAGTAGCACCGACGCCGCGACGCCGACATCGTTGAATGTGCAGAAGCCCGCACCCTGGGCGCGCCGGGCATGGTGGCTGCCGCCGGCCGTGTTGCAGGCGATGCCGTTTTCGAGCGCCAGCCGTGCCGCGAGCAAAGTCCCGGCGGTGGCGAGTTGCGCGCGGCGCGAGACCCTCTCGTCGACGGCGAAGCCGATCTCGCGTTCGATCTCTTTCGGCACCGAGCAGGACAGCACTTGGCCGACATAGGCCGGGTCATGCGTCAGATCGAGCCAGCGCGCCGGCGCCGGCGCGGTCGTCCTGAGATTGGCGGCGGTCGCCAGGCCGGTCGCGGCGAGTCGCTCCATCAGGGCCCGGTACTTGCCCATCGGGAAACGGTGCGTGACCGGAAATCCCGCGTCATAGTCGGGGTGATGAACGATCGGCAGCGTCATGCCGCCCCATAACACGATCGTCTGTCGGCAGCGAAGAAGGAAGTCTGCCGATCCGCTTGCCCGCCGCCGCCGCGGGCACTATTCAGCGTCGACCGGGGCGGCCGCCCTGCTAGTCGCGGGAGCTCCGGTGGATCGGCACAATCCCCCTGTCGAACGGCGTTTTGCGGTCTCGCACCGCCTCGTGCTCGGCATCGCCGTACCGATGATGATCGCCTACCTGACGACGCCGTTGATCGGCGTGGTCGATACTGCGGTCGTCGGCCAGTTCGGCGACGCGGCGCTGATCGGTGGCCTCGCCGCGGGCGCCATCGTCTTCGACCTGGTCTTCGCTACCTTCAATTTCCTCCGCTCCGGTACGACCGGCCTCGTCGCGCAGGCGATGGGTCGGGGCGACGCACTCGAGGAGCAGGCGGTTTTCTGGCGTGCGCTGGCGCTCGCCGTCGTCGCCGGCGTCGTGCTGGCCTTGCTCTCGCCGCTCTTCATCCTGGCCGGCATCTGGTTCCTCGACGCCGAGCCGCGCGTCAACGAGGCGATGGCGACCTATATCGGCATCCGCATCCTCGCGGCACCCTTCGCGCTCGCCAACTACGCCATCCTCGGCTACGTGCTCGGCCGCGGCGAGGCCGGACTCGGCCTGGCCCTGCAGGTCGTGCTCAACGGCACCAACGTCGCGCTGTCGATTCTGTTCGGACTGGAATTCGGCTGGCAGATCGCCGGGGTTGCCTGGGG
>CAJPFN010000055.1 GCA_905339215.1 Rhizobiaceae bacterium
CTCGACATGCCGCGGCCCATGCCCTGCGCGCCCTCGAGGATCGCTCTCGCCCCGGTCAGCCCGTCGCGCGCCAGATAGGCCGAGGCAAGGCCGGTGGCCGCCGCGTGGGCGGTGTGCAACGGCTTCGAATCGGCCGCATCGCGCAGGAATTCCCACAGGCCGGCGGCCTGCGTGCCGGCCGAGCCGAAGGCATTCAGCATCGCCTCGGGCGACAGGCCGAGCAGCCGTCCGACCGCCGCGGCTGCGGCGAGCGAACCGGCCGTCCCCGTCGTGTGGAAGATCCTGTAGTGCGAGCGGCCGAGGAACTCGCCGACGCGGATACCGACCTCGTAGCCCGCCGTCGCTGCGACGATCAGGTCGCGTCCGGACGCACCGAGCGCCTGCGCGACGGCGAGTACGGGCGGGAACACCACCGCCGCCGGGTGGAACACCGAGCCGTTGTGCACGTCGTCCTGCTCGACGACGTGCGAGGCCGCGGCATTCACCATCGCGGCGAAATAGGGCGAGGTCGACGTGCGGTCGATCAGCACTTCCGACGGCCCGCCCGCCGGACCCATCGCCCTGGCCAGCCCGGCGATCGCCTCGACCGGGCGGGCGCCCTTGCCGCCGAGCGCCGAGCCGAGCCAGTCGACGAACAGGTCTTCGGCCCGCGCCACGACAATGTCGGGGATGTCGGAGAACTGTAGTCGGGCGGCGAAGGCGGCGAGTTCCGCACTGGGGTTCATACTCGAGGTCCCTGATCCAATTCGCACGACGGCCGCAGCGGCAGCGACGACGCGAACGCTGCGACTGTGGCCCGCGAAGCGCCACGCTGCAATTCGCCATTGCCAAACGCTGCCTTTGGCGGCATCGAAACCGCTGGGCCGCAGCCTTGCCGGCCGGGAAGGGGCCATGAGCAATTCGCGCTACGATCTCGTCGATCTGAGGCTGTTCATCGCCATCGCCGAGGCCGGCAACCTGACGCGCGGCGCCGAGCGCTCGAACCTGTCGCTCGCCGCCGCCAGCCTGCGCATCAAGAACCTCGAGGAGGCGCTCGGCGTGAAGCTGTTCACGCGGCAGAGCAGCGGCGTCGAGCCAACCGCCGCCGGCAAGGCCTTGCTCGACCACGCGCTGCGCGTCACCCGGCAACTCGAGCGGCTGCACGGCGACCTGCAGGCCTTCAGCCAGGGGGTGCGCGGCAAGGTGCGCATGTTCGCCAACACCACGGCGATCACCGAGATCCTGCCGGCCGCGCTGGGCGCCTACCTCGCCGGTCATCCGTCCGTCGACGTCGACCTCGAGGAGCGGCTGAGCCCGGAGATCGCGCGGGCGGTCGCCGACGGCAGCGTCGACATCGGCATCCTCGCCGGCACCGCCGCGGCCGACGGGCTGGAGCTGATACCTTACCGGCGCGACCGGCTGGCGCTGGCGACGCCGGAAGCGCACCCGCTGGCCGCGCGGACCGAAATCGCCTTCGCCGAGGCGCTCGGCCAGAACTTCGTCTCGCTGCATGCCGGCAGCGCCATCCACGGCTTCGCCGAGCAGGTGGCGTCCGACATGGGGGCCAGCCTCAACGTGCGCATCCGCGTCGCCGGCTTCGAGGCGATGTGCCGGATGATCGAGGCGAATGCCGGCGTCGGCCTGATCCCGCTCTCTGTGGCAGCGCGGCTGAAGACGAGCCACCGCATCGCCGTCGTTCACCTCACCGACGCCTGGGCCGAGCGCGAGCTGAAGATCTGCGTGCGCAGCCGCGAGGAGTTGCCCGTCTTCGCCAGGGAACTCGTCGAGTTCCTGGTCGACTTCGACCGCGATCTCCCCGGCTAAGGGCCGCTCGGAACACCCGTTTTTTGACCGTTCGATCAAATATGCTCGCGCCAACGGGGATTTCGCGCTATGGCGCTGGATGCGCGGCGGGACTCGCGAAGGCCCGGCGCGCGCGGTATTGTGCCGGTATCGTCCGGGCGGCGCATGTCCACCGGCGGGAGGAGCAAGGCAGGAAGATGAGCAGCAGGATCGTTCACGCCGAGATCGGCACGCCTTCGCCCGGAGTGACCACCCTTCCGGCGCGCGCGCCGGCCAACACCGCCCAGCCCGCCGACGACCTGATTGTGCGCAATCCGGGCATGCCACTCGACCTCGGCTTCCTCGAATCGACCCGCTTCGTCAATCGCAGCGCGTTGGAGCGTCGGGTGGCGACGATGACGAAGCGGCGCTCGATCAAGGGCGACAACCAGGCCGCCTGGCTCTTGCGCGCCATCGCGCTGATGGATCTCACTACGCTCAACTCCAACGACACCGACGAGCGCGTCAGGCGGTTGTGCGCCAAGGCGCTCAACCCGCTGCGCACCGACATCGCCGAAGGCCTCGGCGTCGCTGAAGCGACGATCCGCCCTGCGGCGGTCTGCGTCTACCATCCCTTCGTCGCCACCGCGGTGGAGGCGCTGCACGGCAGCGGCGTCCACGTCGCCGCCGTCTCCACGGCCTTCCCGCACGGCCTCGCCCCCCTCGCCACCCGCCTCCAGGAGATCGAGGCCTCGGTGCGCGACGGCGCCGACGAGATCGACGTGGTCATCCCGCGCGGTCTGGTGTTCGGCGCCCGCTGGCAAGAACTCTACGACGAGATCGTCGCCATGCGCGCCGCCTGCGGGGAGTCGCATCTCAAGGTGATCCTCGGCACGGGCGACCTGTCGACGCTGCGCAACGTCACGCTGGCCTCGATGGTGGCCATGATGGCCGGCGCCGACTTCATCAAGACCTCGACGGGCAAGGAGAGCGTCAACGCCACGCTGCCGGTCGGCCTCGCCATGGTTCGCGCCATCCGCGCCTATTTCGAGACGACCGGCTTCCTGATCGGCTTCAAGCCGGCGGGCGGAATCTCCACCGCCAAGTCGGCGCTCGACTGGCTGGTGCTGATCAAGGAGGAACTCGGCCGCCGCTGGCTGGAGCCCGACCTTTTCCGCTTCGGCGCGTCCAGCCTGCTCACCGATATCGAACGCCAGCTCGAGCATCACCTCACCGGTCATTATTCGGCAAACTATCGTCACGCGTTGGCGTAGCCGAGACCGCAAGACCCGCCGACATCGCTCCCGAGGAGCCAGCCATGAACATAATGGAACGTTATCAGGCCATGGAGTACGGACCGGCACCGGAATCGCGCGCCGAGGCAGACGCGTGGATCGCCGGCCGCGACTTCGCCAGATCGCTCTATGTCGGGGGAGAATGGCGCGCCGCCGAAGGCGGGGCGACCTTCGAGGTCCGCGATCCTGCCACCGGCGCCCTTCTCGCCAACGTGTCGGAGGCCGGCAAGGCCGACGTCGACGCTGCGGTCGCCGCCGCGGCGAAGGCGCTGCCGAAGTGGCGGGCGACTTCGGGCTTCGCGCGGGCAAGGATCCTTTACGCCATCGGCCGCGCCATGCAGCGCCACGGCCGCCTGTTCGCCGTGCTGGAATCGCTCGACAACGGCAAGCCGATCCGCGAGAGCCGCGACATCGACGTGCCGCTGGCCATCCGCCACTTCATCCACCATGCCGGCTGGGCGCAGTCGCTGGACCGCGATTTCCCCGGGCAGGCAGGCGTCGGCGTCGTCGGCCAGATCATCCCGTGGAATTTCCCGCTGCTGATGCTGGCCTGGAAAGTGGCGCCGGCGCTGTCCGCCGGCTGCACGGTCGTGCTGAAGCCGGCCGAACTGACGCCGCTAACCGCGATCCTGTTCTCCGAGATCTGCGCCCGCGCCGGCGTGCCGAAGGGCGTCGTCAACATCGTCCACGGCGGACCCGCGGCCGGCTCGGCGATCGTCGAGCATTCCGGCATCGACAAGATCGCCTTCACCGGTTCCTCCGAGGTCGGCAAGATCATCCGCAAGGCGACCGCCGGCTCCGGCAAGAAGCTGTCGCTGGAACTGGGCGGCAAGTCCGCCTTCATGGTCTTCGAGGACGCCGATCTCGACAGCGCCGTCGAAGGCCTCGTCGACGGCATCTGGTTCAACCAGGGGCAGGTCTGTTGCGCCGGCTCGCGCCTGCTCGTCCAGGAAGGCATCGCCGAGGCGTTCCTCGCCAAGGTCAAGGCGCGCATGGCCAAGCTCAGGCTGGGCAGCCCGCTCGACAAGAACACCGACATCGGTCCGCTGGTCGACGCCATCCAGCTTGAGCGCGTGCGCCGCCTCGTCGCCGAAGGCGCCCGCCAGGGAGCGGTCTGCTGGCAGCCGGACCAGCCGCTGCCCAATGCCGGATACTTCCATCTGCCGACGCTGGCGACCGGCGTTTCGCCGGCTAACATACTTGCCCAGGAGGAGGTGTTCGGCCCGGTCCTGTCGGTCATCACCTTCCGCAACACGGAGGAGGCGGTCGAGCTCGCCAACAACACGCGCTACGGCCTGGCCGCCTCGGTGTGGAGCGAGAACGTCAACCTCGCGCTGCACGTCGCCCCGCAGCTCAAGGCCGGCGTGGTCTGGATCAACGGCACCAACATGTTCGACGCCGCCTGCGGCTTCGGCGGCTACCGCGAGAGCGGCTTCGGCCGCGAGGGCGGGCGCGAGGGCATGTTCGAGTACCTTTCCTCCCCGCTGCCGCTGGGCGCCGCGATCAAGGCCGCCGCGCCGGCCGCGGAGCCGGCGACCGCCGGCGAGGGCGATGCCATCGACCGCACCGCGAAGCTCTACATCGGCGGCAAGCAGGTCAGGCCCGACGGCAACTACGCCTATCCGGTACTCGGCCGGAAGGGTCGGCTCGCCGGCGAGGCCGGGCTCGGCAACCGCAAGGACATCCGCGACGCGGTCGCGGCGGCGCGCGGCTGCAAGGCCTGGCCGGAAGCCACCGCCTTCAACCGCAGCCAGGTGCTCTATTTCCTCGCCGAGAACCTGTCGGGCCGCGCCGACGAGTTCGCCGCGCGCATCGCCGATCTGACCGGCGTCTCCGGCCGTGCCGCGCGCGCCGAAGTCGACCTCTCCGTCGAGCGGCTGTTTCTCTACGCGGGCCTTGCGGACAAGTTCGAAGGCCGCGCCCACCAGCCGCCGATGCGCGCGGTCACGCTCGCCCTACACGAACCGGTCGGCGTGGTCGGCGTCGTCGCCCCCGACGACGCGCCGCTGCTCGGCCTGGTGTCGCTGGTGGCGCCGCTGCTCGCCATGGGCAACACCGTCGTCGCCGTGCCGTCCGAACGCCACGCGCTGGTGGCCACCGATCTCTACCAGGTGCTCGAATACTCCGACGTGCCAGCCGGCGCGCTGAACATCGTCACCGGCCGCGCCTCCGACCTTGCGACCGTGCTCGCCCGCCACGACGACGTGGACGGCCTCTGGGTGGTCGCCGACGCCGCCACCTGCGCGAAGGTCGAGGCGGAATCGATCGGCAACCTGAAGCGGGTCTGGACCGCCGGCGGGCGCACGCTCGACTGGCATTCGGCCGCCGCCGCAGGCGAGGCCTTCCTGCGCCGTGCGATCGAGGTCAAGAACGTCTGGGTGCCCTACGGCGACTGACGTCCGGCCGGGGCGTACCCGCCAAGACCGGCCGATGGCGTTGCGTCCAGTCTCATAAACCAACGCGGCCACCGTCGGGGCCGCGGCGGCCGCGTTGACGTGCCCGCGCCCGCGGAATACTCACGTCGCGACACGTGCGAGGAACCATGAGCGTCGATCTGAAGGGCAAGGTCGTTCTGGTCACGGCTGCCGGCCAGGGCATTGGCCGCGCAACGGCGCTCGCCTTCGCCGAGGCGGGCGCGAACGTCCACGCAACAGACATCGACACGAAGCTGCTGCAGTCGATAGCCGGAAAGCCAGGCATCCAAGCGTCCAGGCTCGACGTCAGGAGCGACGGCGAGGTCGCGGTGCTCATCGAGCGCATCGGCGCCGTCGACGTTCTGTTCAACTGCGCCGGCTTCGTCCACGCCGGCACCATCCTCGATATGACCGACGACGAGTTCGACTTCGCAGTCGACCTCAACGTGCGCTCGATGGTGCGTACCATCCGCGCCGTGCTGCCGCTGATGATCGCCAAGGGCGGCGGCGCCATCATCAACATGGCCTCCGTCGCCGGCTCGATCAAGGGCGCGCCGAACCGCTTCGTCTACGGCCTGACCAAGGCCGCGGTCATCGGCCTGACCAAGTC
>CAJPFN010000056.1 GCA_905339215.1 Rhizobiaceae bacterium
GCGGTGGCGCAGGCGGCGGCACCGACCGTCAAGCGCGTGGCGCAAGAGCTCGGCGGCAAATCGCCGAACGTAATCCTGCCCGATGCCGATCTCGATCGCGCCGTTGCGCTCGGCGTGGCTGCCGGCTTCCGCAATCTCGGCCAGTCGTGCAGCGCGCCGACGCGCATGATCGTACCGCGGGCGCGGCTTGCCGAGATCGAGGTGATCGCCGAGCGCGCCGCGGACGAGATCGTCGTCGGCGATCCGCTGGCGGAGACCACCACCCACGGCGCCATCGCCAACCGTGCCCAGTTTGACCGCATCCAGACCATGATCGGCGTCGGCATGGCGGAAGGCGCGAAGCTCATCACCGGCGGACAGGGTCGTCCGGACGGTCAAAACGCCGGGTTGTACGTCAAGCCGACGATCTTTTCCGAGGTGCGCACGGACATGCGCATCGCCCAGGAGGAGGTCTTCGGCCCGGTTCTTTGCATCATCCCTTACGAGACCGTGGAGGAGGCCGTCGCCATCGCGAACGACACCGTCTATGGGCTCGGGGCGCATGTTCAAGGCAAGGACATGGATGCGGTCAGGGACGTCGCATCCCGCATCCGCGCCGGTCAGGTGCATCTCAACTACCCGGCGTGGGACCCGCACGCGCCGTTTGGCGGCTTCAAGCAATCCGGAAATGGACGCGAATACGGTCTCGAGGGCATGTTGGAGTATCTCGAGGTCAAATCCGTCCTCGGCTATTTCTAAGCTCCTGCATCGTGCAGCAACGCTGGCCGTTCATGCACATCGTGTCGCGATAGCTGTCCTCTAGGGAGACATTCGAAGAGCCTCGGCCGTCGGAGGTTCTTAGCCTTTATCTTTGCCGTGACGAGGGCGCTGGTCAGCGCTGATCGAGCAGCTTGATCTGAAGATCTTCCCAGTGCTCCTTGAAGGCCTCTCGCGCCGTGTCGAAGTGGCGGCTTCTGAGGCTCTTGACCAACCGCTCATGCTCCTGCGCCATTTCCTCAGCGGTTCCGTAGAAAGCCTGCCGCTGGACGAGGAGAAGCTCGATCTCCCCTTCGAGGCTTGAATAAGCTCGCTTCAGCCGAGCGCTCCCGCTCGCCGCGATAATGGCGCGATGGAAGTCGCGGTCGGCGGTGACCAGCGCGGATCTGTCAGAAGACAGGGTCGAGGCGTGCATAACCGCGACCGCCTCCAGCGCCGCCGGCGGAATGACTCCGGTCAGCACGATCAGACGAATGGCCTCGCCCTCTATGGCGCCTCGCACCCGTGTGATGTCGACGATATCGTCCGGTCCGAATTCGGGCAGCATGAAGCCCCGGTTCGGGATCTGGCGCAGCAGGCCCTGGGTGACGAGCAACTGGGCCGCCGCGCGGTAGGTGTGCCGCGAGGTCGAATGCTCCTCGCACATCCTGGCGTCGCGAAGGAATTCGCCGGGCTGGAAAGCTCCCGACAGGATACGGCGTCGCAAGTCCTGCGCCAGGATGTCCACGGCGCTGACGGGGACAGGTTCGGCATTGGCGTCAAGGTCCTGGACTTGCTTCATGGGCCTGGTCGTTGATGGTGTTGCGGGTGCCCCGGCGCCGGCACGGGGCCGTGGCATCCGCTCCTAGATCTGCACCGCCCGCAGCGCCTTGTCGACACCTTCGAGCAGACGTCCTGCATTGGCAGAGGTAAAGACAAGCGGGGGCCTGATCTTGAGGATATGCGCATCCGCGCCTGTTGCCGAGATGAGGATGCGCTGCTCGCGCAGCGCATTGACGGCCGCAAGCGCACGATCCATGTCCGGCGCCTTGCCGTCGCGGTCCTTTACGAGTTCGACAGCGAAATAGAGGCCCGCCCCACGTACATCACCGACGAAGTCGTATTTGTCCTGCAGGGTGCGGAGACCGTCCAGGATCTCACCGCCGACCCTGGTCGCGTTGTCCATCAAACCCTCTTCGAGGATCGTGTCGAGCACGGCCTGCGCGGCGGCGATGGCCACGGAATTGCCGCCGAACGTGTTGAAGTAACGCATGCTGGCCCCGAATTCGGCAACGAGTTCTGGCCGCACCACCAGGCCCGCAACGGGATAGCCGTTGCCCATGGGCTTGCCCAGAGTGACGATATCCGGATCGACCTTGTGCCGGGCGTGACCCCAAAGATGGGCACCGGTCCGCCCGAATCCAGATTGCACTTCGTCGGCGATGAACAGGCCACCGGCCCTGCGGACTACCTCTGCGACAGGAGCCAGCACGTCCGTGGGGTCGACATAGAGGCCATCGGAGGAAAAGACGGAATCGGCGATGAACGCGGCGAGGCCGTCGCCATGCCTTTCGAGATCGGCAATCTGTCGCGCAACATCCTCCGCCATCCGCCGGCCGATTTCCGCGACGGGCAGGCGGTAGGAGTCAGGGGCAGCGACCGTTCGAAGGTAGGGATCCAGCGCCGATTTCTTGCCGAGCGACGGCGAGATTGCCGCCACCGCGCCGCTGTTGCCGTGATAGGCTTCGGCCGTGACGATGACCCCCTTCCTGCGGGTGTGGTAGCGCGCGACGCGCAAGGCGAGATCGTTGGCTTCCGAGCCCGTGCAGGTGAACATCGCGCATCCGGTCCGGCCGAGTTCGCCGCCGAATGTATTGATCAGGGATTCGGCATAGTCCAGCAGGGGTTCCTGCATGTAGCGCGTGTGGGTACAGAGGATTTCGAGCTGCTTCTGAACCGCCTCGACGACGTGTGGATGAGAGTGACCCAGCGACACCACGTTGTTGTAAGCGTCGAGATATTCGTTGCCATGCTTGTCATAGAGGAAGACGCCCTTGGCGCGGGAAATCTCGACCGGCGACTTGTAGAAGAGCCGATAAGCAGGGCCAAGCAGCCTTTGCCGCCTGGCCACATGCGCCGTGTCTTCACTTGGGAGATGAGAGGCATCCTGAGGGTTGAAGCCATTCGGCATGTCGCCACGGTAGCCCTTGGGCAGGGTAGTCGCTTGCTTGGACATTACGGTTCCTCTCGGGTCAGAAGGTTTGATATTTGTGCGGCTGACATCGAGTTGAACCACTCGAGATGAGCCCACCCAGCTTCGGTGTTGCGCAGGATGTAGCGGCTGTTCTCAGGGAAGAGTTCGGCGCGCCAGCAGGTCAGAAGCGCGCGGACCGCAAGTCGGGCCTGTGCCAGGAAGGGGATGAGCCGGAGTTCCTCGTCCGTCAGTTCAGCGTGGCGGAGATAGCCGCGCAGAATGTCGCGCGGTTCGTCGAACAAGTCACGCCGACTCGTGTGGTCGAAGGTTCTGGGCATCTGGTTCATCAGCGCCGTGGAGACATCGACGGCGATGGCTGTACGGACCGCATCGCCGAAGTCGATGACGCCAGTCAGGAACTGAGGGCTGTCGTGGTCAACGACCAGGTTAGACGTATTGAAATCGTTGTGGAGCACTTGCCGTCGGCACAGGTCGAGCTGCGGCTTGATCTCTGCAAACCGCTCAAGCGCACGGACGGTCCATGCGCGCTTGCCGCCCGCCGGAATGAAGTCCAACAGATCGGCTAGATCGAGCAGGTGGGTGACGTCCCATGCCAATGTTCGATTGTCCGCGGGATGAGAAAAATCGGCCAGGGAGTGACGTAGTTTCGCCAGGACCTCGCCGATCCGTTCGCGCTGCGCCACCGTGGAGGTCGTCCGGTCGAGCGGGGTGCCACTGAGAAAGGTGATGAGCCGCACCACTCGCCGCTCACCGGAACTGGTCGTAACGATAGGCAAATCCGCGCCTTCGACGTCGCGATGTGCACGGGGGATGGGCAGATCCGGAGCCCGCCCCTCAATATGGCGCAACAGCGCAACCTGGAAATCGAGTTCCTCCAACCGCTCGGAAGGATGAGCGATCTTCAGCACGAACTTCCCCCGGTCCGCGCCGTCGAGGAGAAACGTGTCGTCTTTCTCGGTCTCAAAACGTGTGGCAGAACCGCAAATACTATAAAGACTTTTAGCTATTACTTCTGCTTCTGCCGCCCCGACGGGATTGCAGGCATCGGAAAGCTCCGATGCGCGAGCTGGTTTGGCTTGCAGGTTGAGATCCATTTTCCACTCGATTCAGCGGCCGCGAGGACAGGCTTTGACGCCACGGCCTCACATCGATACGCCAATTTTTGTACAACAATCTTTAAGTGCGTTCAAGATAGGCTCCCAACCTGACCGGAGAGGCAGGAAAAGTCGCGGCCCGCTGGGGCTGCCGCCCGGCACACCCCTGATCATCGATTATCGTTGCTTAAGGTCATAAAGCCTTTATTTTTACCGTAGTGCGGAACTTAGCGCCTTTCCCGATCGATGGAAGTTCGGAGTCCGTGTGCCTGCGGTATTATGCGTCGACGCGGAGAAGGTATCTGAGTTCCTGCCAATAGTTGTTGCACAATCTTGGTGAGCCTTCGGCGCAGGCCGTCACCCATCCGGGGGCAGCCCGCCGTTGCAGATGGCCGGGCGACAGAATGTGCTTAAGGAGTGGAAAAATTCAGAACAATGCGCTTCAGGCGGTGAACGTTCGGAAAGTTATGCTTCACTGTTCACATAATTATTGCGTTCCGAGGGCGGCCAGTCGGGGTCGTCAAATTGAAAGGAACCGCACGCCATGACCAACTTTAGGCCAAAATACGTCACCTTCGACTGCTACGGTACGCTGACCAATTTTGACATGGCTGGCGCGGCGCGCCGTGTCTATGCCGAACGCCTTTCCGCTGAGGCCATGGACAATTTCGTCGAGGCTTTCAGGGGCTATCGCCTGGATGAGGTCCTGGGCGCATGGAAGCCTTTCGCCGATGTGGTGCACAATTCCGTTGAACGCAGCTGCAAGCGCCTCGGCATCCAGTTCAGATCCGAAGACGCGCAGCGCATCTACGACGAAATTCCGACCTGGGGCCCGCATCCGGATGTCCCGGCAGGGTTGGCCAAGGTCGCCAAGGAAATCCCCCTGGTGATCCTGTCCAACTCGATGAAGAACCTGATCATGTCGAATGTGGAAAAGCTCGGTGCGCCCTTTCACACCGTCATCACGGCCGAAGAGGTGGGCGCCTATAAGCCACTGGCGAAGGGCTTTGAATACATGCTGGACAAGCTCAACTGCGGTCCTGAAGACATCACCCACGTCTCGTCCTCGTTCCGCTATGACCTGATGACGGCATACGATCTGGGGATCAAGAGCAAGGTCTGGGTGAACCGCGGCCACGAGCCAGCCAATCCGTTCTACCAATACACCGAGATCAAGGGTATCGGCGGACTTGCCGCCGCCGTCGGCTTGGAACCCGCCCTCGAGCGTGCCTGAAAAACCAGCGCTCTGGCACTGCTCCTACGATGATAATGGGGGGCGGTTCATTCGCCCCTTCTCTTCATCGTTCGAAGGGGAGCAAGCATGGCCTACGGTGACGTCCCTGGACGTGGTGGTGATCGTCGCAGCCGAGTCTGCCGCGTCGGTCTCGCGCGCGACCGAGGTGCGTCCCGGACCGCTGCCGGGGTCGCCGCTTACAGATGGGCCTTCAGCCTCTTCTGCAATTCGCCGACGATGCCCTGCCGGAACACCAGCACGAAAAGCATGAAGACGACGCCCTGGATCAGCAGCACCCACGGCCCGTAGGGCGAGAGGAAGTGCTCAAGCGACAGGATAACATAGCTGCCGATCACCGGACCGAAGATCGTGCCGATGCCGCCGACGAGATTGATCAGAAGCGCACGATCCTGTCGGCCCGCTCGGAATCCTTCGAGACCCAGCTCGAGCACGAGGCCCAGGCGCTCGCCGAACTCGCCTCCAGCGAGGACGTCCGCGAAGGCCTCTCCGCCTTCGCCGCCCGCCGCAAGCCGGAGTTCAAGAGCCGGTGAGCCGGCGCGCCGACGTCAGGCGCCAGGATCGCACGCTCCACGAGGAACTGCGCTTCGGCTACCTGATCCACGACGTCTCGCGCCTCCGGCGCACCTTGTTCGACCGCTGGCTGAGCCCGCTCGGCATCACCCGCTCGCAATGGTGGGTGCTGGCTTTCCTGTCGCGCCGGGACGGCATGCCGCAATCCGAACTCGCCGGCGAACTCGACGTCGGCAAGGTGGCCCTCGGCGCCCTTGTCGACCGGCTGGAATCGGCCGGCTTCGTCCGCCGCGAGACCTCGACGATCGACCGCAGGGTCAAACATATCTACCTGACGCCGAAGGCCCGGGACTGGCTCGACGAGCTGCGCGAGCGGAGTCGCGAATTCAACCGGCTGGTCCTCGACGGGATTTCCGAACAGAGCATCGCAGCCGCGATCCGGACGCTCGGAACCATCAAGGAAAACCTGCTCACGGAATTGCCCGGCGCTACGACTTTCCCGGAAGACGCCGGGGCTCTGAAGAGGATCGGCGGCGGCGCTCGGCACAAATGACGCAGTGAGTCGGAAGTACGCTGCAAAGCTAGGCATCCACTTGGGGCGAGTAGAACCCGAAGGAGTTGAGCCAAATGCGCCCGGCCCGCTGGCGGGCGCCCGCGGCGTCGGACGGACTTGACCGTACTTCCGGTACGACCCGCGCCGCCCTCCTGGCGGATCGCCTCGCCATCGGAAAACAGAGTGAACCAGATTTGGCAGGAAATACTCTAGCTGAGACAGTTCGCGACCGCTCTCACCGCGCCGTCGGCGCCGGGAACACCAATCCATCCATAAGCTTGCGCGCCGTACGCAGAATTCCGGCACCAGTGACGGCTCCCGCGCCGTCCCGCTGGACCAGCACCTCGGCGGCACCTGTCGGGTGCTCGATGCGAAACCGGCCGTCGGCCGGAATCCTGGCGATCTCGCCGGCCGGCGTGCCTGCGAGCGTGCAGGCGGTCGCGACGCTCACCGCCGCGAAGACGCCGATCGAGGCGTGGCAGCGGTGCGGGATGAAGCTGCGCGTATTGATCGCACCGCCGGCCAGCGGCGGCGAGACCAGCGTCATCTTCGGCACGGATTTCTCGGCGACGTCGCCGAGATTCATCATCGGCCCGGCGCGCAGCCTGATCGCCTCGATCCGGGCTCTCAGGGCCTCGTTGGCCTCCAGTTCTTCCCGGGTCTCGGTACCCGCAATACCGAAATCGCTGGCGCGCATGATCACGCAGGGCATGCCGTTGTCGATCAGTGTGCAGTCGACGTCATCGATCCTGTCCGCGGCCTTGCCGCTCGGCAGCAGCGCGCCGCACATGGAGCCGGCAATGTTCTGGAAGATGAGCGGCACCGGCGCGTGCGTGCCCGGCACGCCGTCGATTCGGGCATTGCCGCGATAGGTGACGCGGCCGCCCGGCGTAGCGATTTGGGCGATGGCCACTTCACCGGTATTGACCATGTGAATGCGGACGGGCGTCACCTCGCCGGTCGCGGCAACGAGTCCGCGTTCGATCGCCGCCGGGCCCACTCCCGCCAGTATGTTGCCGCACCCTTGCGCATCGGTAACCAAAGGCTTGTCGACGAACACCTGCAGGAAGAGATAGTCGACATCGGCGTCCGGGCGCGACGATGGCGAGAGCACGGCGACCTTCGACTTGAGCGGGTCGGCGCCGCCGATGCCGTCGATCTGACCCGGATCGGGCGACCCCATGATGCGCAGAAGCAGTTCGTCACGGCTTGCGCGGTCCGCCGGCAGATCCCTTGCGAGGAAGTAGGCGCCTTTCGACGTGCCGCCGCGCATCCACAGGCAAGGGATTCCGTCTTCCATCACAAAGCTCCCGCAAAGACACGACCTGGCTGCAGAATCGGCGCGGACCCGGCGTCTCAGACGTATTTCAATCCCTTTTCAGCCAACCGCGCGCGCATGTCGTAGATGTCGAGACCGAGTTCGCCGGCGGCGAGACGCCGGCGTTTGGCCTCCTCGGCCTCCAGCCGCCTTTGCGCCGCCGCGGCCACGCTTTCCGCCTCGGCCCGCCTGACGACCACGACGCCGTCGTCGTCGGCGACGATCACGTCGCCCGCCTCGATGAGTTGCCCCGCGCAGACGATCGGCACGTTGACCGATCCCAGCGTTTCCTTGACCGTTCCCTGGGCGCTGATCGCCTTCGACCACACCGGAAAGCCCATGGCGGTCAGGTCGCGCACGTCGCGCACGCCGGCGTCGATGACGAGACCGGCGCAGCCGCGCGCCATGGCCGACGTCGCAAGCAGGTCGCCGAAATAGCCGTTGTCGCAGGGCGAGGTGGGGGCAAGGACGAGGATGTCGCCTTCGCAAAGCTGCTCGATGGCGACATGCACCATCCAGTTGTCGCCGGGCGGGGCGCTGATCGTTACCGCGCTTCCGGCGATCTGGGCGCCGGCATAGATCGGCCGCATGTGGCTGGCGAGGCAGCCGATGCGCCCCTGCGCCTCGTGGACGGTGGCGACGCCGGCGGCGCCCAGGCGGGCGATCACCCCGGGATCCGCGCGCTCTATGTCCCTGACCACCACGCCCATCGCTGCTACTCCTTGCCCTTCACCGGAGGCGTTCCATGCGTATGGAAGGTCTCGATGGTCTTGAGACCCCAGGCCTGCCCCTTCCTGCGCTCCGCTTCGGTCCACACGACGGGCTGCCAGTCCGGCGCGAGGATGAGCCGCGCGCCGGCATTGGCAAGTTCGACCCGGTTGCCCGCCGGCTCCCAGACATAGAGGAAGAAAGTGCCCTGGATCGCATGCTTGTGCGGGCCGGTCTCGATATGGACGCCGTTCTGCAGGAAGATATCCGCTGCGCGCAGGATATCCTCGCGCTGGTCGGTCGCGTAGGTGACGTGGTGCAGCCGGCCGTTGCCGCCGCCGTGCTCCTCGGTGCAGGCGAGATCGTAGGTCTTGTTGTTGACGGTGAACCAGCAACCGCCGATCCGGCCGTTGTCGAGCTGGATGTATTCGGTCACCCGCGAACCGAGGCAGGTCTCCATGAAGCGGCGGAATTCCGTCACGTCCCCGCTCAACAGATTGAGGTGGTCGATGCGCCGGGGCGCGGCGCCCGTGAACGCCGACGCCGTGTTCTTGAGCGCCGGGCGATCGGCCGCTTCGCCGGGCGCGTACCAGTTGGTGTCGTAATAGATCTCGAAGACGTGGCCGAACGGATCCTCGAAGCGGAAGGCCGCGCCATGGCTGAGGTCCCCGTCGTTCCAGCCGTGCACCTTGTAGCCCGACGCCTCGATCAGCCTGACGCGCCGCTCCAGCGCCTCGGGCGATACGGCGCGGTAGCCGATGTGGCCGACACCGGTGGTGGCTGCGCGCGTCAGTTTCAGCGAACAGAACTCATAGTCGTCCCAGGCGCGCAGATAGGCGCTCGTCCCGTCACGGCCGGAGAGCTTGAGGCCGAAGACGCGGATGAAGAAGTCGAGGCTTTCGTCGAACCTGTCGGTCAGCATCTCGACGTGACCGAGGTGGGCGATGTCGCCCGAGGGATTGGTGGGACTGCTCATGATCTTCCTCCGCAAATGCCGGCCGCCGCGGCGCCTTTCGCTCATGCTCCCCCGACGGGGGCGTCGGGGGCTTTCCGTGCTCGCCGCGCCGAACCTAGAGCTCGTCCACCGTGCGCGGGAACATCGATTGGAAGGCCTCCGCGTATTTCGCCGCCCGTCCTCCGGCCTGGCCGCCGGAGTTGCGCTGGAAATGGTTGGCCCGATTCTCGGCGACGTTGGTATAGAAGTGCCAGAGGTGCTCCTGGCCTTCCATGCACTCGATCGCCGCGCGCTTCTTGTCCCACACCTCGGTGATGTCGAGGAACACGTCGGGCTTCCAGCCCATCTGTTCCGTCTGGTGTGGCTCGAAGAGGTAGAGCTGCGGCGCGCCGAGCACCTTCTGGCCGGGATTGTGGCCCCAGGCCTGGGCGATCATGCGGCACTCGAGCACGAACCTGGTCGTGTTCATGTGGTCGGTATTGTAGGGATCCCACAGCGAATGGCTCATCATGAAGGTCGGCTGCACCGCGCGGATCAGATCGACCATGCGGTCGCGGGTTTCAGCGCCGAAATCCAGCGGGTAGTCGCCGAGGTCAAAAAAACGAATATCGTGAACGTCCAGGACGCGGGCTGCCGCCTCGGCCTCCCTGCGCCGGTCCGCCTTCACGCGCTCGAGCGTCATGCCTTGCTGCTTCCATAGCTTGGCGCTCTCGCCGCGCTCCCCGAACGACAGGCAGGCGACGGTGACGTCGTAGCCGAGCCTTCGGTGCAGCGCGATCGCGCCGCCGCATCGCCAGACGAAATCCGCAGCGTGCGCACTCACCACCAGGGCTGTCTTTTGTCCAGGCAATGCCGTCTCCATCACAATGTGTCCTGCAACTTGTCGCCCAGTCGCGCGGCGAATGCCATTTCAATACTGGATGACACCTATTGGTTTTTGCTACAGTCCGGAGACGAGTGCGGAGGAAGGCCCGATGGAAAAGCTGAACCTGCGTCATCTGCGGGCGTTCCTGCACGTGGCTCGATGCGGCAGCATTTCGGGAGCCTGCGAGAAGGTGTTTCTGTCGCAGCCGGCGATCACCCAGGCGCTTGCGAAGCTGGAATCATCCGTCGGCGCGCGACTTTTCCTGCGCAAGAGCACCGGCATGTTTCCGACCGAGGCGGGCAACCTCCTCCTCGGTCGCGTCGACCGGGCCCTGGAAACGCTGGAAGACGGCGCCCGGCGCGGCGCGCGCGCCGCCGGACGCGTCAACAACGGCGGCTTCCGCAATTTCGACCAACTCCTGACCACCGGGCAGCTTCGCGGCTTTCTGGCGCTCTGCCGCACCGGCAACTACTCCTGGGCGGCCCGCGATCTCGGCGTGTCGCGTCCGTCGGTCCATCGCTCCATCAACGATATCGAGCGGGTCGCCGGCTTCGACATGTTTTCGAGGTCTGCGCGGGGCATCGAGCCGACACAAGCCGGCGACTTGTTCCGGCGCAGCGTATTGCTCGCCTTCGAGGAACTGCGGCAGGGACTGGAGGAGATCGAGCTGCTGCAGGGGCGCGATGTCGCGCGCGTCGTGGTGGGAAGCCTGCCGCTCGCGCACAGCTTCATCTTGCCGAGGGTTATCAACGATCTCGCCGTGATCAGGCCAGACGTGCGCATTACCGTGCGCGACGGCTCCTATGGCGATCTCTTGCATGCCTTGCGCTACAGCGAGATCGACATCCTGGTCGGCGCCCTTCGCACGCCGCTACCGGTGGACGACGTCGAGCAGGAATCGCTCTATGTCGACCGGCTGGCCATCGTGGCGCGCGCGGGCCACCCGCTTGCGGCGCGTGAACGGGTCGATGCGGCCGCGCTGGCGCGATTTCCCTGGGTGACACCTTCACCGGACATCCCGACCCGAAAGCACTTCGATGCGCTGTTCGACGGCGCCGATCTGGAGACGCCGACGCGCATCGTCGAAACGAGCTCGCTGGTGTTGATGCGCGGACTCCTCATGGGAAGCGACCGTCTCGCGATTATCTCTCGCCACCAGGTCGCGAAGGAGCTGGAGGATGGCTCACTCGCCGCGCTCAACTTTCCGCTCGCCGGGTCCGAGCGCGACATCGGCATCGCCACGCGGCGCGGCTGGTCGCCTACCGCGACGCAGACGCTCTTCATTCGAATGCTGCGAGAGGTCTGCGCGCAGCTCGTCGATTGAACTCCACTGTCCGAATCTTGAATAGCGCGGGCGGACAATCGATTTCTGCGATAGGCCGGCGATTGCTACCGATACTGCTGTCGTCCACTGGTGAGGGCAAAGGCAGAGGTGATGCAGGACGCGGCGCCCACGAAGATGCCGAATGTCGCCTTCGTCGGCTTCGGCGAGGCGGCCCAGGCATTCTGGGCCGGCTGGACGAGCAGTGGCGCAGCGCCGACGGCGCGCGCCTACGACGTTGCAACCGACACAGCGGCCCGTCGCGCCGCCAAGCTGAACGACTACCGTCGCAGCGGCATCGAGGGGGGCCTGTCGATCGCCGAAGCGCTCGAGAACGCATCCGCCGTCTTCTCGCTGGTGACGGCCGATCAGGCGCAGGTGGCCGCGGCGGCGGCTGCTCCCGCACTTGCCCCCGGGCGCCTTGTGGCTCGACTGCAATTCCTGCGCGCCGCAAACGAAGCGGAAGAGCGCCGAATGCATGGAGGCGGCGGGCGTCCGCTATGTCGACGTGGCCGTGATGGCTCCGGTGCGGCCGCGCCTGCACCGCACCCCCCTGCTCGTCAGCGGCCTCAACAGCGACGCCGCGCTCCTCGTCCTTGGCCGGCTGGGGATGGCGGCGAAGGCCGTTTCCGGCGAGGTCGGCGCGGCATCCTCCATCAAGCTGTGCCGCTCCATTATGATCAAGGGGCTGGAGGCGCTGACCGCGGAATGCGTGCTCGCGGGTCGCCATCTCGGCATCGAGGACGCCGTGCTCGCGACGCTCGACGAGACCTTTCCCGGCTTCGGCTGGGAGAAGCGCGCGGCCGAAATGCTTGAGCGTGCGATCGTCCACGGCCGGCGGCGCGCGGCAGAGATGCGCGAATCCGCGGCGATGATCGAATCGATGGGCCTGCCCGGGCGCATGTCGCACGCCACGGCCATCTGGCAACAGCAGATCGGCGAACTGGAATTGGCCGTCGACGGTTCCGACCTTGCCGCGACCGCCGACGCCATCCTGTCGGCTTTCAACGGAACGCGGCGCAAGGCGCACGGGTCGCGGCGCGCCGGGCAGATGCAAAAGTCCATCCAAAGGAGGAAATGAACATGGTGATGAAGAAGCTGATTTCGCCACTGGCGGCCGCTATGCTCCTCGCGGCGCCAATGGCGTCCGCCGCCGAATTGAAGCTGGCCGACTTCCAGCCGCCGACGCACTTCGTCGTGAAGAACGTCTACGAGCCGTTCGCCGCCCGGATCGCGGAGAAGACCGGCGGCGATGTGACGGTCAAGGTCTATATGGGTGGAGAACTCGGACCCGGCCCGGCCGAACAGTACAACCGCGCGGTCGACGGCGTGACCGACATCGCCTTCGGACTGCCGGGCTATACCGCCTCCAACTTCCCGAAGACGCTCCTGACCGAGCTTCCCGGCGTGATCTCGGCCGACACCGGCACGGCCCGGATGAATGCGAACGTCGACCTGCTGTCGGACGAATACACGCGCGTGGTGCTGCTCGGCATCTGGAACAATGCGCCGAACATCATCTTCACGGCCAGCAAACCGATCCGCGCGCTCGCCGATCTCAAGGGACTGAAGATCCGCGTGCCGTCGCGCAATGCGGGTCTGGTCGTCGAGGCCTGGGGTGCCAGCCCGGTATCGATGCCGGCGCCGGAAATCTACAACGCGATGCAGACCGGCGTGATCGACGGCGCCATGACCGACGCCACGACGCTCGGCGCGTTCAAGCTGGCGGAGGTGACGAAATACGTCACGACCGGCATGGACACGACCATCTCCAGCTTCTTCCTGATCATGAACCGCGACAGCTTCGAGGGCTTGAGCGAAGACCAGCGGAAGGTCGTTCTGGAGGCGGGACGCGACGCCGCCATGAACGGCAACAAGGCCTGGCTCGGCATTGCCGACAAGGCCCTCTCCGGCTTCGCGGCCACCGAAGGCAAGGAGGTCATCACCCTTGCGGACGAGAAGGCGGCCGAGTTCGACGCCGCCTCCGCCGCGGTGCTCGACAAGGTCGTCGCCGATGCCGAGGCCCAGGGGATCGCGGCAAAGGCCTTCATCGACGCGCTGAAGAGCGAGTAGCCTCAGTTGGACCAGCCGCGACGCGAACCGGCCCATTCGACCCTCGTCGAATGGGCCGTCCATTCCCTGACCTTCCTTTCGGCGGTGGCCCTTGGCACATTGCTGGCGGTGACATTCGCCAGTGTCATCATGCGCTACGTCTTCAACGCGCCGATCCTCGGCTCGAACGAGATCATCCAGCTTGCCTCCGTCGTCCTCGTCATGCTGGCGATGCCGGGCGCAGCACAGGCCGGCATGCATATCCGGGTCGACGTGTTCGACCAGCGCATCGGCGCGATCGGACGTCTCACAGGCGACGTCCTTACGCGTGCCATATCGGTTTACCTGCTGGGAATTCTCGCCTGGCGCGCCTGGGGCAAGCTGCTCGACGCCGCCGAATTCGGCGACGCCACCAACATGCTGAGAATCCCGCTCTGGCCGTTCTACGGGCTGCTCATTCTCGGCTCGGTCCTCTACGCGCTCGTCCTGGCCATCCAGCTCGTCGACATCGTCCGCACCGGAGCAGCCCGCGATGAGTGATTTCGGCATCGGCGCCGGCGGCCTTGCCGCCATGTTCGCGCTCATGGTGTTGCGCATGCCCGTCGGCATGGCGATGCTGGCCGTGGGCTATTTCGGCATCGTCCTGATGAGCGGCAGCCGCTCGGCCAACGCGCTGCTCGTGACCGAGGCGTTCTCGGCGACGGCGAACTACAGCCTCACCGTCATCCCGCTATTCATCCTTATGGGGAACATCGCCTCGGTCGCCGGCTTCTCTCGGCGCCTCTACGAAGCCGCTTTCGCCTGGGTGGGGCAGTTGCGCGGCGGCCTCGCCTCGGCCTCGATCGTCGGTTGCGCCGCCTTTTCCGCCGTCAGCGGTTCGTCGGTCGCCACCGCCGTCACCATCGGCAAGGTGGCCCTGCCCGAGATGAAGCGCTTCGGCTATTCCGACGCGCTGGCAACCGGGGCCGTCGCCGCGGGCGGCACGCTAGGCTTCCTGATCCCGCCGTCGACCGGTTTCGTGCTCTATGCCATCCTCACTGAAGAGAGCATCGGACAGCTCTTCATGGCCGGAGTGCTGCCCGGCCTGCTGCTGACCGCCTTCTTCATGCTGACGGTGACGCTGGTTACGATGCGCAACCCCGAAGCCGGACCGCGGGGCGCGGCGGTTTCGCTGGCGGATCGGATGCTCGCGCTGTTCCGGGCGTTTCCTCTGCTCGCCATCATCGTGACGTCGATCGGCGGAATCTATCTCGGCGTCTTCACGCCGGTCGAGGCCGCCGGCATCGGCGCGGGCCTGATCATCCTCATGGCGCTGGCGATGCGCAAGCTCGCATGGAACGTCTTCCGGGGCACCCTCCTGGACACGGTGCGCACGACCGCGATGCTCTATCTCATCATCATCGGCGCGAGTGTGCTCAACCCCTTCCTCGCAATGACCCACGTCCCGGCGACCCTGGGAGAAGCCATGACCTCGCTCGGTCTGGGGCCCTACGGCATCCTGTTCATGATCGTTGTCATCTATCTGGTGCTGGGCATGTTCATGGACGGGCTCGCCATGCTCGTGGTGACCATCCCCATCTTCTTCCCGATCATGATGGGCCTCGGCTTCGATCCAATCTGGTTCGGGGTGATCGCGGTCATCCTCATAGAGATGGGCATGATCACGCCTCCGGTCGGCCTGAATGTCTTTGTCGTGAAGAGCGTTGCGCACGACGTACCGATGGCCACGATCTTCCGCGGGGTTCTGCCGTTCTGGCTGGCGATGGCCGCCTGCCTTCTGGCGATCGTGATCTTTCCGCAGATCGCACTGATCATCCCGCAGGCGATGTTCTAGACCGGCTAGCGCAGGGCGGCTCAGTCCTCGCCGAGATCCCCCGCGATCGCCGCCGCCTTGGCGGCAAGTTCGACGAATTGCCGGTATTCGCGATCGTCGAGGCCTCTGAGGATCTCGCGTTGTAGGTCCTCCACCACCGGAGAGACCAGCGCGAGGAGGGCGGAGCCTTCCTGCGTCAGTGCCAGCACGCGCGCCCGCTTGTCGCGCGCGCTGACGTTGCGCGCGATGAGGCCCTTCTGCTCCAACCGGTCGACGACGGCGCCGGTCGTCGCGCGATCCTTCGCCACCAGTTCTGCGAGACGGGCCTGGTCGACACCGAGGTTGGAGCCCAGCGCATCGAGGGCGGCGAACTGAACTGACGTGAGGTCGAAACCGGCTTCTCTCATGCGCAGCGTGAAGACCTGGGTCGAGATCTGGTGCAGGCGCCGGATGAGGTGGCCTGGCTTCTTCGACAGCGGCGTCATCGACTACCTCCTCTCCTGCGTCCTTAAGGTATCCCGCCGGGTCGTCGGCACCATAAAGGAAAACTGATAACTACACTTATCATTTGAATGGACAAGGCGGCAGCCGAATAGTAAGTGTACATATCATTTTTCAACCTGGGGAGAGAACATGCAGTACCACCTCGACGGCTTCCAACCCGGCGATCCGGACATCGCAGCGGCGGCGCCCGACCGGCCATTGCTCGACAGGGACTTCCACGAGCCCGTCGACGTTCTGATCATCGGCTGCGGACCGGCCGGACTGACGCTGGCGGCGATGCTCTCCGCCTATCCGGGCATCAGGACTCGCATCGTCGAGAGGAAGCCGGGGCCGATCGAGAAGGGGCAGGCCGACGGCATCTCCTGTCGGTCGATGGAGATGTTCAACGCCTTCGGCTTCGCCGACAAGGTGATCAGGCAGGGCTACCAGGTCAACGAGACGACCTTCTGGAAGCCAGATCCGGAGCGGCCGGAGTTGATCGCCCGCAACGGCCGCATCCAGGACGTCGAGGACGGGCTGTCGGAAATGCCGCACATGATCCTCAACCAGGCGCGCGTGCATGACATGTATCTCGACATCATGCGCAATTCCCCCTCGCGCCTCGAGCCGGACTATTCCCTCCAGCTCATGGACCTGACCGTTGACCCGGCGGGCGGCGATTATCCGGTCACGGCCACGCTCGAGCGGCTCGATGCCGGACGCGAGGGGCAGACCCTGACCGTCCGGGCGCGCTACATGGTGGGCTGCGACGGCGCGCGCAGCGCGGTGCGCAGGGCGATCGGCCGGGAACTCGTCGGCGACGCCGCCAACCAGGCGTGGGGCGTCATGGACGTCCTCGCCGTGACGGATTTCCCCGACATCCGTTGCAAGACGCTGATCCAGTCGGCCAGCGAGGGCAACATCATCATCATACCGCGCGAGGGCGGCTATCTCACCCGCCTCTATGTCGAGCTCGACAAGCTTGCCGAGGGAGAGCGGGTTGCCAGCCGCAACATCACCGTCGAGCAGCTGATCGCAGCCGCCCAGCGGACCTTCAGGCCCTACTCCCTCGACGTCAGGGAGGTTGCCTGGTGGTCCGTCTACGAGATCGGCCAGCGTCTCACCGACAAGTTCGACGACGTGCCGAACGATGAGGTGGCGTCGCGCCTCCCGCATGTCTTCATCTGCGGCGACGCCTGCCACACGCACAGCCCGAAGGCGGGACAGGGAATGAACGTCTCGATGGGCGACGCCTTCAATCTCGGCTGGAAACTGGTCTCCGTGCTCGAGGGCCGGTGCCCGCCGGACCTTCTGCACAGCTACTCGGCGGAACGGCAGGCGGTGGCGCACGATCTGATCGATTTCGACCGGGAATGGTCGCGCATCATGAGCGAGCGACCGGCAGCAGGCGACGGCGAGGACGGCCAAACGCCGAAGTTCCAGCGCTACTTCATCCAGCATGGCCGCTATACGGCGGGCATGTCCGTCACATACCAGCCCTCGACATTGACCGGCGGCGACACATGGCAACGGCTCGCCACCGGCTTCGGCATCGGCGCGCGGTTCCACTCCGCGCCGGTGGTGCGCCTCGCCGACGCGAAGCCGGTCGAACTCGGCCATGTCGTCCAGGCGGATGCACGCTGGCGTCTGTTCGCCTTCTGCCCGAACGAGGATCCGTCATCGCCGGACGCGGCGATCGCGAAGCTCTGCTGCTTTCTTTCCGATGCTCCGGATTCGCCCGTCCGCCGCTTTACGCGCGCACAAGAGGACGTCGATTCCGTGTTCGACGTCCGCGCCATCTTCCAGCAGGGGACGCGCGCGCTGGCGCTGGAGGCCCTGCCGGATTTCCTCAAGCCCCGGAAAGGTCGGCTCGGACTGATCGACTACGAGAAGACGTTCTGCCCCGACCTCAAGAATGGGCCCGACATCTTCGACCTGCGTGGCATCGACCGCTCAAAGGGATGCATCGTCATCGTGCGGCCGGACCAGTACGTGGCCCATGTGCTGCCGATCGAGGCGCAGGACGAGCTGGCGACCTTTTTCGATGGATTCATGCTGCCGTCCTGATGGAAGGCACACGCACCATTCGCGCGGGTCGAGGCCCGGAGGGACCGGCCGTCGTGCCGCCATCCCGCGCGAGGTGCGTCCTCGACGATCCCGTTCCGTTGCGGCTATTTCGCGGCACCTGCACGGCGACAGAGACAAGGATGGCGACCACAATCTATCATCGATCTTAAATTGCGGACGCAATGTATAATGATGCCATTCGGTCGAAGCCGTGAGGGTCAGCCGCGCTCAGGCGGAAGAAAACCGCCGGACCGTCATCCAGGTCGCAGCTCGACTCTTTCGCGAGCGGGGATTCGACGGCATCGGCCTGAACGATCTGATGAAGGGTGCCGGCCTCACACAGGGCGGCTTCTACAAGCAGTTCCGTTCGAAGGAGGACCTCGCAGCCCAGGCGTCAGCCAAGGCCTTCGAGGGCAGCGCCGGCAAATGGGCCGACGTCGCGGCCAAGGCGCGCAAGCCGCTCGACGCACTGGTTCGGTTCTATCTTTCCGACCGTCATCGACAGGAGAAGGGCGAGCGATGCGCCTTGGCGGCGCTGGGAGCGGACGCGGCTCGCGGCAGTCCTGCGTTGCGTCAGGCCTTCGAGGAAGGAATCGAACGCCAACTTGCCTTTCTCGACGGGCTGGTCGACGTGGCTCCGGGGAAGGACGTCAGGGAGAGGTCGATGGCCGTGCTCTCGACAAAGATCGGAGCCTTGGTTCTGTCGCGAGCGGTCAACGACGAGCAGTTGTCGAAGCAATTCCTGCAAGCGGCAACCGCGAGCGTGCTGAAGGGTTCGACCAGGGGCGAGGCGCAGCAAGGACCGCGCCGATGACGGTGGATTCGTCTGCCGCAGAACGCAGCGCACCCGTTCCAGTCCCCGGGCTGGCGGACTGGTCCGGGCTCGAGATCGTGGCGAAGCTCGCCGACGGCAGCATCCGCCGTCCACCAATGGCGGATACGCTGCCCTTCATCTTGCTGCCGCCCGAGCCCGGCAAGGTCGAGGGCACGCTTAGTTCGCCAGGCGCCACCGACGCGATCATGAAAGGCGACTGCATCCTCGCCTTCGGCGCCGCGCTTGGACTCGTGGAGCCGGATCACTCCTGGGATCCGCGGGCGTCCA
This sequence comes from Rhizobiaceae bacterium, assembly GCA_905339215.1. Lineage (GTDB taxonomy): Bacteria > Pseudomonadota > Alphaproteobacteria > Rhizobiales > Rhizobiaceae > DUSC01. The sequence goes on from CAJPFN010000056.1 coordinate 19,047, forward strand.
TCGAATCAGTTCCAAGTTCTGGCCGTACGCGCGCATTCGGAAGCTCACTAGACAATGCCTCGTCAGATTGTATATCTGTCATACAATTGTTGACGGATATGGATCATGGAGCTTTGGGACTACGTCATCGTCGGCGCCGGCTCGGCCGGCTGTATCGTCGCCAACCGGCTGAGCGCTGACCCCTCCGTGCGGGTGCTGCTGCTGGAGGCGGGCGGCAGCGACGACGCGATGCGCTACAAGGTGCCGGTGCTGGGACCATTTGCCTGCCTCGGCGACCCGCGCTCGGACTGGGACTTCGTCACCGAGGCCGATCCCAGCCGCGAGAACCGCACCGACCACTGGCCGCGCGGGCGCGTGCTCGGTGGATCGAGCTCGATCAACGGCACGGTGTGGGTGCGTGGCAACCGGGGCGACTACGACCACTGGCGCCAGCTCGGCAATACGGGATGGAGCTACGACGACCTCGTGCCCGTCTTTCGCCGCATCGAGGGCAACGCGGCCGGGGCGTCGGATGTCTATGGCGAAGACGGCGCCATCCCGATCGCCGAGACGCGCGGCCCGCATCCACTGGCGAAGGTCTTCCTCGCGGCGATGGCCGAACTCGGCACGCCGACCAACCCCGACTACAACGGCGAGGAACAGGCCGGGGCGTCCATTACCCATGTCAACCAGTCCGGCGGCTGGCGCGTAAGCGCGGCGGGCGGCTATCTGAAGCCAGCCGCCCACAGGCCGAACCTCAAGGTCGTGACCGGCGCCACGGCGCGGCGCATCGTCATGGAAGGCAAGCGCGCCACCGGCGTCGAATACGAGCGCGAGGGACGGCTCGAAACGGCCCATGCGCGCGGCGAGGTGGTGGTCAGCGCCAGCGCCATCAACTCGCCGAAGCTCCTGATGCTGTCGGGCATCGGCCCCGGCGCGCTCTTGCGGCGCCACGGCATCGAGGTCGTCCACGAAAGCGCCGGGGTCGGCCGCAACCTCCATGAGCATGCCTGCACGCATGTCGTCGGCCTGGTCAATATGCGTACCGCCAACATGGACGTGGGCAAGCTGTCGAGCCTGCGCCACGTCGCCCGGTTCGCCCTGTTCCGCTCCGGCCAGGCGACCTACGTCGCCCCTGCGATCGCCTTCGTCAAGACGCGGCCGGAGCTGGAGGAACCGGACATCCAGTTCCACTTCGGCGCCTATGGCTACAACTTCACGCCGGATGGCGTGCAGATGCTCGACCGCCCGGCGGTGACGCTGCAGCCGAACGTCAACCGCAGCCGCAGCCGCGGCCATCTCGAGATCCGCTCGGCCGATCCGAAGGACGCGCCGGCGATCCATCCGAACATGATGGGCGATCCCTACGACCTCGAAACGCTGGTCGAAGGCGTGCGCTACGGCCGGCGGCTCTTGCGGACGAAGGCCTTCGCGCCGCATTTCCTCGGCGAGTACAGGCCGGGTCCGGAGATCGGCGACGGGGAGGACCTGGCCGCCCATGTCCGCCGATCGGCGTCGGGCGTGTTCCACCCGTGCGGCACCTGCAAGATGGGCATCGACCCGAATGCGGTGGTCGATCCCGATCTTCGGGTCTATGGCGTCGAGGGACTGCGGGTCGTCGATTCCTCGATCATCCCCCAGATCCCCAGCGGCAACATCAACGCGATCAGCATGGTGATCGGGGAAAAGGGCGCCGAGGCGATGCTGAAGGCCCGCCGCGCGGCCTGAGCAGATCATAGGAGTCGGCAGGCGGGAAGCGACGGGCGGCCGCGCAGCACGTCGGCGGCCTTCTCGGCGATCATGATCGTCGGCGCATTGGTGTTGCCGCTGGGAATCGACGGCATGACCGACGCATCGACGACGCGGAGGCCTTCCAGTCCGCGGACGGCCAGGTCCGGCCCGACCACCGCATTCACGCCCGTGCCCATCGCGCACGTTCCCACCGGGTGATAGACCGTCTTGGTGTAGTTGCGGACATAGTCGGCAAGCACGTCGTCGGGCGCGTCGAGTCCGGCCTCGAGCAGGAGTTCGCCATCGAGATGGCCGGCCAATGCCGCGGCGCGGGCGATCCGCCGCGACAGACGCAGGCCGTGCACCAGGCTCGCCACGTCGCGATCGTCCGACAACGCGTTCGAAAAGAGCTTCGCCGGCGTCGAAGGGTCAGGCCCGGCGAGCCGCAGTTCGCCGCGCGAGCGCGGGCGCACGTCGCAGGCGCCGATGGTGAGGCCATGTCCCTCCGGCGGGGCGCGCTCGTGATCGGGCACTAAGACCGGGAAGGAATGGACCTGCAGGTCCGCCCTGCCGTCACCGTCGGCGTCGGCGAACAGGCACGCCTCGGCGACGTTGGAGGTGAGAAGGCCGTTGCGGAACAGCATCCACTGCAGGCCGTTGCGCAGCGCGTTGAGCCCCTTGTCCTGGCCGGTCAGGCTGATCGGACGCCGGGCGCGATGATAGTTCAGCACCTGGAGATGGTCGTGGTAGTTGCGGCCGACCCCGGGCAGGTCATGCACGACGCCGACGCCGCTCTCCTTCAGGTGTGTGGCCGGGCCGACGCCGGACTGCATCAGGATCTTCGGACTCGCCAGCGTGCCGGCGCATAGGATGACGCCGCGTGTCGCCGTGGCGGTCTTCGCCTGCCCGTGCCGGCGCCAGGCGACGCCGCTCGCCCTGCGGCCGTCGAAGACGATGCGCCCGACTTCCGCCTCGATCTCCAGGGCGATGTTGCCGCGCGCGAGCGCGGGACGCAGATAGGCCGCGGCGGTGCTGGCGCGCTCGCCGTTCTTCTGCGTCACCTGGAAGTAGCCGACGCCGAGCTGCGAAGCGCCGTTGAAGTCGTGGTTGTAGACATGGCCGCATTGCTGGGCGGCCAGCACGAAGGCGGCGTTGAGCGGGTGGCGGTAGGGCACGTCGACGACCGAGAGCGGGCCGTCGGTGCCGTGGTACCGGTCGGCGAGCCGGTCGTTGCCCTCCGCCTTGCGGAAATAGGGCAGCACCTCGGCATAGCTCCAGCCGGCGCAGCCGGAGGCCGCCCAGTCGTCGTAGTCGGTGGCGTCGCCGCGAATGTAGATCATGCCGTTGATCGAGCTCGATCCGCCCGGCATGCGCCCCTGCGGTACGTGGATGCGCCGGCCGGCCGCGGCGGGCTCGGGTTCGGACGCGTAGGGCCAGACGCGGTCGGTGCCGAACAGGCCGACGAAGGCGCCGGGCGCGCGGCTGTGGATCACGCGCTCGTCGGGACCGGCCTCGAGCACGAGGATGCGCAGCGCGGGGTTCTCCGACAGCCGGCTGGCGATCACCGATCCTGCCGAGCCGGCGCCGATGACTATGTATTCGAAGGTCTCGCTCATCGCGCCGCGTTCAATTGTAGACGCCGCCGTCGACGGAGAGCGCCTGCGCGGTGACGTAGGCGGACTCGTCCGACAGGAGATAGACGTAGAGCGGCGCCACCTCTTCCGGCACGGCCTGGCGGCCGAGGGGCACCATGCGCTCGACGATGCGCGCTTGCTCTTCGCGGCCGCCCATGAAGGCGATCGCCGGATTGTTGAACGGCGTGTCGATGAAGCCGGGGCAGACCGAGTTGACGCGGATGCGGTCGCGGGCGAGTTCCAGCGCGGCGGCCGTGGTGAAGGCCATAACCGCGCCCTTCGACGCGGCATAGGCGGCAATGCCCGGCCCGCCGCGCTTGCCGGCGAGCGACGAGGTGTTGACGATCGAGCCGCCGCCGGCGGCGCGAAGATGCGGGATCGCCTCGCGCGTCGCCAGGAAGACGCCGCGCGTGTTGACCGCCATCAGGCTGTCCCAGTCATCGACGGCAATCTCCTCGAGCGCGCCGGCACGCTGCAGGCCGGCATTGTTGACGAGCCCGTCGAGGCCGCCGAGCATCTCCGCCGCACCGGCAACCGTCACCTTCACGCTCGCCTCGTCGGCGACGTCGCAGCGGATGAAGCCGGCGCCGATGTCGCGCGCGGTCGTCGCTCCCCGCTCGGCCGCGAGGTCGGCGATCACCACCCGCGCGCCTTCGGCGACCGCGGCGGCCGCGACCGCCCTGCCGATGCCCGTGGCGGCCCCCACGACGAGAAGCCTCTTGTCCTTCAGTCGCCGTATCATGATGCGGTCCTGGCCTTCTTCGTTGGAGCGTCCAGACCGCTGGCGCGACGCGCGCCGAGGAGGTCGATGCCGAGCCTGGACTTGACGATGCCCCAGATGCCGCTCGGCGAGATCAGCATCACCAGGACGGCGGCGGCGCCGAGCAGCATCAAATAGAGGTTCCCCGTGCCGGCGAACCAGGCGCGGAAGAGGAAGTAGACGGCCGTGCCGATGATCGGCCCCTCGATCGTGCCGACGCCGCCGATGATGACGATGAACAGCATCACCACCATCCAGTTCGGATCGAAGGCGCCGCCCGGTTCGACGTGGAAGACGGACATGTAGTAGACGGCGCCCGCGAGCCCGGTGAAGCCGGAGCCGAGCACGAAGCCGAAGAAGCGGGTCCACCAGACGTTGATGCCGATGGCGCTGGCCGTGCCCTCGTTGTCGCGCACCGCCGCGAGCGCGAGGCCCAGGCGCGACACGGAGACGTAGTAGAGGCCGAACACCGAAACGATGGCGAGCGCGCCGGCGTAGTAGAACGTCGAGGTGGCCACGACCGAGCGCGCCATCTCACGGGTTGCGACCAGCGGCAGGCCGCTGACTGAGCCGAGCGCGTCGCGCTGCGAGATGAACAGGCGCACGACCTCGGCGATGACCCAGATGCTGATCGCCAGATAGGCGTCGCGCAGTCGAAAGACGAAGGGCGTGATCGCGGCGGCGAATGCCGCGCTGAAGACGAAGGAGAGTGGCAAGATCAGGAACGGGTTCAGGCCGGTCCAGTTGGAGGCCAGGAACAGCGAGTAGGCGCCCAGCCCGATGAAGAGCTGCTGGCCGAACGACATGATGCCGACGTAGCCGGCGAGGAAGTTCCACCCTTGCGCGAAGGCGAAGACCGCGAAGATCTCGATCATCAGCCGCAGGTTGCCCTCGGGTACGAACCAGGGCGTGGCGATCATCAGGCCGGTGCACAGAACGGCGGCAGCGGCAACGAGGGTCGGACGGATAGGGGCGAGACCTTTCATCGGCGGAAAGCTCCGGCCAGCCCGTTGGGCGACATGATCAGGATCAGGATGAAGACGATGTGGCCGTACATCAGCCCCGACGCCGGATCGAGCTTCAGCGCGACGAGCTGGGTCACGCCGAGCACCATGCCGCCGAGGAACATGCCCCAGAACGAGCCCAGCCCGCCGATGACCACCACCTCGAAGGCGATCAGCAGGCGGTCGGCGCCCGAATAGGGGGTAAACGAGCCGCGCATGGCGAGCAGGATGCCGGCCACCGCCGACAGCGCCATCGCCAGCCCCATCGCCACGGCATAGATCGAGCGGAAGTTGACGCCGGAGAGCTGGACGATGCGATGGTCGTCGGCGGTCGCGCGGATCAGGCGCCCCATATTCGACCTGCGCAGCCACAGATGCAGCGCGGCGAAGAGGAACAGCGCGATGGCGAGGATCAGCACCGGCAGCACGCCGAGCTTCAGGCCGAGGAAGTCGAAGCCCATGAAGCGCAATTCGCCGACATCGATCGAGCGTGTGTTCGCGCCGAAAAGCTCGACCATGCCGTTCCTGAGCACGATCGCGAGCCCGAAGGTAAGCAGGATCTGCGGAATCTGGTCCTGGCCGAGCACGCGGTTGATCAGGAGCCATTGCAGCAGCATGCCGATCCCGAACGCGGCGATCGCGACAGGAACGATGACCAGGAGGGGATGGACGGGCGTCCAGGGCAGGAGGAACACGCCGAGGAAGGCGGCGGCGACGATGAAGTCGCCCTGCGCGACGTTGACGATGCGCATCACCCCGAATGCGAAGCCGAGGCCGAGCCCGACCAGGGCGTAGAGGCCGCCGAGCAGCAGTCCGTTGACGATCGTCTCGACCCAGATCATGCGTGGTTCAATCCGAAATAGGCCGCCGTGATCGCCTCCATCGAGAGGTCTGCGGTCGGTCCTTCCAGGCCCACCTGCCCCTCCAGCATGCAGTAGGCGTACTGCGCGGCGGCGCAGGCCTGGGCGACGTTCTGCTCGATGACGACGATCGACACCCCGCTGGCGCCGATCGCCTCGAAGCAGCGGTAGATGTCGAGGATCACCTTCGGCGCGAGGCCGAGCGAGATCTCGTCGCAGAGCAGGATCTTCGGATTGGTCATCAGCGCGCGGCCAATCGCCACCATCTGCTGCTGCCCGCCGGAGAGGCTCGAGGCGGCCATGTGGCGCAACTCGCCGATGCGCGGGAACAGGCGGTAGATCTCGTCGAGCGTCCAGGGTCCCTTCCGCCCGGCGGCGGCGCCGACACGCAAATTGTCCTCGACGCTCAGCGTTCCGAACAGGCGGCGCCCTTCCGGCACCATCGTCATGCCGGCGCGGGCGATGGCATCGGCGCGGCTGAAGGTCACGTCGGCGCCGGCGAAACGGACCCTGCCGCGCTTCTGCCCGTGCAGGCCGACGACGGCGTTGAGAAGCGTCGACTTGCCGGCGCCATTGGCGCCGATAATGGCGACGGTGCGGCCCTCCTCCACGGCGAGGCTCACGCCGCGCACTGCCTGGAAGTCGCCGTAGAAGACGTCGAGGTTCTCAACCGTGAGGAGCGACATCGAGAACCGTCCCCATGTAGACTTCGAGCACCGCCGGGTGGGCCATCACCTCGGCCGGCGTGCCCTCGGCGATCCGGCTGCCGAAGTTGATTGCGACGATGCGGTCGGCCACCGCCGAGAGCGCATGAGTGACATGTTCGATCCAGATAATCGCCAGGTCCGGCTTGAGCGCGCGGATGAGCGCGACAAGCTGTGCCACCTCCGCCTCGGTCAGGCCGCCGGCGATCTCGTCGAGCAAGAGGACACGCGGCTTCAGCGCTATGGCGCGTGCAAGCTCCAGCCGCTTGCGGTCGAGCAGGGGAAGCGAACCCGCCGGAACGTCGGCGCGGGCCGCGAGGCCGGTCCGAACCAGGACCGACCTCGCGACCTCCGCCTCCCCGCCGCGACTGCGCCTGGAAAACGTGGCCGCCGCAAGCACGTTCTCGTAGGCGGTGAGCAGGCCGAAGGGCTGCGGCACCTGATAGGTGCGCCCGAGCCCCATCAGCGTGCGCGCATGCTGGGAGGCGTCCGTGATGTCGCGCCCGTCGAGGACGATACGTCCCGCCTGCGGCCGGACCGCGCCGGCGAGCATGTTGAAAACGGAGGTCTTGCCGGCACCGTTCGGTCCGATGATGCCGAGGCATTCGCCGGAGCCGACTGCGAACGACAGGTTGTCCGCGACGGTTATCGCGCCGAAGCGTCGGGTCAGCCCCTCGACGGAAATGACTGGTGACAACGGCGATGTCCTCGAAAACAAGGGGACGGCCTGGGCGGAAAGCCCAGGCCGTCATGCGGACAGCCAGGTTCAGGAGAACTTGGACAGCGGCATGAACTCCTTCTGGATCGGCACGTGCGGCGCCGTCACATTGTTGGTGACGAACAGCTCGTACGGGAACTTCGATCCTTCCCTGGCGCGATGCCACTGTCCCATCGTCACCCAGGTGTTGGCGACCGACTTCATCGTCGAGTTCTTGAAGTCGACTTTGCCGACCATGGTGTCGAGGTCGAGCCCGGCGATCGCGTCGCGCACGGCGGCACGGTTCTTCGGGTCGCCGGAGGCCTTGAGCGCGGCGAGGCCCACTTCCCAGACGGCGTGGTGGTAGCCCATCGGCTGCGCCCACTGCTTGCCGGTCGATGCCTCGTAGGCGGCACAGAAATCGTGCGCCGACTGGCCGGTGAGGCTCGACTTGAACGGCAGCTCGTTGTTGAACCAGATCTCGGTCGACATGCCGGCCCCCTGGTCGCCCAGCACTTCCACGCCCGACGGGAAGACGAAGGCGGCAGCGATCGTCGCCGCCTCGAGCGACAGACCCGCCTGCTTCGCCTGGCCCCAGAAGGTGGCAAAATGCTGCGGGAAGACGAGGCCAGTCACGATCTTGGCGCCGCCGTCGCGGAACGCCGCGACCTGGTTTGAGAAATCGTCCACCTGCTCCTTGAACAGGCCCCCCGGGACTTCCTTGAAGCCGTTGGCGGCGAGTTCGGCGGTCATGCCGCCGGAGAAGCCGCGGCCGAAATCATTGTCCTCGTAGAACGTGCCGACGACCGGGTCGATGCCCGACGCCTTCCACATGCCGATGTAGTTCCGGATGATGTCGGCACCGCTCCAGAAGAACAGGAAGCTCCACGGATAGCCCTTGTCCGGGCCCGAGCCGCGCGAGGCGTAGAAGGGCTCCCACTGCAGGATGGTCGACACGGCTGGCGTGCCGTTCTGGTCGCAGATCTCCAGCGCCGGCGCGGCCAGCCCGTCGGCGACGAGCAGCAGGTCGACGTTCTCGCGCAGGACGAGCTCATTGCCAAGGCTGCCCATGCGGTTGACGTCCGACTGGCTGTCGCGGACGAGGATTTCGACGGCCCATTTCTTGCCGCCGATCTCGATTCCATCCTTCAGATGATTCTGGACCTGCTCGACGACCCACGGTGCGGTCTCGCCGAAATTGGCGCGGATGCCGGTGATCTGGTCGATGTAGCCGATGCGGATCGTGTCCGTCGCGGCGCGGACGATGTTCGGAAAACCGAAAACGGCGGCGGAAGCCCCCGCGGCGACACCCTTGATGATCTGGCGGCGGTTGGCCCTCGGCCAGGTGAAGTTCGTGCTCATGGTTCCTCCCTCAAAAGCGAGCGAAGTTTGTATGACAATATTCCGTCTGTCAATAGGACTGTCGGATGGACATGCGGCGTTTGGCGCCCAGGAAGCGCGACGATTCACTCCAAGTCCTCGTCACGTGCCGAGACGAGCGCCGACGGGCCGGGCGACCGAGATACGCCCGCCAACGCCGCCGTCAGCTCATTCTTCTGGATGCGCGTCATCGGCGATCCACCGGCCGCGCGGACGCGCCAGACTTCGCCCGCCGGTGCTGCCGTGGAGCCTATGCTGCTGCCGTGCGGAAACCGGTCCGGGTGGAAAATGGCCGGACGTGTCGAGATGACGAACTACCTTTCGGCGTGCACGAAACGATGTCGAGTGCCGTCGAAGCCGGTGCCCATCGAAACACGCCGGACAGGCGAAGCCCCACAGACGATGCTTGCGGCGCCCGCCCGGAACCTCTGTTCAGCCGAACGCCTTCATCTCGGTCAGCACTTCGTTCGCCGCCTTGAACGCGTCGAGCCCGGCCGGAATGCCGCAGTAGACCGTGGCGTGGAGCAGAACCTCCTTGATCTCCTCGACCGTGACGCCGTTGTTGATGGCGCCGCGGACGTGGAGCTTGATCTCCGCCGCTCGGTTGAGCGCGGTCAGCATGGCGAGGTTCAGCATGCTGCGCGTCTTGAGATCGAGCGTATCGCGACCCCAGGCATAGCCCCAGCACCATTCCGTCGTGATGTGCTGGAATGCCATCATGAAGTCGTTGGCCGAGTTCACGGAGCGGTCGACATATTCGTGGCCAAGCACCTGGCGGCGCAAGGCGAGTCCTTCGGCAAACAGGTTCCCGATCGTCTTGTCCTGCATCGTCATAAGGGGCCTCTTGTTCTTTGACATACAAAATTACAATATGGCGAAGTTCGGATTCGCCGGAACGTGGTCATCGTGCGGCGCCGTCGGAACGGACGGACAGGATTTGAACCGTTTGCGGGAGCGCGTGGATGGCACTGATGACGGGCGGCAACGACGACATGTCGATGCGGGTGCAGACCCTGCCAGGTCTGCGTGAACAGGTGGCGGAGCGGCTTCGCATGGCCATCGCGACCGGTAAGTTCCCCGCCGGCGCACGCCTCATCGAACGCGAACTCTGCGAGATGCTCGGCGTGTCTCGCACCTCGCTGCGTGAGGCGTTGCGCGAACTCCAGGCAGACGGCCTGATCACGCTGCAGCCCAACAAGGGTCTCAGCGTCAGCGTCGTCACGCAGGAAACCGCGCGGTCGATATACGAGGTGAGGGCGATGCTGGAAGGTCTCGCGGCACGTCTCTTCGCGCGCAACGCGACGCCGCAACAAATGCAGGAACTGCGTCGCAGCGTCGATCGGCTGGCGGAAGTGTACGACAACTTTTCGTCCGAGGCCTTTATCGCGGCGAAGACGCATTTCTACGACATACTTCTCGAAGGGGCGGGCAACCCGGTCGCGGCCGACATGCTCCGCCGCATCCATACCCGGGTTTCGCAGCTGCGCGTCGTCTCGCTCTCCAGTTCGGAGCGCGCCCAGCAGTCGATCAAGGAGCTGCGCGAGTTCCTCGACGCTCTGGAGAAGCGGGACGAAGAGCGCGCCTGGCAGGTCTGCGTCGCCCACGTCGAGGCGGCCGCCAAGGCAGCGCTCAAGACGATCGGCGCCGTCAAGGGCTGAAGGCGTCGCTCGGGCGGGGAGCACGCAGGGCATCGTCATCTACATCGATTTCACGGTGATGCCGCCGTCTGCGTGCAGCACTTCGCCGGTGATGAAGCTCGCGTCGGGACCCAGCAGGAAGGCGATCGCCGCGGCAATCTCTTCCTCCTTGCCCAGTCGGCCGAGCGGCGTCTGCGCGCGGCGCTTGGCGTAGCCGGCCTCGTCGACGATCGCGCGTGCGCCGGGTGTCGGCACGGCACCCGGTGCCACCGCATTGACCCGCACGCCCCTCGGGCCCAGCTCGACGGCAAGCTGGCGTGTCAGCGCCACGATCGCACCTTTCACCGACGTGTAGGACGAGGTGTTGGCGGTGCCGAGGTCGGCCACCGGGGAGGCGAGGTTAACCACCGAGGCGGGCTTGCCGCCGCGGTGCGCGAGCAGCGCCTGGACGCCCCAGAAGGCACCCTTGATGCCGACCGCGAACATGCGGTCGAGAACCTCCTCCTCGACGTCCTCGACCGGGCCGTAGCGGATGAAGATCGCGTCGTTGACGAGGCCTGTCAGCGGGCCGAAGGCGTTGGAGAGCGCAGCGGCTGCGTCGAACACCGCCTTGCGGTCGGAGGCGTCGGCCACGATCGGCAACGCCTTGCCACCCGCTGCCGCGATCGCAGTCGCAGTCTCCTGGGCGAGATCCGCGGCGATGTCGAACACCCCCACGGCCGCCCCGCGCGATGCGAGCAGCCGCGCGGTCGCGGCGCCGATGCCGCGTCCGGCGCCGGTCACCAGCACCACCTGTCCCGTTAGATTCTCGGACATGGCGACTTCCCTTCTTCTGCCTTCAGGACTGCACCGGACCCGGCACGCCGCCGTAGAGGCCCCAGAGCTGGGTCGCGAGCGTACCGGAATCGACCGGCAGTTCGATGCCGGTGATGGCGCCGGCCTCGTCCGAGAGAAGGAACGCGATGGCGTTCGCGACCTGCTCCGGCTTGACCAGCTTCCCCAGCGCCGTCTGGCGGATCATCGTCTCCGGGTTGCGTTCGCCGCGCGCATAGCTCGCCTCGACGGCGGGCGTGCGAGTCGGCCCCGGGCAGACGCAGTTGACGCGGACGCCGCTTCGGCCCCAGGCGACGGCGAAGTTGCGCGACATGTTGATGATCGCAGCCTTGGTTGGGCCGTAGGCCTGCAAGGGGCTGGAATTGAAGGCGGTGATGGACCCGACCGTGACGATCGAACCCGCCCCCCTCTCCAGCATGCCGGCGCCGAAGGCGGTCAGTGTGCGGAAGGTGCCCGTCAGGTTGACGCGCAGGATCGCTTCCCATTCGGCGGGATCCTGCATCTGCGGCATGTGCGGATTCTCGAGATGGGCGGCGACGGCGGCAAGCGCCGACACGGACCCGACCTCCTTCTCCACCCATTGCGCCGCGTCGTCGATCGACGCCGCATCGGCGAGGTCGATCGCGCGGGCGACGGCGCCGTGGCGGGCGGCGACCTCGCGGGCCAGATCCATGTTGCGGTCGAGCACGACGACGGCCAAGCCGTCGCGACGCAGACGGGCGACGCAGGCTTCGCCAATACCGCCTGCGCCGCCCGTGACGGCCGCGACGCGTTCCCGGGAGGATGCGGCCATGATCAGAGTACCTCGTAGAGCGCTTCGATGATGCGGCGGGCGCGCGGACCGTTGTCGCCGCGCGCGTGCATCTTGTTGCAGCAGTAGGAGAAGCCGATCCTGGCATCGGGATCGCCCATGCCGATCGAGCCGCCGAAGCCGTGATGGCCGAAGGCGCGCATGTTCGGCCCCATCCACACCGAGACCGGAGTATTCAGCAGGATGCCGCGACCCTGGTGGTAGGGACGCTGCTGCATGCGCTCGAACTGGTTATGCTGTTCGACGAGCATGTCCTCCACGGTTTTCGGCGACATCAGCGTCACCCCGTCGAGCGAGCCGCCGCGGGCGACGGCCGCATAGATGCGCGCAACGGCACGCGGATTACCGTGTCCGGATGCGCTGGTGATTTCGGCGCGGCGCCATGCCGTCGAGTTCAGCGTCACCGGCAGCGGCTCGTCGGGGAACTGGGTGAAGCCCTTGGCCACCAATGTGTCCGGCTCGGTATCCCGCTTGGAGAGCAATGTGCCTTCGATCGTGGGCACCAGGGTTGCGCAGCGCGCGAGGTCGACGTCGGACAGGTTGCCGTATTGATAGTCGGCGCCGAGAGGTCCGGTCACCTCGTCCTTGATGAACTGCGGGAAGCGCCTGCCCGTCACCCGTCGCACGATCTCGCCGAGCAGATTGCCCTGGGTGTGGATGTGATAGGCCGCGACCGTGCCCGGCTCCCACAACGGCGCCTGCTTCTCCAGAGCGGCGACAATGGCGTCGCAGTCGAAGACCGCACCCTTCCACAGCGGGTCGAGAACGACCGGCAGGCCGGCGGTGTGGTCGAGCACATGGCGCACCAGTACGCCTTCCTTGCCGTTCTGCGCGAATTCGGGCCAATAGGCCGCCACCGGCTTGTCGGGATCGACGAGGCCGCGGTCGATCAGGATGTTGAAGGCCATTCCGGCAATGCCCTTGGCGACCGACATCATGCAAATGATGGTGTCCGGCTCCCAGGGCCTCGACATGTCCGCGTCGCGGTACCCGCCCCACAGGTCGACGACCTTCCTGCCATCGACATAGACGGTCGTGGCGGCGCCGATCTCTTCCTCGACCGCGAAATTCTCCGCGAAGGCATTCGCGACCTGGGCGAACGCGTCGTCACAGGAGCCGTGCAGGCGGAAATCGTGCCCGCGTGCGGAGATCGACTTGTCGAACTGCATGTTTCCTCCCTGGAACCTCGGGTCAAAGCGAATATCAGATTGTATGACAGTATGTCAACACTACAGTCGACTCAAGCCGGCGCCAGATCGAGCCTGACGATGTCCGGGAACCCGGGAATGAGTTCCGGCCAGCGCTCGCGCACCTGTGGATCGTGGCCCGCGATCAGGAGGGTCTCATCGCCACCGGCCAATTCCTCGCAGCGGATGAAACCGTCCAGCATCTCGCCGACATGGTGGACGAGCGGAAAGGGCGCGCGACGGATTCTGTTTTCGTTGAAATGGAACGCGTCTGACGCGAGCACGAGCGGACCGCGGCCGGTCGCGACCCGCACGACCTGGAGTCCGCCGGTGTGACCGCCGACACGGTGGAGCGTTATCCCCGGGAACAGTTCCGAATCGCCGTCGTGGAAGCGGACGCGGCCCGCATGAACAAGTCCGACGGCGTCGAGGACGTCCCTCACGTTGAACGGCGCGCGCAGGCAGGCATGGCACATCGGCCGCCCGGTCGCATAGCGCATCTCCTCATCCTGAAGGTGGAAGGTGGCCGCAGGAAAGGCGTCCAGCGATCCCGCATGGTCATAGTGGAGGTGGGTGAGCACCACGTCTCGTACGATTCGGCTGTCGACCCCTGCCCGCGCGAGCAGTGCCGTCGGGCTGTGGATAAGCTGGCGGCCGCGTTCCCGGGCCGCTTCCTCGCCGAAACCGGTATCCACCACGACCAGGCGATCATGTCCCCGGATGACCCAGACGTAGTAGTCGAGCGGCATCGGCCCATCGTGCAGGTCCATGCCGGGCATGAAGTTCTCGCGCCGCGGACGATCCGGCGCGGTTCGCGCATAGCGCATCGCCAGCACCTCATAGGTCGGTTTCAAGGGCTCCTCCCTGTCTTCGGCAATACAGCTTGAATTATCATACCGTCATGTTGTATGACAGAATGCCATTGTGGCAAAGCCGCCGCAACGGTCATATCATCTCTGCGCATTGCGCAGTTCGATCCGCGGGAGGACTCCGATGAAATTTACACGCCTGATGGCGCCGGTCGCCGCATTCTGCGCCTTCGGCGCAAGCGCCGCCTTCGCGCAAGACTACCCTGAAATGTCGCTCCGTTACTCCTCCAACATCCCCGAGGTGGTGAACACCTCCAAAATCGACACCTACTTCTCGTCGGAAATCGAGAAGCGCAGCGGTGGCAAGATCAAGATCCAGCATTTCTGGGCCAACACGCTGGGTGGCGAGGCCGAAATGGTCGACCTGGTCGGCTCCGGCGCGGTGGATCTCGGTCTGATCGTCACCGGCAACCAGTTTTCGCGGATGCCGTTCACGGCCGTGACAAACGCCCTGCCCTCCACCTACACGGACGGGCCCAAGCTCAACCGGCTGACTGCCGACATCTTCACGACGAACGCCACGATCAAGGCGGAACTCGACGGGGCGAACCTGCATCCGCTGCTCTATCGCTACCTGCCCGACTACCGCATCTACTGCACGAAGCCGATCAAGACGATGGCCGACCTGCAGAACACCAAGATCCGTTCGTATGGCGCCTTCGTCCCAGTGATGTTCGAATCGATTGGCGCCATTCCGGTCAACATCCCGCCCGTAGACATGGTCCAGGCGATGCAATCCGGCGCCCTGAACTGCACCTACATGTTCAACTCCGCCGTCAAGGCGTTCAAGATCGACCAGGTCGCCAAGTTCGGTACCGACCTGTCCTTCGGCGTCATCAGCGCCCATACGCTCTTCATCTCGAAGACCAAGTGGGAGGGCTGGCCGGAGAACGTTCGCAAGCTGTTCGAGGAGGTCGCTGCCGATGCGGAGAAGTTCGGCAACGAGCTCATTGCCGGCGACGAGGCAAAAGCCGTGGAGGGACTGAAGGCCGCCGGAATGGAGATCGTCAACTTCGAGGAAGCCGACGCGCTGAAGGCGAAGGTGCCGGATATGCTTGATGTCTGGGCCAAGAAGATGGACGAAATGGGCAAGGCCGCAGAGGCGAAGGAACTCGCCGACTACATCCGCGC
Organism: Rhizobiaceae bacterium; assembly: GCA_905339215.1. Taxonomy (GTDB): domain Bacteria; phylum Pseudomonadota; class Alphaproteobacteria; order Rhizobiales; family Rhizobiaceae; genus DUSC01. Next base: position 34,265 of record CAJPFN010000056.1, read on the forward strand.
CAACCGCTGATCCGACTTCTTCCGCGCCGGCTCTCCGGGGCCGGCGCGGGCAACGCTTCAGGTGATCCATGGCCGTGCTCGCCAGACTCGATCGTCTCCTCCGGCAGATATCCTATCTCGGCTTCCTCGCCGCGTCGGCCCTGCTGCTGGTCGTTGGCGTCATGGGCGCAGCCGACGTGATTTCGACGAATCTCCTGTTCAGGCCGATCCCGGGAATGGTCGAGCTGTCCGGCGCGTTGCTGGCGGTGATCGTCTTCCTCGGTCTCGCCGAAGCGCAGGCGCGCGGCTCCCACATTGTCATCGACGTGGCGACCCAGAGCATGGGTCCGCGGATGAGGCGCCTGTCGAGCATCGTCTCGCTGCTGATCGCAGGTGTCCTAATGGCGCTGATCGCCTGGCATACGACGCGGCTCGCCATCAATTCCTGGAACATCAGGGAGGCCGCGCTCGGCGCGCTCGCCTTCCCCGTCGCGCCGTTCAAGAGCGTCGCGGCATTCGGTGCGTGGCTGGCCACGGCCGAGTTCGCGCGCCAGACCCTGCGGCTGATCGGCGGTCGCGAGGCGACCGACACGGCGGGGAGCAGCCACGATGCTTGATCCGCTCATCATCGGCCTCATCGCGATCGCCGCGATGCTGGCGCTGTCGCTCGTCGGCGTGCCTGTCGGCCTCGCCATGGCCGCCGTCGCCGTCGTCGGCCTGTGGGCGACCGGTGGAGCGGCCTTCGCCTTCAACACCCTGACGAACCTGCCGTTTGCCATGGCGTCGGACTACAGCTTCGTGGTCATCCCGATGTTCGTTCTCATGGGAGCGATCGCCTCCGCCTCGGGCATCACGCAGGAACTGTTCTCCTTCTCCAACCTGCTCCTGCGCTCGAGGCGTGGAGCGCTCTACCAGGCGACGATCCTGGCCTCTGCCGGTTTTGCGGCGATCTCCGGATCGACGCTCGTCAACGCCGCGCTGTTCACGCGCATCGCACTGACCGAGATGCTGAAGCTCGGCTACGACCGTGCCTTCTCGGCCGGCTGCATCGCAGCCGCCGGCACGATTGCGGCCCTCATCCCCCCCTCCATCAGCTTCGTCATCTACGGCCTCCTGACAGGCGAATCGGTCGCCGAACTGCTCATCGCCGGCATCGTTCCCGGCCTTCTCACCACTGCCGCCTACATGATCGGCACCAGCGTTCTGGTCCGCGCCAAGACCGACCTCGCGCCGCCCCCCCAGCCGCGCGCCGGGTTCGCCGAGATCGGTCGCAGCGCGCTGGCGCTGTGGGCGACCTTCCTGCTGGCCGGCCTCGTCATCGGCGGCATCTATCTCGGATTCACGACGCCGTCCGGCGCCGGCGCGCTGGGTGCGATCGGCGCGCTGGTCATCGCGCTCTCGCGCCGCCGCCTGTCGGGAGCAAAACTCGCCGACTGCCTGCGCTCGGCGGCGGGCGTGACCGCGGCACTGTTCGTCGTCATCATCGGCGGCCTGATGTTCACGCGGTTCTTCCTCGTCGCCGGGACCGTCACCTCGGCAACCGAACTGCTGCAGTCCTTCGAGCTTTCCCCAGTTCTGTTCATGCTGATCCTCGTCGCGGTCTTCGTCGTCCTCGGCATGTTCATGGACCCGCTGGCGATGCAGGTGATGACGCTGCCGTTCGTCTATCCGATGGTCACCGCGCTCGGCTATGACGGGATCTGGTTCGGCGTAATCATGGTCAAGCTGGTCGAACTCGCCGTTCTCAGTCCGCCCGTGGGCATGAATCTGTTCGCGGTCATCGGTGCGTCGGAGGGTAAGGTCAAACTGCCGGAGATCTATCGCGGCATCGCCCCCTTCATCGCGATCGAGGCGATCGTTCTCGCCCTGCTCCTCGCCTTCCCCGAGTTCTCGCTCTGGCTGCCGCGCCAGATGTTCAACTGACCGACAAGGACAAAAAGCATGGACGGCAAGACGCGCATCGGCTTCATCGGGCTCGGCGCCATGGGCGAACCGATGGCGGCACGATTGACGGCCGCCGGCTTTGCCGTGGCCGTCCACGATGCAGACGGCGACCGCACGGCGCGGGTGGCCGCGGCCATCGGCGCCCGTGCGGCGACCACCCCGAGGGATGCCGCCGCGATGGGCGACATCCTCGTCACGATGCTGCCGAGCAGCGCGGTCGTCGAGAGGGTACTCGAAGGCGGCAGCGGCGCGCTGGCGGGGCTGGCTGAGGGCGCGCTGATCGTCGACATGTCGAGCGGGGAACCAAACGCGACCCGGTCGATCGCCGAGCGAATCGGCGAAAAGGGTATCGCCATGATCGACGCGCCCGTCTCCGGCGGCGTGTCGCGCGCCAGGACCGGCGAACTTGCGATCATGGCCGGCGGCGAGGCCGCCGCAATCGACCGCGCCGAGCCGGTCCTGAAAGCGATGGGAAATTCCGTCATCCGCACCGGCCCGATCGGAAGCGCCCATGCGATGAAGGCGTTGAACAATCTCGTCAGCGCCGGCGGCTTCCTGATCGGCATCGAGGCCCTGCTGATCGGTCAGCGCTTCGGCCTCGATCCCGCGCTCATGGTCGACGTTCTCAACGTCTCGACCGGCATGAACAACTCCACCCAGAAGAAGTTCAAGCAATTCGTGCTGTCGCGGAAGTTCGACGCCGGTTTCGGCCTCGACCTGATGGTCAAGGATCTCGGCATCGCGCTCGGCGTCGCCACCGCCACCGCGACGCCGGCCCCCTTCGCGGGCCTCTGCAAGGATATCTGGGCCGGCGCGCAGAAGGTTCTCGGACCGGGCCAGGACCATACGGCCGCGGCAAAGTTCAGCGAGCTCATCGCCGGCACCACCCTCGGCGGAAGCCCGGATGGGTCCAAGGGCTGATGATCGCCCCGGCGCTGGCGGACCAGACCGTCGCCGTCTTCGGCGGCTCGTCCGGCATCGGGCTGGCCACGGCCCAGGCGGCCCATGCGCTCGGCGCGAACGTCACCATCGCCTCGCGCAGCGCGATCAGGCTTCGCGAGGCGGCGAATGCGATCGGCGGGGCCGAGACGGCCGCGCTCGACATCCGCGACGCGGATGCCGTCAGGCGCTTCTTCGAGCAGCGCCATCCCTTCGACCATATTGTCGTATCGGCGGCCGAACTGGCAGTCGGGCCGCTGCGCAAGCGCAGCCTCGCCGATGAACGCGCCGCCATGGACAGCAAGTTCTGGGGCGCTGTCCACGTCGCGCACGCAGCGCGCATCCGCCCGGGAGGCAGCCTCACGCTCGTGTCGGGGATGATCGGCGTCAGGCCGACGGGCGGCGCTACCATGCTCAGTGCCATCAACGCAGCCATCGATGCGCTCGCCAAGGCGCTGGCCACCGAGATGGCACCGATCAGGATCAACTGCGTCTCGCCCGGCCGGATCGAGACGGCGTGGTGGGACTTCCTGCCTGCGGCCGACCGTCAGGCGCTGTTCGACCGCACCGCCGCCGCCCTGCCCTTGAAGCGGATTGGCCGCGCCGAGGAGGTTGCCGCGCAGATCGTCCACCTGATGCAGAATGGCTTCATGACCGGCAGCGTCGTCCTCGTCGACGGCGGCGGCAGCGTGGCGTAGCTGATCGGCGTGTGCACAAGAGGCCAGTTCGAGCGATGGTCGCCCACCTTGCCAGGCCCGGATATTCCGACAAAGCGCTCATCCGAACACGTTTCTCAGCACCCCGATCCGCTCGCACTCGATCTCGATCACGTCCCCTTTCTCGAAGAAGCGGAAGTGTTCGAGCCCACATCCATTGCCGACCGTTCCGGAGCCGAAGATCTCTCCCGGATAGAGCGTCTCGTCACGCGACACGTAAGCGACCATCTCGGGGAAGCCGTGGAGCATTTGCGAGCAGTCATCGGACACGAGGGTCTCACCGTTCACACGTGCGGCGACCCGCATCCCGCGTAGGTCATCAATTTCGTCACGCGTGACGAGATAGGGGCCCATGGCATTGCCCATATCGAAACTCTTGCCCTTTGCCGGGCCGAGCATGCCCTGCATCTCGACCAGCTGCACGTCGCGGGCGGAGAAATCGTTGAAGAGCGTGTAGCCGAAAATGTGATCGGTCGCCCGTTCCACGTCGATGTTCTTCCCGCCTTTCCATAGCACGGCGGCGATCTCCAACTCGAAATCCCGATAGGTCGAATAGCTCGGCCATTGCACCGTCTGGTTCGGCCCGATCACGCTGAACCGGTTGGTGATGTAGTAGATCGGGCGCTCGCGATAGACCTGCGGTACCGCGTCGGCTGGAGAAACGTCCGGGATCGGCCTGCCCTGAAGTTCCGCCGCCAGCTTCTGCATTCCGACGGGCGCCTGGCGCACGTGGGTGGGGAACACCGAGAAATCGCGTATCTGCGGAGGCACTGGAATCGGCGCACGAAACGTCACCTCGTCCAGGGCATAGGCACAGTCCTCTTTCCAATCCTCGGCTGCCGCGATTTTCCTGGCGAAATCCAGCGCGCGTTCGCCCCCTTCGATGAGGGAAAGCATGGAGGCGAAGGCGCCAAGGTCGCGTCCTCCGGCGGCGGCGGCCAGGTCGACGAGGCGATCACCGCGATCCGTGAGGAAGCCGATCCTTTCGGAACCACCGGCGCGGAAGGTTGCTAGTTTCATGTCACGTCCTCAGTCCTAATGGCCGCGACCGGCCGGCACCAGCCCGCGCTCGCGCCCTTGATCTTCATCGGAAAGCAGATCACCTCGAACCCGCCTGAAGGCAGCGTCTCGAGGTTGGCCAGTTTTTCCATGTGGCAATAGCCACGCACCATGCCGGCGCGATGGCCTTCCCAGATCAGCGAGGCATCTCCGGTCGCCGCCACCTTCCTCGCGGTATGAACAAAGGGCGCGTCCCAGCTCCAAGCGTCGGTACCGGTGATTCTAACCCCGCGTTCGGTGAGATAGAGCGTGGCTTCGCGGCCCATGCCGCATCCCGTCGCGACGTAGTCCGCCTCGCCATAGCGGGCGCCGGCGGCCGTGTTGACGAGCACGATGTCGAGAGGCCGCAATTCGTGTCCGATGCGACCAAGCTCCGCCTCGACGTCTGCCGCCGTAGCGACATAGCCGTCGGGAAGGTGGCGGAAGTCGAGCTTCACGCCGCGGCTCCAGCACCATTCGAGAGGCACCTCGTCGACGGTGATGGCGCGCGTGCCGCCATCCATCGTCGAGTGGAAATGGTAGGGGGCGTCGAGATGCGTGCCGTTGTGGGTGGACAGGATCACCTGTTCCACCGCCCAACCCTCGCCCCCGGGCAACTGATCGCGCGCGATCCCGGGAAAAAAGGAGAGGACCTGCGGCGCGGTTTCGTCATGGCCCATATAGTTGATCTTCGGCCCCAGGCCGGGCGGATCGGCGAATTCGGTATTCTCCAGCGGGCGCGAGAGATCGATCAGTCGCATGACGAAGTCATCTCCAGAAGAGCAGCCGGCTCTCCACGGCATTGAGAAGCGTGGCAGTGAGGAAGCCGATGAGGCCAAGCACGGCGATGCCGGCAAACAGGTCGGGGGACTGGAAGCTGCGTTGCGCCAGGAGGATCGACAGGCCGAGGCCTGGCCGGCTACCCAGCATTTCGCCCACCACCACCAGGATGAGCGATACGGTCAGACCGACTCGCATTCCGGCGAAAATCTCGGGCAGCGCGCTCGGCAGGGCAATCCTGAACAGCACCGAAGGCCGGCCCATTCCGAGCACGCGGGCGACTTCATAGAGCCGCGGTTCGACGGCGCGAAAGCCGCTGACCGTGCTGAGCAGGCATGGCCACAGTGCGCCGAAGGCTATGATCGCCATCACCATCTGTTCGCTGTAGCCGAAGACGGCGACGAAGATCGGCACCAGCGAGGCCGGAGGCAGCGGCCGCAGCGCTTCGAGCGTCGAGCCGAGATACGCATTGGCGCGTCGCGACAGGCCGATCAGCGCTCCCAACGCGGCGCCAACCAGCGAGGCGGCGAGCCAGCCGCCGAGCGTCCGCGAGACCGTCACGACTGTATCGGAAAGCATCGACCCGTCGACGACGCCATGGACCAGCGCCGCCCAGATCCGCGACGGCGCGGGAAAGAACAGAGGACGCACCAGCCCGGCGTGGACAGCCCCTTCCCAGATCAGAAGCAGCGCGGCGGCAAAACCTAGCGAAGCCGCAAACCAGAACAGACGATCGATGGTTTCGTAGCGAGCCATGCCGTTCACCGGAACCTGTCGAGAAAGCGGGCTTCGATCCGGCTTAGCAGGGCGTTCAGTCCCCAGCCGAGCAGGCCGATCCAGACCAGATAGGCAAGCGCGGTCTCCGGATGCAGCGTCTGTGCGGCAACGATCATGCCGTAGCCGAGGCCGCGAGGGTTGGCGACCACCTCGACCACGACCGCAACGGTCAAGGCGATGCCGGCCGTGAGGCGGAAGGCAACGAACAGCCTTAGCAGCGCCGAGGGCACCACGATCGCCAGTGCACGGCGCAACGTGCCCATCTCCAGCGCCCTGGCCACTTCGATCAGGCCGGGCTCCACGGCGCGGATCGCCGCGCGCGACAGCACCAGAGTCGGCCAGAGCGTGGTGAAGGCGACGATCGTCGTTTCCATCTGGAAGCCGAAGCCGGCGATCAGTAGCATCAGCGGGATCAGCGCCGCGGGCGGCACCGGGCGTAGAAGCTCGACACTGACCATCGTCAGCCGGTCCAGCAAGGGAGTGAGCCCCAATGCGACGCCCGCCATAACCCCGAGCGCGAAGCCGACGGCCAGGCCTGCAAGAACGCAGGAAAGCGTCTGTGCGGTAGCCGCCGGCAGCGAGCCGTCGGCCAACGCTCGTCCCAAGGCCAGCACGATGTCGTGCGGGGCGGCAAACGTATAGTCTTCCCGCCCGAGAAACAGGAATGCCGCAACCTCCAGAAGGGCAATCGTCGCAAGCGGCACCACCGCCCCGCGGGGGGGCGCGCGCCGACCGGATGCTGCTGCCAGGGCCATACTCATGCCTGCTTGATGAAGCTGAACAGTTCGTGCCGCAGAGAGAGGAAGTGGGGATCCTCCCGGGTCGAAAGCTGGTCGCGTGGCTTGGCCAGGCCCACGTCGAAGCATTGCGCCACCCTTCCCGGATTGGCGTAGAGCCCCACCACCCTGTCGCCAAGATAGATCGCCTCCTCCAGTTCGTGGGTGACGAAGAAGACGGTAACGGATCGCGTCGAGGCGATGCGGAGAACCTCGTCCTGCAACGACTGACGGGTCATTGCGTCGAGCGCGCCGAAGGGTTCGTCCATCAGTAGAACCCTGGGCTCCTGCGCCAGGCAGCGGGCGATCTGCAGGCGTTGCTGCATTCCCCCTGACATTTGTCGCGGCAACTTGTCGCCGTCTCCAGCCAACCCGACCGTCGCCAGCAGCGCCGAGATACGGTCGGGCCATTCGGCTTTCGGCACGCCCATCGCCGACAGCGCCAGCGCGATGTTGCCGGCAGCCGTGCGCCACGGAAGCAGGGCCTTGGAGTAGTCCTGGAAGACGACCGCCACCTTGCGGCTGGGGGCCGCGACCGGCTGCCCATCGAGGATGACGTCGCCCGCCGTCGGTCGCGCCAGGCCGGCGATCAGCCGCAGCAGCGTGGTCTTGCCGCAACCGGAGGGGCCGACGACCGAAACGAATTCGCCCTCGCCAATGTCGAGATTGATGTCCTCCAGGATCCGGCGGTCGCCATAGCTGAGGTCGATGCGGCGAAAGGAGATCAGGGGAGTGGGCGGCGCCGTCTCCCGCGCCGCCGCCCGTGTCTGCAGTGGTTTCACGGTAGGACCAGCGTGTCGAGGTCGATGTTGTCGCCGATGCGCCCCTGCGACACGAGCGCGTCTCGCCAGAACGCTAGTTGAGCGGACGAGAGCGAGACGTCGATATGCGGCAGGGGGGCCCGCGCGGCCACCTCCGGCGGCAATTTCATCCCGTGGGAAAGGCCGGCGCGAATGGCTTCCTCATCGGTCTTGCCGATTTCCTGTGCTCGCGCGACAACAGCGCGGAAAGCAGCAATCCTGTCGCCATTCGCGGCCGCCCATTCACGGGTCGAGGCGACCAGGACCGTCTGCTGTCCTTCCGGCAACTCGGTGACCGGATGGGCGACAATGCGAGCATGCCCCTCTGTAACCATCGTCGCCGCAAACTGGGCGGGAGTGATCGCGGCGTCGATCCGTCCAGCCTGAATCTGCGCTGCGTGCTGCGGGAAGGGCACCTCGATATAGGTGACGCTGGCGGGATCGACGCCATGCATCTTCAGCCACTCCCGAAACATCACGTCGAGCAGCGCGCCAATGCCCGGCACGCCGACGGTCTTGCCCGCGAAATCGGCGGGAGATTCGATTCCCGAATTCGTCCCCACGACAAGGGCGACGTCTTTCGAGGTCGTGGTCGTGCTGGAGGTGCCGGCAAATGCGACAAGGTCGAGACCGTTGCCGACCGCGGACAGGAATGTCGTCACGGTCACCGTTCCCATCTCGATGGAGCCTGACAATAAGGCTGCCGGGATGACCGGATCGGCCGTCATCACCTCAAGGCGAAGGTCGAGGCCCTTTTCGGCGAAGATGCCCTGGCGGTCGGCCATGAAGATCGCCACCGGCGCCGGATTGATCGTATGGCCCAGACGGATTTCGTCCGCATGAGACGCACCTGCCAGCCCACAGGCTAGCACGGCGCCAAGAAGCACTCGTCTCAGCAGTTTCATGTTCGCTTTTCCTCCCTGATCGCAGGCGGCCGGTTGACCCGGTACAGCACGCTGCCAATAAATGCATACGTCCGTATATATTTCTTGTCAAGCAATATGGACGAGCGTTCTAATTGTCTGCTAGACGAATATGCATGCATGGAATCGACGACTCAGCGTCCGAACTGAAAGAAGATGGTCGCCTGCTGCGCGGAGAGGCGACACGCGAGAAGGTGCTGAATGCCGCAGAGCGGTTGTTCGGCGAACATGGCTTCGACGGCGTGTCTATTCGGCAGATCGCCAAGGAAGCCGGCGTCACGCTGGGCGTGGTCGGCTTCCACGGTGGTGCCAAGTTCGATCTGTTTCAGACCGTACTGAGACGCCGCGTCAACAAACTTACGGCGGAGCGGGATCGGCGGCTCGCGGACCTGCAGTCGGGCGACGCGCCGCCGACCCTTAAGGCCCTCATGGACGCCTACATCTCGCCCTATGTCGAGGTGGCGTCTGCCGATGACCCGCAATGGCGCGCCTATGCCCGGCTGATCGCGACGTGCGTCAGCGACGACCGATGGTATCCGAGCGTTGGCGAACTCTATGACCCGATGGCGCGGAAATACCTTGCTGCCATTGCGGCCCTCCATCCCGATATAGACCGCGACAAGCTAGCGACCGCATTTGTTCTGTCGGTGGCTGCCATGTTGTCGATCGTCGCGTCTCGCATACGTATCGCGGCTTTGTCCGAAAGGAACGGCCGGGATGGGCGCGCCCCTGCCGCAGCCCTCGCCTACCGGGACGTACTGGTCGATTTCTGCGCCGGCGGCATTGATGCGGCAATCCTCTCCGAGCGGGATTGAGCACACCTTCTTGGCGGGCATCCGGTCACGGTGGAGAGCGGACCAAGGCGACGAGCAGCATGTAGCCGCTCGCACGCCGAGGGCCGGCGAAAGCACCGACGAGAACCATCGCCAGAATGAAGCCGGGTCGGCGCCGGCACGATGTATCCCGATTGCCTCGTTCGCCTCTAGCGACCCCCGAGCGCCGCCGGATCGACGTCTGCGAGACCGTCGGCCAGGCGCCGCAGAAGCCCGGCGAGAATCGCGGAATCCCTTGCGCCGAGCCTCTCCCGCAGGACGCGGTCGAATGCGAGGGCCTGCCGGCCGAGATCGGCGAAGGCAGACCGCCCGCGGTCGGTGAGCGACAGGATCTCCGAGCGCCGGTCCTCCTCGCTCGGCCTGCGGCTCAGCAGTCCCGCACTCTCCAGCGCGGCGATGCCGCGACTGACCTTGGTCTTGTCGACATGGCTCAGGTCGCAGATCTCGCGGGCGGTCAGGGCGCCGAACTTGCCGAGATGGGCCATGATCCGCCACTGCGTCCGCGTCATGCCGTAGCTGTCGCGATAGAGCGGCAGAAAGTTGCGGGACGCGGCTTCCGCGGCCTGATTCAGGAGGTAAGGCAGGAAGCTCTGCAGGTCGAAGTCGACGTTGGATAGGGTCGCTGGCATGGCACTGTCGGGGAAAGCGCGGTTTCGGTTACCAATCGCATAGCCCGACGGGCAAGTCACGATCCCGACGTCCCCCGGCCCGTTTGCCGGTGCGGCGGTCGCAGTTGCCGTGGCGACAGATCGGGCCTCCGCGGGAAACTCATGTTGACAAAGTTGCGTTTGCAACTATAAAGCCGAACCATTCGATCCGGGGAACGGACCTTGAGGAGGCTCTGATGACCACGCATGCCCTGCCCGCCGGCATGATCCGCGCCTTGTCGGGCAACGGCCCGCATGAAGGCTACATGCCGGGCTTCGCCAACGACTTCGAGACGGAGGCGCTTCCGGGCGCCCTGCCCCAGGGCCAGAACAGCCCGCAGAAGTGCAATTACGGGCTCTACGCCGAGCAACTCTCGGGCTCGGCCTTCACCAAACCCCATCCGGAGCGCACCTGGTGCTACCGGATCCGTCCCAGCGTCAAGCACACGACAACCTTCCAGAAGGTCGACGTCCCCGACTGGAAATCTGCGCCGAACATGCTGCCGGACGTCATCAGCCTCGGCCAGTACCGCTGGGATCCGATCCCGCACGCAAAGGCCGACGTGACCTGGGTCACGGGCATGAAGACCGTCACGACGGCCGGCGACGTGAACACGCAGACCGGCATGGCCGCGCATGTCTACCTCGTCACCCGGTCGATGCAGGACGAATATTTCTACTCCGCCGACGGCGAGCTTCTCGTGGTGCCGCAGGAAGGCCGGCTGCGCTTCTGCACCGAGCTCGGCGTCATCGACCTCGAGCCGAAAGAGATCGCGATCCTGCCGCGCGGGCTGGTCTATCGCGTGGAGGTGCTGGAGGGTCCGTGCCGCGGCTTCGTCTGCGAGAACTACGGCGTTCCCTTCACCCTGCCCAACCGCGGCCCCATCGGCGCCAACTGCCTCGCCAATCCCCGCGACTTCAAGGCGCCGGTCGCCGCGTTCGAGGACCGCGAGACGCCGAGTCGCGTCATCCTGAAGTGGTGCGGCCAGTTCCACGAGACGAAGATCGGCCACAGCCCGCTCGACGTCGTCGCCTGGCACGGCAACTATGCGCCGTTCAAGTACGACCTGCGCACCTATTCCCCGGTCGGCGCCATCCTGTTCGACCATCCCGATCCGTCGATCTTCACGGTGCTGACGGCGCCCTCGGGGCTGGAGGGAACGGCCAACATCGACTTCGTCCTGTTCCGCGAGCGCTGGCTGGTCGCCGAGCACAGCTTCCGGCCGCCCTGGTACCACAAGAACGTCATGTCCGAGCTGATGGGCAACATCTACGGCGTCTACGATGCCAAGCCCGACGGCTTCGCTCCGGGCGGCATGAGCCTGCACAACTGCATGCTGCCGCACGGGCCCGATCGCAGGGCCTTCGAGGGCGCTTCGAACGCCGCGCTGAAGCCGGAGAAGCTGGACGAGACGATGTCGTTCATGTTCGAGACGCGCTTCCCGCAGCACGTGACGGAATGGGCCGCGAGGAACGCGCCCCTGCAGGACAACTACATCGAGTGCTGGGACAGCCTCGACAAGAAGTTCGACGGCAAGCCCGGCGTGAAGTGACCGGAGCGGCGCGCGCCGAAGAGAGGCAGAAGCCGCGACTCCTGCGACTTCCGACCGGTCGCCGTCACCGCCGCGAACCGTGTCGCGTGCGGCTCATGGCCTCGTCCCCGCGTCTGCCGCGCCGGCGAGCCGGACGCTCGCCTCGAACCCGGTCTGGCTGCCTGGACGCGGTGACCTGAGTTCCAGCGCGCCACCGATGCGGTCCGCGATGGTGGAGACGATGGACAGGCCGATGCCGTTGCCGCGGCCCGCCGCGCCGCTGCGCTCGAAGCGATCTGAAAGCCTCGCCAGGATCTCGGCCGGCACGACCGGGCCTTCGTTGGACACCGACAGCGTCCCGTCGGGTGAAAGCGCAACTTCCACGGGGGAGGACTGGCTTCCGTGGCGCAGCGCGTTCTCGATCAGGTTGCGGCAGAGGATTCCGATCGCGTCGGGATCGGCGGCGGACATGACCGGCGTATCGGGCACGCTGAGCAGGATTCGCCCGGTCCGCTCGTTCCGCCGCATGTCTCCGATCACGACGTCCAGCGTATCGCGCAGGTCGGTCTCCCGGTCGAGTTTCAGCCGCCCCCCTTCCGCGCGGGCCAGTTGCATCAGCCGCTCGGCGCGCGCCGTCAGCCGCTTGAGGGTGACCTCGATGTCGGCTCCGCGCTGCGCCGTCTGAGGCTCGGCGGTTTCCTTCCGGATGCGCTGCGCCTGGGCGATCGCGCCGGCGAGCGGCGTCCTCAATTCGTGGGCCGTGTTCTCCGCGAGGGTACGCTCCGCCGCGAACGCCGCCCGAAGCCTCTCGAGCAGCGCGTTCATGCTGACCGCCAGCGGAGCGACTTCGCTCGGCAGGTCGCCGGAGGCGACCGGCGCCATGTCCTTCTCGCTCCGCGTCTCGAGCTGTTCGCGGAACGCCCGCAAAGGCCGCGTGCCCTGTCTCACCGCGAAGACGATCGCCGCGAACGCGGCGGGAATCACCAGCAGGACGGGGAGGCCGAGCACCATCTGCATTTCCTCGATGACCGCGTCCTGATGCGCCAGTGGCTGCGCCACCGTGATGCGGATCGTGCCCTGCAGCGCCTCCTCGCTGTAGAGGCGGTGCGTCGCGGTCCGGCCGAAGCCGGCTCCGCCATAGGGCGGGAAGGCGGAAAGGTCTGCCGCGTGCGACTGGAGCAGGACCGTTCCCTTGTCGTCCCGGACGACGTAGGTGAAGAGTTCGTCGTGGCTCCGGATCGTCCCGAGTTTCTGGCTGGCGACATCTCCCTCCTCCCGTCCAACAATGTCGACGACCGCGAGCGGGAGCAGGCGCTGCGTGGTCTCCTGCAGCGAGGAATCGAAGACCTCCTCGATCTCGTGCCTCAGCAGGACGGCGGTCGTCCAGGCCGCACCGATCCAGATCACGAGCAGGATAGCGCCGAGCGACAGGAGCAGCCTGCCCTGGAGGCTTCCGGGAGCTTTCATGCCTGGGCGAGCCTGTAGCCGAGGCCGCGTTCGGTTTCGATCAGATCCGTGCCGAGCTTCTTGCGCAGCCGGCTCACATGAACCTCGATCGTGTTGCTCTCGATCTCGGCGTCGAAATCGTAGAGCTTCTCCTCGAGCTGCGCCTTCGATAGGAGCTGGCCCGGCCGGGCGAGGAAGGATTCGAGCAGAGCCCACTCGCGCGCCGTGAGTTGCACGGGCCTGCCGTCCCGGCGCACGCTCCGGCGCGCTATGTCGATGTCGAGCGCCCGGTGCCGGATGATGGGGTTGGGATTGCCGGAATAGCGGCGGGCGACTGAGCCGATACGCGCCGACAGCTCGTCCAGGTCGAACGGCTTGACGAGGTAGTCGTCGGCGCCGGCCTTCAGACCTTCGATCCTGTCGGAGACCTGGTCGAGAGCGGTCAGGATGATGACGGGCGTCGCGTTTCCCGCGGCGCGGAGCGCCTTGAGGAAGACGATGCCGCGCCCGTCGGGGAGCATGAGGTCAAGCAGGATCAGGTCGTATCCGGCACCCGCCATCGCGTCGCGCGCCGCGTCGAGGCGCATCGCCCAGTCGACCGAGTGCCCGTCCGCCGCGATCTGGTCGCGCACGGCCGTACCCAGCACGGCATCGTCCTCTATCAGCAGGATACGCATGTCCAGACATCCTTCCACGGCCGCAGTGCTTACTGACCGCCGATCCTGACGGCTTGCTGAAGCGAAACGCTGTCCAACTTCAGGATGGCGTAAGTTTGATCCCGCAGGGTCGCCGCAAGTTCAAGTCAATGGAGTAGTGCGCCGTGCGGTTCGCCCTGGCAATTCTCGCGTGTGTCGCGGTCTTTCCCGTCGGCGCCGCACTCGCCGACGATGACTGTTTCGTGCCGATGGCCGACTGGAAGCCGCGGGAGGCCGTCGCCGCGATGGCGGCCGATCTCGGCTGGACCGTGCGCCGGATCAAGATCGACGACGGCTGCTACGAGATCGTCGGCACCGATGCCGATGGAAAGCCGATCGAGGTGACGGTCCATCCGGGAACCCTGGAAATCCTCGAGATCGAGCACAGGGACAAGCGGGATCGCCAGCGTGACAGGGAAGGCCGCCATGACGACTGATCCGATTGCCATCGATTCTTCCGCCACCCTGCGACGCGGTGCCGACGTCGTCCGCGTCTGGGATCCGCTGGTGCGGGTCTTCCACTGGGGTCTTGTCGCCGCGTTCGCCACCGCCTGGCTCTCGGCCGAGGAAATCCAGCCTCTCCACGAGATCGCCGGTTACGCGGTCGCTGCGCTGATCGGCTTCCGCATCGTGTGGGGCTTCGCCGGCGGCCGCTACGCCCGCTTCGCCCAGTTCGTCCGCGGACCCCGCGCCACGCTCGCCTATATCGGAGACGTCGCGAAAGGACGCGAGCGCCGCTATCTCGGGCACAATCCGGCCGGTGCGGCGATGGTTGTCGCTATCCTCGTGACACTGTCGGGAACCGCCCTGACGGGATGGCTCATGGCGGAGCCGGAGCGCGCCACGGCGGTCTCCGGGCAACTGGCGATCGTAGCTCCCGCCCTGGCCGATGACGACGACGGCGGCGGCGTTGAACGGGAGGCCGATGGCGCGCTCAAGGAGGTCCACGAGACGCTCGCCAACGCGATGCTGCTCCTCGTCGCCCTCCATCTCGGCGGCGTGGCCCTGGCCTCGTTCCGCCATCGCGAAAACCTCGCCCGGGCCATGGTCACGGGCCGGAAGAGGGCAGCCGGACCGGGCGACGTCGCCTGACGGGCCACCACCGCAGATCGAGGCATCCTGGCCCCGCCGTTCCGGCGGGGTCTTTCGTTTCCTGACGGCAAGCTGAAGCAGAAAGTCCGTTTGCGTCAGGAAGGCATCAGGCGGGCGTCGGACAAAGGGGGGCAGCAGAAAAGGAGAACTGCCATGAGAAAGACCTTCGCAATACTGATCACGTCGACCGCGCTGGTTACGAGTGCGGGAATCCCCGCCTGGAGCGCGATGCACTGGGACGCGCGGCCGCACGAATCGCGCGAGGCCGTCGCTGACGCCTCCGACGATGGCGCGAACCTGCTGTTCGCGAGCGATCACCGCCGCCATGACCGGGACCATGAACGCCGCTTCGGTCGTGGCGACGATGACGACGACCGTTACGGCGACGACGACGATGATGACGACGATGACGACGATGATGATGACGACGACTACGGCTACCGCGGCGGAGCGGCCGGCTTCGCTCCGGCGGGCGGCGCAACGCCTCCGAACAATGGCCTGTTCGGCAACGGCCCGGCGCCGAAGGTCAAGGTGAACTGAGCCTTACGCCGACTGCCTCGACCAACATCGGAGAACCGTCATGAGAAAGATCCTCGCCGCCCTGGCGCTCACCACCGCGCTCACCCTTCCAGGCATCGCGATGGCACGGCCAGTGACACTGACCACCACGCTCAAGAGCTACGGCGGCGACGGCGCTTACCTCGCCATCTACGTCACCGACGCGAAGGGCGCCTATGCCGGGACGCTCTGGATGGCGGGCGGCAAGGCCAAATATTACGAGCACCTGAGCGACTGGTACCGCGCGACCGGGGGCAACCGGGCCGAGATCAACGGCATCACCGGGGCCAGCGTCGGCGCCGGGCGTACGCTGGAGATCACGCTCGACCTTGCCGATGCCCTCTTCGATGCGGGCTACACGGTGCATGTCGATGCCGCAGTGGAAGACATGCGCGACAGCCCGAATGAGGTCGCCGTTCCGCTGACGGCGGCGGGGGCCGGGAAGACCGTTCAGGGTCGCCGCTACGTCGCCAGCTTCGGCTACGACATGTGAGGGCGGAAGCCATGATCCGAGCCCTTCACCGCTGGCCCGCCCTTGTCGCTATGGCCCTGGTCAGCCTGCTCGCGCTCAGCGGGGCCGCCCTCTCGGTGTTCCCCGCGGCGGAGCGGCTGTCGGCGCCGCAATCCGGTGACACGATCAGCGTGGCCGAGCTCGCGACGCGCATCCAGGCGGCCTATCCGGGCGTCGAGCAGATCAAGCGCGCGCCTTCCGGACGGATCACCGCCTACTGGTTCGACAACGGCACCCCCGGCTCTGCCGTTGTCGACCCGGCGACCGGGGCCGGCGTGGCCGCGGCCGATCCCGACCCGATCGAGCGCTGGCTGACGAACCTGCACCGCTCGCTGTTTCTCGACGACGCCGGCCGCCTTGCCGCAGCGGCCGGCGCGGCGGCGATGCTGGTGCTTTCGCTTTCGGGAATCGTGCTGGTCGCGCGCCGGGCCGGAGGCTGGAGGCGATGGTTTTCCCCGCTGCGGGGTCCGATGCCGGGACGCATCCACGTCGAACTCGCGCGCGGCGCCGTTCTCGGCCTCCTGCTGTCCTCGGCGACGGCCCTCTGGATGACGGCGTCGACCTTCGGCTTCCTTCCGGACCAGTCTTCCGGACCTTCCCTGCCCGGGGCGACGAGCGAGACGATCGGGGCGCCGCTCGCGGAAATGCCGCTGCTGGTCTCCACCCCCGTCGTCAGCCTGCGCGAACTGAGCTTCCCTTATCCTGACGACAAGACCGACGTCTTCACGCTGAAGACCGATGCGGGCACCGGCTACATCGACCAGGGGACGGGCGCGACGCTCGCCTGGTCGGAGCTGAGCGGCTGGCAGGTCGCGTCCGAAACGATCTACATGCTGCATACCGGACAGGGCGCCGCGCTGCTCGGCCTTGTGCTCGGACTGATGGCGCTTGCGGTCCCCGCGATGGGCGCCACCGGCGCGGTCATCTGGCTGACGGGACGCCGCGGGCGACCGCGCATCAGCGGCAACGCCTACCCGTCTCGCGCCGAGACGGTCATCCTGGTCGGCAGCGAGGGCGGCAGCACCTGGGGCTTTGCGGCGACGTTGCACGGCGCCCTGACACGCGCCGGGCAGCAGGTCCACGTCGCGCCGATGTCGGCCTTCGATCCGGCAAGGACGCCTGCTGCCCGCCGCTACCTTGTGCTCGCAGCGACCTATGGCGACGGCGACGCGCCCGCATCGGCAAAGGGGTTTCTCGGCCGCCTTGCCGCACTGTCCGCCGCTCCGGCGGCGCCGCTGGCCGTGCTGGGTTTCGGCGACCGCGGCTTCCCGGCCTTCTGCGCCTATGCCGAGGCCGTCGAGGCGGCGGCAAGGGCCAAGCGCTGGCCGCTGCTCCTGCCGCTCGACACGGTCGACCGCCAATCGCCGCAGGAGTTCGCACGCTGGGGACGTGCCCTTGGCGCGGCGCTGGGCATCGATCTGGAGCTCGATCACCAGCCGGTGCGGCCTGGCACGTCCTCGCTGACGCTGGTGTCGCGGCGCGATCATGGGCACGAGGTACAGGCGCCGACTGCGATCCTGCGTTTCGCCCTGCCGCGTGCGTCCCTGTTGGCGCGTCTCCTCGGCCGGGGATTCGCGCGCTTCGAGGCCGGAGACCTGCTCGGCATCGTACCGGAGGGTTCGACCGTTCCGCGCTTCTATTCGCTGGCGTCCGGCAGCAGGGACGGCTTCGTCGAAATCGTGGTGCGCAAGCACGTCGGAGGCCTGTGCTCCAGCGCGCTGATGGCGCTTGAGCCGGGCGACATGGTTGCCGCCTTCCTTCGCCGCAACCAGGCCTTTCATGCGGGCACGGACCGCACGCCGCTGATCCTCGTCGGGGCGGGCACCGGGATCGGACCGCTGGCTGGTTTCATCAGGGCCAACGAAGTGCGCAGGCCGGTACACCTGTTCTTCGGCATGCGTCATCGGGACAGCGACTTCCTCTACCGTGAGGAGCTGCAAGCCTGGGCGGCCGACGGAAGGCTTGCAAGGCTCAACACCGCGTCCTCTCGCGGAGAGCGGCCGCGCTATGTGCAGGATGCGCTCGCTTCCGAACAGTTGCAGGTCATCCGCGCCATCCGAGACGGCGCGCGCGTGATGGTCTGCGGCGGCCGGGAGATGGCGGCCGGGGTTGCCGACGCGATGGCGCGGTTGCTGGAGCCTCACGGTCTGTCGCCGGCAATGCTCAGGGCGCAGGGACGCTATGTCGAAGACGTCTACTGAACCTGTACGCCACGCGCTCAACGGGCCGACCATGGGCACGCGCTGGTCGGCGCTGTTTTTCGCGGCGCCGGGATTCGACGCCGGCGCCACCCGCAAGGCTCTCCAGTCGGCGGTCGACGAGGTCGACGCGCAGATGTCGACGTGGAAGCCGGACAGCGACCTGATGCGGCTGAACCGAGCGCCCGCCGGGCAGAGGGTGGCCGTTCCCGCCATGCTGATGGAGGTCCTGAAGCTGGCTCTCGCGGTGGGCAGGGCGTCGGATGGCGCATTCGACATCGCGGTCGGCGATGCGGTCTCGGCCTGGGGTTTCGGCCCGGACGCGGCCGCCCCCGACCTGATCCGCACGGCGATGACGGCGCGCCGCCTTCCGGCACATGAAGCGATCGACTTAGGCAGCGGAACGGTGCGCAAGCGTGTGCCTATTGCGCTCGACCTCAACGGCATCGCCAAGGGCTTCGGGGTGGACCGGCTCGCGGAGACGCTGACGCAGCTCGGCGTCGGCGACGCGCTGGTCGGTATCGACGGCGAGATGCGCGCCATGGGATCGAGGCCGGACGGCGAAGCCTGGACGGTTGCGGTGGAACGGCCGGACCGGGACCGGCGCGCGCCGCATTCGGTGATCTCCCTGCAGGACTGCGCCGTCGCCACCTCGGGCGACTACCGCCACTGGGTCGAGGTCCGGGGCAAGCGGCTGTCGCACACGATGGACCCCCGCCGCGGCGCGCCGCTTCTCGGCGCCCCGGCCTCGGTCACGGTGCTTGCCCCCTCCTGTGCCGCGGCAGATGCCTGGGCGACGGCCCTGATGGTGCTCGGTCCCGGCAAGGGCGGCGAAGTGGCGCGGAGGGCCGGCATCGACGCGCTATTCCTGCTTCGGGACGAAGCGGATAGCATCCGCACCTGCCGCGTCGGGCCGGTGTTCGCGCAGGGCGAGCCGGCACGAGCGACGGCAGGGGATTGAGGCGAATGGAGCATTCGAACGGAGACCGCCTGAAGACCGCGATACTGGTGCTGGCTCTCGGCGGGCTCCTCGGCGGGCTGGCCCTCCACTTCGGCGGGCGGCAGGATCTCGCAACGACGGTGTGGCTGGTCGGTGTCGTGCCGGTGCTCGCCGCTCTGGTCGTCGAGATCCTGCGCAGCCTGTGGCGCGGCGAGGTCGGTCTCGACATCGTCGCGGCGCTGTCGATGACGGCGGCGCTGGTGTTCGGCGAAACGCTCGCCGCAGCCGTCGTGGCGGTCATGTATTCGGGCGGCACCTTCCTCGAAAGTTTCGCCGAAGGGCGGGCGCGCCGCGAGATGCGCGACCTGCTTTCGCGGGTGCCGCGCACCGCGACCCGGCACCGGAACGGCGGCCTGGAAGAAGTCCCGCTCGACGACCTCGTGCCCGGCGACCGCCTGCTTATCCGGCAGGGCGACGTCGTCCCGGTCGACGGCACCGTCGCCTCCGCTTCCGCCTTCCTCGACACGTCCGCGCTCACCGGCGAATCCCTCCCCGTCCGCGCCACGACGGGCAGCGACGCGATGAGCGGATCGACCAACGCCGGCGAGGCGTTCGACCTCGTCGCAACGCGTCCCGCCAGGGACAGCACCTATGCGGGCATCGTCCGGCTCGTGGAGGAAGCGCAGCGCTCGAAGGCGCCGATGTCGCGACTGGCCGACAGATGGTCGCTCGGCTTCCTGCTCGTTACGGTCGCCATCGCCTTTGCCGCATGGTGGTTCACCGGGGACCCGATCCGCGCGGTCGCCGTGCTCGTCGTCGCCACGCCCTGCCCGCTGATCCTGGCGGTTCCGGTGGCCCTGGTGGCGGGCCTTTCGCGGGCGGCGCACTTCGGCGTGCTGATCAAGGGCGCGGGTCCGCTCGAGGCCATGGCTCGGACGCAGACGCTCATCCTCGACAAGACCGGCACGCTGACCGACGGCAGGCCGCAGATCGTGGCGATCGACAGCCATCACGGAATGGACCCGGACGAGGTCCTTCGCCTTGCCGCAGCGCTCGACCAGGCGACGAAGCACCCGGTGGCGCAGGCCATCGTCGCCGCGGCCCGCGAGCGCGGCCTCCACCTGCCGATCCCGACGAACGTCAGCGAAGTTCCCGGCGAAGGCCTGACTGGACAGGTCGAAGGCAGAGCCGTCGTCGTCGGCGGGCACGGTTTCGTCACCGGCCGCGTCGGGGGCGCCGCGGAGGAACACCCGGCGCTCTCCGCCGGGTCGGTCCTCGTCGGCGTCGGCGTCGACGGGCCGCTTGCGGGCCATCTCGTCATGGCCGATCCGCTCCGCGAGGGCACGCATGACATGCTTGTCAGGCTTCGGCGCCAGGGAACAGGCCGGATCCTGCTGGCGACGGGCGACCGCCAGGAGGTCGCCGAGAGGGTAACCAAGGGCCTCGGGCTCGACGGCATCCGCGCCGGCCTCACGCCGGACCAGAAGGTGCTTCTGGTGCTCACCGAACGCAAGCGCGGCCCGGTCATGATGGTCGGCGACGGCGTCAACGATGCGCCGGCGCTGGCCGCGGCCGACGTCGGCGTCGCCATGGGTGCCCGCGGCGCCGCCGCCTCCGCCGAGGCCGCGGACGTGGTCCTGCTCGTCGACCGCGTCGACAGGCTGGGTCCGGGGATCGAGATCGCCCGCGGCGCGCGCCGCATCGCGCTCCAGAGCGTGGTCGCCGGCATCGGCCTCTCGGTCCTGGGCATGGTCGCTGCCGCACTTGGCTACCTCACGCCTGTCCAGGGCGCGCTCATTCAGGAGGCCATCGACGTCGCCGTGATCCTCAACGCGCTCCGCGCGCTTCGCATCTCGCCGGCGGAGACATGGTCGCCCAGGCCTGCCGCCAAGGAACGCCAGCCGAGCCGACCGGAAGGGAACCCGACATGAGCCGCCTTTCGCATTCCGAAATCCACATGGTCCACCGCATCGGCTGGCTGCGGGCGGCCGTGCTCGGCGCCAACGACGGCATCGTGTCGACGTCGAGCCTCGTGGTGGGCGTCGCCGCCGCCGGGTCGGGCCCGACCGAGATCCTCATCGCCGGCGTTGCGGGCCTTGTGGCGGGCGCGATGTCCATGGCGGCCGGGGAATACGTCTCGGTGAGCTCCCAGACCGACGCGGAGAATGCAGACCTTACCCGCGAGCGGCGCGAGCTTGCGGAAACTCCGGGCGCCGAACTTGAAGAACTGACGCGCATCTATGTCGAGCGCGGCCTCGACAGGGAACTGGCCGAGCGCGTCGCCGTCCAGCTGACGCAACGCGACGCCCTCGGCGCGCATGCCCGCGACGAACTCGGCATTTCGGAAACCGTCGCCGCGCGCCCGGTGCAGGCGGCCGTCGTGTCGGCCCTGACCTTCGCGGCGGGCGCGGTCATACCCGTGCTGGTCGCACTCGTTTCGCCCGCCGGAAGCACGAGCATCGTCGTCGCCGGCTCCACCCTCGTGGCGCTCGCCATCCTCGGCGGCCTCGGCGCAAGCGCCGGGGGCGCGGGCATGCTGCGCGGTGCGGCCCGCGTCACCTTCTGGGGCGCGCTCGCCATGGGCGTCACCGCGGCGATCGGGGCGGTGTTCGGGGTGAGCGTCGGTTAGGCCATCCGATCGGTCATGCTCTATTCGACGTCCGGCATCATGGAGACATGCGCGGCGGCGACCTTCCAGCCTTGCGGCGTGCGCACCCAGGTCTGCATCTGCCGGCCGACCTGGCCGGGGAAGTCCGGCCGGTGGAACAAGGTCGAGGCGATCGCGGTGTCGCGTCCGTATGTCGTGATCAGGGTGCGCGACAAGGTGCGCTCGAACGGCTGCTGCGCCGCGCGGAAGGCGCGCACCTCGTCGATACCGTACTGCACCTCGGCCACGCCATAGCGCACGGTTTCCGGCGCGTGCCGGAACATCGCGTCGAGTGTCGCCGCATCGTGTTCGAGCAGCGCCCTCTCGTAGGCGTGGAAGATCGCGCTGACCTCGGCCAGCGTGTCGGGGTCGTCGACCACCATCAGCCTGCCCTTGGCGCCAGCATCCGGTCGCGCAGCCGCGCGAGGAAGGGGATCGTCTCGAACTGATCGGGGCGGACCTTGTCCCAGGCGACGCCCATCGGCCGCGCCATGGTGTTCTTCGTCTCGATCAGTTCCGTCTCGGTAGCGATGAAATCGAGCGGGGAATCGTGCGATTCGACGACCACCGCCTCGTCCGGCACGAGCTGGAGCGAATGCACGGTCGTGGCCATCGGCGTCTCTGCCGTGACGATGCCCAGTTCGCGGAAGATGCCGGTCTCGAGGTCGGCAAAGCCGGCGCCCTTGCCGGTTCGCCCCCCTGCCCGGCCGACGGCGACCGAGCCGACGACACAGAAGTTGAGCGGTTCGATGTCCTCGAACTCGACGCGCTCGCCGTGTTCCATGAAGCCCTGCGCGGTCGCGGCCAGCTCGAACGATATGCCCTTGTCGGCCAGGGCTTTGGGATCGAGCCTGAGGTAGGGGAAGTCCTTCGTCAGATAGGGCACCGGCACATAGACCGTCTTGCACTCGTAGAGCGCACGGATGCGGATCGGGATCTGCGGATGATCGGGATTGGTCTTGACCGTCCGCGCCGCCTTCCACGCCCCCGTCTGCGCCAGCCGCCAGGCGGCGGCGTCGGCGCCGACGAAATTGGGGATCATGCTCCACGCCGGCCCGATGGCGACGCCCGCCGCCTCCAGTCGACGCCATATGTCGTGGCGCACCATGTCCTTGCCGGGATTGCGCCCGGACCAGCGGCCCCTCTCATGCATGGACGAGTGCCCCCTCGAATGCGGCCAGCAGCGCCGACAACGGCGTCGCCCAGCCGACGATGCCGCCCTGCGCCACGATCATCTCGATGGCGCCGGCCTTGAATTCCGGGAAGTAGCTTTCGGTGGCGTCCTCGATCAGCAGGCATTCGTAGCCGCGGTCGTTGGCCTCACGCATCGACGTCTGCACGCAGACCTCGGTGGTGACGCCGGCGAAGACGAGCTGCGCAATGCCTCTTTCCGACAGCGTCTCGTGCAGGCCGGTCGCCCAGAACATGCCCTTGCCCGGCTTGTCGACGACGATCTCGCCCGGCAGCGGGGCAAGTTCCGGGAGGATCTGGTTGCCAGGCTCGCCGGCGACGAGGATGCGTCCCATGGCGCCCTGGTCGCCGATCCTCAGGCCCGGCCTTCCGCGCAGGCGCTTGGCCGGCGGGCAGTCGGAGAGGTCCGGCCGGTGCGCCTCGCGCGTGTGCACGACCGGCAGGCCGTGCCGGCGGAACAGGCCGATCAGCGCCTTGACCGTCGGAACGATCGCGGTCAGCCGCGACACGTCGTTGCCGAGCGCGGCGCCGAAGCCGCCCGGCTCGATGAAGTCGCGCTGCATGTCGATGACGACGAGCGCGAGCCTCGCCGGATCGAGGTTGAACTCGTAGGGACGTGCGGTCACCGGGATCGCCATCGTCAATGCCCCGCCATGTGCTGGCCGCCCATGTACCCTCCGATCGTGTTGCGGTCGGTCTCGCCGATCGGCGCGACATAGGCGATCGAACCGCCGGACATCACCGCGACGCGATCCGAGAGCTCGAGGATCTCGTCGAGGTCCTCGCTGACCAGCAGAACGGCGGCACCGCGGTTGCGCTGTTCCATGATCTGGGCGCGGATCTCGGCAACCGAGGCGAAGTCCAGGCCGAAGCAGGGGTTGGCGACGATCAGCACGTCGACCTCGCCCGAGAGCTCGCGCGCCAGCACAGCGCGCTGGACGTTGCCGCCCGACAGCGCCTCGATGGGCGAATCCGGCGACGTCGTCTTCACCCGGTACCTCGCGATCAGCTCCTCGGCCTTCCGGCGCATCGGCCCGGGCGACAGCCACCAGCCGAGGCTGGCGATGGGCGGCTTGTCGTAGGAACGGAAAGCGATGTTCTCGGCGACGCTCATGCGCGGCACGGTGGCGTTCTTCAGCGGTTCCTCCGGCAGGCCGAACACCTTGAAGCGGTCGAAATCCCGGCGCTTCGGCTCGAAGGGCTTGCCGTTGATGAAGATACCGCCGTCGGCGAGTCCGCGCTGGCCTGACAAAACCTCGACCAGCGCGCTCTGGCCGTTGCCCGACACGCCGGCGATGCCGACGATCTCGCCGGCTCCGACCTTCAGGTTGACGGCGTCGACGACGCGCCGCCCCTCCTCGTCCTCGGCGACCAGGCCGGCGAGGTCGAGCACGGGACGGCTGTCGTTGCGCGCAGCGCGCACGGCGCGCTCGCGGACCTCCGTGTCGCCGATCATCATGCGGCTCATCTCGGCGACGCTCGCCGCCTGCGCGTCGCCCGTGCCCGTCAACCGGCCGCGGCGCAGCACGGAGAACGAGTCACAGAACGCCTTCACCTCGCGGAACTTGTGGGAAATCATCAGCACCGTGACTTCGCCGCGCCGGGCCATCTCGCCGAGCAGGCCGAGCACCTCGTCGGCCTCGCCGGGAGTGAGCACGGAGGTCGGTTCGTCGAGGATCATGAAGCGCTGCTCGAGATAGAGCAGCTTGAGGATCTCCAGCTTCTGCTTCTCGCCGGCCGAGAGCGACGAGACCTGCCCGTTCAACGGCACGCGGAACGGCATCCCGTCCATGAACTCCTCGAGCTTCGGCTTCTCCTTCTTCCAGTCGAAGACGGCGGGCGCATCGGCGCGCGAGATGACCAGGTTCTCGGCCGCGGTCAGGCACGGAACCAGCGTGAAGTGCTGGTAGACCATGCCGATGCCGAGGTCGCGCGCGTCGCGAGGGCTCCTGATCGTGCTCTCCCTGCCGTCGAGCAGGACGGAGCCGCGCGTGGCGTTGTAGAAACCCATGATGCACTTCACCAGCGTCGACTTGCCGGCGCCGTTCTCGCCGAGCAGCGCGTGGAATGAGCCGGCCCTGACGTCGATCGAGACGTCGTCGAGCGCGGTGAAGGCGCCGAAGGCCTTGGTCATGCCGACGGTCTCGAGCGCCGGCCCGCGCTGAAGCGGCCGCGAGGCCGTGATCGCGGCTGCCGCGTTCATGGCAACGCCTCGATGAAAGCCGCCGACGTCGCCACGGCACCGAACACTCCGCCCTGCATCTTGATCATGTCGATTGCGGCAAGATGGTTGGAGACCTTGGTCGCCGCGCAGCAGTCCTCGAGCAGCAGGCATTCGTAGCCGCGGTCGTTGGCGTCGCGCATGGTCGTATGGACGCAGACGTCGGTGGTGACGCCGGTGAAGACGATGTTGCGGATCGACTTCAGCTTGAGCACCAGCTCGAAGTCCGTGGCAATGAAGGTGCCCTTGCCCGGCTTGTCGATGATCGCCTCGCCGGGTTCCGGCCGGAGCTCCGGGATGATTTCCCAGCCCGGCTCGCCGCGCACCAGGATGCGCCCGCACGGTCCCTGGTCGCCGATGCCGGCGCCGATCCGCTGCGAGCGCCAGCGCTTGTTGGCCGGCAGGTCGGAGAGGTCGGGCTTGTGGCCCTCGCGCGTGTGGATGACCGGATAGCCTTTCTCCCGCATCGCCTTCAGCACCGACTGGATCGGGCCGATCGGCGCGCGCGTCAACGAGATGTCGTAGCCCATCGAGTCGACATAGCCGCCCGGCGCGCAGAAGTCGGTCTGCATGTCGATCACGACGAGCGCCGTGTTGTGCGGGCCGAAATCGCCGTCGAACGGCCAGGGATAGGGATCGGAGGCGACCGTGACGGCGCCGGGCACCCTGGCAGCGGCAATGCGTTCGTCGACGAGGCTCATCTTCTGCTCCTCACTTGGCCAGCGACAGTTCGCCCGGCACGTCGCGCGCCGCGCTCTTCGACCGCGCCGAGGCGATCATGATGAAAAGGGTCAGGATGTAGGGGGCGGCGTTGAAGAAGTAGTAGCCCTGGCTGATGCCGATCGACTGCAGCGCCGGCCCGATCGCCCCTGCCGCGCCGAAGAGAAGTGCTGCCCAGACGCAGCGGATCGGGTCCCAGCGCGCGAAGATGACCAGCGCCACCGCCATCAGGCCCTGACCCGACGACAGCCCCTCGTTCCAGCTTCCCGGATAGTAGAGCGACAGGAACGCCCCGCCGACGCCGGCGAGGAAGCCGCCCGCCGCCGTCGCCATGAGGCGCACGAGGTCGATCGAAACGCCCATCGCGCGCGCCGACGCCGCGCTGTCGCCGGTCATCCTGACGATCAGGCCCCAGCGCGTGTTGGCCAGCGCCCACCACATGAAGACGGCGAGCGCGATGCCGACGAAGAACAGCGGATTGACCTGGAGCGCCTGGGCGATTGACGGGTTGGAGGACCACCCTCCGAGCGGGATGGCTTCGAGGCGCGGCGCAGTCGGCTGGATGTAGGGCTTGCCGAAGAAGAAGGCGAGGCCGGTGCCGAAGCTCATGAAGGCGATGCCCACGGCGATGTCGTTCACCTTGGGCAGCTTGCAGATCCAGCCGTGCATGGCGCCGAGCACCAGGCCCGAGAGCCCGGCGAAGAGTACGCCGAGCCACGGGCTGCCGGTCTGGTAGGAGCCGGCATAGGCGACCATGGCGCCGAGCACGAGGTTGCCCTCGAGGCCAAGGTTGATGCGGCCCGATTTCTCGGTCAGCGTCTCGCCCAACGCCACGAACATGAACGGCGTCGAGACGCGGATGGCGCCGCCGACCATGGCGATCAGCACGATGAAGAAGCCGCTCTCGCTCATGTGCGGTCTCCCGTCTGCTTTGGCTGGAGGAAGGGGATGCGGCCGTAGAAGGTCTCGGAGACCAGCAGCACCACGAAGATGATGCCCTGAAGCACCAGCACCGTGGCGTCGGGCATCGCCATGCGCCGTTGCACCAGGCCGCCGGCGGCATCGAGCGCGCCGAACAGGATGGCCACCGGCACGATGGCCAACGGGTTCTGACGCGCCAGGAAAGCGACGAGGATGCCGGTGAAGCCGTAGCCGGCGATCAGCGAGGCGTTGGCCTGGCCATGGATGGCGGCGACCTCGTAGAAACCGGCCAGGCCCGAGCAGGCGCCGGCGATGGCGCAGCAGACGACGACCAGCGCGCCGACGGGCAGCCCCTGCGCCCGGGCAGCGCGGACATTGCCGCCGGTCATGCGTGCGGCGAAGCCGAAGGTCGTGCGGCTCATCAGGATATGGAGCGCGACCGCCAGCACGATGCCGGCGGCAAGGCCCCAGTGCACCGAGGTGCCGGGGATCGGCCCGATCCGCCAGGCGTCGCCGATCGGCATGGTCGACGGCTTGTTGGCCGACGCCGGGTCGCGCAGCGCGCCCTCGACGAAGAAGTTCATGATGGCGATGGCGATGTAGCCGAGCAGCAGCGACGAGATCGTCTCGTTGACGCCGCGATAGTGGCGCAGCCAGCCGGCGATGCCGACCCAGAGGCCGCCGGCCGCCATCGCCGTGACGGCCATGATCGGCAGTCCGACGGCGGGCGGCCAGCCGCCGCCGACCATCGGGATGGCGATCGCTGCGGCCGCGAAACCGCCGAGCACCAGCGCGCCCTCGGCGCCGAGCAGGGTCAGGCCGATGCGCGCGGGAATGGCGAAGGCGAGACCGGTGAGGATCAGCGGCGCGGCGCGCTGCAAGGTGTTCTGGATCGAGAAGGCCGAGCCGAAGCCGCCCACCCAGACGAGGTTGAAGAAGGTCGCCGGCGATTTTCCCAATGCGAGCAGGAAGAACGAAAATAGGATCGCCGAGGCGACCAGCGCGCCGACGGGGATCAACACCGCCTCGATCGAGGCGATGGCCTTCGGATCGAGGCCGCGTGCAGTGGCGGGAGTTGCTGACACGACGGCGGTCATGAGAGCGCTCCGGCGACGGAGGGTGAGGCACGTTCCTGACCGGAGAAGCACCCCCACTCCGGTCCTTCGGACCACCTCTCCCCCTGCCCGGGGGAGAGGAAGCCATGCTTGAACAGCGCGCCGACCTTGACGATTGGCGCTTCCTCTCCCCCGGGCAGGGGGAGAGGTGGCTTGCGCAGCAAGACGGAGTGGGGGTGCTTGACCATTGCCGCCACGCTTCACATCACGTCGTCGAGCCGACGACGCCCTCGATGAGGTAGTCCATGCCGTCGAGGACCGGATCGTAGTTGTCCTTGGTGCCGTCGATGACGACATTGCCCTTGTTGTCCTTCAGCGGACCGACATAGATCGGCTTGCCCGCCTTCAGGCCTTCGATCGCGGCGTCGGCCGCCTTGATCGCCTCGGGCGTCGCGCCGGCGCCGTAGGCGGTGTTGCGGATCATGTCGTTGTGGTAGCCACCGACCGTGAAGTTGGGCAGCGCCTCGCCCTTGGCCAGCGCGTCGGCGTAGAGCTTGTAGATCGTCTCCCACTTGTACTCCGCGCCGGTGATGAAGCCCTTGGGCGCCAGCGGCGCCTGGCTGGCATTGTGGCCACAGCTCTTGACGCCGCGCCCTTCGGCCGTCTCGATGACCACCTTCGGCCCGTCGACATGGCAGGTGATGACGTCGCAGCCGGCGTCGATCAGCGCGTTGGCGGCCTCGGCCTCACGCACCGGCAGCGACCACTCGCCGGTGAAGATGACCTGGACGGTGGCGTTCGGGTTGACGCTTCTTGCGCCGAGCAGCATCGAGTTGATGTTGGACAGCACCGAGGGGATCGGCTTGGCGGCGACGAAACCGATCTTGCCCGTCGGCGAGGACAGGCCGGCGGCGACGCCGTCGACGTAGTGCGCCTGGTTCAGGTAGCAGAAGTAGGAGCCGGCATTCGCCGGGTCGGTGTCCTTGTTCCACAGGGGTGCTGCGTGGCGGAACTGGACGGCGGGATACTTCTTCGCCGACTCGACGACGAACGGCTTGTAGTAGCCGAACGAGGTCGCCAGCACGAGGTTGGCGCCATCAAGGTTGATCATGGATTCCATGGACTTGGAGACGGCGTCGGTCTCCGGAACGTTTTCCTCCTCGATGACCGTCACGCCCGGCACCTGCTTCAGCACGTCCATGGCCACCGCATGGGCCTGGTTCCAGCCGAAGTCGTCGCGTGGGCCGACATAGACGGCGCCGAGCACGATCGGCGTCTGCGCGCGGGCGAGCCCGAACGGCAGGGCGGAGGCGGCGAGGCCGGCGGCGCCCGCCTTGAGGAATGAACGTCTATTAAGGGATGCACGGATCATGGGAGGCTCCAGCGGCTTGGGGTTGCGTTCGGTCGGGAGGCGGCAAAGCCCGTGCCGCGTCCGGTTGGGAGGATCGGTGTGCGCGCAGCCGTCATGTCAGGACGCCTCCGCGGGAACTTTCGCCGCCGTGCCGAGGCCCGACTTCTCGTATGTCGGCGACAGGCGGCTGAGCAGGAACTGGTCGCCCTTGACCGGCGCGTATCGCGCCGGTCGCGCGGGCGTGGCGCACCCCGGCAGGCAGGCGATGTCGGCATCGGGATTCGGATCGAGGAAGAAGGCGATCGAGAAGCGCTCGCGCCCGGCGGGCGATACGACGCGGTGCGGCGTGGAGACGTAGATGTCGTTCGTCCAGCGCATCAGGCAGTCGCCGATGTTGCAGACGAAGGCGCCGGGCACGTGCGGCGCGGCGATCCACTCGCCGGCCCGCGTGCGCACCTCGAGCCCGCCGACGCCGTCGGTGGCGAGCAGGGTCACGCAGCCGTAGTCGGTATGCTCGCCGGCGCCGAGCTGCCCCTCCTCGGCGCGGGCCGGTGCCGGCGGATAGTGCAGCAGGCGCAGCACCGCCATCGGCCGGTCGAGCTTGTCGTCGAAGAAGTCCGGGGCCAGGCCGAGATCGATGGCGAAGGCTCGGTGCAGCAGCCGGCCGAAGCAGTGGCAGGCGTCGAAATAGGCGAGCATCGTCTCGCGGAAACCCGGCAGCGTCGGCCACAAATTGGCGGCGCGGAACATGCGCCCCGCGGCGAGTTCCGGATCGTCCGGGGCGAGGTCGAGGCCGATGTTGAAGGCTTCCTTCAGGTCGGCCGGCCGGTTCGGGTCGAGCGCCTCGCCCTTCATCGGAACGTAGCCGCGGTTGCCGGCGGCGGTGTAGAGCGCCTCCTTCTTCACCGCCTCGGCCTGGGCGAAAAAGGCGCGGGACGCGGCGAAGGCCTCGTCCATCAACGCCGTGCCGACGCTGTGGCCGGCGACGTAGAAGAATCCGACGTCGCGGCAGGCGGCGCCGATCTCGCGGGCGACGCGCCTGGTTCCGGCTTCGTCACCGTCGGCGAGCGCGGAAACGTCGATGACCGGGATCGTCATGCGGCGGCCTCCGCCTTCGGCCGCGCCAGCCAAGCGCGCCAGCCGCCGAATTCGGTGATGTCGGCGGCATCCGCCAGGCCGGCGGCCTCGCTGAGGAAACCCTTGACCGTCGTGCCGTCCTCGAGCTCGACCGTGCCGATGCAGAGCGGCGACGGGACGCCAGCGATGAAGTCGCCGAAGCGCTCCCACGGCAGCGCCCACACTTCGAGCGCAATCGCCGCGCCACGCGTGGTGCGGACGAGGCCCGGCCGGAAAGGCGGGCCGCCGGCCAGCGCATGCAGCCGATAGATAGGCGCGGTCGTGCAGGCGCGGATGAAGCGCCCTCCCCGTTCGGTCAGTTCGCGGTTGAGCGGCAGGCCCGACATGTGTGCGCCGCAGACCGCGAGCGCGATCTCGCCCGCCGCCTGCGGCGCCAGCGGGAGCCGCATCGGCCTCGCCCAGCCGGTGGCGCCGAGCGGACCGGCTTCGAGCGCGGCGGCGATGGATGCGCCGAGCGCGTCGCGGCCGGCCGGCGCGAGCAGGGTCACGCTGCCGGGCCGACCGTCCGCGCGCGCGCCGGTCGGCACGGCGATGCCGCAGAGATCGAGCAGGTTGACGAAGTTGGTATAGGTGCCGAGCCGCGAATTCGGGCCGACCGGATCGGCGGCGATCTCGGCGAGCGTGACGAAGGTCGGGATCGACGGCACGCACAGAACGTCGACGCCGGCGAACAGCGCCTCGCAGTCGCGGCGCAGCGCCTTCAGCCGGTAGAAGCCCTCGAACGCGTCGACGGCCGAGAGCTTCAGCCCCGGCTCGAGGATGGCGCGGGTGGTGGCGTGCAGCGTCTCCGGCTTCCGAGTCAACCGCTCGCCGACCGCAGCGACGCGCTCGGCGAGCCAGGCGCCCTCGTAGAGCATGCGGGCGACGGCATGGAAGGGCGAGAAGTCGAGTTCGCGGATTTCCGCTCCGGCCGCGCGCAGCCGTTCGACCGTGGCGCGGAAATCCGCCGCCTGCACCGCGTCGCCGAAGGTCTGCAGCGTCGCTCGGTCGGGCACGCCGATGCGCACGGCGGAGGCATCGAAGAGGGCGCCGGTCGCGACCGGTCGCGAATAGGCGTCGGCCGCATCGTAGCCGGCGGCGACGCTGTGGACCTCCCAGGCATCGGCGACCGTCATCGCGAAGACCGAAATCGTGTCGAGGGTGCGGCAGGCCGGCACGACGCCCGTTGCCGAAAATGCACCGAGCGTCGGCTTCATGCCGACGATGGCGTTGAGCGCCGCCGGCACGCGGCCCGATCCGGCCGTGTCGGTGCCGAGCGCGAAGGCCGCGATGCCGCGGGCGACCGCGACCGCCGAGCCCGAGGACGAGCCGCCCGGCACGATCGCCGGATCGATGGCGTTCCGCGGCACGGTATGCGGCGTGCGCACGCCGACGAGGCCGGTGGCGAACTGGTCGAGATTGGTCTTGCCGAGCACGATGGCGCCCGCCTGGCGCAGCCGCGCCACGACGAAGGCGTCATCGGCCGCGTCGTAGGCGAAGTCGGGACAGGCCGCCGTCGTCGGCATGCCGGCGACGTCGATATTGTCCTTCACGGCGAAGGGGATGCCCCAGAGCGGCCTGCCGTCCGGTGCGCCCAGAGCGCGCGCCGCCTCGAGCGCGGCTTGCCGCGCCTCGTGGATGAAGATGCCGGGATCGTTCGCGAGGTCCAGCCTCCGGAACGCCTCTGCCACGACCGCCTCGGGCCGTACGCCGCCGGCATAGGCCCGCCGCAGCGCTTCGAGCGTGAATGGCAGTTCCTCGATCATTGCCCGGTGACGCCCCCTGAGGTGTCTCTCGCACCCCTGCGCCATCAAGGCAGCTTTTCGCGTTGGCGAAAAATGCTATGAATTCATCATCGCGTTGCAAAAAATGCACCACCACCGACCGGAGACGCCCCGATGCGCCATCTGCAGACCTTCCGCCTGATCGAGGCGGTCGTCCGCGCCGGTTCGATGCGCAAGGCGGCCGAGGACATGAACATCACCGCCTCCGCCCTGGTGCGGCGCATCAACCGCTTCGAGCAGGAGTTCGGCGCCGAGCTGTTCGAGCGGCTGCCCGGCGGCGTGCGGCTCAACCCGGCGGGCGAGCTCGTGCTGCATCACTACCGGGCGACCCAGTCCGACCTGACCCGCGTCCGCAGCCAAGTGGCCGACCTTTCGGGCGAGCGCCGCGGCCATGTCTCGATCGCCTGCTCGCAGGCGCTGCTGCCCTATTTCCTGCCGCAACAGATCGCGCGCTACCGCGCCGAGCATCCCGGCGTCACCTTCTCGGTGAACGTCCGCGACCGCGCCCAGGCGGAACAGGAACTGGCGACCTATTCGAGCGATCTGGCGCTGGTGTTCGAGCCGGTCTATCTCGTCGACTTCCAGGTCATCGAGACGATCCCGCAGGCGGTGAACGTCGTCATGCGCGCCGACCACCCGCTCGCGGCGAAGCCGGAACTGCGCCTTCGCGATTGCCTCGACGAGCCGCACATCGCGCCTTCGGCTAAATACGGCGTGCGCCACCTGCTCGACTTCGCCGCGCGGCGCGGTTCGCGCCGGGTCGCGCCTCTCGTCGAGACCGAGAGCTTCGAACTGATCCGGAACTACGTGCTGCACGAGAGGGTGATCGGTTTCCAGATTCCGATCGGGCTCCACGGCTTCGGCGATCCGCAGCTCGTCTTCCGCCCCGTCTCCGAGCGAGACCTGCCGCCCGGCAACCTCATCCTCGGCCAGATGCGCGGGCGTACGCTGCCCGTCGCCTCGGCGCGCTTTGCCATGCAGCTGGCTGGAGCGCTCAAGTCCTACAGTTCGGAGAGCGACCCCCTGTCCGCCCGCCGCTGAGGATCATGGCGACGCGGCCGCGGCGACGATCCGGTCAGGCGACGCCGCCCGAGCCGCCGCCGCGGTCGCCCGTGCACACCACCAGGATGCGCGCCGGCCTGTCGGCGGCGGAGGCATAGAGATGGCCGCGCCGGCTGTCGAAGTAGATGCTCTCGCCGGTGCCGAGCACGACCGGCTCCGTGTCCTCGAAGCGCACGGTGACCGATCCGTCGAGGACGAGCAGGAATTCCTCGCCCGGATGGCTGACGAAGCGGTCGAAGTGCATCGTCTCGTAGGGACGCAGCGTGCCCATCATCGGTGTCATCGTCTTGCGCCAGAGCTCCGGGAAAAGCATCTCGTAGACGTAGTTCTCGGTCTCGTGGAGGCGGAACTCGCCTGCCCGCGCCACGGCGATGCGGCCCGGGCCGAACGGTTCGCCGCGCTCGGAGAACAGCTCGGCGATGTCGACGCCGAGACCCTCGGCGAGCTGGCTGAAACGGTCGTAGGTCAGCGCCATCAGGCCGCGCTCGACCTTGGAAACCGTCGAGATGGCCAATCCCGACCGCGCGGCGACCTCGGCCAGCGTCAGGCTGCGGTCGCGGCGGATGCGCCGCAGCCGCTCCCCCATGCGCACGCGGCGGTCGGCCTGCTCGGGCGGCGATCGGGTCACCTTCTGGTCCATCGTCAAAATCTATCCCCACGCCCGGTCGGCGTCCACGAATTTTCGGATCGGAAAATTCTGCTTCCCTCCCGGAAAAGTCCTGATAGGCTTTCTCCGACGGGCCGAGGGGGAAGGCAAGAGTGACACCGGTCGCCGGCAGCGGATGGGATATCGCGGTGGTCGGCGCCGGCATCGCCGGCGCCTCGGTCGCCGCCGAACTCGCCCCCTTCGCCCGCGTCGTGCTGCTCGAGCGCGAGGCACAGCCCGGCTACCATACGACCGGGCGTTCGGCCGCGCTGTTTTCCGAAACCTACGGGCCGCCGGCCATCCGCGCCCTGTCGCGGGCGTCGGCGCCGTTCTTTCGCGCCCCGCCGGCAGGCTTCGCCGCCGGGCCGCTGCTGTCGCCGCGCGGCGTGCTGATGGTCGGCCGCGCCGACCAGGCCGAGGCGCTGGCGCGGCTGGCGGAAGAGGTGGCGCCGCACGGCAACGGCCGCCTGCTCGACGCCGCCGAGACGGAAGCTATGCTGCCCCTCCTGCGCCCGGGCTATGTCGGCGGCGCGGTGTTCGAGGACGGCGCCAGCGACATCGACGTCCATGCCCTGCATCAGGGCTTTCTGCGACGCTTCCGCGACTGCGGCGGGACGATTGCGACCGGCCACGAACTCCTCGGCCTGTCGCGCGAGGGCGCCGGCTGGCGAGTCTCGACCAGCCGCGGCGACCTGCGCGCCGCCATCCTGGTCAACGCCGCGGGCGCCTGGGCGGACGAGATCGGGCGCATGGCGGGCGCCCGCGGCGTCGGCCTGGTGCCGAAGCGGCGCACCGCCATGATCGTCGCTGCACCCGCCGGCGTCGATCCCGGCCCGTGGCCGATGGCCGTCGACATCGACGAGGAGTTCTACCTGAAGCCGGATGCCGGGCGGCTTCTGATCTCGCCCGCCGACGAGACCCCCTCGCCGCCCTGCGACGCCCAGCCGGAAGAGATCGACATCGCCATCTGCATCGACCGCATCGAGCGCGCCTTCGCGCTCTCCGTCGGCCGGGTCGAGAACAAGTGGGCCGGCCTGCGCTCCTTCGTCGCCGACAAGTCGCCGGTCGCCGGCTACGATGCGGACGTCGAGGGCCTGTTCTGGCTGGCCGGCCAGGGCGGCTACGGAATCCAGACATCGCCGGCGCTCGGCCGCTGCGCCGCTTCGCTGGTTCTGCGCAAGCCGATCCCCGGCGAGATTGCGGCGCAAGGCGTCACTTCGGCAGCGCTGTCGCCCGCGCGCCTCGGAGCGACGGCATGATCTGGCTCGTCCCCGTCGCCGCCGCGGTCCTCATGCTGTCGGGCCTGGCGCTCGCCTACGTGATCGGCGCCGGCGCGGTGCTCGCCTTCCTGGCCGCCGGGCACGGCCGGCACCTCGCCGTGTTGCCGCAGCAGATCTTCTCGCAGATCGACGTTTTCGCCCTCATGGCGATGCCGCTCTTCATCCTCGCCGGCGAGGTGATGAACAAGGGCGGCGTAACCCGCGCCCTGATCGAACTGTCGATGGCCTTCGTCGGCCGCCTGCGCGGCGGGCTCGGCCACGTCAACATCATGGCGAGCGTGTTCCTGTCAGGCATTTCCGGTTCGGCGGTCGCCGATGCCGCCGCGCTGTCCAACACATTGGTCCCCGAGATGCGCCGGATCGGCTACAAGAACGAGTACGCCTGCGCGCTCACCGCCGCCTCGTCGATCATCGGGCCGATCATCCCGCCTTCGATCATCCTGATCTTCTACGGCGCACTGATGAACACCTCGGTGACGGCGCTGTTCATCGCCGGCATCCTGCCGGGGCTACTGCTCGCCGCCGCGCTGTTCGTCACCAACGCCTTCTACGCGTGGCGCGACGACCACCCGCGGCTGTCGCGCGAGGAGACGCCGCGCGTGCTGCCGACGCTGCGCCGCTCCGCCCCGGCGCTGATGCTGCCCGCCATCATCCTCGGCGGCATCGTCTTCGGCCTGGCGACCCCGACCGAGGCCGCGGTGATCGCGGTCTTCGCCGCTCTCGCCGCCGGCGCCTTCTACGATGGCGTCACGGTGGGCGACGTACTCGACAGCCTACGCCGCACGGCCGTCCTGTCGGGCTCGATCTTCATCCTCATCGCCGGCGTCGTGGCGCTCGGCCATCTCGGCTCGCTGGAACGCATTCCCGAGGCGATCGCCACGGCAGTGACCGACCTCGGTCTTGGGCCGATGGAATACCTGATCCTGCTCAACGTCGTGTTCGTCGTCGTCGGCATCGTCATCGAGCCCCCGGTGGCGCTGGCGCTGCTGGTGCCCCTGCTCGCGCCCGTGGCGCTGGCGCAGGGCGCCAATCCCGTCCACCTCGGCATCGTGCTCTGCTTCAACCTGTGCGTCGGCATGATCTCGCCGCCGCTCGGCGGAAGCCTCGCCGTCGTCGCCGCGGTCGGACGCGTCAACTACTGGGCGCTCTGCCGCGCGGTCCTGCCGTTCATGATGGCCGAGATCGTCGTGCTGGCGCTGCTCGTCGCCTTCCCGGAAATCAGCCTGGCGCTGCCGCGCGCCTTCGGCTTCATCGGATGACCTCGCGGCAAGGGTGGAGAAGGAGAACTGAAATGAGAACGACGATCGGAAGACTTGTCCAGGCAACCGCCGTGGCGGCGGGCATGATGCTGGCGGCGCCGGCGATGGCGCAGGTGAAGGTGGCGCTCGACAGCCCGCCGGACCTCCAGGGCTCGGGCAGCTACGTGTGGGCGCACACCTTCGTCGAAAGCCTGAAAGCCGCCGGAATGCAGGCCGAGGAGTTCCAACGCGGCGCGCTCGGCGGCGACGACGAACTGTTCGACCAGGTCAGCCAGGGCCTGCTCGAAGTGTCGATGTCGCCGCTCGGCATCACCGGCTCGATCGATAGCACCATCTACGGCCTGCGCCTGCCCTACTTCTTCGACACCATGGAACAGGTCGACAAGGCCCTCTACGAGGGCGGCATGCTCGCCGCGATCAACGAGAAGACGACGCCGAAGGGCGTGCGCGTCCTCGCCGTCAACACGGTCGGCCAAGGCGCCGGCATCTTCAACTCGAAGAAGCCGGTCGAGAAGGTCGAGGACATGGCCGGCCTGCGCATGCGCGCGCTGGACGAGAGCCAGATCGACCTGTTCAAGGCATGGGGCTCGACGGGGACGATCGTCGCCTGGGCCGAGGTACCGAATGCGCTGCAGACCGGCGTCGCCGACGGCTACCTGAACCCGCCCGTGGTGCCGCTCCTGTTCGGCCACACCGACTTCCTGAAGTTCTTCACCGACGCCGAGGTGTCGCCGTCGCTGCGCATCACCATCGTCTCTGAGGACTGGTACTCCGGCCTCTCCGAGGAGGACCGCAAGAAGGTCGACGCGGCCGCCGACGCCGCCAACAAGGCCAACCGCGAATGGCTGAAGACCCAGGCTCCGGTCTACGGGAAGCTGGAAGCGGCCGGGGTCAAGATCTCGCGCCTGAGTCCCGAAGCGCGCGCCGCCTTTCTCAAGGCTTCGCAGCCCGTCTACGACAGCGGCCTGCTGACCAAGGAGCAGATCGAGGCATGGACGAAGGCCAAGGGCCAGTGACCATGCGCGGCGCGGCGACGGCCCTGAAATCCCTCTCGGGCGCGCTCGACCGCGTCGCGATGTGGGGCGCCGTCGCCGCGCTCGCGGTCATGGTGTTTTCGGCGGGCTACCAGGTGGTTGCCCGTTACATCTTCGACGCGCCGCCCGTATGGACCGAGGAACTGGCGCGCCGGGCGATGGTGTGGGCCGGCATGCTCGGCGCCACCGGCGCGTTCCATCGCTACGCCGACCCGAACCTCTTTCCCGGCCTGCTCACGGTCGGCGGCGTGCGCGGCAAGGTGATGGCCGCGCTGCGCCTCGCCGGCGTCGCCGTGTTCGCCGCGCCGATCCTCTTTTATTCCCTGTTCGGCCCCGATTTCAGCCTCGACCGCGGCTTCATCGGCCGCACGCTGGTTCGGAAGGCCGAAATGATGGGCGTGTCGATGGCCTGGTTCACGGTCGCGGTCCCGCTCGCCTTCCTCATC
Organism: Rhizobiaceae bacterium; assembly: GCA_905339215.1. Taxonomy (GTDB): domain Bacteria; phylum Pseudomonadota; class Alphaproteobacteria; order Rhizobiales; family Rhizobiaceae; genus DUSC01. Next base: position 72,122 of record CAJPFN010000056.1, read on the forward strand.
ATCGTCGTCCACGCGCTCGCGCAGTTCTCGGCCGCGCTCGCCGGGATGGAAACGGTGCCGAGCGACCATATGGAAGACAGCCCGCTGTGAAGACCTTCATCGCCTCCCTCTCGACCGAGACCAACTCGTTCTCGCCGTTGCCGACCGGGTATCTCTCCTTCGAGGAAGCCGGCATCGCCCATGGCGACGCCACCAGGCGGCCGATGGAATACTGGACCGGCCCGATGCATACCTGGCGCGCCCGCGCCGAGGCGCGCGGCTGGCCGGTCGTCGAAAGCCTGACCGCGCATGCCCAGCCCGCCGGGCCGACCGTACGCGTGGTCTACGAGCAATTCCGCGACGAGATCCTGCGCGACCTCGAGCGGGCGATGCCCGTCGACATCGTGCTCCTCTCCCTGCACGGCGCCATGATCGCCGACGGCTATGACGACTGCGAGGGCGATCTCATCGCCCGCTGCCGCGCCATCGCCGGGCCGAAGGCGATCGTCGGCGGTCTGCTCGACCCGCACTGCCACCTGACCGAGGCGATGCTCACCGAGGCGACGCTGCTCGTCGCCTACAAGGAATATCCGCATGTCGACATCCCGGCGCGGGCCGAGGATCTGTTCCGCCTCGCCGCCGATGCCGCGGAAGGGCGCACGCGGCCGGTCATGCGCGACCGCGACTGCCGCATGATCTGCGCCATGCACACGCCTTACGAGCCGATGCGCGGCTATGTCGACCGCATGATTGCCCGCGAAACCGCGCCCGGCATCCTGTCGCTGTCCCTGGCGCACGGCTTTCCCTGGGGCGACCATCCGCGCGTCGGCGCTCGCGCGCTTGCCATTACCGACGGCGACGCCGGCCTCGCCGAGCGCGTCGCAAGGGAAATGGCCGAAGAGCTGTTTTCGCTCCGCCACGGCATCATGCGCCCCTACCCCGACATCGACGGCGCGCTCGACCGGGCGATGGCCGCGCCCGACGGGCCGGTGGTGCTCGCCGACGTCTCCGACAATGCCGGCGGCGGCGCGCCGTCCGACGCGACTTTCCTGCTCGACCGGATCCTCAGCCGCGGCATCCGCAACGTCGCCACCGGCATCTACTGGGATCCGATCGCCGTGCGCATCTGCCGCGAGGCCGGCGTCGGCGCC
>CAJPFN010000057.1 GCA_905339215.1 Rhizobiaceae bacterium
CCAAAGCCCGCGACCGTCGAGGAGGCTATTGCGACAACGCGCGAGTGGGTTGGTCAGGCAACCGTTCGTGTCGGCCTGACTCACTATCCGGCCGGGCTCGGAATCACCGATCCTTCTCAGATCGGCTACGAGCTGTTCGACAATTGTGACAATCTGCGCATGGGGACCGAGCTGTTCGGGAAGGTCTATCGCATCGTCACCAAGTGGTATGGCAATCCTCGTCCCGAGGCGTTTAACGATGCCATTCGGGCCTACGGAACTGGTTGGTTCGAGGGGGAGCAGGTCTTTTATGCAGATGATCCGACAGAGGTGGATGTAGCCACGCCCGCGCCTCCCAGCGACCGGGTAGAGGTCGGGCAGGGCGATTCCGTTGAAACGGGCGAGAATGGCGGTCCCTCCGAACCGCCATTCAGCGACGAAGATCCGAACCGGGCTTCGATCCGCATCGACCTTTCCGGCATCCGGACGCACAACAACGAGAACACATCAGGCCAATGAATTCACACATTATCGTATCCGTCCTGCTTTGCACGCTGTCCTGCGAGCCCGCCGAAATCCGCGTCTGGGATGGAGATTCCATCCGCCTTGGGCTTACGAGCGACGCGGAAGCCGTGCGGATCTTCAACATCGATGCGCCCGAGATCGAGGGCCAGTGTTCCGATGAGACGAACCTGGCGCAGCGTTCAAAGAACCGGCTGGCCGCGCTTCTGGCTGGCCAGCGCGTGGAGATCAAGCACCAGGGCAAAGATCGCTATGGCCGCAGCCTTGCCGCGGTCACCGTCAACGGCGTGGACGCCGGCGACCTGCTTGTGAGTGAAGGGCTGGCGCGCACTTGGAGCGGCCGGCGCGAGCTGTGGTGCTAGCCGGTGTTCGGGACACTCACACGGTAACTCGAGAGGCCAAGGCGCATTCGCGCGATTTGCCGAGCGCTCGCCGTGTCGCGGTCCGACCTTGATCATAAGCATCGGGCAGCAGCTCATTTGGCCGAGGCAGGGGCATCATTTTATGCCGCCATCCGCTGGATGATCGACGCTACGTATGTGTCCCGTTGATCCTCCATGAATAGCACATGCATGCTGCCTCCGTCGCGATCATGATCGAGGCGGTCTCGCGGAAGTAATCCACGAGGGCCGCCCGAATGTCGGCCGTGCGGGAACCGGTGACCCGGTCGGTTCCCTTGTGCCTCTCCAGCCATGCCTCGTAGATGGCTTTCGATTGCCGATCGGTGTTCGAGCCGTTGAAGAGGACGAGCTTGTCCTGATAGCCGTGCTCCGAAAGCAGGCGGACCAGATACTCCTGGGTTCGGCGCGATTCCGTGAAGATGATCGCCTTCTCGGCACCGCCGAGCTCCGCGGTCTTGGCAAAGCCGGCCCGCAGGGCGCTCAAGAGCGCCTCCCCCTTGGCGTTTTCCGAAATGGATACGGCCAGATCACGAAAGGCACGAAGGTCGTCGATTTCCCGCTGGATCGACGCAATATCCTCGGGAGTCAGAAGCTCCGGTTCTTCCTCCCCATCCGACCATTCGTCGGCAATCTCGTCGTACTCCTCGTAGTCCTCGGCGATTTCCTCTTCGAGCTTTTCCCGAAGCCCTTTGTCATCCTTAAGCTGGCGCTCAAGCTTCCTAGCGAGAGTGTCGAGGGCACCTGCGATGGCAAAGGTCGATGATGCGAGCAGCTTTCGCATGATGAGTGTCATCAGCGTGCGCTGGCTGGACGGCAGGGCTTGCAATGATGGACGGCGCAGATAGTCCGAGACCATGTCGTAAAGCGCTTGCTCGGCCTCGGTCGGAACGAACTCCTGCGTGATCGGAATGCGGTTGGTATAACGAATGTACTCCAACACCTGCCGACGCAGGGTCCGGTGACAAACCGGCTGCAACCGTCCCTTCAAGTCGTCGAATTGGCCGTCGCCGCCTATGCGGGCGTACTGGGTGCGAAAGCTCTTGGCGTCGCCGAAGGCGTAATCGTCGATGAGACTGACGAGGCCATACAGTTCCATGAGGGAGTTCTGAAGCGGGGTCGCCGTAAGCAGAACCTTCGGCGCGTTCGCCAGCGCTCCCTTGAGGGCGCGGCCGATACGATTGTCCGGCCGGTAGACGTTTCGGAGCCGATGAGCTTCGTCGATGACAACTAGGTCCCACGGAATCACCATCAGCTCTTCGGCATGGCGGGCAGCGAACTGAAATGAGCAGATCACCAGCTTCTTCTGCTCAAACGGTCGGCGCACACCATCCTTGGCCATCTTGTTGTAGTTCTTGGCTTCAAGGATCGTGGTCGGCAGGAAGAACTTTTCCTCGATCTCCTGCGACCACTGCTTGCGTAGGTTCGCCGGGGTGATGACGAGGATGCGGCGCCTGCCCTCTGTCCATTTCTGGGCGAGCACCAGCCCGGCTTCGATCGTCTTGCCGAGGCCGACCTCATCAGCAAGAATCGCCCCTTTCGAGAGC
>CAJPFN010000058.1 GCA_905339215.1 Rhizobiaceae bacterium
GGCCAGGCTACCAGGTGGTGCGCCAGAAACCCTCGCGTGCCGCCTCGGTGCGGCTGCCGGCGGAGTAGGGGCCATGGCGACCGTCTACGACGTCAGCAAGACAACGGGATCCACGGGGAAGGGGCATGCCCACGGCGCCGAGCCGACCTTCCAGGAACTCGACACCCGCATTCCGCCGAAGGCGAAGCCGGTCTTCACCGCCGTCTCGGTCGACGGCCATGTGATCGACGAGGCCGACATCCTCGCGGAAGCGCAGCACCATCCGGCTGCGAACCCGGGCGAAGCGCTGGCCGCTGCGGCACGCGCCCTGGTGGTGCGCGAACTGCTCCTCCGGGAAGCTCGCCGGCTCGGCATCGATGCGGAGGAGGGGGCCTGCGACGGCGACGGGCGCAACGAGACACCGGACGAGGCGGCGATCCGCCTTCTGGTCGAACGCGAGGTCGCCGTGCCCGCGGCGACCGACGACGAATGCCGGCGCTACCACGCCAACAACCCGGCGCAGTTCCGCTCCGATTCGCTCTACGAGGTGCGGCACATCCTCTTCGCCGCGCAGGCAGCCGACAAGCCCGCACGGGCGGCGGCGAAGGCCGAGGCCGAGCGCCTGCTCGCGGTCCTCGGCGACCATCCGGGCGAATTCGCCGCGCTGGCCCGCGCCTTCTCCGACTGTCCGTCACGGCAGCATGGCGGCAATCTCGGCCAGATCGGGCCGGGATCGACCGTCCCCGAGTTCGAGCGTGCACTTGACCGCGCTGCAAACACAGGACTGCTTCCGGCGCCCGTGGAAAGCCGGTTCGGCTTCCATGTCGTGTCGCTCGACCGGCGCATTCCCGGCGAGGAGCTGCCGTTCGAAGTCGTGCGCGCGCGCATCGCCGCCTGGTTGGAGGCTGCGAGCTGGTCCAAGGCGGTCGCGCAATACATCGCGGTCCTCGCCGGCAAGGCCGAGATCAGCGGGATCGACATCGGGGCGGCGGAGGGCCCCCTGATCCAATAGGGAGGTCGGATGGGCCTGGAGGCCGAATCGCGCGCACTTGCGATCGCGGCACTTGTCGAAAGGCCGCCGGTCGACCTGCTGCGCGCACCGCTCGACTACATCTTCGCCGACCATTTCCGCCAGCGGAGCCTGTGCCGTATCCTCGCCGATCTCGCCGAACAAGCCGAACTCGATCACGCGATGGCCAGCGCTGCGCTCGACTTCCTGCGAAACGACTTTGGCCTACACGTCGTCGACGAGGAAAAGGACCTCTTTCCCTTGCTCAGGAAGCGCCGGCAGAGACAGGACCGCATCGGCGACATCCTCGGCCGACTCGGCGCCGAGCATGCCGCGGATGCGATCGAGGCCGAGCAGATCGTCGCGGCGCTGGCCGGCGCACTCGAGGCCGCACCGGCGCCACTGAGCGGCGCGGCGAGGGCGCTGATGGCCGGCTTCGCCGCGAATGAGCGTCGTCACCTGACGGCTGAAAACGCGATCGTGCTGCCGCTGGCACGGGCACGGCTGACGTGCGGAGACCTCGACATCCTCGGTCGCCACATGGCCGAGCGCCGCGGCCTTGCGTACCCGGAGGGAACGGATGCTGTCTGATCTTTTCGAGCACAACCGCCGCTGGGCGGACGAAAAACGCCGCGACGACCCGGACTACTTCCGCAAGCTGGCCGGACTGCAGAGGCCGGAATACCTCTGGATCGGCTGTTCGGACAGCCGCGTGCCCGCCAACGTGATCACCGGGCTGGAACCGGGCGAGGTATTCGTCCATCGCAACGTCGCCAATCTCGTGCACAGGGCCGACGTCAATCTGCTCTCCGTGCTCGAATTCGCCGTCGAGACGCTGGAAGTGAAACATGTCATCGTCTGCGGCCACTACGGCTGCGGCGGCGTGCGCGCGGCCATGGACGGCAACCGCCACGGCGTCATCGACCACTGGCTCCAGCCGATTCGCGACATTGCCGACGGCTGCGGCGAGTTCCTACCCGGCGAAGACGACCGCGAGCGACGCCTTGACCGCATCTGCGAGATCAACGTCCAGGCGCAGGTCGCCGGGCTGGCGCGAACGCCGATCATCCAGTCGGCGTGGAAGCGGGGCCGGGCGATCGCGATCCACGGTTGGATCTACGGTCTCGACGACGGCCTGTTGCGCAATCTCGAATGCAGCGCCAGCGGCCCCGGCGACGCGGTGAAGGCCGGACGGTGCTCTTGCCACTGCATCGACAAAGGACAATAGATCGGATGACCACGGCATTCGCACCTCGGAAAGGACGGCTCGTGCAACCGGACAACGCAAAGACCATTCCGCTCGTCGCCGGCGTCGTCGGCCATGACCGCGAACCGGTCGACCCGCCACTCGAGGCTGCCGCGCGCACGCTGCGCACCATGGGCTATCGCGTCGGCGGCTTCGTCCAGGAGGAACGGATCGCCGACGGCTGCTGCTCAGCGACCTATCTCCGCGACATCGAGGACGGGCACAGCGTTCTGATCACGCAGATGCTCGGCGCCGAGGCCAAGGGCTGCCGACTCGACCCGCAGCGTCTCGCAGAGGCGTCGGTAGCGCTGCTCGACATCCTTGACGGCGGCATCGATCTCCTTGTGCTCAACCGCTTCGGCAAGGACGAGGCGGAAGGCCGCGGCTTCCGCGTCGTCATCGAGAAGGCGCTGGGCCTCGGCATCCCGGTGTTGTTCGGCGTACGCGAAGCCTATGCACCGGCGCTGCGCGACTTCGCCGGTGACTATGGCACGATCCTGCCGGCGGATGAGGCCGCGATCACCGCATGGTGCCTCGACGTACTCAGCCGGTCGAAAGGGGACACGTCCGAGGGCGAGAAGACGGCGGCGTGAGCGGCGGCTAGGAGTCCGATCCCACCCCATTTTTAAGTCGCATAAGATATATTATGGAACTTTAAGCATAGAGGAAAAGCCCGGAAAGCCGCGGATTCCTTCGCCACCCTTCGGCAATTCAAACCTCGGCGAGATCTGCGACCATCGCCATCGCCGCGGCGAACAGCGCATCCGGCGCCGCCGAGAACACCGCGTCGTGCGCGCCGGCTGCGGCCCACACCACGTCGAAGCCAAGCAGCGTCTCGTCGGCGAAGGCCGGAACGGCAATGCGGTGGCCGATCGGCGCGACGCCGCCGATGGCGAAGCCGGTCTCGTCGCGCACATGGCGTGGCTCTGCACGCTCCAGCGGTTCGCCGGCGAGCGCGGCCGCTTTGGCGAGGTTCAGCCGGTTGGATCCGGAGATTAGGAACAGATAGAGCCGTCCGCTGCGTTCGCCCTGGAAGACCAGCGACTTGACGATCTGGGCGACCGAGCAGCCGCACTGCGCCGCGGCTTCCTCGGCCGTTCGCGTTGAGGCGCCCATGCGCCGGACCTCGATCGCGAGCCCGGAATCGCGTGCCGCGGCCGTGACCCGCTCGATGCTGCCGGCTGGCTTTCCCGCGTCACTCATAGGGAACCTCGACGACCAGCCCGTCATAGGCCGGCTCGACGTTGTCCGGCGTCTTTGCCATCACCGTCTCGTAGTCCAGCGGGATGTGCATGTGGGTCAGCACGGCGCGCTGCGGCGCGAGCTTCTCGATCCATTCGAGCGATTCGGAGAGCGACAGATGGCTCGGATGGCGCCGGTATTGCAGCGCGTCAATGACCAGCAGGTCGAGGTCTTTCAGCCGATCGGCGGTCGTCGGCGGAAAATCGGAGACGTCAGGGCAGTAGGCCATGCTGCCGATGCGGAATCCCAGCGAGATGATGTCGCCATGGATCTGCGGCAGTGGCTCGAAAATGAGGGCGCCCCCCTCGCCCCGGATCGCGAACGGCTCGTCGTGGTCGATCGCATGCGCCTTGAGGATCGGCGGATAGGCGCTGCCAGGCGGCGTGGCGAAGCAGTAGCCGAAGGCGTCATTGAGGCGCACGGTCGTCGGATGGTCGGCATAGACGTCCATCAGCCGGCGCTGCTCAAGCACGTAGCCGCGCAGGTCGTCGATGCCGTGGATGTGATCGGCGTGGGCGTGGGTATAAACGGCGGCATCCAGCGTCTTCACCCGGGCCATCAGCATCTGCTCGCGGAAGTCGGGGCCGGTGTCGATGACGACCCGTGTCGTGCCCGCCGCAGAGACCCGCTCGACGAGTGCGGAGGCGCGCATGCGCCGGTTCTTCGGGTTCGTCGAATCACAGCCGCCCCAGTCGCCGGAAATCCGCGGCACGCCGGGCGAGGAGCCACAGCCGAGGATGGTGAGGCGCAGCATGTCGGTCACGACCGCGCGCCTTGCTCGGCCGGTCGCGGCATCTTACTGAAAAGACGGAAGAAATTGTCTGTGGTCAGTTTCGCCACAGCGTCCGGGTCGAGGCCGATCGTCTCGCCGAGCACGGCGGCCGTATGGGCGACGTAGGCCGGCTCGTTGCGTTTGCCGCGGAACGGCATTGGTGCCAGATAGGGCGCGTCGGTCTCGACCAGCAGGCGGTCGTGCGGCACCGTGCGAGCGATGGCGCGCAGATCCTCCGACTTTCGGAAGGTTAGGATACCGGAGAACGACACGTAGCCGCCAAAGCGCACGCCGGCGTCGGCCAGGCGTTGCCCCGAGGAAAAGCAGTGCAGAATGAAGGGGAAGGCCCCCTTCCCGCTTTCTTCCTCGAGGATCGCGATCATGTCGTCGTCGGCGTCGCGCGAATGGATGACGAGCGGCAGGCCGGTCTCGCGCGCCGCCGTGATGTGCGTGTGCAGGCCGGTCGCCTGAGCCTCGCGCGGCGAATAGTCGTAGAAGTAGTCGAGGCCGGCCTCGCCGATGGCGACAACCTTCGGATGCGCCGATAAACCGATCAGTTCGTCGACGCCGACGTCAAGCTCTTCCGCCGCATTGTGCGGATGCGTGCCGACCGAGCAGTAGACGCTGTCATAGGCTTCGGCGATCGCCAGCACGCCGGGAAAGCGGCGTACCCGCGTCGAGATGGTCACCATGCGCGAAACGCCGGCGGCAAGCGCACGGCCGACGATCGCGTCGCGATCGTCGGCGAAGTCCGGGAAGTCGAGGTGGCAGTGGCTGTCGACGAGCACGTTCTAGCCCTGCTCCGCGGGCTCGACGTAGCGGGGGAAGACGCCCGCCGGCACCGGCAGCGGCGTCCCGGCAACCAGCGCGTCGGCCTCGCCGACATGGGCGAATTGGCGTCGGTCCGCGGCAATCGCGAGCAGGTCGAGCAGCTTCGCCGCCGAACCGGGCATATAGGGCTGGCAGAGAATCGCCACGCGGCGGACCGTCTCGGCCGTCGTGTAGAGCACTGTCTCCATGCGCGCCGGATCGGTCTTTTTCAGGGCCCACGGCTCCTGGCCGGCGAAATAGCGGTTGGCCTCGGAGACGACGGCAAAGATCGCGGCGAGCGCCAGGTGGATGCCCTGCTCGGCCATCGCCTTGCGCGCCGTCTCGAGCGCGGCCTCGGCCTGATCGAGGATCGCATGGTCGACGTCGGCGAGCGCGCTGCGAGACGGCACCTTGCCGCCGCAGTTCTTGGCGATCATCGATAGCGACCGCTGCGCCAGATTGCCGAGGTCGTTGGCGAGGTCTGCGTTGGTGCGGTTGACGATGGCCTCGTGGCTGTAGTTGCCGTCCTGGCCGAACGGGATCTCGCGTAGCAGGAAGTAGCGCAACTGGTCGAGCCCGTAATGCTCGGCGAGCGCGAACGGGTCGATGACGTTGCCGACCGACTTCGACATCTTCTCCCCGCGGTTGAAGACGAAGCCGTGGCCGAACACGCGATGCGGCACCGCGACGCCGGCTGACATCAGGAACGCCGGCCAGTAGATGGCATGGAAGCGCACGATGTCCTTGCCAATGATGTGGACGTCGGCCGGCCAATAGCGCCATCGTTCAGCGTTTTCATTTGGATAACCGGCTCCGGTAATGTAGTTTGTAAGCGCGTCGACCCACACGTACATGACATGATTCTCGTCGCCGGGCACCGGCACGCCCCAGTCGAAGGTTGTGCGCGACATCGACAGGTCCTTCAGCCCCGACTTGATGAAGCTGATCACCTCGTTGCGCCGCTCTGGCGGGCAGATGAAACCGGGATTGCGCTCGTAGAGGTCTAGAAGGCGGTCGGCATAGGCCGAGAGGCGGAAGAAATAGCTTTCCTCCTCGACCCATTCGACCGGAGTTCCCTGCGGCCCGTAGCGCACGCCGTCGGCGCGCAATTCGGTCTCCTCCTCGCCGTAATAAGCCTCGTCGCGGACCGAATACCAGCCGGCGTAGCCGCCTTTGTAGATGTCTCCATTCGCCGCCATGGCACGCCAGATCGCCTGGCTCGCCGCACGGTGGCGCGGCTCGGTGGTGCGGATGAAATCGTCGTTGGAGATGTTGAGCGCCGCGGCCATGCGGCGGAACTCGGCCGAGTTGCGATCGGCGAGTTCGCGCACGGTGAGCCCCTCCTTGCGCGCCGTTTGCACCATCTTGATGCCGTGCTCGTCAGTGCCGGTGAGGAAGAAGACGTCCTTGCCGTCGAGGCGCTGGAAGCGCGCCAGCGCGTCGGTGGCGATCATCTCGTAGGCGTGACCGATATGGGGCCTGCCGTTCGGATAGGAAATGGCCGTCGTGATATAGAACTTTTCGCGTGACATGTGTGGGCCGTTCGCAAGGCGAGGAAATTCGGTGCGGTGAGATAGCGCATCGGGACAGCCATAGCCATCCCGCGCCGCGGGACGGGCGTCACATTCGGAGCGTGTCGTGCAGGCGAAGGATCATGGTCAGCGCGTGTTGTTTGCGGTCGAGATTGTACGTGTCCGCCTCGCCAATCGCAACGCGCATTTCCTGCCAGGCGCCGGAGAGGCGCACGGCACGCTCGATATCGCCGGTCCTGGCCGCGTCGCCGGCGGCCTCCGCCAAAACGTCAAGGAGGCGGTCGTTGAACATCATGAACTGGATGGCGCGGTCCTTGGCCGCGACGGCGTCGGCAAGGCGGTGCGCATCGACGCCCGGCGGATGGGGCGCACCGAGCAACTTGTCGAGCGCGGCGCTGACTTCGAGACCACCATACTCGGTCATCAGGACGGCGGTGCGTGGGCTGCCCGCCGCCGCCGCGGCGAGCGCGGCGCGCCCTTCCGCGTCCGCCGGCAAGTCGATCTCGAGCCTTTCGAGCACGGCATAGAGATCATCCTGCACCAGCGGCGAAAACCGCACCGCCTGGCAGCGCGAGCGGATCGTCGGCAGGAGCCGCCCTGCCGAATGGGCGATCAGGATGAAGACTGTGCGCGCCGGCGGCTCTTCGAGGCTCTTCAGGAGCGCGTTGGCGGCGCTGACGTTCATATCGTCCGCGGGATCGACGACGACGAAACGATAGCCGCCGTCATGGGCGGTGTGCGAGGTGAAGCGGCTGACCCTGCGCACCTCGTCGACGGTGATCGCGGACTTGAAGCCGGCGGCGCTGCGGTCGTTCGCCGGGCGGGTGAGGTGAAGGACCGACGGATGCGATCCCGCTGCGACCTGGCGGAAATAGGTGGATTTGGGATCCGGCGGCAAAATTTTTCCCGGCGCCGACGTATGGTCGGGATTCGTCAGCACGTGGTAGACGAAATGAAAGGCGAGCGTTGCCTTGCCGATACCGCGCGGGCCCGTGAAGAGCAGCGCATGCGGCAGCTTGCCGGCGCGATAGGCGGCTGCAAGCGCGGCCGCCGCCTGCCCGTGCCCGGCGAGGAAGGGGTTCGCCGACGGTTCGGGGATCCGGTCGAGCGTATCGTGCTGTTCGGGGGCAATTCGTTCGAACATCACGCGTCCACCGTCGCGGGGATCGCCTTCATGGCGTCGAGCGCCGCCGTCACCACGCTTTCGATCACAGCCGCGATCTCGTCGGGCGACCGCCCGGCATCGATGACGATACAGCGGTCGGGCTCGGCTTCGGCGATTGCGATATAGGCCTCGCGCCTGCGTCGGTGGACATCGACCGTCTCCTTCTCGTAGCGGTCCGCCGCGCCATCGCCGCGCCGCGCCGACGCGCGCCTGAGGCCCTCCTCAGGCTCGATGTCGAGGATCAGCGTGAGGTCGGGAACCATGCCATTGACGGCGACCCGTTCAAGCGCGGCCATGAATTTCGGATCGAGATCGCCGGTGACGCCCTGGTAGACGCGCGAGGAATCCATGAAACGGTCGCAGAGCACGACGACGCCGCGGTCTACCGCCGGGCGGATCACCTGCTCGACATGGTCGGAGCGCGCGGCGGCGAACAGGATCGCCTCCATGACCGGCCCGAAAGGCTCGGCTGCTCCCGACAGCAGCACGTGCCTGACCGCTTCCGCACCCGGCGAGCCGCCGGGTTCGCGCGTCACCAGGACCTCATGTCCCTTCGCGCGCAGCCGTTCGGCAAGCCGGGTGATCTGGGTCGACTTGCCCGCCCCTTCTCCGCCTTCAAAGGTAATGAAGAAACCGCGCGACACGCTTGCCTATCCGATCGTCGACGACGCTCTCGGCGCGGGACAGCATCCCTCCGGGCCGCGCCGCCACCCTCATAGGGCCGTCATGCGAAAAGGTCCACGCCAATGGCCGGTGTGTTCAGCGAAGCCAGCCGACCATCAACTCGCCGACCGCGTCGAGGGCGCGTTGATGGAGGGAGCCCAGGCCGACCGCCTCGGCAGTGTAGAGTGGCGTTTCCTGGGAGAGTGTGTCGCCGATCCATACCTTCAGCGAGCCGACGCGCACTCCCTCCTCGACAGGGGCGACGACTGGCCCCTCGTACACAATGCGCGCGATCAGCCGGTCGCGGTTCGTGATCGGCACGAAGATCGCCACAGGCCCTTTCGCTTTCAGCGCCACGCCCGACTTGGCACCGCCGTAGACCTGTGCCTCGCCGACCATCTCGCCTTCGGTGAACAGTTCCGTGCGCTGAAAAGCGCGCAGGCCCCAGTCGAGCAGCTTGCGCGCCTCCTCGGCGCGCTCCCGCTCGGTCGCCATGCCGCTCATGGCGGCGAAGACGCGCTTGCCCTCGCGGCTGACGGAACCGACGATGGCATACCCGGATTCCTCAGTGAGACCGGTCTTCATGCCGTCAGCGCCGATGTCCATCGTCAGCAGCGGGTTCCGGTTGGACTGGGTGATCTTGTTCCAGGTGAAGTTCGGCTGCGAATAGTAGCGGTAGTACTCGGGGTATTCGCGCCAGATGTGCAGCGCGAGCTGCGCCAGTTCGCGCACGGTCACCACCTGCCCCTCTGCCGGCAGGCCAGTGGCGTTCTTGAACACCGATTTCGACAGCCCGATCTGGCGGGCGCGTTCGGTCATCAGCTGGGCGAAATTCTCCTCCGAACCCGCCATGCCCTCGGCGATGATGATGCAGCCGTCATTCGCCGATTGCACGATAACGCCCTGAATCAGGTCTTCCAGCCGGATCGTCGACTTCAACACCGCAAACATGGTCGAGCCGCCGGAACTGGCGCCGCCCGTCCGCCAGGCATTCTCGCTGACCATGAACGTGTCGTCCATGCGCAGCCGGCCGCGCTTCAAGGCGTGGAAGACCACTTCCATGGTCATCAGCTTGGCCAGCGAAGCCGGCGGGATGAGCTTGTCGGGATCCTTCGAGAACAGGACCGTGCCGGTGTCTGCGTCGACCATGAAGGCCTGTCCGGCGCGCGTCTCGAAGAGTTGCGCCTGGGCCGCGAAGACGCTGCCGAGCACAAGCAGCATGGACGCCAGGACCGCGCAGCCGAGATGACCGAGTTTGTGCATGATGGATCGCCCTGCCCGCTTCGCCTGCTTTCACGCGGCAGGCTAGCAGCCTTCCCGCCGCGATCAACCTTCGCGGACGAGCGCGGCGGAAGAAGGGCGGCAGCGATCTTCAGTCGCGGACGATAATGGCGTCGGGAGCGCCGTGCGCCCAGGCCGCCGACAGAAGGTCGTCGAGCGTGGCGCGGCCGTCGGCATAGAGGTTCAGTGTGTACCAGTCGCGGCCCTCGAGGCTCGACTTCTCCAGCGACGCGCGGCCAAGCGCGGAGAGGCCCGCCGCGACGCTGTCCGCTTCGGCCTCGGTGGCGAAGGTTCCGGCCGCGACGAAGGCGCCGTCGCTCATCGTGCCGGCGGTCACCGCGCTCTGCTTCTTCCAGGAGGCAACGATGCGGTCGCTGGTCAGGCCGGCGTCGAGCGCGGCGAAGGGATTCCCCGCACGCGCGATCCGGTCGTCGGCATAGGAAAGGGCCGCGACGGCGACACCCCGGCCCGGAGCAGCGAAGCCGTCCACCGGCCGCTCAGGCGCGATAGGACCGATCTCGGGTAACACGATGTCGAAGGCGCCGAACGCCGAGGCGGTTGAGACGGAGGCTGCGGAGGCCGGCTGCGCAGCCGAATTGGCCAGCACACCCGGGAACGCTCCGACCGACGCGCTCGGCGTCGGGCCGTTCATGGCGATCATGACGCCCGTCGCGAGACCGTCGGACGGATCCGGCGCGCGGTTGCCCGGGCGGTAGGAAGCCATCAGGTACTGCTCGTCCTGGCCGTCGAGCGGCGCGCGTCCGACATACTCGACCTTCACCCGGGCGACGCCGGAATGCGTGTAGTCGAGCAACTCGGCGGCGCGCTTCGACAGGTCGATGATGCGGCCTCGGGCATAGGGGCCGCGGTCATTGACGCGGACGATGACCGAACTGCCATTCTTCATGTTGGTGACACGCGCATAGCTCGGCAGCGGCATCGTCGGATGCGCCGCCGTCAGGTGCGTCATGTCGTAGACCTCGCCGTTCGCGGTCAGGCGTCCGTGGAAGGCGTCGCCGTACCAGGACGCGCCGCCGACCTTGCGATAGTTCTTCTCTTCCTTGGGGTAATACCAGACGCCGCGTACCTTGTAGGGCTTGCCCACTTGCTCGCGGCCGCCGCCGCGCGGCAGGCGCGAGCGCTGTGTAGTCACGCGCGGGCTTGCCTTCACACCGTACTCGCTTTCGGAGAAGTATTCTTTCGACCGCTTGGGGTTGACCATGCCCTTGGTCGGCGAGGACGTGCAGCCGGCCACGATGGAAGCCGAGACGGCCAGCGCCAGGAAGGCCGAGCCGCGCATCAATCCACGCGTCCGATCGGTCATGTTGCAGCGGTCCCCCGGCATTCCGGCTCTGAGCATTCCCTGCGGCCGGAAGCGAGAAGGATCGGACGACCACTCCCTCCCGACGCAGTTTCGGACCCCCATCTGCGCAGGAATTGCTTATCAGCCGATTAAGCGAATATGGCCCGAAGGGGGCAAGATTGTGACGGCACCCTCCCCGCTCCGCGGAACCTACC
>CAJPFN010000059.1 GCA_905339215.1 Rhizobiaceae bacterium
GTGGCGATAGTCGGGCAGTCCCGGTACGGACGTCGCTTCCACGAGCCGTCAGAAGAAGGTCTTGGCGGCGGCTTCCGCCATCACGCCGACGGACCCGCCAATCCAGGGAAGCACGTAGAGGAGGACGAAGGTGCCCGAAAGCGCAAGAACGAGGCGGAGTTCGCCGGTCATCGGCACGAATCCGCCGGCCGGTTCGTCGAACCACATGATCTTGATGATGCGCAGGTAGTAGTAGGCACCGACGACGGACGCGAGCACACCGATCACGGCGAGCGTGAACAGGCCGGCGTCGATGGCGGCGAGGAAGACATACCACTTCGCCCAGAAGCCGGCGAGCGGAGGGATGCCGGCGAGCGAGAACATCAGCAGGGTGAAGATCGTCGCCATGACGGGATTGGTGGTCGACAGGCCGGCGAGATCGTCGATTTGCTCGACATGCCCGTCCTTGCGGCGCATGCCGAGGATGAAGGCAAACGAGCCGAGTGTCATCACGAGGTAGATGAGCATGTAGATGGCGACGCCGCGCACGCCGGCCTCGCTGTTCGCGGCAAGCCCGACCAGTGCGTAGCCCATGTGGCCGATCGAGGAATAGGCCATCAGGCGTTTGATGTTCCTCTGGCCGATGGCGGCGAACGCTCCGAGCGCCATCGAGGCGATCGAGACGAAGACGACGATCTGCTGCCAGTCGGCTGCAATCGGCTCGAATGCGCCCATGGTGACGCGGACGACGAGCGCCATGGCCGCCATCTTCGGCGCAGCCGCCATGAAGGCGGTGATCGGCGTCGGCGCACCTTCGTAGACGTCCGGCGTCCACATGTGGAACGGAACGGCAGAGATCTTGAAGGCGAGGCCAGCGAGCACGAAGACGAGGCCGAAGACGAGGCCGAGCTGGCGTTCGGCGCCGCCGAGGGCAGCCGCAATTTCGGCGAAGCCGGTGTTACCCGTATAGCCGTAGACGAGGCTGATGCCGTAGAGCAGCATGCCCGACGACAGCGCGCCGAGGACGAAATATTTCAAGCCGGCTTCGGTGGAGCGCAGCGAGTCGCGGTTGATCGCGGCGAGCACGTAGATCGCAAGCGACTGCAGCTCGAGGCCGAGATAGAGAGTAAGCATGTTACTCGCCGAAATCATCAGCATCATGCCGAGTGTCGCAAGCATGATGAGGACCGGATACTCGAACTTGTCGAATCTTTCCGCCCGGGCAAAGCCGACCGACATCACCAGCGTAACCAGCGAGCCGACGAGCGAGAGCAGTTTCATGAAACGGGCGAAGGGATCGCTGATGAAGGCCCCGCCGAAAGCGGAGCCGTCGCCCCCCATCACCAGCATCCACGCGCCCGCGCCGATCAGCACGGCGACCGCCAGCCCGGACACGGTCGTGTTCGCCCGCTCGCCCGAATAGACGCCGATCATCAGGAGTACCATCGCGCCGGCGGCCAGGATCAGTTCCGGCATCGCCAGCGTCAGGCTCTGGGTGAGTTCCGCGGTCATGAGCGCGTCCCTGTCAATTCGCGGCAGCCGTCTGCGCCGCATCGAGCGAGACGGTGATGTTGTTGATGAGCGCCTGCACCGAGGCGGACGTCGCGTCGAACACCGGCGCCGGATAGACGCCGAAGAAGATCGTCAGCACGACCAACGGGTATATGACCGCCTTCTCGCGCGGCGACAGGTCGAGGAGACCTTTCAGGCTCTCCTTGGTCAGCGCGCCGAAGATGACCTTGCGATAAAGCCACAGCGCATAGGCCGCCGACAGGACGACGCCCGTCGTGGCGAACAACGCCACCCAGGTGTTGACCTTGAAGATGCCGAGCAGAGTCAGGAACTCGCCTATGAAGCCGGAAGTGCCCGGCAGGCCGACATTGGCCATGGTGAAGATCAGGAACACCGTGGCATATTTCGGCATGTTGTTGACGAGGCCGCCATAGGCCGCGATCTCGCGCGTGTGCATGCGGTCGTAAATAACGCCGACGCAGAGGAACAGCGCACCCGAGACAAGGCCGTGCGACAGCATCTGGAAGATCGCGCCCTGCACGCCCTCCTGGTTCATGGCGAAGACACCCATGGTCACGTAGCCCATATGGGCAACGGACGAGTAGGCTATCAGCTTCTTCATGTCCTCCTGCATCAGCGCCACCAGCGAGGTGTAGATGATGGCGATGATGGAAAGCGCGAAGACGAGCGGCGCGAAGTCGACCGAGGCGATGGGGAACATCGGCAGCGAGAAGCGCAGGAAACCGTAACCACCCATCTTCAGAAGGATGGCCGCGAGAATGACCGAGCCCGCGGTCGGCGCCTCGACGTGGGCGTCAGGAAGCCAGGTGTGGACCGGCCACATCGGCATCTTCACGGCGAAGGAGGCGAAGAAGGCGAGCCACAGCCAGGTCTGCATCGTCGCCGGGAAGTTGAAGGCGAGCAGAGCGGGGATGTCTGTGGTTCCGGCCGTCCAATACATCGCCATGATGGCGAGCAGCATCAGGACCGAGCCGAGCAGCGTATAGAGGAAAAACTTGAACGACGCGTACACCCGGCGCTTGCCGCCCCACACGCCGATGATGATGAACATCGGGATGAGGCCGGCCTCGAAGAAGACGTAAAACAATACGATGTCGAGCGCGCAGAATACGCCGATCATCAGCGTCTCGAGAACGAGGAACGCGATCATGTACTCCTTGACGCGCTTCTCCACCGATACCCAACTGGCCAGGATGCACAGCGGCATGAGGAAGGTCGTCAGAATGACGAACAGCATGGAAATGCCGTCGACGCCCATGTGGTAGGAGATGCCCGAGCCCAGCCATTCGGTCTTTTCGACCATCTGGAAGGCGGGATCGGAATTGTCGAAGCCCACCCAGATGAACAGCGACAGGACGAATGTGAACACCGTCGTCAGCAAGGCGACATTGCGGATGTTGCGGCGCGCGTTGTCGCTCTCGTCCCGGATCAGCAGGATCAGGAAAGCCCCGACCAGCGGCAGGAAGGTGACGGTGGAGAGGATCGGCCAGTCGACCATCAGAAGCTGCTCCCGAGCATCATCCACGTGACCAGGGCCGCGACCCCGATCAGCATCGCGAATGCGTAGTGGTAAAGGTATCCGGTCTGCAGCTTGACGACGCGGCTGGTGACGTCGACGACGCGTGCGGAGACCCCGTCGGGCCCGAAGCCGTCGATCAGCCAGCCGTCACCCTTCTTCCACAGGAAGTGGCCGAGGCGCTTCGCCGGCCGGACGAACAGGAAGTCGTAGACTTCGTCGAAGTACCACTTGTTGAGCAAGAACGCGTAGAGGCCGCGGTGCTGGGCGGCGAGCCGCTCCGGCGTCTCCGGCGAGCGAATGTAGAACTGGTAGGCGAAGAAGAAGCCGACGATCATAGCGACGAACGGCGCCAGCTTCACCCACATCGGCACGCCGTGGAAATCGTGCAGGATGTGGTTGTCGGGCAGCGTGAACAGCGCGCCCTTCCAGAACTCCTCGTAGCCGTGGCCGATGAAGAAGTCGTGGAAGACGACGCCGGCGAACAGAGCACCGACGGCAAGCAAGAACAGCGGCACGAGCATCACCGGCGGCGATTCGTGGACATGATGCATGACATCGGCGCTCGCCCGCGGCTTGCCGTGGAACGTCATGAATATCAGGCGCCACGAATAGAAGGAGGTGAACACCGCCGCGATCACGAGCAGCGTGAAGGCGAGGCCGGCGACCGCGTTGTGGCCGACGAAGGCGCCTTCGATGATGGCATCCTTGGAGAAGAAGCCGGCGGTGCCGATGAGCGTCGCCGGGATGCCGACGCCGGTCAGCGCGATCGTGCCGATGACCATCATCCAGTAGGTGGTCGGGATCAGCTTCCTCAGGCCGCCCATCTTGCGCATGTCCTGCTCGTCGGAGACCGCATGGATGACCGAGCCCGAGCCGAGGAACAGTAGAGCCTTGAAGAAGGCGTGGGTGAACAGGTGAAAGATCGCCGCCGAGTAGAAACCGAGCCCGAGCGCGACGAACATGTAGCCCAACTGCGAGCAAGTAGAGTAGGCGATGACGCGCTTGATGTCGTTCTGCACCAGGCCGACGGTTGCCGCAAAGAAGGCGGTGAAGGCGCCGACGAAGGTCACGACGGTGAGCGCGGTATGCGACAACTCGAACAACGGCGAGAGCCGCGCGAGCATGAACACGCCGGCGGTCACCATGGTCGCGGCATGGATCAGCGCCGAGACGGGCGTCGGACCTTCCATCGCGTCCGGCAGCCAGGTGTGCAGCGGCACCTGTGCCGACTTGCCCATGGCGCCCATGAACAGCAGCAGGCAGACGACGGTCAGCGCCACGTGCTTGTCCAGCGCGTAGCCGAGGAAGTTCAGCACCGCCTCGCCGCCCTCCTGCGCGCCTTCCACCGGGGCGAAAGACGCGGCGTTGGCAAAGATCGTGTCGAAGGAGACCGAGCCGAACAGGACGAACACGCCGAAGATGCCGAGCGCGAAGCCGAAGTCGCCGACGCGGTTGACGACGAAGGCCTTGATCGCGGCGGCGTTGGCCGACGGCTTCTTGTACCAGAAGCCGATCAGCAGATAGGACGCCAGGCCGACGCCTTCCCAGCCGAAGAACATCTGGACGAGGTTGTCCGACGTCACCAGCATCAGCATGGCGAAGGTGAACAGCGACAGATAGGCAAAGAAGCGCGGCCGATGCGGATCGTGGTGCATGTAGCCGATGGAATAGATGTGGACGAGCGCCGAGACCGTGTTGACCACGACGAGCATGACCACGGTCAGCGTGTCGATCCTCAGCGCCCAGTCGGCCTGCAGGCTGCCCGACTCGATGAAGCGCAGCAGCGGCACGGTGAAGGCTTCCGTTTCGCCGAAGGCGACTCTGAAGAAGGCGACCCACGACAGCACGGCCGAGATCACCAGGAAACCCGATGTGATGTATTCGCTCGCCTTGGCGCCGATCGAGCGGCCGAAGAGTCCGGCGATCAGGAAGCCGAGCAGCGGAAGGAAGACGATGGCCTGGTACATGATGGTTCCCGTCAACCCTTCATCATGTTGACGTCTTCGACCGCGATCGAGCCGCGGTTGCGGAAGAAGACGACGAGGATGGCTAGACCGATCGCGGCCTCGGCGGCGGCGACGGTGAGCACGAACAGGGCGAAGACCTGTCCGACGAGATCGCCGAGAACCGCCGAGAAGGCGACGAAGTTGATGTTGACCGCCAGCAGGATCAGTTCGACCGACATCAGGATGACAATGACGTTTTTCCGGTTGAGGAAGATGCCGAAGACGCCGAGCGTGAAGAGGACGGCGGAGACGGTCAGGTAGTGCGCGATGCCGACTTCCATGGTCAGATTCCCTTGCCCGTCTCGACCTTCTTGACCTCGATCGCCGTCGCCTTCGTCCGTGCGACCTGGGCGGGTACGCTCTGCCGCTTGATACCCGGCTTGTGCCGGAGCGTCAGCACGATGGCGCCGATCATGGCGACGAGAAGCACCATGCCCGCAATCTGGAAGTGGAACAGGTAATCCGTGTAGAGGATGTCGCCGAGCGCGGCCGTGTTGTGGCGCGCAGCGATGTCCGGCGTCGGCTGGGCGATCTTGTCGGCAAGCTGGGGCGAAAACGCATAGCCGCCAACGACGATGACCAGTTCGGCCAGAAGGATCAGCCCGACGACCGCACCGATCGGCGCATATTGCAGCGCGCCCTGCTTGAGCTCGGCGAAGTCGACGTCGAGCATCATGACGACGAACAGGAACAGCACCGCCACCGCGCCGACATAGACGACGAGAAGGATCATCGCCAGGAACTCCGCTCCCGTGAGCAGGAACAGCGCCGCAGCGTTGAAGAAGGTGAGGATCAGGTAGAGGACCGAATGCACCGGGTTGCGCGCGGAAATAACCATGAAGGCCGCCGCGACCGCCATGAAAGCGAAGAGGTAGAAGAATACCGCTTCAAGTCCGTTGAGCATGGGTTCCCCCGGTTTCCTTTCCGAGCCAGCCGCCGTGCGCCTGCCCGTCCGTCCGACCCTGCCGCCGCCTCCAGCCGCAGGGCGCGAGTTCCTTAGACGAGCCGCCAGCGCCCGTCCATCGTGTCAAATCGTCAGCGGTACGGCGCATCCATGGAGATGTTGCGCGCGATTTCCCGCTCCCACCGGTCGCCATTCGCCAGCAGCCTGTCCTTGTCGTAGTAGAGTTCCTCACGGGTCTCCGTGGAGAACTCGAAGTTCGGACCCTCGACGATCGCATCCACAGGGCAGGCCTCCTGGCAGAAGCCGCAATAGATGCACTTCACCATGTCGATGTCGTAGCGCACGGTGCGCCGCGTCCCGTCGTTGCGGCGCGGGCCCGCCTCGATGGTGATGGCCTGCGCCGGGCAGATCGCTTCGCACAATTTGCACGCGATGCAGCGTTCCTCGCCGTTGGGATAGCGGCGCAACGCGTGCTCGCCGCGGAAACGCGGGCTGACCGGCCCCTTTTCGTGCGGATAGTTGACCGTCGCCTTGGGTGCGAAGAACTGACGCATGCCGAGGAAAAAGGCGCTGACGAAATCGAGCAGCAGCAGCGATTTGGCGGCCTGGGCGAGAGCACTCATCACGCGGCTCCAGTCAGCTTGAGGAAGGCGGCGGTGATGACCACCATCGCCAGCGAGATCGGCAGGAACACCTTCCAGCCGAGCCGCATCAACTGGTCGTAGCGATAGCGGGGCACGATGGTCTTCACCATGGCGAACATGAAGAAGCACGCGCAGATCTTCAGCACGAACCAGACGATGCCTGGCACCCAGGTGAACGGCGCGAAATCGAGCGGCGGCAGCCAGCCGCCGAGGAAGAGCACCGTCATCAGCGCGCACATCAGGATGATGGCGACGTACTCGCTCAGCATGAACAGCAGATAGGGCGTCGACGAGTACTCGATCATGTGGCCGGCGACGAGTTCCGATTCGGCCTCGACGAGGTCGAAGGGCGGCCGGTTGGTCTCGGCGAGCGCCGAGATGAAGAAGATGACGAACATCGGCAGGAGGCCGAGCCAATGCCAGTCGAGGAAGGTGTTGGGGAGACCAAGGCGCGTGCCGAGGCCGTCCTGCTGCGACAGCACGATCTCGCTAAGGTTCAGCGAGCCGACGCACAGAAGCACGGTGATGATGACGAAGCCGATCGAGACCTCGTAGGACACCATCTGCGCGGCCGAGCGCAACGCGCCGAGGAAGGGATACTTCGAGTTCGACGCCCAGCCGGCCATGATCACGCCATACACTTCCAGCGAGGAAATGGCGAAGATGTAGAGGATGCCAACGTTGATGTTGGCGATCACCCAGCCCTCGTCGAAGGGAATGACCGCATAGGTGGCGAGAGCCAGCACCGTCGAGACCAGCGGCGCCAGCAGGAAGATCGCCTTGTTGGCGCCGGACGGGATGACCGGTTCCTTGACCACGAACTTCAAAAAGTCGGCGAAGGACTGCAGCAGGCCCCACGGCCCGACCACGTTGGGTCCGCGGCGCAGCATGACGGCCGCCCAGATCTTGCGGTCGGCGTAGAGGATGAAGGCGATGAAGACCAGCAGCGCGACGATGACCAGCAGCGACTGGGCGACGAAGATGATCGCCGGCAGGACATAGGTGGAGAAGAAGCTGTCCATGGCCGTCATTCCGCTGCCTGTTTGAAGCCGTTCTTGGCGAGCGCCGAGCATTCGGCCATCACCGCGGAGGCGCGCGCGATCGGGTTGGTCAGGTAGAAGTCCTTGACCGGCGAGACGAAGGGCGCCTTGCCGATGCGGCCGCCGAGCTTGGCCGCCTTCGCCACCGCGCCCGCGTCGCCGGCGGCGATCCGGTCGACCGCGGCGAGATGCGGATAGTCGGCGTAGAGCCGCGCACGGAGCTGCGAAAGCGAATCGAAGGGCAGCCGCTTGCCGAGCGCGTCGGAAAGCGCGCGCAGGATCGCCCAGTCCTCGCGGGCGTCGCCCGGGGCGAAGCCGGCGCGGTTGGTCATCTGCACCCGGCCTTCCGTGTTCACGTAGGTGCCCGACTTCTCCGTATAGGCCGAGGCCGGCAGGATGACGTCGGCGCGGTGGGCGCCGGCGTCGCCATGCGTGCCGATGTAGACCGTGAAGGCCGACCCGATCGCATTCATGTCGATCTCGTCGGCACCGAGCAGGAAGAGCACGTCGAGCGCGCCCATCATGCCGGCCGTGTCGTGACCGCCCTCGCCCGGCACGAAGCCGATGTCGAGGCCGCCGACACGCGCCGCCGCGGTGTGCAGAACCGCGAAGCCGTTCCAGCCTTCGGTCACCGCGCCGACCGCGCCGGCAAGCTTCGCCGCCAGCCCGAGTACGGCCTTGCCGTCGGTGCGTGCCAAGGCGCCCTGCCCGACGACGATCAGCGGGCGCTGCGCGTTCTTCAGCACCTCGAAGAAATTGCCGGTCCCGTCGGCGAGAGCCTTCAGCGTCTCCGGCCCGGCGCCGAGGCGCTCGTACTGGTAGCGCGTGTCGCCGATGTCACCGATCACGCCGACCGGCAGCTTGCCGAGCCGCCAGCGCTTGCGGATGCGGGCGTTGAGAACGGACGCCTCGAAGCGCGGATTGGAGCCGACAATGAGGACCGCGTCGGCCTGCTCGATACCCTCGATGGTCGGGTTGAAGAGATAGCTGGCGCGGCCGAGCGACGGATCGAGCGCGGCGCCGTCCTGACGACAGTCGAGGTTCTTCGAGCCGAGCGACGCCATCAGCAGCTTCAGCGCGTACATTTCCTCGGCCGCGGCGAGGTCGCCGGCAATCGCCCCGATCTTTTCCGGCGCCGCCTTCGCGACGGCGTCCTTGATGGCGGCGAAGGCGTCGACCCAACTGGCCGGCACCAGGCGACCGTTCTTCCGGACGTAGGGCCGGTCGAGGCGCTGCGAGCGCAGGCCGTCCCAGATGAAACGGGTCTTGTCGGAGATCCATTCCTCGTTGACGGCGTCGTTGACGCGCGGAAGGATACGCATCACCTCGCGGCCGCGCGTGTCGACGCGGATCGCGGAGCCGACCGCGTCCATGACGTCGATCGATTCGGTCTTGGTCAATTCCCACGGCCGCGCCTGGAAGGCATAAGGCTTCGAGGTCAGCGCCCCGACCGGGCAGAGGTCGATGACGTTGCCCTGGAGTTCGGAGGTCATGGCCTGCTCGAGATAAGTCGTGATCTCGGCATCCTCGCCGCGGCCGATCAGGCCGAGTTCGGAAATACCGGCCACTTCCGTCGTGAACCTCACGCAACGCGTGCAGTGGATGCAGCGCGTCATGATGGTCTTGACCAGCGGGCCGATGTACTTGTCTTCAACCGCGCGCTTGTTCTCGTGATAGCGCGAGGCGTCGACGCCGAAGGCCATCGCCTGGTCCTGCAGGTCGCATTCGCCGCCCTGGTCGCAGATCGGGCAGTCGAGCGGGTGGTTGATGAGCAGGAACTCCATCACGCCCTCGCGGGCCTTTTTGACCATCGGCGTGTTGGTGAACATTTCCGGCGGCTCGCCGTTCGGGCCCGGACGAAGATCGCGGACGTTCATGGCGCAGGAGGCCTGCGGCTTCGGCGGCCCACCCTTCACCTCGACCAGGCACATGCGGCAGTTGCCGGCGATCGACAACCGCTCGTGGAAGCAGAAACGCGGAACCTCCGCACCCGCCTCTTCCGCCGCCTGGAGCAGCGTGTAGTGGTCCGGGACCTCGATTTCCTTGCCGTCGACCTTGAGCTTCGCCATGTCGCCTCAAATTCCCGCGGTCATCCGCCTATCGTCGGGGCGGCGCATCCCGGCGCCACCGCCATCGTCACTTCTTCATCTGCTCGCCGGCGGCAAGCCGCGCCGCCTGATCCAGCCATCCGTCCCGCTCGATGCGGCCTTTGAAAGCCAGGTAGTCGTCCACCCATGCAATCTCCTCGCGGCTCCATGCCGCGATCTGGGCATAAGTCCAGACGCCGAGACCGTTCAGCACCTTCTCCAGTTTCGGCCCGATGCCGCCGATCTTCTTCAGGTCGTCGACAGACTTCGGCTTCGCGATCGCGCGCGGGCGCCTGAAATCTTCGGGCATCAGCGCCGGCGCTGCCGTTTTGGCCGCCACGTCGGGAGCGGCCTGTGACCTGACCGCTGCCTTGCGCGGCGCCTTGCGCTTCGGCTCGACCGTTTCGACGACGGCCTCCGCCGTCTCACGCGCCTCGGCGATCAGCTGGTCGGCCGCAGCGCGGGCGCGAGCCGCCGCACGGGCGAAGTCGGTCGCCCCGGGCAGATCGGCGCCGAGTGCCATGAAGCGCTGCGAGGCGTCCGCGGCGCCCGCCAGGAAGCCCATCCAGGCACCGAACGCCTGGCTGGCGAAGCCGAGGCCGAGCGCGGTCGCGGCGGCCAGACCCGCCGTCGGGTGCGCCATCATGTTGGCGACGCCGGCAAACTGTTCCGTGGCGGTCGCGCGCGTATCGTCTACGCTCTTCTTCTTCTCAACCTCAGGCATCGCCCCTTCGGGTCGCGTGCATTGGATCGTTCAACCCTGCCGCGCGCGTCGCCCTTCCCTTTCCTTTTCCTTCGACTGTCCTACTCCGCCGCCACCATAACTGGCTCTACACGGTGGGCGTTGCGCGAAAACTCGTCGATGCGTCGCTCGATCTCCGGGCGGAAATTGCGGATCAGGCCCTGGATCGGCCAGGCAGCCGCGTCGCCCAGCGCGCAGATCGTGTGACCTTCAACCTGCTTGGTGACGTCGAGCAGCATGTCGATCTCGCGCTTGTGCGCTTCGCCACGCACCAGGCGCTCCATCACGCGCCACATCCATCCCGTGCCTTCGCGGCATGGCGTGCACTGGCCGCAGCTCTCGTGCTTGAAGAAGTACGAGAGTCGCGCGATCGCCTTCACGATGTCGGTCGACTTGTCCATGACGATGACGGCCGCCGTGCCGAAGGACGACTTCTTCTCGCGCAGGCCGTCGAAGTCCATCGGGCAGTCGATGATGTCCTCGGCCTTGACCACCGGGCAGGACGCACCGCCGGGGATGACGGCCAGCAGATTGTCCCAGCCGCCGCGAATGCCGCCGCCATGCTTCTCGACCAGCTCGCGGAAGGTGATGCCCATCGCCTCTTCCACGGTGCAGGGCGTGTTGACGTGGCCGACCAGCATGAACAGCTTGGTGCCGACGTTGTTCGGGCGGCCGATGGACGAGAACCAGGCTGCGCCGCGGCGCAGGATCGTCGGCGCGACCGCGATCGATTCGACGTTGTTGACGGTGGTCGGGCAGCCGTAGAGGCCGACGTTCGCCGGGAATGGCGGCTTCAGCCGGGGCTGTCCCTTCTTGCCCTCGAGGCTTTCGAGCAGCGCCGTCTCCTCGCCACAGATGTAGGCGCCGGCGCCGTGATGGACGTAGATGTCAAAGTCGTAGCCGTTGGAGTTGCCCTTGCCGATCAGGCCGGCGGCATAGGCCTCGTCGATCGCCCGCTGCAGGGCCTCGCGCTCGCGGATGAACTCGCCGCGCACGTAGATGTAGGCCGCCACCGCCCCCATGGCGAAGCCGGCGATCAGGCAGCCCTCAACCAGCGTGTGCGGGTCGTGGCGCAGAATGTCGCGGTCCTTGCAGGTGCCGGGTTCTGATTCGTCGGCGTTGACGACGAGATAGGCCGGACGGCCGTCGCTTGCCTTCGGCATGAACGACCATTTCAGCCCGGTCGGGAAGCCGGCGCCGCCGCGGCCGCGCAGGCCGGACGCCTTCATCTCGTTGACGATCCAGTCACGGCCCTTGGCGATGATGCCCGCAGTGCCATCCCAGTGGCCACGCGCCATCGCACCCTTCAGCGACTTGTCGAAGCGGCCGTAGATGTTGGTGAAGATGCGGTCCTTGTCCTGGAGCATGTCTCGTTCCTCAGACCGGCTTCTTGCCGAACACGCGGACATATTCCGCGACGCCGCCCTTGGCGAGCGCCTTGGCCTGCCTGACCCAGTCGTCGCGCTCGATGCGGCCCTTGAAGTTCAGGTAGCCGTCGACCCACTCGCGCTCGGCCTTCTTCCAGCCGGCGATCTGGGCGAAGGTGTAGATGCCGAGCGAATGCAGGATGCCTTCGATCTTGGGACCGACGCCGGAGATCAGCTTGAGGTCGTCGACCGCCGCCGGCTTCTCGATCGCGGCGGGGCGGTTGCGGTCGTCAAGAGACGGGCGGCCCTTGTCGCGGCCCGCCGAGGCGATGCCCTTCTCCGCCGGGACGTCTGCCGGGGTCGCTGCCAGCCGATCGGCGCCGGCCGGCTTGCCGCGACCGGCCTCCGGCGCCTTGTAGGCGGCGGCGGGCTCGACTGGCTTGGCAGCCGCCTTGCGCTGGCGCACGGCCTGTTCGGCCTCGGCTGCCGTCGCGTTCGCCGCCTTCGCCACGTGTTTCGGCGCCGCCGCGCTTGCCGCCTTCTCCGCGCTCGGCGCGACCTTCACGGGCGACGGCGACTTCACCGCCGGACTGGTCTCGATGGCATCGGTCTTCGGCCTGGCCGCCTTGGACGGGGCGACCGGCGGGGTCGCCGCCGCCGCACCGGCGGCCTTCGCCGCCTTCGCTTCGGCGCGGGCTTCCTTGTCGCGGTTCACCTTGAGCAGCGGCTTCTCGTCGGTCAGCGTGGTGAAGCCCGAGATCGGCGCCGAGAAGGTCCGCGCCGTCTGCGGGCCGGTCGGGACGCTTGCACCGTTGCCCGCCTCGAAGGCATCGATGATTTCGGCGAGGCGTTCGGGCGTCAGGTCCTCGTAGGTATCCTTGAAGATCATGACCATTGGCGCGTTGACGCAGGCGCCGAGGCACTCGACCTCCTCCCACGACAGCGTGCCCGCCGCGTTGGTGTGGAACTGGTCGTGATGGATCTTGTCGCGGCACACATCCATCAACGCTTCCGAACCGCGCAGCATGCACGGCGTCGTGCCGCACACCTGGATATGGGCGCGGGTGCCGACCGGCTTCAGCTGGAACTGCGTATAGAAGGTCGCGACCTCGAGCGCGCGGATATAGGCCATGCCGAGCATGTCGGCGATCTGCTCGATCGCCGCCTTGGTCACCCAGCCTTCCTGCTCCTGCGCCAGCATGAGCAGCGGGATGATGGCCGACTGCTCGCGGCCCTTCGGATACTTGGCGATCCAGCGCTGCGCTTCGGCGACCTTTTCGCCCTTGAAGGCGAAGGCGGCGGGCTGGACGGCAGCTTCTGCGAGACGGCGGACGGTCATCTTAGCGGTCGACCTCACCAAAAACGATATCGAGGGAGCCGAGGATGGCGCTGACGTCGGCCAGCATGTGGCCGCGGCAGAGAAAATCCATGGCCTGGAGATGGGCGAATCCCGGCGCGCGCAGCTTACAGCGATACGGCTTGTTGGTGCCGTCGGAGACGAGATAGACGCCGAACTCGCCCTTCGGCGCTTCGACCGCCGCATATACTTCGCCGGCGGGAACGTGATAGCCCTCGGTGTAGAGCTTGAAGTGATGGATCAGCGCTTCCATCGAGCGCTTCATGGCGCCGCGCTTCGGTGGCACCACCTTGCCGTCCTCGTTGGAGACCGGGCCGACCCGCTCCTTGCCGAGCAGGCGGTCGACGCACTGGCGCATGATCCTGGCGGACTGACGCATCTCTTCCATGCGGATGAGGTAGCGGTCGTAACAGTCGCCGTTCTTGCCGACGGGGATGTCGAACTCCATCTCCGAATAGCATTCGTAGGGCTGCGACTTGCGCAGATCCCATGCCGCGCCCGAGCCGCGCACCATGACGCCGGAGAAGCCCCAGGCCCAGGCATCGTCGAGGTCGACGACGCCGATGTCGGCGTTGCGCTGCTTGAAGATGCGGTTGCCGGTGAGCAGCTGGTCGAGATTGTCGACCGTCTGCAGGAACGGATCGATCCACTTGCCGATGTCCTCGACCAGGCGATCCGGCAGGTCCTGATGCACCCCGCCGGGGCGGAAATAGGCGGCGTGCATACGCGCGCCGGAGGCGCGTTCGTAGAACACCATCAGCTTCTCGCGCTCCTCGAAGCCCCACAGCGGCGGGGTGAGCGCGCCGACGTCCATGGCCTGCGTCGTCACGTTGAGCAGGTGCGACAGAATGCGGCCGATCTCGGAATAGAGCACGCGGATCAGCTGCCCGCGCTTCGGCACCGCGATACCAAGCAGCCGCTCGACCGCGAGCGCGAACGCATGCTCCTGGTTCATCGGCGAGACGTAGTCGAGCCGGTCGAAATAGGGCACGGCTTGAAGGTAGGTCTTCGTCTCGATCAGCTTCTCGGTGCCGCGGTGAAGCAGGCCGATATGCGGATCGACGCGTTCGACCACCTCGCCATCGAGTTCGAGCACGAGGCGCAGCACGCCATGCGCAGCCGGGTGCTGGGGGCCGAAGTTGATGTTGAAGTTGCGGACGTTGTGTTCGGTCATCGCGATTGGCCCTGCGGTCGTCGGCAGTCGGCAGTCGGCAGTCGGGCAAGTAGGGCGGCAATCCCACGCGTTTGGCGTCGGGACCTATCGGCGTCCGAAGTCCGAAGCGTGGTGACGCCCGGAATTCGTGATACCTTGCGACAGGTCTCGACTGCCGACTGCCGACTACCGAATGCCGTCATGGCTTTGCCTTCTCATCCCCGGGCAGGACGTAGTCCGTCCCCTCCCATGGCGACATGAAGTCGAAGTTGCGGAATTCCTGCTTGAGCTCCACCGGCTCGTAGACGACGCGCTTGGCCTCGTCATCGTAGCGCACCTCGACGAAACCGGTGAGCGGGAAGTCCTTGCGCAGGGGGTGCCCCTCGAAGCCATAGTCGGTGAGCAGCCGGCGCAGGTCGGGATGTCCGGAGAACAGGATGCCGTAGAGATCGTAGGCCTCGCGCTCGAACCAGTCGGCGCCCGGGAAGACGCCGGTCACCGACGGCACCGGCGTTTCCTCGTCGGTCATTACCTTGACTCGGATGCGCTGGTTCTGCCGCGGCGACAGAAGATGGTAGACGACGTCGAAACGGCGCGCCCGCGCCGGGTAGTCGGCGCCGCAGACGTCGATGATAGAGATGAACTGGCACTGCACGTCGCGGCGCAGGAACGTCAGCACCGGCACGATGTTCTCCGGCTCGACCGTCAGCGTCAGTTCGCCATAGGCGACGACCGCCTCCTGGATGCGGGCGCCGAGCTTTTCGGCGATGTAGGCGGACAGGTCGTTCAACGCTTCGCTCATCGGGATCACCGCTCGATCGTACCGGTGCGACGGATCTTCTTCTGAAGGAGAAGGATGCCGTAGAGCAGCGCCTCGGCCGTCGGCGGGCAGCCGGGCACGTAGATGTCGACCGGCACCACGCGGTCGCAGCCGCGCACCACCGAATAGGAGTAATGATAGTAGCCGCCGCCGTTGGCGCAGGAACCCATGGAGATGACGTAGCGCGGCTCCGGCATCTGGTCGTAGACCTTGCGCAGGGCCGGCGCCATCTTGTTGGTCAGCGTGCCGGCGACGATCATGACGTCGGACTGGCGCGGAGATGCGCGCGGCGCGATGCCGAAGCGCTCGGCGTCGTAGCGCGGCATGGAAATGTGCATCATCTCCACCGCGCAGCAGGCGAGGCCGAAGGTCATCCACATCAGCGAGCCGGTGCGTGCCCATGTGATCAGGGCCTCGGACGAGGTGACGAGAAAGCCCTTGTCGGAAAGCTCGCCGTTCAACTCTCCGAAGAAGCGGTCGTCGCTGCCCACCGGCTTGCCGGTCGCCGGATCGATGATGCCCTTCGGCTTCGGCGCGACGAGGGTGCCGGAACTGTCGTTCAATCCCATTCCAGCGCTCCTTTCTTCCATTCGTAGATGAACCCGATGGTGAGCACGGCAAGGAAGACCATCATCGACCAGAAGCCGAGCATGCCGACCTCGGAGAACGACACCGCCCAGGGAAAGAGGAACGCCACTTCGAGGTCGAAGATGATGAAAAGGATCGAGACGAGGTAGAAGCGCACGTCGAACTTCATGCGGGCGTCGTCGAAGGCGTTGAAACCGCACTCGTAGGCCGACAGCTTTTCGGGATCGGGACTGCGATACGCGACCAGGAACGGAGCGACGAGCAGGGCGACACCGATGGCGAGCGCTACTCCGATGAAAATGACGATCGGCAGGTATTCGCTGAGGAGTCCGTTCATTTCGGCTGGCTTTCGCTTCGCTGGCTTTCGGTGGCTGCGGACCAACACTCACTATAGCACTGCAGGCATGAGCGGAACCGCCAAGCGCCGGTTTTTCGACGATCAGCCCGGCCATGCTGCAACGCGGCGAGGGTTAGCGCAGCAGGACAGGCCACGCAAGCCCGACCATGGCGAAACTGCGTCGGTCAAGCCCGGTTACGAACCGCTTCGCGGCATCGACGCGGCGCAATGCCGCGCGGTGCGGATGCGACCGCGGCGTCCCGGGCCATCTGCGCCTCGCGAGAGCGCGAATCTGCCGATACGAGCGGCGACTCGGGCGGCAGCCCATGGCGCTGACAACCGCAGCCACGACACGGCCGCGCCAGACCGTCGGCGCGGTCAGCTGACCACAGATCGTCGGAAAGAGGCAAAATGAGAAGAGAATGGCGCGAGTGACGGGGCTCGAACCCGCGACCTCCGGCGTGACAGGCCGGCACTCTAACCGACTGAGCTACACCCGCGCTTCGACGCCGGGCAAAGACCCTCGATGCGTCGTTGGGCGGTCAATTAAGCGGTCGCCATGACGGTGTCAAGCACGGCCGAAGCGGTTTCCGACAGCCCCGCGGAGCTTTTCGGTAGCTAGACACCGGCCGCCCGCACGGGACGGCCCGGCGCATGCTTTGTTCTTGCGGGCCGGACCGGAAGCGCTTAAACGTCCGCCTCGGTCGGGGCGATTAGCTCAGTTGGTAGAGCGCTTCGTTTACACCGAAGATGTCGGCGGTTCGAGTCCGTCATCGCCCACCATCGAACGCTTGTACGGCCCGGAGACATAGGTAACAGACTGTACCCGAGACATGGGTGACAGCCTCAGCCTTCCGGCCTTCGCCTGAGCCTCCAGGGAATCACCGCCGGCACGCGCGCCGCATAATCTGCATAGGCCTTGCCGTGCACCGCGACGAGGTCGCGCTTTTCGTAATACATGCCGACGAAGATGTAGACCGACATTGCCGATGCGAAGACCAGGTGGCCGACAGTCATGTCGGGCGTGCTCCAGAACGCGATGAGGAGCCCAAGCTGCTGCGGGTTCCTGACGTATCGGTAGGCATAGCCGTCGACAAAGGGCTGGGCAGGCTGCGGCCGATCCCGGTACCAGGCCCACGCCTGCTCGATGCCGAGAAGATAGAAAACGCCGACGGACCAGTAGGCTACCGCCGCGATCACCCAGCCCAAAACAAACAGTAGCCAGATCAGTCCGCGGAGAAGCGGCTGATCGACGGACCAGAGCATGACCGGCACCGGCTGGAAAAAGTGGACCAGGAAGAATTGGGCGGCCACGGCGAACCAGACATAGACCGATCGCTCCATGGCCGGCGCGACCCAGCGCGACGACCACGTCTTGAACAGCGTTCTTGCCATGCCCGTATGCTGCAGGCCGAACAGCGCGACGAGAAACAGGTCGACGGCCAGCGCCCAGGCAAGAGAGGTCTTCATGGGCGAATTGATCGAATGCCCGGGAATCAAGTCCGCCAGCCAGAAGACGAGATAGGCGAAAACCACATGGACAAGGACGAAGCCGACGACGGCGAACACGAGCGCTGCGCTTTTCTTCATATCCGGTTCCACAATGTCCACCTGGTGCGACCGCCTACATTCGCCTACAAAGAACGCCAACGGTAGCCAAAGGCATTGATCTCACGCAACTGGCCGTCAGCGAGCGAAACGCACGGCCTATGGCGGGTTGCCGCGCCCGGGCCGGGCGCATTTGAAACGCATCCGAACTGGCTTATTGGTATCCAGGCGGTTCCTTCGCGGATGCCGATACGACGTCGGTGTCCGGGGGATTGGGGAGAGGCTTCGGTCGCAACAGATGAGGCAGTTCGGCATCGGCAGGCTCGGCGCCGCGATCGTGGCCCGGGCGAGGCACTTCGCGGCGTTTGCCATCGCGCTGACAGTCGGTGCGTTGGCCGCGATCCCGGGCGGTCTCGTTTTCAACGGTGACGTCACCGATCTTCTCAGGGTCAACACGCCCGGCTATCGCGATCTCGAGCGCATGGAGAAGGATTTTCACCCCTTCTCCACGGACGAGGTGATCGTCGTGGAATCGGACGGCTTCGGCGACCCGGCCGCCTTCGACGCGCTCGCTGAACTGGTGGCCGAGCTACAGCTCACGACCGGCGTGGAAGCCGCCGTCTCCATCTTCTCGTTGCCGATCCATGGGTCTACCGTACCCTATCTCGCGTCGCCGGACGCAAATGCGCTGGCGCCCGGCGAGCGGCTCGGCGCGTTGCTCGAGGGGCAGTTCCTCGCCGCCGATCTCCTGTCGAAGGACCTGACGACGACGCTCGTCGTGCTCGCCATCGCGCAGGAAGGCGACGCCCTGCGCACGGGTCTCGGCGCCGAAGGCCGGCAGGAGATCGAGGAAACGGCGGCGCGTTTCGCGCCAACGCTTTCCGTCTCGTTCGCGGGGATGAAGGAAATCCACCGGACGATTGAAGAGGGGCTTCGCCGCGACCAGCGCCTGCTCGCGATTACGTCCACGCTTCTGTGCGTCCTTCTTTCGCTCCTGATCTTCCGGTCGTGGCGCGGCGCGCTGGTCTGCGCGGTGCCGCCAATCACGGGTGCGATCTGGTTCTTCGGCTTCGCCGCGATCACCGGAATCGCCATCGACCCGGTCACGGCGATCATCCCGACGCTGATCATCGTTGTCGGCTTTGCCGATTCCGTGCACCTCTACTTCACCTATCTGCGCGTGCGGCCGCAGAGCAGGGACGTCTCCGAGGCCGCGCGCCGGACCATGGTCGAGACCGGCCCGGCCTGCTTCCTCACCAGCCTGACGACCGCCGTCTCCTGCCTCGGCGTCGGCGCCGCCGGTAGCGCGGCGCTGAACGCCTTCGCCATCGGCGGTTTCTTCGGCCTTATCCTGCAGTTCTCGGCCGCCCTGCTCTGCTTTCCGTTGCTTCTTGTCGCGCTGGAGAGAGGCGCGCACTCGATGCGGACTCCCGAAGGCGGGGCCTTCGCGCTTGTTGCGCGAGGTGCGGAGAGCCTTCTCGGTTTCGGTCGGGCGGTGCTCATACTGTCAGCCGGCGCGTTCCTCGTCCTTGTCTATGCGCATACCCAGCTGCCGGTGGGTTTCCAGCTCTCCGAGCATCTGCGCAGCGACGGCGACCTGGCAAGGCTCCAGCAGCGGATCAGCGCCAAAGGACTTGGCAGCGCCTATGTCTTTCTCATCGTTCCGGATACCGATGGGGTGAAGGGGCTTTCGCCCGCCGATGTCCAGGTGTTCGAACGCATCGGCGCGGCGCTGTTCGCCGAACGGTTCGGCGAATCGGGCGGCGTCCCGTTCCTCAACGCCGAGCAGCTCGATCGCCTGGCCTCCGAAGACCCGGCGCTGCTGAAACGTTTCGTCGCCGCGGACGGCTTGCGCTACCTCGTTCCCATTCCGATCGACCCGACGCTTCCGTCGGAAGACATCGAGAGGGAATGCGCGAAGATCGTCGAACGTGTGCAGGCCGCGGGGCTGCCGGGGACGTTCGAAATCGTCGGCATACCCCTGCTTTCGGCGCGCGAGGTGCCGGACATGATCAAGGACCTGCAACTGGGTTTCCTCGTCGCACTCGTCCTCGTCGTACTCATTATCGTCTTTGCCACCGGGTCGCCGCGCCTCGGCCTCCTGTCGCTCATACCGAATCTCATCCCGATCCTCGGCGTCGAGGCGGTGCTGTTTCTGGCGTCCGAGCCGCTGACCATGACGGCTGCGGTCTCCCTGACGATCGCCTTCGGTATCGCAGTCGACAATTCGATCCATCTCCTCAGCCGCTACCAGCAACCTTCCAGCGCGCCGCCCGATTCGCGGCTGCGCCAGACGGTCGGCGAGATCGCGGCGCCCATCGCGGCGACGACGACGCTTCTGGTGGTCGGTTTGTCGGTGACGCAGGTGAGCACACTGCCGGCGGTCGCCGTGTTCGGACAGCTCGTCTCGGCAGCGCTGGTGCTCGCCATGGCGTCATCGCTTTTCCTGCTCCCCGCCTTCATCGAACCACGACATCGACGCGACAAGGAACCATGAAACAAAACGCCATCGCCATCCTGCTGTTCCTTGTCCCGCCGCAGGCCCTGGCCGTCGAACTGGCCGACTATGCCGGCGAATGGAAGGGAAACGGCACGTACTCCGAGAAGGGCAGTAGCGAGAGTTCCGGCCGCCTCACCTGCCGGCTGGACATCACCTCGCCGAAGGCCGACGTGATCGTGATCTCCGGCCGCTGCGCCGCGCCCGCGGGATCGCGCGGCTTCAAGACGCAGGTGACCAAGACCGGTCCCGGCAGCATCGCCGGCCTGGAACTCTCGGTGACGAAACCGCGCACGTCGGCCGGCCGGCTGAATAGCAGCGGCCTGCGCCTCGACGGCGCGGATGCCGAAGGTTCGTTCTTCTTCCAGCTGTCGTCGCCCGGCTCCGGGTCGATGGAGATGCGCTCGTCGTCCACGACCGCCAAGAAGACCGAAGCCGCGCAGGTGCAGTTGAAGAAAACCAAGCCGTAGCCGCCGCCGGGCGGCGGGCTGTCCGCCGCGGGGTTTGCGGCGCACCCGCCGTTTCCCCTGCCGATTTTCAGACCGTTGGCAACATCGCCGCGCCCAGCCCGCGACATACTCGGTTCGCGATGGATCGGAGGAGCGGCGACTTCATGCAGTTTTCCAGCAGGTTCGACGGGCAGCGCGCGATTGTCACCGGGGGCGCGGCGGGCATCGGCCTTTCGGTCGCCCGGCGGCTCGCCGCCGAAGGCGCCCGCGTCATGATCTGGGACCGCGACCGGGCGGCGATCGAGGCGGCGCGCTCGGCCGCCATCGAGGGCCTTGCGCTCGACCTCGCCGACGCGGCCGCTGTCGAAGCCGCGGCGAAGACAACGGTCAAGGCCCTCGGCGGCGTCGAGGTCATGGTGTGCAGCGCCGGCATCACCGGCCCGAACCGCACGACGTGGGAATACCCGCCCGAGGACTGGCGCCGCGTCTTCGACGTCAACGTCCACGGGCTCTTCTACTGCAACCGCGCCATCGTTCCGGCGATGATCGCCGGCGGCTACGGCCGCATCGTCAACATCGCCTCCGTCGCCGGCAAGGAGGGCAATCCCAACGCCTCGGCCTACAGCGCCTCGAAGGCGGCGGTGATCGGGCTGACCAAGTCGCTCGGCAAGGAACTGGCCCGGCATCCGATCACCGTCAACTGCATCACGCCGGCGGCCGTGAAGACGGCGATCTTCGACCAGATGAGCGAGGAGCACATCGCCTTCATGCTCTCCAAGATACCGATGGGCCGGTTCGGGCGGGTCGACGAGGTCACCGCGCTGATCCTGTGGCTGGCGAGCCGCGAGTGCTCGTTCTCGACCGGTGCCGTCTTCGACGTCTCGGGGGGCCGCGCCACCTATTGATCCGGCCCGGTCGCCAAGGGGCGCGGCCGGGCCTTCGGGAGGAGGACTGAAATGTACGAACGCAGCACGCAGTCCGGCTACGGCAGCCAGTCGGGGTCTTATTCGAGCTACGCGTCGTCCGGCAGGGCGGCGCCGACCAACGAGATCCGCGGCGCCGACATCATCGCGGAATACCTGGTCAAGGAGAAGGTGCCGGCCATCCTCGGCTATGCCGGCCATGGCGCCATCGGCCTGCTCGACGGGCTCTACAAGCAGACCGACCGCATCCGCCACATCTCGCCGAGGATCGAGCAGGCGGCCGGCTTCATGGCCGACGTCTACTTTCGCCTGACCGGGCAGCCGCTGGCGGTCTACGCCTCGACCGGACCCGGGCCGATGAACATGATGATCTCGGTGGCCAACGCCTACTACGACTGCTCGGCCTTCTTTCTCATCACCGGCCAGGTGCCGACCACCCAGTTCGACACCGGCGCGCTGCAGGACGACTACCGCTATCACGGCGACATGTCGTCGATGTTTACGCCGATCGTGAAGAAGTCGTGGCGCATCCGCAAGGTCGAGGACCTGGTGAAGGCCCTGCCCGACGCCTTCTCGATGATGCGTACCGGGCGGCCGGGGCCGGTCCATTTCGACATGCCCTACGACCTCTACATGCGCACGGCTCCCGTCTCGACGCCCGATCCCAACGTGCACGGCAACCCGCTCAACTGGCGAACCACCGTCGCCGACGAGACGGTCGAGAAGGCGCTGTCGCTACTCGCCGGGGCGCAGCGGCCACTGATCCTCGCCGGCGGCGGCGTCCGCGTGGCGCGGGCCTATGACGAGCTTCGGGCGCTCGCCGAGCAACTCGACATCCCGGTCTACACGTCCTTCATGGGCAAGGGCGCGCTGCCTGCCGACCATCGCCTCAACCTCGGCGTCGCAGGTGTGTGGGGCGAATACCCGGCAACGGAGGCCGCGCGCAACGCCGATGTCATCCTCGCCATCGGCGCCCGCTTCAACGACCTGCACACCGGCTCGTGGCTCCCCGGCTACGTCTACAACATCCCGCCGACCCGGCTGATCCAGGTCGACATCGATCCGGAGGAGATCGGCCGCAACTATCCCGTCGAGATCGGCATGGTCGGCGACGCCAAGGCGTTCCTGGCCCAGGCGACGCGGATCGCCCGCGCCAAGGGCAGCCGGCTGGCCTATGGCAGCCCGTGGCTGAAGGAGATCGAGGCCTGGCGCATGGACTGGCGCAACTACTGCGAGCCGTTCGAGCGCTCCGGCGAGGTGCCGATCGAGCCGCGCCGAATGATGGCCGACATGGCGAAGATCTCGCCGCCCGACACGATCATGGTCGACGACGTCGGCAACTGCCAGGTCTGGTCCGAGCAGTACTGGCACCCGCGCGTGCCGGGCACACACATGACCGCCGGCGGCTTCGCCGCGATGGGCTTCGGCGTCTGCGGCGTGCTCGGCGCGAAACTGGCGCGGCCGAACTCGCCCTGCGTGACGCTGTGCGGCGACGGCAGCTTC
Organism: Rhizobiaceae bacterium; assembly: GCA_905339215.1. GTDB lineage: Bacteria > Pseudomonadota > Alphaproteobacteria > Rhizobiales > Rhizobiaceae > DUSC01. The sequence goes on from CAJPFN010000059.1 coordinate 22,997, forward strand.
ATGATGACGCCGCATGCCATCGCCACCGCCGTCGAATACGACCTTCCGGCCGTCTGGGTGCTGCAGAACAACTACGCCATCGGCACGATCCGCGACCTGCAGCGCGCCTACCATGACGGCCGCGAAATCGGCACCAGCTTCGTCAACGAGCGCACCGGCAAGCTGTGGAACCCCGACTTTTCCAAGATGGCCGAGGCGATGGGCGGACGCGGCATCCGCATCGAGCATCCCGACCAGTTCGGCGACGCATACCGCGAGGCGCTGCGCTCCAACGTGCCGACCGTGCTGGACGTCGTCATCAACCGCGACACCGGCATCCCGATCACCGGCACCTGGCAGATGCCGCCGATCCCCGAGGTGCAGCCGACATTCGGCAAGCGCAAGGTGCGCTGAAAGGGGAGCCGAGAGCATGGCCGGACGCATCGTCACCATCGCCCAGCAGAAGGGCGGGTCGGGCAAGACGACGCTCGCCGCCAACCTCGCGCTCGGTTTCGCCGCCGCCCGCCGCGTCGCGATCCTCGACACCGATCCGCAGGGCTCGCTCGGCCGCTGGTTCATGACACGGCGCGAAAGGCTCGGCGACCGCGCCGGGCTGGCCTTCCGCACGGCGAGCGCCTGGGGCGCGCGTTTCGAGGCGAAGGAACTCGCCCAGAACCACGACCTCGTCATCCTCGACACGCCGCCAAAGATGGGCATCGACGGCAAGCCGGCGATCGAATGCGCCGACCTCGTCCTCGTGCCGGTGACGCCGTCGAAGGTAGACCTCTGGGCGACCGAGCCGACGCTGGCGATGGCCGCGCAGGAGAAGAAGCCGGTGCTGCTGGTGATCAACCGGGCCGCGCCGCGCGCGCGTCTCACCGCCGACATCGCGGCGGCGGCGGCCGAACTCGGCGGGCGCGTGGCGAAGACGACGATCGGCAGCCGCATCCTCTTCGCCGAAACGCTCGGCGAAGGCGGCGGCGTCGCCGACCGGGCTCCAAACGGGCCGGCGGCTCAGGAGATCGCGGCGCTGATCGCCGAGATCGACGCGATGTTTTAATCGGTCGACGTAAAGCGTCGGGTGGTGTGCGGGCCAGCGTCGGAGCCGCCAATCTCCCCCCTCGTGGGGGAGATGGCCGGTAGGCCAGAGGGGGCAACGTAGAGCGCCCTTTTCGATGACAGGAGATGCCGGCGGGACAGCGCCCCCCTCTGTCGGCCTCGCCGACATCTCCCCCACACGGGGGGAGATTGAGCGCCGGCGCCCGTCTTTGCAGACGAGCAGGTTCGTGCCGGGGGGCATGAGGGATTCGCGGATTCTGAATGCCGTCGCAGGGCGGCCGTCATGAGGTATCGGGCAGGCGGAGCGGTCGGCGCGAGGCGGGAAGACGGACGACGAGGAGCAGCGGTAGGGTCGGTGTCCCGCCAGCACCGGGTGCCGCGACGGCACGCCAGTCGGTAGGCCAACCAGTTGAACGGTCGTCGAAGAAGCTGGCGGACTGGTCGGCATAGATGTCGTCCGCGTCGGAAAACACGCCGAGCACGGCGGCGAGGATACGCAGGCGCAGCGCGAGCAACACGGCATCGGCGGCGCCGTAGTGCAGGCCAGTCGGTTCGTCGAGGCAGGCGAGGTCGGGGAGGTCCGGACACGGGCAGCCGGCCGCGATCGCCTCGGCGATGACCGTCGCTGTCGACCGGGCGACGAAGCGCCGCGCGATCACCTCCGCCCGGCCGAGGAGAACAAGCACGAGGAAGCGGACGGGGAAGGAGCGGGAAGCGGCGCGCTCGGCGAGGAGCGCCAGGGCGAGAAGCGTCCGGGCGATGCCCGGAAACGTCCCCCTGTCCTGCACTGCACCCGCCATGTCCGGGCCTCCGTTCGTCGCCCGTATGGTAGGGTGTGTTTTTCGGGAGGGGGATAAAATCGGCGTCGGAGGGGGGTGAAAATCGCGGAAACCATTGATTTTACTGGAGTGGGTCAGCGAAGTTCCGTGCCTGCGTTCCCCCTCACCTGACTCGGGCTTCGCCGTCCTCTCCCCAGCGGGGAAAGGAACGCCGTCATCGGCGTCCGGCGGCGATGAGGGCGGGGCGGCACGGCCTTCACCTCCCCTTGAGGGCAGGTGGGCGCTGGCTTGAAGGGCGCCGGCCTCGCGCTTCGTCGTCCTCGGGCAAGCGAAGTGGAGCGAATACGACCCCACCCCCGGCCTTCGGCCGGACCCTCCCCTCAAGGGGGAGGGAAGGCCCCCTACCCCAGCGCGGCCAGCACCGCGTCGGTGTCGGAGACGGCGGCGACGTTCTGCATGGCGTAGTCGATCGAGGCGCGGTGCCAGTCGGCGTTCATGGTCGAGCAGGCGTTTTCCGGAATGACCATGACGTAGCCCTTGTCGGCGCCGGTGCGCGCCGTGTGCTCTATCGACATGTTGGTCCAGGCGCCGGTCTCGATGATGATGTCGCGGCCCTCCGCCTTCAGAATCGTCTCCAGCGTGGTGCCTTCCCAGGCGCTCATGCGGTTCTTGCGCACGACGTGGTCGCCGGGTTTCGGCTCCAGCCCCGGCACGGGTGCCGCCCCCCAGGTGCCCTCGACCATGGCGTTGGCGTCGATCGACCCTTCGAACAGCGGCGCGTTCAGCGTCATGTCGCGGCCGTCCGGGCGGCGCACGAACCAGACGTGGATGACCGGGATGCCGAGGGCGCGGCAGCGCTCGGCCAGCCGCGCGGCGTTGGCAATGGCGTTCTGCTCGCGGCAGTGCGCCGGCGAGCCCGAAGAAGCGAAGGCGCCGCCTTCCATGACGACGTCGTTCTGCATGTCCTGGATGATCATGGCGCAGCGCGACGGGTCGAGCCGCAGCCCGCCGCCGGCAGCCGGCGGCGCCGACGCCTGCCGGGAGGCGGACTGCGATGAGGACGCCTGCTGCGCCCCCTGCCCCGCTCCGGCGTCGGCGCGCATGAACGGCTCCGACCGCGGGCCGACCTTTGTCTCGACCGCATAGAGCGAGGTCGTCGCCGTGATGAACAGCGTGCGCCAGTCGGCGCCGCCCCAGTGCAGATTGGCAACGAGTTCGGGCACCTCGACCTTGCCGATCAGGTTGCCCTTCGGGTCGTAGACCCAGATCCCGCCGGGCGCGGTCAGCCAGACGTTGCCCTCGGCATCGCACTTCATACCGTCGGGCACGCCCGGCTTCAGCGTGTCCCTGATGCCGGAGGCGAAGATGCGGCCGTTGGTCAGCGTGCCGTCGCCAGCGACGTCGAAGGCGCGGATGTTGGCCTGCTCGGTGTCGTTGACGTAGAGCCGCTTCTCGTCGGGCGAGAAGCAGAGCCCGTTGGGTTGCGAGAACATGTAGCGGTCGACGAGGAGCTGCGGGTCGCCGCGCACCTGGCCGGGCGGGATGCGGAAGACGCCCTGCCAGCCGAGCTGGCGCGGCCGCTCGACGCCATAGACCGGCATGCGGCCGTACCACGGGTCGGAGAAGTAGATCGAGCCGTCGGAGCGCACACAGACGTCGTTCGGGCTGTTCAGCTCGCGCCCCTCGAAATGCGTGGCGAGCACCTCCCGGCTGCCGTCGGGGCGGAAGCGGACCAGGGAGGAGGTGGCGTGCTCGCAGGCGATCAGGTTCAGGTCGCGATCGTAGGTCAGCCCGTTCGCCTTGTTCGACGGGCGCATCACCTCGCGCACGCCGGAGCGATCCCAGCGCCGGCGCACGTCGGCCGGCATGTCGGAAAACAGGAGATAGTGGTCGCGGGGGTGCCAGATCGGCCCCTCCGTGAAGGTGAATCCCTGGCCGATCTGACGGACCGGCGCCCATTCGTCGATCAGGCGGCGGAACTCCGGCCGCACCGCTTCGTTGGCCATTCCTTCCTCCCTCTGCCCGGCTTCTTTGTTGTCGTCAGACCGGGAACCAGTTTCGCCGCGGCACCGACTGCACGATCGGCCCGGGCACCTGCATATCGAGGCGGCCGACCACCTGGTCGGCCTCGATCTTGGCCGGCTTGTCGTGGATCGGCAGCAGGAACTTGGAGCGGTTGAGCAGCTTCTTGATCGCCGCCTTCTCCTGCCGCTTGCTGGTGCCGTGGTTGCCGGTGACGCGCAGCTCGTGATCATGGATCTCGTGCAGCGGCTCGACGATCTGGTCGTTGAAGTCGTAGATGACGTCGCCGCAAATCGTGGCGCGGCCCTCCACCGTCTCGACGTGCACGTTCATCGAGCCTTCCGTGTGGGCGCCGGCCCAGTCGAGCGTGACGCCGGGGATCAGCTCGATCTCGCCGGTGATCTCGGTGTCCTCCAGCCGGATCGCGCCCGGCGTGTGCAGGCGCTCGATCAGGTGCTGGATGTCCGGTTTCGGGTATTGCGGGTACATCAGGCCGGAAACGGAGTATTCGAGCTCGCGGCGGTTGAGCACCACCGTGGTGTTCATCGGGAAATGGTCGTCCTTGCCGGCATGGTCGATGTGCAGGTGGGTGTGGCAGACGTAGCGGACGTCGCCGAGCTTGACGCCGTGACGGGCGAGCTGGTTCTCGATCATGTTCTCGTGGAACTGCAGGCCGCGCATGCCCAGCGACTGCATGATGGCGTTGTCGCGGTAGCCGGTGTCGACGACGACCGGATATTTTCCGCCGAGGATCAGAAAGCCGTAGACAGGCACGCGGCGGGTGCGGCCGCAATCGCGGCCGAGGACGAGGAAGCTCGATTCCAGTTCGATGTCGCCGTAGTCGAGGATCTTGATCTCAAGGGCCATGGTGAGTGTTCCTCCCGTGTCTGCAAGGGTTGGCTAGAGGCGGTAGACCCGCCTGGCGGTGTCGTGGAAGATCGCCTTCTGCGCCGCCGCGCTGAGCGGGGCGGCCGCGGCGCGGAAGGCGCCGATCAGGGATGCGTAGTCGGTCCACAGCTTCTCGATCGGGAAGTTGGAGCCGTAAAGGCAGCGCTTCGGACCGAAGATCGCGACCGTCTCGGCGACCATCCAGGCGATGTGCGCGGGATCGTTGCGATGGATGAAGGTGCCGAAGGCCGACAGCTTCGAAACGACGTTTTTCCTACGGGCGAGCGTCTTCAATTCCTGGCGCCAGGCATCGCGGCCCTCCTCCGACAGGTCTTCGAGCATGCCGGCGTGCTGGAGGACGAAGGTGACGTCCGGGCAGGCATCGACCAGCGCGCAGGCGGGCTCGACCTGGTGGGCGAAGATCTGGAGGTCGAAGCTCCAGCCGTGTTGCGCGAGATGGGCGACGTTTTTCCGCACCAGCGGATCGGCGGCGAGGTCGTGCCGTTTGGCGAAGCGGTAGAGCGGATTCTCGTGCCAGTGGAACTGCTGGCGGACGCCGCGCACCAGCGGATATTTCGCCAGCCGGTCGAGGTCGCGGCGGGCGTCCTTCTGCGTCATGTCGCAAAAGCCGACGATGGCATGCGGCCAGCCCGTGCGGTCGGCCGTTTCCTGCACCCAGGCGGCCTCGTCGGCGAACCAGTTGGGCGCCCAGTTGGCCTGGACGTAGACGGACTTGACCACGCCGGTGCCGGCGATGTCGGCAAGGTATTCCTCGATTCCGTAGTCGCGCTTGATGGCATCGTAGGGGCCGAAGATGCGCGGCTGGGTTGGCCCGAGCAGCCACGGCAGGTCGATCTGCCGCCAGATGTGGTGATGGGCGTCGATGACGGGGATCATGCGGCCCTCCGTGAGAAGTCGAGCACCTCGCGGCACAGGCTTGCCGTGTCGAAGGCGCTGCCGAGGCGCGAGAGGTCGGGCAGGATCGCGGCCATCGCCTCGGTCTCGGGCACGTAAGCCGCGTCGGCGGCGAGCGGGGTCAGCCACAGGATCGCCCAGGCGAGGCGGCGGATACGCGCCACCGCGTCGATCAACGCGGCCGGATCGCCGCGCTCAAGCCCGTCGGAGAGCACGACGACGAGCGCGCCGCGGGCAAACGCGGAAAAGCGCGGCACCGACAGAAATGCCTGCAGGGCGTCGCCGAGGCGGGTGCCGCCATCCCAATCGGCGACCATGGTCGAGGCAAGCGCCAGCGCCTGGTCGCGATTGCGCGCCTTCAGCGCCCGGGTAATGCGGGTGAGCCTGGTGCCGACGGTGAACACCTCCAGCCGCTCGGCCGAGCGCATCAGCGCGTGAGCGAAGCGCAGTTGCGCCTCCGTGCTTCCCTTCATCGATCCCGACACGTCGATCAGGAGCAGGATGCGCCGCTGGCGCGAACGCCGCGACAGCATCGGCAGGCTGACCACCTCGCCGTCACGGCGGACGGCCTCGCGCAGCGCGCGGCGGAGGTTCGGGCTCGTGCCTCCCCGCGCGGTGCGCCAGCGCCGCGAGGCACGGCGCGGCAGCGTGCGCGATGCCTCGCGCTGGAAGCGGCGCAGCGTCTCGCTTTCGCCGACGCCGGCGAAGACGCGCATGGTCAGCCTCTCGGCGCCGGTCGCTTCCGCGCCCGCCTCGCGCTCCTCGTCGGCCTCGGGCGGCTCCATGCGGCCGTCGCGGTCGTCGAAAGCCTGAAGCTCCTCCTCGTCCGGCGCGGCCGTTGCCGGCGCGGCAAGCGTCTGACCGAGGAAGAACATGCGGAACAGCGCGTCGAAGACCTCGCGCTGCTCCGGCGGCGGGGCGAGAAGCGCGACCGCGGCGCGGTGGACGTCACGGATCGAACGCGGACCGAGCAGGCCGACGGCGGCGATGAAGCCTTGGGTTTGCTCGGGCGCGACCGAAAAGCCGTTGTCGCGCAGCACGCCGGCGAAGGCGACGAAGGGGGAGAGTGCGGGCGGGAGCGCCTCGGTCATGCCGCCGCACCCTTCAGGATGTCGTCGAGCCGGTCGCCGACGAAGACGAGGTCGTCCTGGTCCTTCAGCGCCACGCCGATGGCGCGCCTGAAGGCGGTCGGCCAGGCCGAACCTTGCGCGTGGAGGAGCGTCGCGGCCTCGGCCCATTCGACCGTCTCGGCGACCCCGGGCGGCTTGGCCAGCGGCTCGGCGCGCAGCGCGCCGACGGCGCGGACCACGGCGGCGGCCGTCTCCCGCGCCACCGAGCTGGCGCGCATCATGACGATCTCGGCCTCGCGGGCGGCGTCGGGATAGGAGATCCAATGGTAGACGCAGCGGCGGCGCAGCGCTTCGTGCAGTTCGCGCGTGCGGTTGGAAGTGAGCACGACGACCGGATGTTCTTCCGCGCGCAGCGTGCCGCGTTCGGGGATCGAGATGGAGAAGTCGGAGAGGAATTCGAGGAGAAAGGCCTCGAACTCGTGGTCGGCGCGGTCGATCTCGTCGATGAGCAACACCGTGTCGCGCGGATGGCGCAGCGCCTCCAGCATCGGCCGGGCGATGAGGTATTCGTCGCCGTAGATGTTGACGTGGGCCTCGCCCGCCTGGCGGATCGCCAGCATCTGGCGCGGGTAGTTCCACTCGTAAAGCGCGGCGGAGGCGTCGATGCCCTCGAAGCACTGGAGGCGCACCAGCTGGCGGCCGAGCACAGCGGCGATCGCCTTGGCGGCTTCCGTCTTGCCGACGCCGGGCGCGCCTTCGAGCAGCAGCGGCTTGCCCAACGCCAGCGCGAGGTAGGCGGCGGTAGCCAGCTCGTCACCGGCGAGATACTGCGCGGCGCGCAGCGCGCGCGCCAGCGCCTCGGGGCTGTCGATGCCGATGATCGCGCGCCGGACCGCCATGGCGAACGCCTACCTCCGCGCCTGCGGCCGGGCGCCGCCCTGGGCGCGGATGCCCCGCAGGACCTTCTCCGGCGTGATCGGCAGTTCGTCGACGCGCACGCCGACGGCGTTGTAGACGGCGTTGGCGACCGCCGGCAGGACCGGGTTGGCGCACATCTCGCCCGGACCCTTGCCGCCATAGGGGCCGTCTGGCGCCGGCCGCTCGAGGATGGCGATGTTGTGCGGGGCGATGTTGCCGGGGCCGGGCATCAGGTAGGTGTTGAAGTCGACGGGGCCGTGGCTGCGGTCGGGATAATAGGGCTCGGTTGTCTCCCACAGTGCATGGCTCATGCCCATCCAGGCGCCGCCGACGAGCTGCTGCTCGACCAGGCGCGGATTCAGCGCCCGGCCGACCTCGTAGGCGCTGTTGATCTCGACGACGGCGACGTCGCCGGTCTCGTCGTCGACCTCGACCTCGACGACGAGGGCCGCATGGGCGAAGCACGACACCGGCGTCATCTCGCCGGTCTCGGGATCGACGTCCGACAGCGGGATCAGGAAGATGCCCCGCCCGGAGACGGTGCGGCCCTGCTTGAACTGCGCCGCACCGCAGGCGGCGGCCACCGTGATGGTGCGCGACGGCGCGCCCTTGACGTGGATGTTGCCCTTGCCGTCGGTGACGAGGTCGGCGGCGTTGACCTCGAGCTCCTCGGCGGCCGCTTCCAGCATGACGGCGCGCGCCTCCTGCGCGGCCTGGATGACGGCGTTGCCGACGCGGTGCGTGCCGCGCGAGGCGAACGAGCCCATGCAGTGCGGTCCGGTGTCGGAATCGGCGGTGTCGACATAGACGTCGGCGACCGGCACGCCGAGCGTCTCGGCGGCGATCTGGCGGGTCACCGACTTCATGCCCTGGCCGAGGTCGATGGACGACAGCGCGACCATGAACTTGCCGTCCGGATTGGAATGGACGAGCGCCTGGCTCGGGTCGCCGCCGAGGTTCATGCCGATCGGGTAGTTGATGCAGGCGAAGCCCTTGCCGCGATGGCGTGCCATGTCAGCGCCTCCTCAGGCCGGAGATGGAGGACGAGAACCGCGCCGGCCCGCGCGACGAGGCGGGTGATGCTGGCGGGGCCGGTGGAGCGGGCGGCGGCACCGGGGGTGACGGCGGAGCTTCCCACGAGGCGGCAGGCCGCTGCGGCGCCGGCGCGGCGGGCATAGGGGCGGCCGGCTGCGCAGGCCGCGCGGCGAAATCGGGCTCCTTGCGCTTGGCCGCGCGGGCATAGCCGCCGGTGCGGCCGCCGGGCACGAGGCCCTTCTGGTCGGTCACGGTATGGGGCGGAAGCTGGGCGCGTTCGCCGCCGCCGCCGGTGAGCGACGAGGCCTGGCGCGCCGCGGGCGAGATCTGCCAGCGCGCCTTTTCGGCCGCGACCTGGCAGCACTCGACGAGCGCGGTGTTTTTCGCCAGCCGACGATGCGCCTTCATGTCGCCGTCGCGGTAGGCATTGAGGATGCGAAGCTCGATCGGGTCCATGCCGACCGCTTCGGCCACCTTGTCCATGTGCGTCTCGATGGCGAAGTCGACGCCGGTGATGCCGAAGCCGCGCATGGCGGTGGCCGGCGTTCGGTTGGTGAAGACGCAGTAGACGTCGGCGTAGACGTTGGGGATCGTGTACGGTCCCGGCAGGTGGCCGACCGCCTTGATGATGGCGTAGCTCGACAGGCGCGTATAGGCGCCGGAATCGAAGTAGCCGGTGAACTTGCGCGCCACGATGCGGCCGTCGCGGGTGACGCCGTCCTTGAGATACCAGCGTTCGGCGCCGCGCGGTGCGCCGACCTGCATCTCCTCCTCGCGGTCGAACATGTACTTGCACGGCCGGCCGGTGAGCATGGCACCGAGGATGGCCATCGGCTCGTGCAGGCTGTCGACCTTGCCGCCGAAGCCGCCGCCGACCGTGCCGCCGATGAAGTGGAGCCGGGCCGAGGAGACGTCGAGCAGCTTGGCCGCAGTGCCGAGCGAGAAGAACAGCGCCTGAGTGGAGGTGTAGCAGACGAAGCGGTCGTTGGTCTCGGGCGCGGCGATGGCGCCGCAGGTCTCCATCGGCGCCTGCTCGATGGGCGACATCTGGTAGCGGCCCTCGACGACATGGTCGGCGCGGGCGAAGGCTGCCTCGACGTCGCCGTAGCGCAGCTTCTGGTGGTCGTAGCGGTCGTGGTAGACGAAGAGGTTGGCCGGATAGGTCTCGTTGACCGTCGGCGCGCCGGGCTTGATCGCCTCCTCGACGTCGAACACCGCCGGCAGCGGCTCCCAGTCGACGCGGACCTTGGCGCAGGCTTCGCGGGCGGCGCGCTCGCTCTCGGCGACGATGGCGCAGACCGGCTCGCCCTTGTAGGAGACCTTCTTCTCCGAGATCAGCGGTTCGTCGTCGAGACCGAAATCGAGCAGCGACAGCAGCGTGTTCAGGTTGTGCGGCACGTCGCGGGCGAGGATGACGCGCTTGACGCCGGGCATGCGCTCGGCCTGCGAGACGTCGATCGAGCGGATGCGGGCGTGGTGGTGCGGGCTGCGCACACAGCGTATGTGCAGCAGGCCTTCGAACAGGTGGTCATCGTAGAAGGGCGAACGACCGGTCACGTGGCCGAGGATGTCCTGGCGCTGCGTCGGCTTGCCGATCTCGTTCAGATTGTCGTCGCGCTCGTCGGCGAAGAATTCCTTACGCATCTCGACCGGCATGTCACACCCGCCTTGCGTTTTGGGAGCCGCCGGCGGCGACGTCCAGGATGGCGTTAATGATCGCCTCGTAGCCCGTGCAGCGGCAGAGATTGCCGGAGATGGCGTCGACCACGTCGTCTCGGCTCGGGCGCGGGTTGCGATCGAGCAGCGCCTTGGCGGCCATCAGCATGCCCGGCGTGCAGTAGCCGCACTGGGCGGCGAAGTGGCGCATGAAGGCGTCCTGAAGGGGGTGCAGCCGGGCGCCGTCGGCGAGGCCGGCGACGGTGGAGATCGCCTTGCCCTCGACCGTCTCGGCGAGCGTGATGCAGGAGAGCCGCGGCTCGCCGTCGATGATCACCGTGCAGGCGCCGCAGGTGCCCTGCCCGCAGCCGTATTTCGGCGTCAGGTCGCCGACGCCGCGGCGCAGCACGTCGAGCAGGTTCTCACCCTCGGCGGAAAACACCGCCTTCTCGTCGCCGTTCAGGCGAAACTGGATCGGTTTCTTCGCCATCTCGGTCCTACCTTCCGTATCCCGGCTGAAGCAGCCGCCTGAGGTGCACCGGCGCGACCTCCCGCCGATACCATTCGGAGGCGAGCTCGTCGGTGAGCGGGGAAAGCCCCTCCATCATGGCGGCGGCGGCACGCTGGGCGGTGTCGTCGTTGAGCGGCTGGCCTTCGAGCGCCCGCTCGGCGCCAATGGCGCGCAGCGGCGTCGGCCCCATGTTGGAGACGGCGATGCGGGCGCCGGAGACGCGGCCGCCCTGGACGGGCATGTGGGCCGCGATCGACAGGATGGCGGCGCCTTTCGGCGCGACCCGCGTCACCTTGAAGAAGCGGAAGGCCGACGGGTCGCCGATGCGCGGCAGCGACACGGCACGGACGATGCGCGTGCGGTCGCGGCCGCGCTCGCGCAGGAAATCCTCGATCGGCTGCGGCGAGCCGTGGCCGACATAGTGGACCTGGGCGCCGAGCGCGAGCAGCGCGGTGGTCAGCTCGCCGAAGGGCGGCCGGGCGAAGAGGTTGCCGCCGACCGTCGCCGCCGCCCGAACCGCCGGGCCGCCGACGACGCGGGCGGCGGGCGCGAGGAAGGCGAGTTCCGGACTGGCGGCGATCGCCGCCATGGTGACGCCGGCGCCGATCTCCAGCCGCGTGCCGTCGGAATGGACCTCGCGGCTCTGGCCGCCGCGCACGACGATGACGGTGTCGAAGCCGTGGATGCCGGTGTTGACGCCGCGCATCAAAAGCGTGCCGCCACCGATGACGCGGGCGTTGCGGTTCCCCTGGAGGGCGCGGGCGGCGTCCTCGATCCGGTCAAAGGTTTCGACGCGCAACGGCATCAGCGTGCTCCCTGCCCTGCCTGCGCCGAGGCGAGCTCGGCGCGGATCGCGGCGAAGCCGCCCTCGTAGATGTCGCCGCCGACCATGCGGGCGAGTTCGTCCTCGCGGCCGGCCGGCGTGTCGAAGCGCGATTCCCAGTGCCAGAAGGTGCGGTCGCCGTCGGTGACCGGCAGCAGCCGGACATGGGCGACGTAGTTGAAGAGCGGCACCGGCGTGTCGAGCAGGCAGTAGCTGAACGCCATGTCGACATCCGAGAGCGTCAGGAGTTGCTCGCGCAGCTCGGAGCCGTCGACGAGGTGGAAGCGGCGCACGCAGCCGACCTTGTCGGAGGGCAGGCTGCGTTCGACCGCGCTGTCGGCGACGGCCGGATGCCAGCGGTCGTGGCCGTTGAAGTCGCGCAGGATCTCCCACACCGCTTCGACGGGAGCGTCGATGATCGTGCTCTTGACCACCTTGACCATCGCTCAGCCGCCGAAGTGCCGCTTCAGCGAGTCGAAGCCCGCCTGGAAGACGTTGGTACCGATGTTGGCGACGAGGTCGTTGGCGACGTCGACCGCACAGTCGAACTCCGCGCTCCATTCGGCGAAGGAACGGTCGCCGTCGGTGACCGGGGTCAGGCGCAGCGTCGCCACATAGTTGGTGAGCGGCATCGGGCTTTCGAGGATCGAGTAGGTGCAGAAGAAGTCGTAGTCGGACAGGCCGAGCAGCCGCTCGCGGATGCGGTCGCCGTTCTGCAAGCGGAAGTCGCGCACGCAGCCGACCTTGTCAGAGGGCTCGGCGTTCTCGATGCGGCTCTCGCGGATAGCCGGATGCCAGCGCGGCAAGGCGTTGAAGTCGCGCACGCGCTCCCACACCTTCGCCGCCGGCGCCGCAATGACGCTCGAAATGTAGACGCGCGGCATGGATCAGTCCCCCTTCCCTTCGGAGCCGCCCGAAGGCTTGGCCTTGGCCGCCTTGGCGGTGTCGCTGGCGATGCGCTGCATGTCGGACGCCTCGCGGATCAACCCGCCCTGCTTGGCGAGGTTGGAGCCGTCGATGCCGATGTCGGAGAGCAGGCTGTCGATCAGCGGCGCCTGGACACGGTAGCGCAGCGCCGAGTTGATGACCTCGTCGGTCGGGCTGCCGCCGCTGCCGCCATTGCCTTGGCTGAGGCCATCCATCTGCACGATGCGGATGTCGTTGATCTTTTCCAGAGGCTTGACCGAAGCGGCGACGATTCCCTCGACGTGTTCGAGCAGCTTGCGGCGAAACAGCGAGAAGCGCGCGGCGTCGGTGAGCACGTTCTCGGCCTCGTTGAGCAGCTTCTGCGCCTCGGCTTCGACCGACTTGCGGATGCGCTCAGCTTCCGCCGCGATCTTCTTCTCCTCGGCCTCCTTCTCGGCCATCAGCACGTCGACCGAACGCCGGCGCTTGGCCTCCTCGGTGGCGCGGGTGGTCTTGACCTTCTCCTCGGCCTCGGCGGCGCGGACGCGGGCGGCATCGGCCTCGACGCGGGCGGCCGATTCCTCCAGCGACTTGCGGTAGAGCGCGATCGCCTTGTCCATCTGGGCCGTCTCGACGTCGTGCTCGCGGCGGACCTCCAGCCGGCGGCGCTCCGTCTCCTGGCCGATGCGGGCCTCGTCGAGGCCGCGGTCGGAGGCGATGCGGGCGCGCTCGATCTCCTCGCGCGAGGCGATCTCGGCCTCGCGCAGCGCCTGGACGCGGGCGATCTCGAGCTGCTCCAGCGACCGCCTGCGCTCCAGCCGGGCCGCCTCGATGGCGCGTTCGCGCTCGACATCCGCTGTCTCGACGTCGCGCTGCGCCTGGATCTCGGCGACGCGCACCTTGGCGTCGGCGCCGGCGCGCTCGGATTTCTTGGCGGCGATCTCGATGACGCGCTGCTGGTCGGCGACCTCGACCGACTTCTTGCGGTCGATGTCGATGACCTCGCGGGTCTTCTGCGAGGCGATGCGCTCGCGCTCGAGTTCCAGTTCGGCGGCGATGCGCTGCCGCTCGACGGCCTCGCGGCGCTGGATCTCCTTGGCCTCGACGACCTCCTCGCGGACGATGGCGCGTTCGCGCACGGCCTGCTCGGCGGCGATGCGCTCTGCGTCGAGCGTCTTCTTCTGCGCGATGCGGGCGGCCTCGACCGCCTCGTCGGCGGCGACCTGGGCCTCGTCGAGTGCCTGGTTGCGGGCGATCTCCAGCGAGCGGATCTTCTCGTCGCGGGCGATGCGCTCGGCGGTCGTCTCGGCCTCCTTCTCGATGCGCACCTGGTCGACGCCGCGGCGCGTGGCGACCTCGGCGGTCTCGACAGCCGCGTTGCGCTCGATCTCGCGCGACCTGATCTCGGCGTCGGCGGCGATGCGGGCGGCATCCAGCGCCCGGCGCTGGGCGATGCGGGCAGCCTCGACCGCCTCCTCGGCAGTGACCTGGGCCTCCTCGACCGTCCTGTTGCGGGCGATTTCGAGGGCGCGGGTCCTCTCCTCGCGGGCGATCCGTTCCTTCGCCGTCTCGGCCTCGTTCTCGATGCGGACGCGGTCGACGCTGTGGCGCGAGGCGACCTCGACGGTCTCGAGACGGGTGTTGCGCTCGATCTCGCGCGAACGGGTCTCCGTCTCGGCGGCGATGCGCTCGCTGTCGACGCGGCGCAGCTGGGCGATGCGCGCCGTCTCGGTCGCCTCCATCGCCGCGGTCTCGCGGAGCTGGGTCTCCTCGCGGCTGGCGATCCGCTCCCTGTCGATGCGCGCCTCGACCTCGATGCGGGCGGCCTCGACGACCTCGCGGGACGCGACCTCGGCCTGTTCCAGCGCGCGGTTCCTGGCGATCTCGCGCTCGCGCATGTCCTGCTCGTAGGCAATGCGCTCGGCGGCAAGGCGCTTCTCGCGGGCGATGCGGGCGGCCTCGGTCGCCTGGCGGGCGGCGATTTCGGCTTCCTCGATCGCCTTCTGCCGCTCGATCTCCAGTTCGCGGATGCGCTTGTCGGTGGCGATGCGCTCCTGGCTGACGGTGGCGGCTTCGGCGATGCGCAGCTTCTCGGTCGCCTCACGGGCAGCGATCTCGGCCTCCTCGACGGTCTGGTTGCGCTGGATCTCGCGGCGCCGCGTCTCCTCCTCGTTGGCGATGCGTGCCTCGGTAACGGCGCGCTCCTGGAGGATGCGAGCCTTCTCGACCTCCTCGCGGGCGGCGATCTGCGCGTGGTCGATCTGCCGCTGGCGCTCGATCTCCCGCGTCTGGGTCTCGCGGTCGCGGGCGATCCGCGCCTCGGTAACGGCCTGCTCCTGGGCAATGCGGGCGCGCTCGGTCGATTCCTTCGCCGAGATCTCGGCCTCCTCGATGGCGCGGCGTCGCGCGATTTCCAGGGATTCGGTCTCCTTCTCGTTGGCGATACGCGCCTCGGTGACGGCGCGCTCCTGAAGGATGCGCGCCTTCTCGATTTCCTCGCGCGAGCTGATCTCGGCCGCCTCGATCGCCTTCTGACGGTCGATCTCGCGCTGGCGCACTTCGCGCTCCGTGGAGATGCGCGTCTCGGCGATCGCCATCTCGTTGGTCAGCCTCGCCCGCTCGATCGCCTCGCGGGCGAGAAGCTGGGCGCGCTCGGCATCGGTGTCGCGCTCGGCGCGCTCGCGGGCCAGTTCGGCGCGCTGCTGGGCGCGGCGGAACTCGATCTCGCGTTCCTGGATGAGGCGGGCCTCCTCGGCCTCCTGCTCGATCTGCAGCGCCTGCTTCTCCGCCTCGAGGTTGCGGGCGCGGATCCTGATCATCGAGTCCTGCTCGATGTCGTTGCGCAGCTTGCGCCGCTCCTCGATGTCGCGGATCAGCGCGGTCAGACCTTCGGCGTCGAAGCGGTTGGACGGGTTGAAATATTCGAGCGCGGTCTGGTCGATGTCGATGATGGCGACCGATTCCAGCTCGAGACCGTTGCGCGACAGGTCCTCCTGGGCGAACTCGCGGACCCGGGCGACGTAGGTGGCGCGCTGCTCGTGCATCTCGGCGATCGTCATGTCGCCGGCGATGGCGCGAAGCGCGGATTCGAATTTGCCGGACAGCAGGCCGTGGATGTTCTCGGCGTTGAGGGTACGGCGGCCCAGCGTGGAGGCGGCAATCGAGACGGCTTCGCGCGTCGGGCGGACACGCACGTAGAACTCGGCCTCGACATCGACGCGGATGCGGTCGCGGGTGATCAGCGCGTTGTCCTTGTTGCGCACCACGGACAGCGGGATGGAGTTCATGTTGACGGGCGTGATGTCGTGGATGATCGGCCAGACGAAGGCGCCGCCGTCGATGACCACCTTTTCGCCGAGGAAACCGGTCCGGACGAAGGCGATTTCCTTGGTCGACCTTCGGTAGAGCCAGTTCATCACCCAGTAGGTGATGGCGATGACGATGACCGCCAGAATGAACCACAGGATGAGCTGGCCTATCAGCTGCCCGGTCACTGTCATGGTCATTCCTCCCTTGCCCGTCCGTCCGCCGCGGAGCGCCCCGCCCCTGCGGCACGATTCGATGAAATGCGCTTGAAGCGGCGCGTCTGCTCGGTCAGCGCCGTTTCGACCGGCAGCCGCTCCATCGAGGAGGCGCCGTAGAATCCGTGGCAGTTCCTGGTCTCGCGCAGGATGAACTCGGCGTCGGCCGGCTCTGCGACCGGGCCGCCGTGGACGAGCACCAGCACATCCGGATTGACCTTCAGCGCGGCCTCCGCCCATTCGTCGACCAGCGCCGGGCAGTCGGCGAGCTTCAACGCCGTGTGCGCGCCGATCGAACCGCCGGTGGTCAGCCCGAGATGGCACACGACGATGTCGGCACCGGCCCTGGCCATCGCCGCGGCGTCGTCGGTGTTGAAGACGTAGGGCGTGGTCAGCATGTCGCGGGCCCGCGCCCTGGCGATCATGTCGACCTCGAGCCCGTACGACATGCCGGTCTCCTCGAGATTGGCGCGGAAGACGCCATCGATCAGGCCGACGGTCGGGAAGTTCTGCACGCCGGAGAAGCCGATGCGCTTCAGGTCATCCAAAAAGACGTCCATCAGGCGGAACGGATCGGTGGCATTGACGCCGGCGAGCACCGGCGTGCGCTTCACAACCGGCAGCACCTCGGCGGCCATCTCGACGACGATGGCGTTGGCGTCGCCATAGGCGAGCAGGCCCGCGAGCGAGCCGCGGCCGGCCATGCGGTAGCGACCGGAATTGTAGATGACGATCAGGTCGATGCCGCCGGCCTCCTCGCACTTGGCGGAAAGCCCGGTACCGGCACCGCCGCCGACGATGGGCTCGCCGCGCGCGACCATGGCGCGGAAGCGTTCGAGAATGGCGCTGCGCTCGTGCCTCATTTGCGGCTCCTGGCGCGTCCGGGCGTGCGTCCCGTGCCGTGCAGCGTGCGGAAGACGCGCACGACCTCCTGGGAGAAGGCCGGATCGTTGATGTTGTAGGGCACGCGGATGAGTTGCCGGCTGGTGGTCTGCGTCACGGTCCTCTCCAGCGCGTTGAACAGCGCCTGATCGGCGGCCGGGTCGTGGAAGGGCTGACCCGGCCTGTCGATGGCGGAAACGCCGCCTTCGGGGAGGAAGAAGCGAACCGGCGCGTCCATCTGGTTGAGCCGGTCGCCGATCCAGCGGCCGATGGCGGCGCATTCCTCGGCCGTGGTGCGCATCAGCGTCACCTGCGGGTTGTGCCGGTAGAGATTGCGGTTCCTGAACTTCTCCGGAACCGTGTCGAAGGGACCGAAATTGACCATGTCGAGCGCGCCGCAGGAGCCGACATAGGGGATGCGCCGGCGGATCACGGCGCCGAAGCGGTCCTCGGTCGCCGGCAGCACGCCGCCGACCAGCATGTCGGCGACCTCGGTCGTGGTGACGTCGATGACGGCGCGGATCAGCCCGCTGTCGATCAGCTTCTCCATCGAGCGGCCGCCGATCCCGGTGGCATGGAAGACGAGGCAGTCGTAGTCGGCCTTCAGCGTGTCGGAGATTTGCTGGACGCACGCCGTGGTGACGCCGAACATGGTCAACCCGAGCGCCGGCAGTTCGCCGGCCGGTGCGGGACGACGGGCGGCCTCGCGCTGCGCGAGTACCATGCCGGAAAGGGCGTTGGCGCCGTTGCGCAACACCGCCCGCGTGATCGAGTTCAGACCCTGCACGTCGGCGACGGAATGCAGCATCAGGATATCGGCCGGGCCGACGTAGCGGGACACGTCGCCAGAGGCGACGGTGGAGATCATCACCTTGGGCACGCCGACGGCGAGGGCGCGCATCGCGGGAGCGGCCATCGCCGTGCCGCCGGAGCCGCCGGCGGCGATGATGCCGGCGACGCCGGACTGGCGCTCGATCCAGCGCTCGAAGGCGAGCGTCATGCCGGCGACAGCCTGGCCGCGGTCGTTGATGAACACGCCGGCCGCGCCGCGCGGGTGGTAGGCGGCGATCTGGTGAGCCGGCACCTCGGCGCCCGAATGGCGTCCCGAGGTGGAGAGGTCGACCATGCGCACGGGAAGACCGTGGCCGCGGATCACGTCGCGGATGAAGCGCAATTCCTCGCCCTTGGTGTCGAGCGTGCCGGCGACCAGCACCACCTGCTCGCCGGTTGAGGCGAGCGGACGCAGATCGGCGCGCGCCGCAGCCGACGCGGCGCCCGACTGGGTGCGCGCGGCATTTTCGATCACCCGGACCGGCGTCGGCTGCGACCAGCGCGTCGGCAGCGTGGGGTTGGAATTGTAGACCAGCGCCGGGCCGGCAACGGCCGCGGCAGGGGCCTGGGCGGCGCGCGGTGCGCCGTGCGCCGGCGCTGCTTCGTTCTCGTGGCGGCCGACACCCAGCATGCGCTGCTGGAGGTCGCGGTCGGCGGCAAGCACGCCGGCCTCGACGATGCGGTTGATGCGGCCGTTGACCATGATCGCAACGTTCTCGGCGACCGCAGTGGCGACACCGATATTCTGCTCGATGACGAGCACGTCGATGTCGCCTTCCTCGGCGAGGCGAAGCAGCATCTCCTCGACCTGCGCGACGATGACCGGGGCGAGGCCCTCGGTCGGCTCGTCCATGACGAGCAGGCGCGGATTGGCGAGCAGTGCGCGCGAAATCGCCAGCATCTGCTGCTCGCCGCCCGACAGCTGGCCGCCGCCATTGCCCTTGCGCTCCGCAAGCCGCGGGAAGGTCGAATAGATGCGCTCGACCGTCCAGGCGCCGCCCTTCCTGGCGACCAGCTGCAGGTGCTCGTCCACCGTGAGCGAACGCCAGAGCCGCCGCCCCTGCGGCACGTAGCCGACGCCGAGGCGGGCGATGTCGGCCGGCGAGAGGCCGACCAGAGAGGTCCCGGCAAACGTGATCGACCCTGACGAGACCGGTACGAGGCCCATGATCGCCTTGCACAGCGTCGTCTTGCCCATGCCGTTGCGGCCGACGACGGAGAGCACGCCGCCGTGCAGATGGAGGTCGACGCCCTGAAGCGCGTGGCTGGCGCCGTAGAAGACGTTGAGCCCGCGGACGTCGAGGGCGGGAGCGGAGGCGCGGCGCTCAGCCATGACCGCCTCCGAGGTAGAGTTCCTGGACCTCGGCGTCGCTCTCGATCTCGCGCGGGGTGCCTTCCTTGAAGATGCGGCCGTTGTGCATCATCGACACGGTCTCGGCGACGCGGAGCGCCACGTCCATGTCGTGCTCGATGATGATGAAGCCGATATGCGACGGCAGGCCGGTGAGGATGGCGACGAGGTCGGCGCGCTCGGCCGGAGACAGGCCCGCTGCCGGCTCGTCGAACAGGATCAGCCGCGGCGCGCCCGCCTGGGCCAGCGCGATCTCCAGCTGCCGCTGCTGGCCGTAGGAGAGTTCGGATACCTTCGTGTCGCGCGCGGCCGTCATGTGGACGGCGTCGATCAGTTCGCGGGCGCGCGCCATCAAGACGTCGCTGCGGCCGGGCCTGAGCAGCGAGAAGCGGCCGCGGCTCACCCCCCGGCAGGCGAGGTAGACGTTCTCCGTGACGGTGAGGCCGGTGAACAGAAGCGAGATCTGGTAGGTGCGGCGCAGGCCGCGGCGGATGCGCTCGTGGGCCGGGAAGCGGGTGACGTCCTCGCCGAACAGGCGGATGGCACCGGAGGTCGGCAGGAAATCGCCGGTGACGCAGTTGAACAACGTCGTCTTGCCGGCGCCGTTGGAGCCGAGCACGGCGCGCCGCTCGCCGGGTTTGACCGTCAGCGTCACGTCGGTGAGCGCGGCGAGCGCGCCGAAGGTCTTGGTGACGCCGCGCAGCTCAAGCGCGTTGCCGGCGAAGGCGGTACTCGACAGCGCGGCCTGCGACATGACCTGGGAGACGCGTGCGTTCATCGCTCGGCCCCCGTCAGCGGATCGACGCGGCGGTTGCGCGAATTGCGCCAGCGGTCCCATAGCCCGAGCACGCCGTCGGGCGAGAAGTAGACGATGACCAGGAAGCCGATGCCGACGAGCAGCTTGAAGCGCTCGCCGGACATGCCGAACGCGGTGAGCACGTCGGGCGTGAAGGCGCGCAGCAGCACGTAGATCAGCGCGCCGACGAAGGGGCCGACCGGGCGCGCGATGCCGCCGACAACGGCGATCACGAGAATGTCGATGGCCGCCGGGATGCCGGCCGTGCCCGGCGAGATCTGGGCGTTCTGCCACACCAGCAGGATGCCGCCGACCGCGGCGATCACCGAGGCGAAGGTATAGGCGAAGATGCGGTGGGCGGTGACGTTGAAGCCTAGCGCGGCCATGCGCCGGGGATTGTCGCGCACGCCCTGCAACGCCAGCCCGAACGGCGACCGCGCCACATAGCGCACGGCGAGATAGGAGAGCACCGCGCAGCCGAGCGCGAGGTAGTAGAACGGGATCGGCTGACGCCAGTCGACGCCGAACAGATGCGGCGGCACAACCAGGTTGAAGCCCGAATAGCCGTTGAAGATCACGTAGTTCTGGCGGGCGAAGTAGAAGAACGCGCTGGCGATCGCCAGCGTGATCATGATCGTGTAGATGCCCTCGGTGCGCACCGCTAGCGCCCCGACCAGGGTGGCGAACACGGCGGCGATAACGATTGCGACGGGGATGTAGATCCACCACGGCAAGCCGAGCGAGATGGCGGCGACCCCGCTGGAGCCGAGAATGGCGACGCCATAACCGCCGAGCCCGGCGACCGTCATCTGCAGGAGGCTGACCATGCCGCCATAGCCGGCAAGGAACTGCAGCGACAACGCGATCATGCCGAGGATGAAGGCCCAGCCGAAGACCTGGAAGAGGATGAAGTCGTTGGCAACGGCAGGCATGAGGACGGCCACGACGGCAACCACCCACCATGCCGCCGGGATCCGGCTGTACCAGGCCGGGCGCCGCTCGATCGGACTTGCGTCGCCGATGACGGCCACCTAGCGCCCTCCGCCGAGCAGGCCTTGCGGGCGGAACGCCAGCACGAGCGCCATGATGAGGAAGGTGAACACCACCGAATAGGTCGGCGCGTAGACCGAGCCGAGTTGCTCGGCGAGACCGACGATCAGCGCCCCGAGCGCGGCGCCCGGTATCGAGCCCATGCCGCCGACGATCACCACCACCAGCGAGGCGAGCAGGAAGCGCACGTCCTCGCCCGGCGACAGCGACTGGAACGTGCCGCCGACGATGCCGCCGATGCCGGCGAGGCCCGCGCCGAAGGCGAACACCGCGACGAAGACGAACTGGATGCGCACGCCCGAGGCCGCCAGCATCTCCCGGTCGTCGACGCCGGCGCGGATCAGCATGCCGATGCGCGTGCGGTTCAACGCCAGCCACATCAGCACGCCGATGACGATCGCCGCGACGAGAATGGCGATGCGCACGGCCGGATAGGAGAGGTAGACCACCTCGCCGTTCGACTTGATCGAGGAGATGACCGGCAGCCTGGTCGGGCCGCTCAGCCAGTCCGGCGTGAGGATCGTGTAGGACTGCCCGCCCCATATCCACAGCAGGATGTCGGCGAAGACGATCGACAGGCCGATGGTGACGAGGGTCTGGCGCAGGTCCTCGCCCTCCATCCTGCGGAACACGACATATTGCAGGACGACGCCGATCAGTCCGACGACGATGAAGACGAAGACGAAGGAGATGAGCCAAAGGCCCGTCGCCTCGGAGAATTCGAAGCCGAGGTAGCCGCCGATGAGATAGAGCGAGCCGTGGGCGAGGTTGACGTTGCGCATAAGGCCGAAGATCAGCGTGAAGCCGCTCGCCACGAGGAAATAGAGCCCGCCGAGCGTGACGCCGGAAAAGACGGCGTTGAGGAAGATGCGCTTCTTGCCGAACACCTCCTCGAGTCCGTCCGGCCAGGGGGCGAAGATCGCCCATAGCAGCACCGCCGCCAGGAAGGTCAGGACGACCGACCAGGCTGGATGGCGCTGCATGAATTCTCCCATCAATCGCTCCTGCCCGCCGCGCCCTCGCCGCCTCAGGCGACGTGTCTCCCCGCATAGGCCCACAGTCTAGGCGGGGCGTCGCGGACCGGCATACCTTTCAGTTTCGCACCGTCGCCCATAGTCGGCCTTTTTCAGTCAAGGGCAGTCGTCACCGTGACGCTCCGGCGGTAGTCAGAAGGGGCCACCACGCCATTGGCGATGAAGAAGCGGGAGAAACTCGCCTGGCTGGAGAAACCGAGATCGAGGCCGATCGCGGTGACGGCGTCGTGGGACGCCGAAAGCCTGTGGATCGCCGACTCCATGCGCAGGGCATTCATGTAGATGTTGGGCGTCACCCCGACATGCTGGCGGAACAGTTTGAAGAAATGCGGCCGCGACAGCCCGGCCTTGCGGGCGATCTCGTCGAGGGTGGTCAGCCCGACGCCCTCGCGCATCAGGCGCAAAGAGGTCCGGACGCGGAAATCCCAGACCGGCAGTGGCCGGCCGACGAAGGCCGTGCCCTCGTGCGTCCACTGCCACGACTGGTCGAAGCAGGCCTGGGTGAGTGCGCAGAGTACGTCCTCGACATTGCCGCCGCCGTCGCCGTCCTCGAGCATCGCCCGCGCGATGCGGAAGACGTGGCGCGTGATCGGATCGTTGGCCTCGATGGCGACGCGGCCGAAGCGCAGCGACGAGGTCGCCCGCCGCGACGCCTCAAGGAACCAGCCGGGCTTGATGTAGAGGACGAGCGCCAGCAGCGTCCCGTTCGACCTGGGGCGGTAATAGTGCGGCTGCCACGGGCTGATGGCGACCGCCTGTCCGGGCGAGATGGGGAAGGCCTTGCCTTCGACCACCATTTCGGCAGGCGAACCTTCGACGAAAAAGACCAGATGCCCTTCGCGATGCGCGTGAAGCACCATCGCCCGGTCCATGTTGTACAGGCAAACACGACCGAAGGAGCCGTGTAGCACCGCGACTGCAGTACTCATCTTCCTCCCCGATGCATTCTGGCGATGCACTCGACCATCAAGATTGACCCAGCGTCATGGGAAAGTCAAAAACCGCGATCAAAACGCCGCCTCCAGCATCGCCTTGTAGTCACCCGCGGTGGCCAGCCGCGGGTTCGTCCGGTTCGCCGGATCGGCCTCCGCCCGGCGCGAAACGGGACCGAGCGTGGTGCGCCCGACACCGGCGACGCCGAGGCGGACGGGCAGCGCCAGGCGCGCACCAAGATCGGCGACGGCCTGCGGCAGGTCCGCCGCTGCCGGCAGGCGCATGGCTTGCTTGATCAGCCTGTAGCGGCCGCCGACCGCCGGCGCGTTGAAGGCGAGCACCTGCGGCGCCAGCGCGGCATGGAAGCGGCCGTGGCGTGCGGCCGCCGCGGTCGGCGTCTCCTCGAGCGCGTGCGCAAGCGCATGGATGCCGCCCAGTCCCTTTTCCTCGGCGAGGGCGCCATTGAGCGCCGCCGCCAGAAGCTCGCGCCGCGCCTCGAGGTCGCCGCGGTCGGCCACGGCGCGTTCGAGCACT
This sequence comes from Rhizobiaceae bacterium, assembly GCA_905339215.1. GTDB lineage: Bacteria > Pseudomonadota > Alphaproteobacteria > Rhizobiales > Rhizobiaceae > DUSC01. The sequence goes on from CAJPFN010000059.1 coordinate 46,490, forward strand.
GCCGCCGCGCGGCGCAGCCCTTCGAGGGCAATCCCGTCGGCGGGCGGATTCCAGTCGGCGCAAAGATAGGTCTCGATGCAATGGACGATGACGTCCATGCCAGCCGCGGCGACCGCTTCGCGGGGCTCTTCGCCCATCAGGGTGGGATCGCACAACGCCGCAGCGGGAAGCATCGGCGCGCCGATCAGCGTCACGCGCCGGCCGTCGCTGCGCACAATGCCGGCGCAGCGGCTCAACCCTGCGCCGCTAGCCGCGCTGGTCGGGATGACGATCGCCGGAGAACCGGCCGCGCGCATGCGGACCGGAGCGCCGGCGCCGTCGAGGCGCCGTGTCAGGGCTGCCGGATCGGCGCCGGTCAGGGAGAGGATCTTGGCGAGGTCGATCGCGGTGGCGCCGCCGAAACCGATGATGCCATCGCAGCGTCCGGTCGCGAACAGTTGCGCCGCCGCGAGCAGGTCCTCCTCGCGGCCGGTCGATGGCGGAACGTCGAGGACCTTCGGCCGGACCTGCTCCGGCAGGGCGGCGAGCAGGCGCTCGAATGCCCTGCCCTGTAGGATCTGGTCGGTGATCACCAGCGGTCGCGCGATGCGCTGGTAGTCGAGCTCCGCCTCGATGGCGTCCTCGAGAACGCTGTCGGCAAAATGAACACGCGAAAGGTAGGTGATGAGCGACATGACTACCGGCCTCGCCCTGCCGCCGCAAGCGCCGGCAGGGACGTTCGCAGTCGATAACGGGGGCCCGCCGCCGGCCGGCCCCCGTGGCGCCTGGCCGATCAGCCGCCGCGCAGCTTGGCGCAGTCGGGCGTCTCGCGCGACGGCAAGCCCATGGCGCGGAACTCGTCCGGCGTCATGCCCAGCGTCTGCGTGACGTTGTCCACCTTGGCGACCATCTTGCTCGTCAGGTTGCCGTCGGCACCCTCGACCACCTCGGTGACGAAGACCGTGCCGGACGCCTGGCGGTTCTCGTTGAGCTTGATCTTGCCGGTCGGGCTGTCGAGCTCGAGGTTGGACAGCGCCTCGTGGAACTTCTTCTGCCCGTCGCTCAGGTCGCCGCCGATCTGTTCCAGCGCCGTGATGGCGGCGAGCGTCGCCGTGTAGTAGCCGAGGCCGAACAGCGACGGGCTGGGGAAGCGCTCGTTCTCGGGGAAGCCGTCCTGGTAGAGCTTCACGTAGGACTGCCAGGCCGGATCCGGGTTGTCGTTGGCGAACGGACCGGAGGTCGGCGTGCCGGCAAGGGCTTCCTTGGCGCGGCCCTTGGAAGTCAGCACCGTCTGGTCGGCCATGATGGTGCCGCCGATCAGGTTGGTCTCGGCGCCGGCCTGCTCGTACTGGTTGAGGAAGTTGATGGCGTCCGTGCCGCCCACGCCGAGGTAGATGGCGTCAACGTCGTCGGGGAGCGCCGCGATGACGCCGCCGAAGTCCGACGAGCCCAGCGGCACCCAGAAGCGCTCGGCGATGTCGCCGCCCGACTTGCAGAAGTCGACGGCGAAGCCGAGGAAGTTGGTGTAGCCGAACGAATAGTCCGCCGCGACCGTGGCGATCTTCTTCCAGCCCTTCTCCTTGACCACGTAGCTGCCGAGGCCGTAGCCCCACTGCGAACCGTCGAGGTTGAAGCGGAAGAAATTCGGCGCCGGGTCGACCCACGTCGTCTCCAGCGCGCCGGAGATGCCGTTGATCACGGTCTTGTCGGGTATGGTCTTGGCGTAGTCGCGCATGGCGATGCCTTCCGAACCCGACAGCGGGCCGACGATGAAGTCGACCTTGTCCTGCTCGATCAGCTTGCGCGCCTGGCGGATCGTGGTGTCGGGCGTGGTGTCGGTCGGCGCCACCACCGTCTCGACCTTCTTGCCGGCGATCATGTTGTTGACCTGGCGGAGGGCCAGTTCGACGTTGCGCACGCCGTCCTTGCCGCCGTCGGCGAATGCGCCTTCGAGGGCCACGAGGATACCGATCTTGATGGTCTCTTGAGCGAAAGCCGGGCTACCGGCGAGGATGGCGCCAATCGCCACTGAAGCCGTGAGAAATCTTTTCATCTATTCCTCCCTGAGCATCCCGCCGTCGCCCATGGCGGCGCGGGAAATGACAGCGTAAGGTTAGGAAATGGACGGACGGACGCTGATCCCGAGCGAGATTCATTATATCTTTCAGTATGATTTTCGTTGCCTGTAGGCCGAAAGGGCCACTCGGACCGCTTTCCGGGACGGATGGCGGCAGCGTTGCGCCCGTCCTGCCGCGTGCTACCAAAGCGCGGTGGCGGTCCGAATTGCCGCCTGTCCCCCGAGAAGGAGAACGGCATGAATGCCGTCAACGGCACACCTGACGAAGCGCCGCTCGACGTGCTCATCGTCGGCGCGGGACTCTCCGGAATCTGCGCCGCCAGCTATCTCGCAAGAGAGTTGCCGCGCAAGAGCTGGACGATCCTCGAGGCGCGCAGCGACCTCGGCGGCACGTGGGACCTGTTCCGCTATCCGGGCATCCGCTCGGATTCCGACCTCTTCACCTTCGGTTTCGAGTTCAAGCCGTGGCGTTCCGAGAAGGCGATCGCAGACGCCCCGGACATCCTCGTCTACCTGCGCGAGGCGGCGGCCGAAAGCGGCGCCGACAAGAAGATCCGCTATCATCACAAGGTGCTGCGCGCCGAATGGGACAGCAAAGCCGCGCTGTGGACGGTGACAGCGCACCGCACGGATATCGGCGCCGAAGCGAGGATACGCGCCCGCTGGCTGTTCTGCGCGACCGGCTACTACGACTACGACCGGGGCTACAGCCCGCCATTTGCCGGGATGGACGATTTCCGCGGCACGCTGATCCACCCTCAGCACTGGCCGGCCGACTTCGACTACGCCGGCAAGAAGATCGCCGTGATCGGCAGCGGCGCCACGGCGGTGACGCTGGTGCCGGCGCTGGCGGCGACGGCGGCGCACGTCACCCAGATCCAGCGCACGCCGACCTATGTGATGCCGCTCCCCTCGCGCGACTGGCTGGCCGACCTCTTCCGCCGCTTCCTTCCCGAGGTCCGCGCCCATGCGGCGGCGCGCAAAGCCAACGTGCTCCGCCAGCGCTGGTTCTGGCTGCTGTGCCGCAATCATCCCAAGCTGGCGCGGCGGCTGATCCGATGGAGCAACCGGCGCTCGCTGCCGAAGGGCTATCCGGTCGACGTCCACTTCAACCCACCCTACGACCCGTGGGACCAAAGGCTGTGCGTGGCGCCGGACGGCGATCTCTTCAAGGCGATTCGCGCGGGACGCGCCTCGATCGTCACCGGCACGATCGACCGCATCACCGAGACCGGCGTGCGCATGGCCTCCGGCGAGGAGATCGAGGCGGACGCGATCGTCACTGCGACCGGCCTCCAGATCAAGCTCTTCGGCGGCGCCGGACTCTTCGTCGATGGCGGCCGTGTCGAACCGTCGGAGCGCCTGGTCTTCAAGGGCATGATGCTCGACGGCGTACCGAACTTCTGCTTCGCCGCCGGCTATACGAACTCGGCATGGACATTGAAGGTCGGGCTTTTATGCCAACAATTCTGTCGGCTGCTCGCCCTCATGGACACGGAGGGCCACGCCGTCTGCGTCGCCGAGCGGCCGCCGGGCGAGATCGCGACACGGCCGCTGCTCGACTTCGGCGCCGGCTACGTGAAACGCGCGATCGACATGCTGCCGCGCCAGGGCGACCGGGCGCCGTGGGAGATGACGTTCAACTATGTCGAAGACGCCAGGATGCTGAGCCGCGGCGAGATCAAGGACCCGGCGCTGCGCTTTCTGCCGGGACAGGACGGAAATGCCGACGCCGCCCGCGTTGCCGGCGCAACTGCCGCGTGACGGGCGGCGGCCGAGCGCCGAGAGAAATCCGGGTGGCGCTCGGCGGCCGCCTGCTCCCTACGCCAGCAACCGGATCGGCCTGCCCGGCGCAATCCGCGAGGCGGCGCGGACGATCGCGTCGGCGTCGATGCCGAAATGGCGGTAGAGGTCGCCGATCGTGCCGGTCTGGCCGAAATGCTCGACGCCGAGCGGCACGGTCCGGAGTCCCGACACCGCGCCCAGCCAGGCGAGCGTGGCCGGATGGCCGTCGATCACGGTGATCAGCGTGCAGTGCGCCGGCAGCGCCTCGAGCAGGCGCTCGACGTGGCTGGTCGCGCCGGCGAAGCCGCGGGCGCGCGCCCGCCGCGCCGCCGTCCAGCCGGCGTTCAGCCGGTCGGCGGAGGTGACGGCGAGAACGCCGATGTCGCGTCGAGAGCCCATGATGCGGCCGGCCGCCTCGATTGCCTCGGGCGCGACCGCGCCCTGGTAGCAGATGACAACCTCTGCGTTCGGCCCCGGCTCGCGCAGCCAGTAGGCGCCGTCGATGACGCCCTGCTCGAAGCCGCTTCCGGGCCGCCGCCCGGCCTGCTCGATCGGCCGCGTCGACAGGCGCAGATAGACCGAGCCGCCGGTCTCGTCGCGCAGCCAGGTGCGCTCGTCGGGGTCGCCCTCGCCGTCGCGCTGGAGGTAGTCGAAGGCCCAGGCCATGACGATGGACAGCTCGTCGAGATAGGCCGGCTCGAAGCTCGCCAGCCCGTCCTGGGCCATCCCGATCAGCGGCGTGCCGATCGACTGGTGCGCACCGCCCTCGGGCGCCAGTGTGACGCCTGACGGCGTGCCGACCAGCAGGAATCGGGCATCCTGGTAACAGGCGTAGTTCAGCGCATCGAGGCCGCGGGCGACGAAGGGATCGTAGACCGTGCCGACCGGGATCAGCCGCTCGCCGAACAGGCTGTGGGAGAGGCCGGCGGCGCCGAGCATCAGCATCAGGTTCATTTCGGCGATGCCCAGCTCGACGTGCTGGCCGGACGGCGAGAATGCCCATTTCTGTGCCGATGGCACGCGCTCGTCGCGGAAGACGTCGGCGCGCGGCGCGCGGGCGAAGAGGCCGCGCCGGTTGACCCAGCCGCCGAGATTGGTCGACACGGTGACGTCGGGCGACATGGTGACGATGCGGTCGGCGAGCGGGCCGCCGGCGCGGGCGAGTTCGTCCATGATCTTGCCGAAGCCGGCCTGGGTCGACTGAACCTTGTCGTCGAGGGCGACGGCTGCCGGAACCGGCAGGGCGGGCGCGGAATGGCGCCGCCGCCCCTTGGCGAAGAACGGGACGCGGCCGAGAAAGGATTTCAGCGCGGCGACGTCGGGCACGGCCGCAAACGGCTCCCATTCCTGCCCTTCCGGCACCGCCATGGCGGCGCGGAAGACCTCCATCTGCGCAGGCGTCATCAGGCCGGCATGGTTGTCCTTGTGGCCGGCGAGCGGCGTGCCCCAGCCCTTCACCGTATAGGCGAGGAAGACGGTCGGCCGGTCGTCGTTGACGGCGTCGAAGGCCCGGCACAGCGTTTCAAGACAATGGCCGCCGAGGTTCTCCATCAGCGCGGCGAGTTCGGCGTCGGTGCGCCGCGAGAGCAGCGCGGCGGCCGCCGGATCGCCGGCGAGATCGACTGCCAGGCGCTCGCGCCAGGCCTCGCCGCCCCGGAAGGTCAACGCCGAATAGAGCGCGTTGGAGCAGGCGTCGATCCAGTCGCGCAGGGCCGCGCCGCCCGGCTCGGCGAAGGCCGCCTCTTGCAGCGCGCCATATTTCAAGCGCGCGACGCGCCATCCGAACGCGCCGAAAATCGCCTCGATGCGCGCCCACAGGCCTTCGCGGACGACGCCGTCGAGGCTCTGGCGATTGTAGTCGATCACCCACCAGACATTGCGCAGGTCGTGTTTCCAGCCCTCCTGCAGGGCCTCGTAGATGTTGCCCTCGTCGAGCTCGGCGTCGCCGATCAGCGCCACCATGCGGCCTTCCGGTCCCGCACCCCAGCCGTGGCCGCGGAGATAGTCCTGGGCGATCGAGGCGAATACCGGAAAGGCGGCGCCGAGGCCGACCGAGCCGGTGGAAAAGTCGACGTCGTCGACGTCCTTGGTGCGCGAGGGATAGCTCTGCGCGCCGCCATAGGCGCGGAAGGCCTCCAGCCGGTCGCGGGTCTGGTTGCCCATCAGGTACTGGATGGCGTGGAAGACCGGGCCGGCGTGCGGTTTCACCGCGACGCGGTCCTCGGGACGCAGCGCATGGAAATAGAGCGCCGTCATGATCGCCGCCATCGAGGCGGAACTGGCCTGGTGGCCGCCGACCTTGACGTCGCCCTCCCCCTTCGGGCGCAGGTGATTGGCGTTGTGGATCGTCCAGCAGGACAGCCACAGCAGCCGGCGGTGCAGCGTTTCGAGGTTATCGAGATCGGTCATCGGATGCTCCTCCCAGCGTGCCGTCGCCCCGATTAAAGACGATCAGGCGGCCTTCGCCAGCGGCTCGTCAAGCGCTGCCTCGAGGTCGGCCAGGATGTCGGGCAGGTCTTCGAGCCCGACCGACAGGCGGATCAGCCCTTCGGAGATGCCGTGGGCGGCGCGCTCCTCCGGCGTATAGGTCGAGTGGGTCATCGACGCCGGGTGCTGGACGAGGCTCTCGGCATCGCCCAGCGACACCGCCCGGCGGATCAATTGCAGTCGGTTCATCATGCGGCAGCCTGCGGAGAAGCCGCCCTTCAGCTCAAAGGCGATCATGGCGCCGAAGCCCGGCATCTGCCGCGCGGCGAGCGCGTGCTGCGCGAACGACGGAAGGCCCGGATAATACACCGCGCCGACCGCGGGATGGATTTCGAGGAAGCGGGCCACCGCCATCGCGCTCTGGCAATGCCTCTCGACCCTGAGCGCCAGCGTCTTCAGCCCGCGCAGCACCAGCATGGCGTTGAACGGCGCCATGACCGCGCCGGTCATGTCCTTCATGCCGACTGTGCGGACCTGGGCGATGTGCTCGGCGGAGCCGACGGCGATGCCGCCGACGAGGTCTCCGTGGCCGCCCATGTACTTCGTCGCCGAGTGGACGACGATGTCGGCGCCATGCTCGATCGGTCGGGTCAGCACCGGCGTCGCGTAGGTGTTGTCGACGACGGTGAGCGCGCCGTGGGCCCTGGCGATCGCCGTCACCGCGGCGATGTCGACGAGGCGCATGTTCGGGTTGGCGGGGGTCTCGAAGTAGACGATCCGCGTCTTCGGGCTCATCGCCTTCTCCAGCATGGCCGGGTCGGTCAGGTCGGCGTGGGTGATGGTGACACCGAAGCGCGAAAGCCCGTGGCGCATGTAGGCGAAGGTGCAGCCATAGAGCGTCGTGTCGGTGACGATCTCGTCGCCGGGCGACAGGAAGGTCCAGAGCACCGAGGTGATCGCCCCCATGCCGGAGGCGAGCGCGAGACCGGCTTCGGCGCCCTCGAGGTCGGCGCAGCGGCGCTCGAGCAGGTCGAGCGTCGGGTTGGAGATGCGCGAATAGATATGGCCGGGGCGCTCGCCGGAGAAGATCGCGGCGCCTGCCTCGACCGTTTCGAAGGCGAAGGTCGACGTCAGGTGCAGCGGCGGGGTGAGCGCGCCTTCATTGTCCATCGGTTCGTAGCCGTGATGGATGGCGCGGGTGGAAAATCCGGAGGGACGGTCGGCATGCATGGCGAACTCCTGCTGTGTCCAAGGCAGGATAGGCGATCGGCGCTGGCGTTTTCTTGCTATTTGTGTCAATATTCTCTCTGAATATAGCATTTCCTGCCACTAGGTGACTGAAATGACGCTCATGGATGCCAAGGATCGCCAGATCGTCCGTGCTCTGCAGAAGGACGGGCGGCTGACCAACCAGGACCTCGCCGATCGGGTGGCACTGTCGCCATCGCCCTGCCTCAGGCGCGTCAGGCTGCTCGAGGAACGCGGCATCATCACCGGCTACGCGGCACGGGTCGACGCCAAGGCCTACGGACTTTCGGTCACGGCCTTCATCCGGATCGCGCTGCAGCGCCACGAGAAGGACAGCGTGCGCCTGTTCGAGGCGCGGGTCATCGAGATCGACGAGATCCTCGAATGCCACCTGATGACCGGAGATGCCGACTATCTGCTGAAGGTGATGGTGGCAGACCTCGACGCCTACGAGGCTTTCGTGCGCAACAGGCTGCACGCCATCCCCGGCATCGCCTCGATCAACACCAGCCTGGTCTACGGCGTCGTCAAGGATTCGAAGGTCTTTCCCTGACACCGGGGCCTGACCTACCAGGACCTCAGGGCGCGCAGTCGCGGCGTCTTCTTGAAAACGTGCTCGTCCATGCGTGCCAGCAGCCGGTCGAGGACGTCGACCGCCGCCGCGACCATCGGACCCCTTGTTCAGCATCACGCATTCGGCGCGCGCCGCCATGGCGGCGTCGGTCATCTCGCCGCGCGAGGGAATGCCGTCCTTGACGAGGCCTTCCAGGACCTGCGTCGCCCACACGACCGGCACGCTCGCCGCCTCACAGATCCAGAGGATCTCCTCCTGCATCTCCGCCAGACGTTCGAAGCCGATCTCGGCGGCGAGATCGCCGCGCGCGATCATGACGCCGAACGGGCGTCGGCCGCCTGCTGCGGCGATCAGGTCCGGCAGGTTGCGCACCGCCGCGGGCCGCTCGATCTTGGCGACAAGGCCAAGCGGCCGGACGCGGCCCCCGTGGCGTGCGAGCGCATCCTCGAGCAGCTGGATGTCGCACGGCCGGCTGACGAAGGAATAGCCGATCATGTCGGCGCATTCGATGACCGCGGCGAGATCCGCCTCGTCCTTTGCCGTCAGCGGCGAGAGACCGAGGGCGGTGTCGGGCAGGTTGATGCCCTTTTCCGGCTTGAGCTTCGCGCCCCGCTCCTTCGCCCGCTCGACGCGCACAACCGCCTCGCCGCCGCCGGCGCTCTCGATGACCCCTTCGAGCTTGCCGTCGTCGTAGCGAAAGCGATGCCCCGGCTCGAGACGGGTGACGATTTCCGGCAGCGACACGGCCGCGCTGAACGGCATGTCAAGCGTCGGCCGCGGCGGACCGGCCGAGACGAGGCGGAAGGCGTCGCCGGAATGAAGCCGCGCCTTGGGTTCGGGCAAGGCGACCGCGCCGGTGCGGATCTTCGGACCGGCAATGTCCATCAGAATCTTCAGCCGACGTCCGACGGCCGCAGCGGCGGCCTCGACGTTGCGGGCCATCGCCCGCCAGGCTTCTACGCCGTCATGAGCGCAATTGATGCGCGCCACGTCCATTCCACTGCGGGCGAGCGATACGACCCAGTCGCGGTCGACCGCGGCCTCGGATGGCAGGGTGACCATGATGCGGCTGCGGCGGTTGCGTGGCGCAGCGCCGAAGAGGCGGTCAGAGGCCGCCGCAAGCCGGGCTTCGCCGGCAAAGAAGTCGTCTTCTGTCGGCGCAGCAAACGGCGCCGGACGCCCTTCCAGCGCCGCCAGCGCGGCGAGTGCGGCGTCGAGCGTGGGCAACACACGGCTTTCCAGACGGCCGAGCGAGGACAGGCCTCGCCACATCAACTGCCGCTGCAGCATGCGGATGTCGTGATGTCGGAGCGAGAGATAGTGGGCGAGATTGACGAGTGAGGGGTCGTCGCCGGCACCGAAGGCGCGGAAGCGCGCGATCTTCTCCGCCGAACCGGCGGCAACCGCCTCCCGCAGTTCGAGCGCCTCCTCGAAGATCCGTTCCGCCGCACGATCGGGCGGCATGTCGTGCGCATTCACCGATGCAGCCCCCAGCCTGCCGCGCGGCGATCAGCCGGGACGGCGACGAGAATCTAGGGTAGCGCGATGACGGGCGGGTGACGGTCCGGCCGGGCGGGGGAAAATGTCGCACCGCCGGAAAAAGAAAAGCCGGGACGGTGCCCGGCTCCTCGGATCGTCGAAGGGATCGACGGATCAGTTCACGGCGTCCTTGAGGCCCTTGCCGGCGGAGAACTTCGGCACGCTGCGCGCCGGGATCTTCACTTCGGCACCGGTCTGCGGGTTGCGGCCGGTGGTGGCGGCGCGCTTGGTGACGCTGAAATTGCCGAATCCGACGAGGCGCACGTCGCCACCCTTCTTCAACTCGGAGGTGATGACGGAAAACACCGCATCGACCGCCGACTGAGCGTCGCTCTTCGAAATCTTCGCTGCGTCAGCGACGGCAGACACCAGTTCGTTCTTGTTCATCAAAACATCCTTCCTTGAGAATACCGGGATTTCGATTCGACCGGCAGAAAACGGACTCTAGAAAGAACCGTTCCCGCCACCAAGTCCTATTTGCGTTCCGCGGGCCTGAATCGCCCGGTTTTCCGGGCTTTTTCACAAAAAAAGCCGGGCACTGGGCCCGGCTTTTTCCGACCTGTCGCTTTGCGGTCAGTGGGCGAGAGACGAAGCACCCGCTTCGTCGCCCACATCGGTCTTCGCCGGCGCCGCGTCGACCGGCTCGATCCACTCGATCGGCTCCGGCATGCGCACCAGCGCGTGACGCAGCACCTCGCCGACCCGGCTGACCGGGATGATCTCCATCCCGCTCTTCACGTTGTCGGGAATCTCGGCGAGATCCTTGGCGTTCTCCTCGGGGATCAGCACCTTCTTGATGCCGCCGCGCAGCGCGGCGAGCAGCTTCTCTTTGAGGCCGCCGATCGGCAGCACGCGGCCACGCAGCGTGATCTCGCCGGTCATCGCCACATCGGCGCGGACCGGGATGCCCGTCAGAACCGAGACAATCGCGGTGGCCATCGCCACGCCGGCCGACGGACCGTCCTTCGGGGTCGCCCCCTCCGGAACGTGGACGTGGATGTCGCGCTTGTCGAAGAACGGCGGCTCGATGCCGAAGTCGATCGCCCTGGAGCGGACGTAGGACGCCGCCGCGGAGATCGATTCCTTCATCACGTCCTTCAGGTTACCGGTGACCGTCATGCGGCCCTTGCCGGGCATCATGACGCCCTCGATCGTCAGCAGTTCACCGCCGACCTCGGTCCAGGCAAGACCCGTCACCACGCCGACCTGATCGTCCGCCTCGACCTGGCCGTAGCGGAAGCGCGGCACACCGAGGTAATCGGACAGATTGTCGGGCGTGATCTTCACCGACTTCTTCTTGGTCCGCAGGATCTCCGTCACCGCCTTGCGCGCCAGCTTCATCAGCTCGCGCTCCAGGCTCCTGACACCCGCCTCGCGGGTGTAGGTCTGGATGACTGCGCGGATCGCCGCGTCGCTCACCGAGAACTCCTTCGGCTGCAGCGCATGGTCGCGGATGGCCTTGGGCAACAGGTGCCGCTTGGCGATCTCGACCTTCTCCTCCTCCGTGTAGCCGGCGATGCGGATGATCTCCATACGGTCCATCAGGGCCGGCGGGATGTTCAGCGTATTCGCCGTCGTCACGAACATCACGCTCGACAGGTCGTATTCGACCTCGAGGTAGTGGTCCATGAAGGTCGCGTTCTGCTCCGGATCGAGCACCTCGAGCAGCGCCGACGACGGATCGCCGCGGAAATCCATACCCATTTTGTCGATCTCGTCGAGCAGGAAGAGCGGATTGGACTTCTTCGCCTTCTTCATCGACTGGATGACCTTGCCGGGCATCGAGCCGATATAGGTGCGGCGGTGGCCGCGGATCTCGGCCTCGTCACGCACGCCGCCGAGCGCCATGCGGATGAACTCGCGGCCGGTCGCCTTGGCGATCGACTTGCCGAGCGAGGTCTTGCCCACGCCGGGAGGACCGACGAGGCAGAGGATGGGACCCTTCAGCTTCTTCTGGCGGCTCTGCACAGCGAGGTACTCGACGATGCGGTCCTTGACCTTGTCGAGGCCGTAGTGATCGGTGTCGAGCACGTTCTGGGCGAAGTCCAGATCCTGCTTGACCTTCGAGTTCTTACCCCACGGGATCGACAGCAGCCAGTCTAGGTAGTTGCGCACGACGGTGGCCTCGGCCGACATCGGCGACATGGTCCGGAGCTTCTTAAGCTCGGCCTCCGCCTTCTCGCGGGCCTCCTTGGTCAGCTTCGTCTTCTTGATGCGCTCCTCGATCTCGGCGGCCTCGTCGCGGCCGTCCTCGCCCTCACCGAGCTCCTTCTGGATCGCCTTCATCTGCTCGTTGAGGTAGTACTCGCGCTGCGTCTTCTCCATCTGGCGCTTGACGCGGCTGCGGATGCGCTTCTCCACCTGCAACACGGAGATCTCGGCTTCCATGAAGCCCATCGCCTTCTCCAGCCGCTCCTTGACGGACAGCGTGGCGAGCATCTCCTGCTTCTCGGTGATCTTGATCGCCAGGTGCGAGGCGACCGTATCGGCGAGCTTGGAATAGTCGTCGATCTGGCTGGCCGCACCGACCACCTCTGGCGAGATCTTCTTGTTGAGCTTGACGTAGTTCTCGAAGTCGGCGACCACCGAGCGCGCCAGCGCCTCGATCTCGACCTCCTCCTCGGCCGGCTCGACGAGCACGGCCGCCTTCGCCTCGTGATACTCGGCGCGATCGGTGAACTCGGAGATGCTGGCGCGCGAAACGCCCTCGACGAGCACCTTGACCGTGCCGTCGGGGAGCTTGAGCAGCTGCAGGACGTTGGCGAGCGTGCCGATGTCGTAGATCGCCTTGGGTTCCGGATCGTCATCGGCGGCATTCATCTGGGTCGCCAGCAGGATCTGCTTCTCGGCGCCCATCACCTCTTCCAAGGCCTTGATCGACTTCTCCCTGCCGACGAACAGCGGAACGATCATGTGGGGGAACACGACGATATCGCGCAGCGGGAGGACCGCGTAGACGCCGTCGCTGGAAGACCGGATTGTTCTGGCCATGGACTTACCTTTCCTGTCGCAGCCGCCACGGGGAGCCGACCGCGAATCTCATATTAACGGTCGCCGGCCGTTCCGCCTATCGTCCTTGAGGTGGGACATTGCAGCGCGGAATGCGGTCTCGACCTGGGCCATAAGTGGAGGCCCCAGCGGGCAAGATCAAGGGTTAACCGATTCAAACACAAACGGCGCCCGAAGGCGCCGTTCCTGATTTGTGCACGGACGCTTCGCCGGCCCGCGCGGCCGGCCAGGTCGCGAGTTACGCGCTGACGGAACCCTTTTCCTTCTCGCGCTCTGAGTAGATGTAGAGCGGCCGGGCGTTGCCGGAGACGACCTCCTCGGAGATCACCACTTCCTGCACGCCCTCGAGCGCCGGCAGCTCGAACATGGTGTCGAGCAGGATCGCCTCCATGATGGAGCGCAGGCCGCGGGCGCCGGTCTTGCGCTCGATGGCGCGCTTGGCGATCGCCGACAGCGCGTTCTCGTGGAAGGTGAGATCGACGTTCTCCATCTCGAACAGCCGCTGGTACTGCTTGACCAGCGCGTTCTTCGGCTCTGTCAGGATCTGGATCAGCGCCGGCTCATCGAGATCCTCGAGGGTGGCGAGCACCGGCAGGCGGCCGACGAATTCGGGGATCAGGCCGAACTTCAGCAGATCCTCCGGCTCGACCTGGCGGAAAAGCTCGCCCGTGCGCCGGTCTTCCGGCGAGGCGACGGCCGCGCCGAAGCCGATCGAGGTCTTGCGGCCGCGGTCGGAGATGATCTTGTCCAGCCCGGCGAAGGCGCCACCGCAGATGAACAGGATGTTCGCCGTGTCGACCTGGAGGAACTCCTGCTGCGGGTGCTTGCGGCCGCCCTGCGGAGGCACGGAAGCGACCGTGCCTTCCATGATCTTCAACAGCGCCTGCTGCACGCCCTCACCCGACACGTCGCGGGTGATCGAGGGATTGTCCGACTTGCGGGAAATCTTGTCGATCTCGTCGATGTAGACGATGCCGCGCTGGGCACGCTCGACATTGTAGTCGGCGGCCTGGAGCAGCTTCAGGATGATGTTCTCGACGTCCTCGCCGACATAGCCGGCTTCCGTCAGCGTCGTGGCGTCGGCCATGGTGAAGGGCACGTCGATGATACGGGCCAGCGTCTGCGCGAGCAGCGTCTTGCCGCAGCCGGTCGGGCCGATCAGAAGGATGTTCGACTTCGCCAGCTCGACGTCGTTGTTCTTCCCGGCGTGGGCCAGGCGCTTGTAGTGGTTGTGGACGGCAACCGAGAGAACCCGCTTCGCATAGGGCTGGCCAATGACGTAGTCGTCGAGGACCTTGAGGATCTCCTGCGGGGTCGGAACGCCCTCCCGCGACTTCACCATCGAGGTCTTGTTCTCCTCGCGTATGATGTCCATGCACAGCTCGACGCATTCATCACAGATGAACACCGTCGGGCCGGCAATCAGCTTGCGAACCTCGTGCTGGCTCTTGCCGCAGAACGAACAGTAGAGCGTGTTCTTCGAGTCGCCGCCGCTGTTGCTGACCTTGCTCATGTGTCTCGTCCTTTCAGTTCCACCCGCCGCGATCGCGGCCGATGGCTGGATGGCAATTTGCGGCGAACGGTACGCCGGCGCAGGCGGCCAGACCCGGCTGCGCATTTCCGTACCAAACACAAACCAGAAATCGCGGCAATGATTCGAGGCTGCCCCGCCACGAGGCTACGCGTCCGAAACTCAACATAGCCTTAACGTAGGTTCTGGCAATGCGGGAAGGAACAGCCAATTGTGACAGAAATGGCGCACCAGTTTCAAAAAAGCGTCATTCCAGACCGCCGCCCGCCCGATCCGCCTAGCCGGCAGCCGAACCTTCCATGGCTTCGCGGCTGGTGATGACCTTGTCGATCAGGCCGAAATCCCGGGCTTCGTCGGCCGTCATGAAATGGTCGCGATCGAGCGTCCGCTCGATCGTCTCGTATTCCTTGCCGGTGTGCTTGACGTAGACCTCGTTCAGGCGCCGCTTCAGCTTGATGATGTCCTGGGCGTGGCGCTCGATGTCGGAGGCCTGGCCGGAGAAGCCGCCCGACGGCTGGTGAACCATGATCCGGGCGTTCGGCGTGGCGAAGCGCATGTCCTTGTGGCCGGCGCAGAGCAGCAGCGAGCCCATCGAGGCCGCCTGCCCGACGCACAGCGTGGAGACGGCCGGCTTGATGAACTGCATGGTGTCGTAGATCGCCATGCCCGAGGTCACCACGCCGCCCGGCGAGTTGATGTAGAGGCTGATCTCCTTCTTCGGGTTCTCCGCCTCGAGGAACAGGAGCTGGGCGCAGACCAGCGTCGCCATGCCATCCTCGACGGGCCCGGTGATGAAGATGATGCGTTCCTTGAGCAGGCGCGAGAAGATGTCGAATGCGCGTTCGCCGCGATTGGTCTGCTCGACCACCATGGGCACGAGGTTCATGTAGGTTTCGACGGGGTGCTTCATTTTCTTTTCCCTTTTCCGGATTGGATTCGCCCGCCGAGCGGCCGGAATCGCCCAAATCTGTCATGGTTAGATAGGATGCGGCTTCGGCCTTGCGCAAGGCCGGTGGTTTTCTCGCCTGACGCTAACCTTACCGCGCCGATTTGGCGGACGCCCGTTCAGGATTCCGCGCGTAGCCAGCGCTTCAGCCGATCGGTATCTCCGTCCTCGATGGCGTCGGCGACGCGGCGGCCGACCGCGGCGCCGAACTTGTAGCCATGGCCCGAACAGGCCGACACCACCAGCGCCCGCCCGATTTCGGTTCCGAAGAAGCGCTCGTCCTCGGTGAAGGTGTAGGCGCAGGTCACCACCTCCTTGATCCCGTATTCGGAGAGACGGCCGAAGGGCGGTGCGAAGCGGTCACGGATGGCCTCCCCCTCGCCCGGCACTGCGACGCGGTTCCAGTCGGCGTCGGCGGAGGGCATCTTGTGCAGGCCGGTGCCGAACTTCAGCCCGGCGCCGCCGCTCGGCGGGATGATGTAGCCATCGATGCGGCCGCCGACGTCGAGGATCACCGGCGCCGTCTCCCACGCCGGCTTCAGCTCGGCGGGCGGATCGAGATAGACGACCGCCGTGCGCCAGGTGACGAGGTCGGCGGCAAGCTGGGGAAAGAGCTTCAACACCCAGGCGCCCGCCGTGACCACGACGCGGTCGGCTGCAAGCCGCTCGCCATCGGCGAGCGTCACCGCGCCGGCCACGGCGTCGACGCCCGCAACCTTGGCGTTCTCGCGAACGTCGGCACCGTGAGCGCGCAACCACCCCGCCATGCCGGCGGCGATGCGGCGGCAGTGCAGCGCGCCGCCCTCGGTCGAGAAGAAGCCGTAGCGGATCGTCTCGGCTTCGAGGAACGGCCAGCGGCGCACGGTCTCGGCCGCGTCGAGGAGTTCGAACGGGTAACCGCCCGCCTCAAGCCCCTCGCGGTACTCCTCGGCCTCGTCGCCAGCCTCGCGCGACACGCAGAGGAAGCCGCGCGGATCGTGATGGACCGCGCCGAGATCGCCCCACAGTTCGTCCCAGGCGGCGTAGGCTTCCGTGATGGCGCGGCCGTATCCGGTCGCCGCACCGTAGGCGCGGCGGATGATGCGATGGTGGTCCCCCGACGCTGCCAACGGATTGGGGATCGTCCCCTGCTCCAGCAACGTCACCGCGTGGCCACGCTTAACCAGCGACCAGGCGGTTGAGAGGCCGGCAATGCCGGCGCCGACGACGATGACTTTCATGACATACCCCGGTATGGGCAGGAAACGTGCGGGCTGGACTGCCGCAGATTGCAGCCCGCCCGACAGTAGCGGGGGTGGGCGCCGTGGCAAGGCGCAGCGGGTGCTTTCCACCCGGCCAGGAAAGCGGCTAAGACCGCCGCATGATCCTGCCCGCCCCCGCCTGTCTCGACTTCGACCCCGCGACGCGCCGACTGAGGCTCGACCCGCACGACGACCGTTTCGTCCAGGACCCCTACGAGGCCTATGCCTTCCTCCACGAGGTGGCGCCGACCTTCTTCTGGGAGGACTACGGGCTCTGGTGCTTCGGCGGCTACGACGCGGTCAACCGGCTGCTGCGCGACCGGCGGCTCGGCCGCGAACGCCCGGGCGGCTACCTTTCGATCGCCGCCGGCGGCGGCCGCGAACATCTGACGAACTTCGACGCGATCGAAGCGAATTCGATGCTGGAGCTCGAGCCGCCGGTGCACACGCGCCTGCGCACGCTGGTCAACCGCGCCTTCGTCTCGCGCCAGGTGGAAAGGCTGAGGCCGCGGATCGAGGCGCTGGCGAATGAGCTGATCGACCGGTTCGAGGACGACCGAACGGTCGACCTGCTTCCCGCCTTTGCCGCGCCGCTGCCGATAACGGTGATCGCCGAAATGCTCGGCGTGCCGGTCGACATGGGGCCGCAGCTGCTCGACTGGTCGCACCGGATGGTGGCGATGTACATGCACGGCCGCACGAGAGAGACCGAGGAACATGCCGACGAGGCGGCGCGCGACTTCGCCGCCTTCCTGCGCGGCTACCTCGCCAAGCGCCGCCGCTCGCCCGGCGACGACCTCCTGTCCCTGCTGATCGCCGCGCACGAGGGCAGCCAGAAGCTGTCGGAGGACGAACTGGTCACCTCGGCGATCCTCCTGCTCAACGCCGGCCACGAGGCGACCGTGCACCAGGCCGGCAACGCGATCCG
>CAJPFN010000060.1 GCA_905339215.1 Rhizobiaceae bacterium
TAGTGCCTGAACGGAAATCAATTAAAGCCATAACTATCAATATATTATAATTATTTCGCAGCACGAAGATGTGTTGTTCTGAGACCGGTTTTGCCCTATTTTGGGCGAAAATCAGCCTGCAACGGCCTAAAAACCAAAATCTTCGTTACCCGAAATCGTATGCGTACCGTCATTCAGCCACAACTCAAATTCGGTGAAACGGATATTGCCGCCATCGTCCTCGATCCCAAATCGCGCGATGACATTCCCCAATTACTGCGTGGACTGCAACATCTCTACACCGAGCCCGGCTTGCGTGAGCGGGTATTTACCATTCTGGAAGAGATGATACCTGACCGTGCGAACGGGCAAGGCAAAGCCAACCGCCAAACCGGGCGGCCCGGCATGGAGCAATGGAAGATACTGGTGTTGGGCGTACTGCGCTTGGGTCTCGATGCGGATTACGACCGGATTCAAGAGTTGGCCAATCAACACAAGACGATCCGGCAGATGTTAGGGCATAGCGACTGGCTGGACGAACAGTCGTACGAGTTGCAGACGATTCGTGACAACGTCAGCTTGTTCACGCCCGAGATTCTGGATCGCATCAACCAGGAAGTGGTGCTTGCGGGGCACCAGGCGTTAAAAAAAAACGCCGAGGAAAGCCTCAAAGCCCGGGCTGATTCCTTTGTGGTCAAAACTCACGTGCATTTCCCCACCGACAGCAACTTGCTGTGGGACGCCATCCGCAAAGCCATTCAAACCTGTGCGACGCTCTGCGATGCCCTGGATTTGACCGAATGGCGCCAAAGCGCCTATCACTTGCGTGGTTTCAAGAAAAGCTACCGGTTGATTCAAAAGCTCAAACACTCCACCTCGCAAGATGAAGCCAAGCGACAGGCTAAACAAGCGCAGATCGAAGCCGCTTATCAGACCTACCTCGACCAAGCCGAAATCTATGTGCACCGGGCGCAGGCTACCCGGCAACGCCTGAACCAAGCGCATGGCCTACCGACACCGATGCTGGCAGACCTCGATGGCTATCTGGCGCATGCCGAGCGGCAGATCGACCAGATTCGGCGCCGGGTCCTGCAAGGCGAAACCATCCCGCACAGCGAAAAATTCTTTTCCA
This sequence comes from Rhizobiaceae bacterium, assembly GCA_905339215.1. GTDB lineage: Bacteria > Pseudomonadota > Alphaproteobacteria > Rhizobiales > Rhizobiaceae > DUSC01. Next base: position 1,112 of record CAJPFN010000060.1, read on the forward strand.
TTTTTCAGCCTCATACCGAATGGATCAGCAAAGGCAAAGCCGGCGTACCGGTCGAGTTGGGCTTGCGGGTGGCGGTCGTCGAAGATCAACACCGCTTCATCCTGCACCATCAGGTCATGGCAAAAACCACCGACGATCAAATCGCCGTGCCCCTGGTCGAACACACCCAAACCCGCTTTCCGGCAGTAACGGCCATCAGCTTGGACAAGGGCTTTCACAGTCCAAGTAATCAGATCGAGCTCAAGCAACACCTGGAAAACGTCATATTGCCGAAAAAAGGCCGGCTATCGGAAGCCGACAAAGCCCGCGAATCCGACCCGACATTTGTCCGCCTGCGCCGGCAACACTCGGCTGTCGAATCGGCAATCAATGCACTCGGTGTGCATGGCCTGGGCAAATGTCCCGATCATGGCATTGACGGCTTCAAGCGCTATGTTGCCCTCGCGATCGTGGCGCGCAACATTCAGCGCCTGGGAGCCGTTTTACGCGAGCAAGAACAACAAGCGGCGGATCGACGACGAGGGCCGTATAAAAAAGCGGCCTAAAGACAGGGCTGATGGTAGAAAAAATCCCGAAGTGCAGGAAAGGTGCGTCCAAAGTTTGCCCCCCAAATGGCAAATTGGCATCATGGAGTGCGTCTGGCGGGAAAAAATGCTGGCCTGGGCCGAAAAACGGCTGACGTGACGCCCAGTGAGTCAGCAAAACCATGAAAAAATCGAGTTTTCTTACAGACACTA
>CAJPFN010000061.1 GCA_905339215.1 Rhizobiaceae bacterium
CGCTCGATCGCAGTGCCGCTCCGCGACCGCTCGGGTGCGGTCGTCGCGGCGATCAACGTCTCCACCCAGTCGGCGCGCATGAGCGTCGACGAGATGCGTCGCGATTTCCTGCCCCTGCTCATGAACGCCGCCGCTCGCATCGAGGACTATTTCGTCGTGCAGTAGAATTGCCCCGTCGCCTTGCGTCGAGGGTCCGCACACCGGTCCGCCATACCTTCCCGCTGGTCACAGGATAGCCGTACCCACCGCAGGGCCACTAAAATTTTCCGCTCGAATTGATGTTGAACTAAAATTTTATTGACAGATTTTTAGTTTGGCCTCACTCTGCGACCGTCTGCGGAGGGACGTCAGTGTCGAGATCGCTGTCCATCGCCGAAGCGAAGGAAGGGGCGGAAGCCCTGGGTCCGCGCATCCGCAACCGGCGTCGCGCGCTCGGCCTCACGCTCAACGAAGTGGCGATCGGCAGCGGCCTGTCGGTCGGCTTCATCTCGCAGGTCGAGCGCGGCATCACCGGCCCGTCGCTTTCCTCGCTCCTCGCCATCTCGCGAACCCTCGAGGTCGACATCAGCTACTTCCTGTCCCAGCCGGCGGCTGACGGACCGTCGACCCGCCACGACCAGCGAGTCAGCTACGGCGTCGGCAACGCGCAACGCAGCTACGAGCGCCTGTCGGCCGCCTTCGCCGGGAGCGCCCTTTCCGGTCTCATCATCCACGAGCCGCCCGGCACGAACGACATCCGCATGTCGCATGAGGGCGAGGAAATGCTCTACGTGCTCGACGGCGCGCTGACCGTCGACCTGGGCGGCAACCTCGTCGTGCTCGAGGCGCAGGACTCGATCCATTTCTCGGGATCGACGCCGCATACGTGGTGGAACCATACGGACAAGGTGACGACCATGCTCTGGGTCGGCACCTTCGACGTCTTCGGCGGTCGCCCGGCGGAGGGGCAGTCGGCGACGGCCATGGCAAAGATCCGCGGCCGGCGGCCTCGCGCCGCGAGGAAGTCCAAACCAGCGAACTAGGGGAACGTGTCATGAAACGAATTGGAGCGGCAGCGTGCGCGCTGCTCGCAGGGATGATTGTTGCCTCAACAAAGCCGGCGTCGGCCGCCGGCGTACTGCGGATCGACGAGGTGCCCGTCGGCGAACTCGACCCGTCGAAGGCCTCGGATGTCGCCGACACGCTGCTGCTCTTCAACGTCTACGACACGCTCGTGGCACCTCAGCCGGGATCCACGGGCCTCGCGCCGCACCTCGCCGAGAGCTGGACCGTGGAGGGCAATGTCTACACGTTCAAGCTGAGGAGCGAGGTCAGGTTCCAGAGCGGCAATCCGCTCACGGCCGACGACGTCGTCTTCTCGATGGAGCGCATGCAGGCGCTCGATGCCGGGGTGTCCTACCTGTTCAAGACGGTCGAGAAGACCGAAGCCGTCGACCCGTCGACCGTCCGCTTCACGCTGTCGGCGCCCTACGCACCCTTCGTTGCCGGGCTGACGCGGCTTGCCATCGTCGACAGCGAGCTGGTCAAGGAGAACCTCGGCGACGGCGACGGCGAGATGAAGGACTGGGGCCAGGCCTACCTGTCGGCGCATTCGGCCGGCAGCGGCGCCTATGCCGTCGTCTCGCACAATCCGCAGGAAGAGACGGTGATGGCGCGCAACGACGGCTATTTCCTCGGCCTCGCCGCCGCCGCGCCCGATACCGTGCGCTTTCGCTACGGGCTGGAAGCCGCAACCGTGCGCACGCTGATCGCCAATGGCGAGCACGACATCTCCTCGCAATGGCTGCCGCCCGAAGTGCTGAAGTCGCTGGCCGCGGAAGGCGCGCAGCTGCTGACCGAGTCCGGCACCGGCGCCTTCTACCTGAAGATGAACACCACCAAGCCGCCGCTCGACGACGTCAATTGCCGCCGCGCGCTCTCCGCCGCCTTCGACTACGAGGCAGGCATCAGGATGGTCGCGCTGACCGATACCGTGGCGCTGGGCAAGCCGGCGACGGGGGTCCTGCCGGTCGGCATGCTCGGCTCGCTGCCGGCAGAGCGGACGCTGCGCCGCGACATGGACGCCGCCCGCAAGTACCTCGCCGAATGCCGCCACAAGCCGGAGGACTTCTCGCTCGAACTGTCCTGGATCGCCGAAGTCCCGCTCGAGGAGCGTTTCGCGCTGCTCATGCAGGCGAACTTCGCCGAGCTCGGCTTCAAGTCCGAGATCGTCAAGGTGCCGTGGGCGTTGTTCACCGAACGCGTCGGCAAACCGGAGAACACGCCGCATTTTTCACAGCTGTTCACCGACGCGGCGACGGGCGACCCGGATGCGCTCCTCTACCAGATGTACCACTCGTCGGTGCCGGGCACGTTCTACTCGCCGGAACACCTCGAGGACGCGGAAGTGGATCAGCTCCTGGACAAGGGGCGGGCGGAATCGGACCCCGCACGGCGCGGCGAAATCTACACTGCGCTCAACGAGCGGCTGCTCAGCCTCGCCCCGACCATCTTCGCCTACGACCGGCAGACCGTCTTCGCCGGCAGCACCCGGTTCACGCTCCCGCCGATGACCGATCCGGCCAAGTCGTTCGGCATTCCGACCTACGGCCTCTCCTTCCGCTTCGTCGAGATGAAGCCGTAGGCGACAGACCGGCGGCCCGACGGCTTCTGTCACACCGCGATCTCCTGCTCGAAGCGCCTGCCGCCGAGTCCGCGGCAGGCGAGCGCCAGAGCGGGTCGCCCGCGGCCGCTCCACTGCTCGCGCGCCGAAAGGGTGACGCTCTCGCCGTTCCACGAAGCCCGCGCCAATAGCAGTGAGGCGTCGCGGTCGCGATAGCCCCAGCCGATGCCGTCGTCGAAGAAGACCTCGCGCTCCGATGCGTCGGTGCCCGGGCCGGCGAACAGCGTCAGTTCCACTTCGACCGCGTCGTGAGGCGCGAAGTCCGGCCATGCTTTCGCCAGCGGCAGCACGGCGCCGGTGCGCACGAGAAGAGGCAGGCGACCGAGCGGCGCCGGCACGGTCGCGACCCGCCCGCCCGCATGCACTTCGCCCGTATGGAAATCGTGCCAGCCGCCGTCGACCCGCGGCAGGAAGACCGAGACGGACGTCGCGCCCTCCGCCACCGCCGGCGCGACCAGCACGTCCGGGCCGAGCATGAAGGCGTCCATGTCGGCCCGGCATTCCGGCTCGTCGAAATGGTAGAACAGCGGCGCGATCACCGGCTCGCCGGTCAGGTGCGCCCGCCAGCAGCACTGGTAGAGCCAGGGCATCAGCCGGTAGCGCAGCGCCAGCGCCTGCTTGACCAGCTCCGTGTTCTCCGCCCCATGCATCCACGGCAGGTTGGTCGGCAACGCCAGCTGCGGCTTCCACGAATTCATCACCGCGCGCGGATGCACGCTCATCATCTCCACCCAGCGCACCAGCAGTTCCGGCCCCGGCGCCGGGCCGTCGAAGCCGCCGATATCGTGGCCGGTCAGCGGCATGCCCGACAGGCTCATCGACAGGCCCTGGCGGAGGTTCCATTTCAGCGTGTGCCAGCTGGTGCGGTTGTCGCCCGACCAGGTCTCGCCGTAGCGCGCGATGCCGATCGGCCCGGCGCGGGAGATGGTGTAGGGGCGCTTGTCCGGCTCGCGCGCCAGCGTCGCTTCGTAGGTCGCCCGCGTCATCAAGAGCGCATGCACAGGCCGGACGTCGATCGCCGGCAGTGCTGAGCCGAAGCCTTTAACGGTCGCCTCCTCGTCCCACAGTTCGCATTCGTTGTTGTCGTTCCAGGCCGAGCCGAAGCCGGCGTCGAGCACCTGCCCGGTGATGCCCCCCTTCCACCATTCGACCGTCGCCGGATTAGTGAAGTCGAGCGATGAGCCGTTGCCACCCCAGAACATTTCGACGGCCGGCTCGCCGTCCGCCCGGCGCACGAACCACCCCTCGGCGGCCGCCTTCGCATAGGCGGGGTGCTCGGTGAGCAGCACCGGCTTGACGTTGGCGCAGGTGAAGAAGCCGAGTTCCGAGAGCCGCCGGAAGAAGCCGGTGCGGTCGGGAAACTTGGTCTCGTTCCAGGTGAAGACGTAGCGGCGGCCGTCGGCCTTCGTCGTGTAGCCGGAGCCGGAGTGGATGGCGCTGATCGGGATCTTCTCTGCCCGACAGCGTTCGGCGAAGGCCGTCATCACCTCCTGCGCGTTCGGCGCATCGGCGTGGTGCATGGTGGTGAAGGCAAAGCCCATTGCCCGGCGTGGCTGGAAATGCGGCCGGCCGGTTAGCTGCATAAGGCGCGGGACGATGTCGCGCACCTTCGGACCGGCGACGACGTAGTAGACTAGCCCCTTCTCGGCCGCATCCACGTGCCGGTAGTGCGGATGGTAGTTGGAGTGTTCGGCGCCGAGGTCGAAGGTGATCTCGCTCATCGTGTCGTAGAGCAGCCCGACCGCGCCGGCCGCGCCATCGGCGATGACGATTGGCGCGTGCTTGTACAGCGGATCCTGCGTCTCGGCGTTGTAGCCGAGTGCGTCGGTCTGCAGGCAACGCAGCCGGCGGCCGGTATGGTCGAGCGGCCCGGTCTTGTCGCCGAGCCCGTAGTGGCGGTCGGCGAGCGAACGCGACTGGAAATGGCGGAAGAGGCCGCGGCGCGGGAACCACTGATAGGCGCCTGCCTCGCGGTCGGCGAGCACGGTCTTCCAGCCGCCGCCGTCGCGATGATCGAAGACGAGCCGCAGCGGCGCGTGGGCGATCGAGATGCGCCAGTCGCCGGAGGCGAGCACGGCCGCGCCGTCGCCGTCAGCGAGGCGCTGAGGCGGCACGGTAAATCCGTCACGGGACAGCCGGTCCCTGCCTTGCCACGGCACGTCGCCGTCCGGTGCGATCATCCAGGTGCGATCGACCGCAAGCCCACCCTCTGGAACGATCGCGACGCGGACGAGCCAGTCCGCCAGGACGTCGACGTGGAGGGTGAAGCCGCCCGACAGGGGCACGGCGATGCCGGCTGCCGTGGCGGAGACGGGGGCGGTGATGGCGAGGAAGGTCATGCTGGGCTCCTGCCCTCCCCTTGTGGGGAGGGTGGCCGCGAGGCGGCCGGGTGGGGGTCGAGGTCGTGAAGCGAGGTCGCGGACGAGGTTCTTGAGCCGAGAAAGTTCTGGTCGAAGCTACTCCGCCGCCATCACACCGCCTCGCCGACGACGAGACGCTTCTGCGCCACGCCGTCCGACCTGCGGAAGAGATGGGTGAAGTCGGGCCGGAAGACGACGCGCACGGCATCGCCGCGCCGGATCGCCGTCTGCCCCGGCAGATGCGCGGCTAGCAGCGCACCGTCCTCGGCGACGCAGTGCAGGTACGAGTTGCCGCCGAGCTGCTCGATCGTCTGGACGGTGGCGGGCTTGCCGCCCTCGCTCCCGAACGTCACGTGTTCGGGGCGGACTCCGACGCTGACCGCCGCGCCCGGTTCCAGTCCGGCGCTATCGACGGACGCCTCGAACAACGCGCCTGAGGCATCGCGCGCCACGACGGAACGCTCCTTCACTGTCTCCACGACCGCGTCGACGAAGTTCATGCGCGGCGAGCCGATGAAGCCGGCGACGAAGCTGTTGCGCGGCTCGTTGTAGAGGTCGAGCGGCGAGCCGACCTGCTCGATCCTGCCGTCGCGCAGCACGACGATCTTGTCGGCCATGGTCATCGCCTCGACCTGGTCGTGGGTGACGTAGATCATCGTGTTGCCGAGCCGGTGGTGCAGCCCGGCGATCTCGCCGCGCATGGTCACGCGCAGCTCGGCGTCGAGGTTGGACAAGGGCTCGTCGAAGAGGAAGACGCGCGGCTCGCGCACCACGGCGCGGCCGATGGCGACGCGCTGGCGCTGGCCGCCGGAGAGCTGCTTCGGCCGACGGTCGAGATAGGCCTCGATCTGCAGCATCCGCGCCGCCTCGGCGACGCGGCGGGCGATCTCGTCCTTCGGCGTCTTGATGTTCTCCAGGCCGAAGGCGAGGTTCTGGCGCACCGTCATGTGCGGATAGAGCGCATAGGTCTGGAACACCATGGCGAGGCCGCGTTCCGACGCGCGCTGCTCGTTGACGCGCTCGCCGTCGATCCGCAGTTCGCCGCCCGAAATCTCTTCGAGCCCGGCGATCATCCTGAGCAGCGTCGATTTCCCGCAGCCCGACGGGCCGACGAAGACGCAGAACTCGCCGTCCTCGATTCGGAGATCGACGCCGTGGATGGCGCGCACCTTGCCGTAGTCCTTGACGAGCTTATCGAGTTCGACGATGGCCATGGTCAGGCTCCTGATGAATCGAACGATACGGGTGCGGCAGGAGGAGAGCGCCCCTCCGGACTGGGTCTAAGATCGAGAACGTCATTTCACCCCCGACTGGGCGATGCCCGTGGTGATGTATTTCTGCAGGACGGCGAAGACGATCGTGATCGGCAGGAGCGTCAGCACCGTCATGCCGAGCAGCGGCGCCCAGCTGGTTTGTAGGTCGCCCTGGAAGGAGTTGAGCGCCAGCTGCAGCGTAAACTGCTCCGACCGGTTGAGCACGATTAGCGGCCACAGGAACTCGTTCCAGCGCCACATGACGGAGAAGATGACCAGCACCGCCAACGCCGGCGCCGACAGCGGCAGGACGATCCGCCAGTAGACCTTCCACTCCGAGGCGTGGTCCATCCGCGCCGCGTCGAGCAGGTCGTCGGGAATGGTCAGCATGTACTGCCGGAGCAGGAACACGCCGGTCGGTGTCGCCACCGCGGGCCAGATGACGCCCCATGGCGAGTTGACGAGCCCGATCTGCGAGACCACGAGATAGATCGGCACGAGGTTGACCGTCGGCGGGATCATCAACGTCGCCACGATCAGCACGAACACCAGGGTGCGCCCGCGGAACTTGTACTTCGACAGGGCGAAGGCCGCCATCGAGTTGAACAGGACCGTGATGATCGTCGCCACGACGGTGATGAAGACGCTGTTCCAGAAATAAAGGCCGAAATTGAAGCGGTCGAACAGGACCGAGTAGTTCTCCGTCGCCAGGGCGAACTCGCGCTCCGGCACGCGGTCGTTGATGTTGACCTGGAACTTCTGCGCGGGATCGGCAGGGTCGACCATCTGGCTCATCAGGCCGATGCGGCGAATCTGCGCCAGCACCTTTCCCTCGTGCTCGCCGGCGGTGACGCGGAACAGCTGCAGCGGCTCGTCATAGCCTTCGACCATCACCGTCTGCGGCGCCAGAGGCAGGAAGGTCGGCGGATACTCCTGGAGAGCGGCCTCCGTCTTGAACGACGACAGCGCCACCCACAGCACCGGGCCGAACATCAGCAGCAGCGCCAGGACAAGATAGGCCCAGGTCAGCCAGTCGGCGAGATCGAAGCGGCCGCGGCCACGGGTCCGGGTGAGGAAGGAAAGCGACATGTCCTAGCCCTCCGCCCGGCTGCGCGCAGCGCGCAGCTGGATCAGCGTCAACACGAGCAGCACGGCGGCCATCAGCATCGAAGCCGCCGCGGCGACGCCGAAGAGCTGCGGCCGGAAGGCGAAGCCCGTCTCGTAGATGTATTGGAGCAGCAGCAGCGTCGCCGAGCCGGGACCGCCGCCGGTGAGCACGAAGATCTCGTCGAAGGCCTGCACGGCGCGGATCAGGCTGAGCACGACGACTACGACCATGGTCGGCACCAGAAGCGGCATGGTGATGCGCGAGAAGACGCGCCAGCGCGAGGCGCCGTCCATCTCCGCCGCCTCGTAGACGTCGGCGGGGATCGCCTGCAGGCCGGCGAGCAGGATCAGCGTGTAGAAGCCCATATGCGCCCAGATCGAGACGAAAACGATCCAGAAGAACGCCCAGTCGGCCTCGACGAGCCAGTTGACCGTCGGCATGCCGAGCCCCTCGAGGCCGGCGTTGAGAACACCGAAGCGTTGCAGGATCCATTTCCAGATCAGCGCCACGACCACCGGCGACAGGAGTACCGGATAGAAGAAGACGCCGCGGAAGAAGCCGCGAAGCGGGATGTTGCGGTTGAGGATGAGCGCCGTGAGGAGCGAGAACAGCACCATCAGACCGACCTGGACGACGACGAAATAGCCGGTGTTGTGGACGGCGCGCCAGAAGATGTCGCGCTCACAGCTGTTGGGCTGGAGGTAGTTCTGGCAGGCGAGCAGCGAGGAGAAGTTGTCGAGGCCGACGAACGGCCGCTCGCCGAGCAGGATGCGGTCGCTGCCGGTCGTGGCGTAGACGCCGTTGAGCGCGATCGGCAGGAAGGTGAACAGCGAGAAGATCACCAGGTTGGGCAGCAGGAACACCCAGGCGATGCGCTGCGCGCCCGTCATTTTCTGCAAGGCCAGCATTGGCCGCTCGAACAGCCCGAAGGCGGCCGAGACGAGCCAGGAAGGCGCGGTCTTCACCGTTGCCAGCATGGGTTGCTCCTTTTCAGCCGATACGACCATGCGTCGCGTCGGCCTCCCCCAACGTGTGAGGGAGGCTGCCGCCGGCGCCGCCGAGGCTCCGCTCATGCCGTTGCGCGGAGCGGGCCGGGAGGTGGCCGCTACACGGCGGCGCCGGTCGACGACTTGCGGCTACTTCGCCGCGGCCAGTGCTTCCTTGACGTCCGCGTCGATTCGCGTCAGCGCCTCGTCGAGCGTGGACTCGCCGACGATCGCCTGGGTGATGCGCGTCACGGTCGCGTTCATGATGGCGCGGTTGTTCTTGTAGCCCTGGAACTGGAAGGCAATCGGGCTGAACTCGGCGAGCGACTCGGCGAAGGTCTTCAGTGCCGCCTTTTCCGCGTCGCTGGCGTTCAGGTATTCGATGCCCTTGGCCTGCAGCGCCTGGTTCGCGGGGATGTTCTTGGTCTTGGCCAGAACCGCCGCCTGCACCTCCTCGCGCGCCATGAAGTCGAGCAGCTTGCCGACCTCTTCCGGCGACTTGGTGTGCTTGAAGCCGACCACCGCGGCGCCGCCCGGAATGCCGGTGCACGCGCCGGGACCGCAGGGCGCCGGCACCGCCACCCAGTCGAAAGCGTCGCCGATGTCGCGGCCGAAGCGCCCGATCTGCCAGGAGCCGGAGATGTACATCACCAGGCTGCCGTTGATGAACTCCTTGGCGGCGTCCTGGTAGGTGGCGCCGCCGGAACCGGCCCACACTTCCTTGGCGACGGTACCGTCGTTGTTCCAGTCGACGAACTGCTTGGCGAACGCCCGGTAGCCGTCGTCGACCGTGATCGGATTTCCTTCGGCGTCGAAATACTTCGCGCCGTAGGAGATCGCCGGGCCGGCGAAACGATGTCCGGTGCGGTCCATCGCCACCGGGTAGGTCGTCTTGGTCTTCTCGGCGACTTCCTTTGCAGCCGCCACCCACTGCTCGTAGGTCGCGCCCTTGGCGAGAAGCGCCACCCCGGCCTGGTCGAACAGCGTCTTGTTGACATACGGACCCGTCGCCGTCTGCTGGTCCATGATCGAGTAGATGCCCTTGTCGTCCGGGCCGTTGACGCGGGTCCAGGCGAGCGTCCTGCCGTAGCTCGCCTCGAGCGCGGCGGCGTCCTTCACGTATGGGGTGATGTCGAGCATGTACTTGGCGAGGCCGCCGAGATCGGTGACGCGGGCAAGGTCGGGACCTTCGCCCGAGGCGAGCTGCACAGGCAGCCCTTCGACGATCGACTTGTAGGGCACCACGTCGATCTTCACCGTGGTTCCCGGGTTTTCGGCCTCGAAGGTCTTCATCTGCTCGGCCCAGGCGTCGCATTCGACGCCGTCCTGGTAGCAAGAGAAGCGGAGTTCGGCGGCTGCGGCCTGCGATGCAGCCAATGCGGCGAAGGCAATTCCGGAAAGCAGAATGCGGGATTTCATGGGGTCCTCCTGTTTTGCGCACTCGTTGGGTTTCGTGTCGTGGTGCTTGATGAAAAAGCTATCTTATATCTTATACAAGAGTCAAACATCGCCTTCCCCTGCGGCAGTGCCCTGCTGGAGAACGGAATCGATGTGTGCGGCCATCTCCGCCGCGGCGCGGTCACCGTCGCCGGCGCGGATGGCGTTGAGGATCCTAAGATGGTCTTCGAAGGCCCGCTGGGACCGGCCACGGATCGACGACATCAGGATGAAGCGCTCGCGGTCGACATGCGACTTCACCGACTGGACGAGTTGCCAGGCGTTGGGCACGTCGGCCATGCTGGCGAGCAACGCATGGAAATCCTCGTCGGCGTCGAAGAAGGTCGCGTAGTCGTCGGCGCGCGCCGCCACCTCCTGGCGAATCAGGATCGGCCGCAGTGCCACCTCGTCGAGGCCGCGTTCGGCCAGCCGGCGCACGATCCGGCATTCGATCGCCGAGCGCACGAACAGGGCCTCCAGGAACCTGCGCCTATCGCGCGGCGCCACGATCGAGCCGACCTGCGGCCGCGTCACGATCAGCCCCTCGCCGACCAGTTGCTGCAGCGCCGCGCGCAGCGGCGTGCGGCTGACGAAGCAGAGGTCGGCGATCTCGCCCTCATGGATCGGCGTGCCACCCGGCAGCCGGCCATCGACGATGCGGTGGCGCAGCGCCTCGTAGATCTGCGGACCGATCGCCTGGCCCCGGTCTATGCGGATGCCGGCAAGCGCGGCGGTGAGATCGACGCCGGCCTTGTTCTGCTTCACGCGCGGCATTGTTCGGCCTCCCGGCGAATGGCGGTGCGCATGCCTTCCGAAAGCATCAGGCCGAGCCGGTGCGTTACGGCCTCGGCAAAGGGCTGAGAGCCGTGGAGCGCGGCGGGGAACAACCCGGGCAGATCGAGGAGCCGTCGTACGATCTCGGCGGGATTTGCGTCGCGGTCGACGCGTTCGGCGATCTCGGCCTCGCGCGGGTCGCGCAGTGCATAGGTCTCTCCGTTCTCCTTGCGGCCGAGCGCGTAGCGCATCCAGGCGGCGACGGCGAAAGCGTAGCTGTCGAGCGGCAGGCCTTTTTCCAGCGCCTCGGCGGCCGGTTCGAGGAGCCGCTGCGGCAACTTCTGCGTGCCGTCCATGGCGATCTGGTAGGTCTGGTGCGCGATCGCCGGATTGGCGAACCGCGCGCGCAGGTCCTGCGTATAGGCGTCGAGGTCGACGCCCGGCACGGGCGCCAGCGTTCGCGCCGCCTCGCGCATGTGCCGGGCCACGATCGCTGTGAGGTCGCCGTCGACCATCACGTCGCGAACGTAGGCGTGGCCGGCGAGGAAGCCGGAATAGGAGAGCAGCGAGTGGCTGCCGTTGAGCAGCCGGAGCTTCATCTTCTCGTAGGGTGCGACGTCGTCGACGAACAAGGCCCCTCCGGCCTCCCAGTCGGGACGGCCCGCAACGAAGCGGTCTTCGACGATCCATTGCGAGAACGGCTCGGTCTCGACGGCGGCACGATCCTCGCAGCCGGTCAGCGCCAGGGCGTCGGCGAAGGTGCGTTCGGTACTTGCCGGCGTGATCCTGTCGACCATGGTCGACGGAAACGACACCTCGGCCTCGATGAACCGCGCTAATTCAGGATGGCGCTCAACTGCGAATTCGCCGACGAGGCGAGCGACAATGCGGCCGTTGCCCGGTAGGTTGTCGCAGCACAGTACCGTGAAGCCGCCGAGGCCGCGCTCGCGCCGCAGCCTCAGCGCTTCGACGAGATAACCGACGGCGCCTTGCGGATGCGCCGGATCGGCGAAGTCGGCGGCGACCGACGGATGAGCGCGGTCGAGGCCGCCGGTCGACGGATCGACGCCGTAGCCCTTTTCCGTGATGGTCAGGCTGACGATGCGCGTCGCCGGCGCGGTGAGCGCCACGAGTACGGCAGCGCGATTGTCCGGCGCAACCAGAACCCGCGCGATAGAGCCGACGACACGCGCCGATACGCCCTCCGGACCGCGCACGAGCAGCGTGTAGAGCCCGTCCTGCGGATTGAGGGCGTCGGCGACGTCAGGCGAACGCAGGCTGACGCCGGTGATCATCCAGTCGCCGCCCGATACGCCATCCGAACGCGCCAGCGCGTCGTCGGTGTAGACCGCCTGGTGCGCCTTGTGGAAGGCGCCGACGCCGATGTGGACGATGCCCGACGGCCGAGCCCGGTCGTAGCGCGGCGCGGCGACCCCGGTCGGCAGGCGGCAGGCGGCGGAGAGGCGCGCGCTCATGGGCGTACCGCCGGGTGTGAGAGCGCCGCCATCACGCCGCGCAGTTCGGCCAGCCCCTTCAGCCGCCCGATCGCCGGGTAGCCGGGCTGGGCTCCGCGCGAAAGGTCGTCGAGGATGTCCTGGCCATGGTCGGGCCGCATCGGCATCTCGGCATCGACGCGGCCTTCCTTGCGCCGGCGCGTCTCTTCGGCGAGCAGCGCGGCGATCACCGCGACCATGTCGGTGCTGCCGGAAAGATGCTCGTCCTCGAAGAACGAGCAGGGCACCTCTTCGCTGTCGCGGCGCACGTTCCTGAGGTGGACGAAGTGGATGCGCGGGCCGAGTTCCGTCGCCATCGCCGGCAGGTCGTTATCGGGCCGCGCGCCGAGCGACCCGGTGCAGAAGGTGACGCCGTTGGCGGGAACGTCGACGGCGTCGAGGATCGACCAGTAGTCGGCGAGAGTCGACATCACGCGCGGCAAGCCGAGCAGCGGGAACGGCGGGTCATCCGGATGGCAGCAGAGTCGCAGGCCGAGCCGCTCGGCGTCGGGCGCCACCTCCGCGAGGAAGTCGATCAGGTTCCGCCGCAGCTGCTCCGCGCCGATCCCGGCATAGGCGGCGAGGTGTTCGCGAAGGCTCGCCAGCGTCCAGTGCTCCTGCGCGCCGGGCAGGCCGGCGACGATGTTGGCGGCGAGCGCCTTGCGCCGCGCCTCGTCCATGTCGCGGAAGCGCCGGTCCGCCTCAGTCGCGACCGCCGGGCTGAAATCGCCGCGCGCTCCGGCGCGCTTCAGGATGTGGATGTCGAAGGCGGCGAAATCGGCGAGGTCGAAGCGCATGGCCGTGCCGCCATGGCCGACCCGCCAAGCGAGATCCGTCCGCGTCCAGTCGAGCACCGGCATGAAGTTGTAGCAGATCGTGTTGATGCCGGCCCGGGCGAGATTCTCCATGCTGCGCCGGTAATGAACGACATGGGCACGCCACTCGCCGGTGCGCGTGCGGATCGCCTCGGAGACGGGCAGGCTCTCGACCACTTCCCACTTCAAGTGGGTCATCGAGCCGTCCGGATGGAAGGCGACCTCGCGCTGGCGCTTCTCGATTTCCTCGGCGTGCCAGATCGCGCCGCTGGGTATGTGGTGCAGCGCCGTGACGATGCCCTCGGCGCCCGCCTGCCGAGCATTGGCGAGCGTCACCTTGTCGGCCGGACCAAACCATCTCCAGGTCTGTCGCATCGTTCCTCCCTTGGAATGCATACTAGTATACAAGTATGCAGCATGCAACCCCCTTTCGCCGACTTGACGTCGCCGCCATCCCGGCAGGTTCAGGGTCGCCCTCGTCTGTCGCCGGAACGGCGGGACAGGTCGGCACTCTGGAAGAGACGGTCGGAGGCGTCGCTAGGATCGGCGCCGCGCGTGGCTCTGCAGGGACAGCGCCGGCAAACGGAGTCGCGACAGTTGAAGAAGCCCCTGACGATCCCGCGCGGCAAGGCGGCCGCCCTGTTCGTCGACCTCCAGGAGGAGCATCGCCGCGACCCACGCTACCTCGTCGAGGGCTACGAGACGATCCTCGCCAATGCGGCGCGGCTGCAAGAGGCGGCGCGCGGCCTTGCCGCGCCCGTCGTCCACTGCGCCTACATCGTCGATCTGGCCTCTGCCCGCCCGTTCCACCCGGTCACGGCGGAAGGAACCTCGGCCTTCAGCGACAAGGACGATCCTCTCACCGCGCTCTGCCCCGAGACCGGCCCGGCCGGCAGCGAGGATTTGCTCATCAAGACCGAGGCAAGCGCCTTCGGCGATGGCCGGCTCGAACCGCTGCTGCGCGGCCGCGGCGTCGAGTGGCTGTTCGTGTCGGGCGTGTGGACCGAGGCCTGCGTCGACGCCACCGTCAAGGACGCGGTGGCCCGCGGCTTTCATGTCACGCTCGTCAAGGACGCCTGCGGCAGCGGCACGGCAGCGATGCACCGGACCGGCATCCTCAACCTCGCCAACCGGCTCTACGGCGGCGCAGTGGTCGACACCGGCCAAGCCTGTCGGCTCCTCCGCGGCGAGACCGTCGACGTCTGGATGATCGAAGGCTCGGTGCCGCTGCGCTACGAGACGGGCACGATCGACGCGCTCTATCGGGAGCTCTGACCGCGCCGGTCAGCGCTCGCTGTCGAGCGTCGCCATCTGTGCCGGTGCGTAACGGGAACCCGCGGCGGCGTCGCGAGGCACCGCCCGCTCGATGGCTGCGAGGTCTTCGTCCGTCAGCGACATTTCCAGCGCGCCCAACGCCTCGTTCAAGCGGTGGCGCTGCCGGGCGCCGACCAGCGGAACGATATCGTCGCCGCGCGCCAGCACCCAGGCGACGGCCACCTGCGCCACGCTCGTATCGCGCGCCTCGGCGACGATGCGAAGGGCCTCGACCAGCGCCAGGTTGCGGTCAAGGTTCGCGCCCTGGAAGCGGGGGCTGTAGGCGCGGAAGTCGGGGCCTTGCAGCGCAGTCTTCGACCAGTGACCGCTGATCAGCCCGCGCGACAACACGCCGTAGGCGGTGACGCCAATGCCAAGTTCGCGGCAAGCCGGCAGGATCTTGTCCTCGATGCCTCGCGAGATCAGCGAGTACTCGATCTGCAGGTCGGCGATTGGATGCACGGCATGGGCCCGCCGGATCGTCTCCGCGTTGACCTCGGACAGGCCGACATGGCGTACATAGCCCGCCTGGACCAGTTCGCCGATCGCTCCGACCGTGTCTTCGATCGGCACGTCCGGGTCGAGGCGCGCCGGGCGATAGATATCGACATGGTCGATCCCGAGGCGTTTGAGACTATAGGCCGCCGCCGCTTTCACCGCCTGCGGCCGCGTGTCGTTTCCGAGCCACGAACCGTCCGGCCCGCGCTGCGCGCCGAACTTCACGCTGATGACGACATCGTCGCGCGAGATGTCCTTTAGCGCCTCCGCGATCAGCATTTCGTTGTGGCCCATCCCGTAGAAATCGCCCGTGTCGAGCAGGGTCACGCCCGCGTCGATCGCGGCATGAATCGTCGCTATGCTCTCGTCGCGGTCGGCCGGGCCGTAGAAATCCGACATTCCCATGCAGCCGAGGCCGATCGCGGAGACCGCGGGTCCGTTCCGTCCCAGTTTTCTCGTGTCCATATGCAGGTTCCTCGTTGGATCATGCTGGACAAGCTATCCGGACCGATTAATTTGGATAATCGGTACAAAACGAAATTGGCTGTTCGGAATTTCGAACAATGAGTACAGTCAGCCTCGATGCCCTCGACGCCTTCGCCGCTGTCGCCCGCGTGCGGAGCTTCCGCCGTGCGGCGGCACTGCGGGGCGTTTCCCCGGCAACCCTGAGCCAGACGATCAAGGACCTCGAGCAGCGGCTCGGCGTGCGCCTGCTCAACCGCACGACCCGCAGCGTCGCCCCGACCGAGGCGGGCGCACGGCTCCTGGAGCGGCTCACCCCCGCACTCGGCGACGTGCGCGCAGCCGCCGACCAGGCGGCGTCCGAACCCGGCGCACCGGCGGGAACGCTGCGCATCAACGCGCCGCTGCCGGCGATCGACCTCGCGCTGGCGCCATACATCGCCGGATTTATCGCCGCCAATCCGAAGGTGCGGCTCGAGATCGTCTCGGAGCCCGCCCTCGTCGACATCGTCGCGCAGGGCTTCGATGCCGGCGTCCGCTGGGGCGAGGACCTGGCGCGGGACATGGTCGCGGTGTCGCTTGGCCCGCCGCAGCGCTTCGTGCTGGTCGCGGCGCCGCAGGTGATCTCCCGTTACGGACTACCGTCGCATCCACGCGACCTGCTCGACAAGCCGTGCATCCGCCAGTTGGTCAACGGCGTCGCGCAACCGTGGGAATTCGAGAAGGACGGCGCAGTCCTGCGACTCGAACCGCCGACGGTTCTCCTGTCGATGCCGGTCGTCATGAAGCGGCGCGCGACGCTCGACGGTGCCGGCTTCTGGGTGACATTCGAGGGCTATGTCGAGGACGACATCGCCGCGGGCAGGCTCGTCAGCGTGCTCGACGACTGGTTTCAGCCCTTTCCGGGACCGTTTCTCTACTATCCGGGCCGCCGCAACGTTCCGCCGCCGCTGCGTACCTTCATCGACTACGTGAAGGCACGCCGAAGGACGGTCACACGTAGCGGTTGACGATATTCTCGAGCAATTCCTGCCGACCCGACTTCGGCTGCGGCTACCAGTGGTGGCCGATGGACGGCCACGAGTGCGAGTTCTCGGCGATCGGCGTCTACAACCAGTTCGTCTACGTCAACGCGGCGCATAACGCCGTCATCGTCGAGCTGTCGACCAGCCCGAACTACGGCCGGACCAACGACGAGACGAGCTATCGGGAGTACGAAACGGCCTCGCTGCTCAGGGCGATCGCGGGGGTGGTGTGAACGGCCGGCGGCCGGCCTACGCCAAGGCCACCGCATAAACAGGCTGTCCGGGTGGGAAGTCCTCCGGGGTGACCGCATGGACCAGTCGGAACGGGCCGCCCTGAGTCAAGTCCTCGCCGCCGGCGCCCGCCAGCCTCTCGCGCGCGAGTTCGCCGGCGATAAGGCCGCGCAGCGCCTCGCGCTGATGGCCGGAGACGAGGACGATCCAGTCGGCGACCTTGTCGCCGCCCCTGATCTTCTGCTCCGTGGTCTGCGGCGCCTGCGGCGTGTCTGTGATCAAGAGATGCGCCGCGGTGATGCCCGCCCTGCGCGGAATATCCGCCAGCATCGCGCCGAGTGTCGCGCGCAGCCGGGCCGCCTCGCCCTCGCGTGGGGACAGCGTCAGCGTGGCCACGAACGTCGCCAAGCCGGCGCCATGGCTGGCGACGATCCGGCACTGGCTGCGCACGATGCCGCGATGCAGCGGCATCATCTTGCGCGACCAGGGCGTCGGGTCGTTCAGGCTCGCGCGATAGCCATCCGAAGTCAAAACGCCGTAGTCGGCGAGCTCGTAGAGGACGAAATGCGCGCCGCTGTCGTCCTCGCTCTCCCAGCGCGAGCCGCGCCGGAAGCCCTCGATCCCCATGCGCTCTGGAAGATGTTCCTTGGAATGCCACTCGCGGAATTCCTCTCGCGCCGCAGCTTCGACGGTCCACCACGCCGCGACCGCGGCCGTACCCAATAGCGCCATGCCGTTCCTCCGCCTGGCCGGTGCGCAGCGCATCGGCGTTCCGGGCGAGCTTCGCCCGCCCGGGCGGAGGATGTCCAGCCGGCTAGACGTACCGGTTGACGATGTTCTCGAGCAACTCCTGCCGGCCCGACTTCGGCTGCGGCTCGATCTTCGTCTTCACGACGCGCTCGGCGATCTCCTCCAGCGTGCGCTTGCCCGACAGCATCGCCTTGCCCTCGGCCGACTTCCAGCCGGCGTAACGTTCTTCCAGCGGGCCGGACAGCGCCTTGTCCTCGATCATCCTCGCCGCCGCCTTCAGGCCGCGGGCGCAGGCGTCCATGCCGCCGATGTGGGCGATCAGCAGGTCTTCCGGATCGAGCGACTGGCGGCGCAGCTTGGCGTCGAAATTGGTGCCGCCGGTCTTGAAGCCGCCGCCCTGCAGCACGTGGTAGTAGGCCAGCGCCATCTCCGGCACGTTGTTGGGGAACTGGTCGGTGTCCCAGCCCGACTGGTAGTCGTTGCGGTTCATGTCGATCGAACCGAAGATGCCGAGCGACACGGCGAGCGCCAGTTCGTGCTCGAAGGAGTGGCCGGCCAGGATGGCGTGGCCCTGCTCGATGTTGACCTTGACCTCCTTCTCCAGGCCGAACTCCTTGAGGAAGCCGTACACCGTGGCCACGTCGTAGTCGTACTGGTGCTTGGTCGGCTCCTGCGGCTTCGGCTCGATCAGGATCGTGCCCTTGAAGCCGATGCGGTGCTTGTAGTCGACGACCAGCGACAGGAAGCGGCCGGCCTGCTCGCGCTCGCGCTTCAGATCCGTGTTGAGCAGCGTCTCGTAGCCCTCGCGGCCGCCCCACAGCACATAGTTCTCGCCCTTCAGCCGTTTGGTGACGTCGATGCACGTCTTCACCGTGGCGGCGGCATAGGCGAAAACGTCCGGATCGGGATTGGTCGCCGCACCCGCCATGAAGCGGCGGTGCGAGAACAGGTTCGCCGTGCCCCACAGAAGCTTGACGCCGGTCTTCTTCTGCTTCGCCTCGAAGATGTCGACGATCTGATCGAGGCGCGCCGCGCTCTCGGCGAAGGTGTCAGCTTCGGGGCGCACGTCGGCGTCGTGGAAGCAGTAGTAGGGGACACCGAGGAGGCTGAACATCTCGAAGGCGACGTCGGCCTTCAGCTTCGCCAGTTCCATCGTATCGACCGCACCCGCCTTGGGGAACCACGGCCGCTGGAAAGTCTGGCCGCCGAAAGGATCGCCGCCCTGCCAGGCAAACGAATGCCAGTAGGCGACGGCAAAGCGCAGATGGTCCT
>CAJPFN010000062.1 GCA_905339215.1 Rhizobiaceae bacterium
CGCAGCGCGAAGTCGCGGCACCACTTGGAGTCCATGTAGACGGCGACCGGCAGCGGACGCTCCTCGTGCATGTGATGCAGTTCCGACGTCACCCAGACCGTCGGATCGATCATCAGCACCTCGCCGCCGGACGGTTCCTGCCATTCAAAGACGACGGCGAGGTCGAGCTCGTCATCGTCCAGCGCCGCCATCTGCACCGATGAGGGTGCATAGCGGACGGTGATCTCGACGTTGGGATGAAGCTTGGCGAATGCGCCGAGCGCGGGCGACAGCACCGAGTGACCGTATTCCTCGGGGATGCCGATGCGCACCGGCCCGTCGAGCGGCGGCGCCCTCAGCGACGCGGCGGCCTCGTCGAGCAGCGCGACGATCCGGCGGGCGTTGGCGACGAAGCCCTCCCCTTTGGCGGTGAGCCGTACCCCCCGCGGGCCTCGCTCGAAGAGCGGCGCACCGACTGCGCCTTCCAGCCGCTTCATCTGCATCGAGACTGCCGACTGCGTGCGCCCGACCGCAGTGGCGGCGTGAGTAAAGTTGCCCGCGTCGGCGATCGCGACAAAGGTTCTCAGGAGATCGCTGTCGAGCTGCGGCTTCATGCAATCGCCATTCGACTGATTGATGACTGACATCATTTCTATTCGTTTGTCAGATGTCAAAGGCGGCGCGATACAGCACGCGAAAGCATTGCGTCGGAGACACGGGATGGACTGGTTCAGGAAGATCGGCTTGCAGGCGCAGCGCGGCAACGACCGTATGTTGCGCGACGTCGGTCTGAGCCCGGTCGAAGCGCTCGGCCCGTCGCGGGTCTTCTGGGCGCAATGGCGGGCGACGCGCCAGCCTTGGCGCCTGTAGAGCATCTGGCAATTGGCGGTCGCCTCGCGCGGCCGCCGCGAATCCTCACTCGCCCGCCGCCGCGACAAGCGGCGGGTTCTTTTTTTCCGCCCGCGGGGATATTCGTCGGGGATATGCCCGGCCCGGCAGGCAACTTGCACGGCAGCATCCCTTCCGCTATAGAGCCGCCACCCGCGTAGACACCCTTGGAGGCAACGCGGCGGAAGGCCGCCTTCCCTGCACGATCGAATCCTCGTCCGGCTGCGGACGGGTCGTGCGCGGAACAGGCGGTTTTCGACGTTTCCGGCCGGCGGGAAACCGCCGTGTCGCGGAACGCTCCACAACCCGAAAGGAAAAGCCATGAGCACCACATACGAGCTCAAGGCCGAAGTGCGCGAACAGGTCGGTAAGGGGTCCGCCCGTGAAGTTCGCCGCAACGGCAAAGTGCCTGCAGTCATCTACGGCGACAAGCAGCCTCCCCTGGCGATCGCCCTCTCCTACAAGGAGATCTACTACAAGATCCACGGCGGCGGCTTCCTGACGACGGTCGCCACGATCGACGTCGACGGCAAGAAGATCAGCGTCCTGCCCAAGGACTTCCAGCTCGATCCGGTCCGCGACTTCCCGATGCATGTCGACTTCCTGCGGGTCGGCAAGGACACGCAGGTCAACGTCTTCGTGCCCGTCCACTTCGCCAACGAGGAAAAGTCGCCAGGCCTGAAGCGCGGCGGTACGCTGAACATCGTCCGCCACGAGGTCGAGTTCCACTGCCCGGCCAACGCCATCCCCGAGTTCATCACCGTCGATCTCTCGGATGCCGACATCGGCGACTCGATCCACATCTCCGCGGTGAGGCTGCCCGACGGCGTCAAGCCGGTGATCGCCGACCGCGACTTCACCATCGCGACCATCGCCGGCTCTGCCGCGGCACGGTCGGAAGGCGAAACAGAGGGCGAGACCGGGGCCTGATCCCCGTCCCGGGAGGAGTTCGGCCATGCTCGTCATCGCCGGTCTCGGGAATCCGGGGACGAAATATGCGAACAACCGGCACAATGTCGGTTACATGGCGGCGGACGCGATAGCCCGCCGCCATTCGTTTTCGCCTTGGTCGAAGAAGTTCCAGGCCGAAATCGCGTCGGGCACGCTCGCCGGCGAGAAGGTACTGCTGGTCAAGCCGCAGACCTTCATGAACCTCTCCGGCCAGTCGGTCGGCGAGGCCCTGCGCTTCCACAAGCTGTCGCCCGCCGACCTCGTCGTGCTTTATGACGAGCTCGACCTCGCACCGGGCAAGGTGCGCATCAAGACCGGAGGCGGCGCCGGCGGCCATAACGGCATCCGCTCGCTCGACGCCCATGTTGGCAAGGACTACCGCCGCGTGCGCATCGGCATCGGCCATCCCGGCATCAAGGAGATGGTGCACAACCACGTCCTCGGCGATTTCGCCAAGGCCGATCGGGCGTGGCTCGAGCCGCTGCTCGACGCCATCGCTGAAAACGCCGAGATGCTGGTGCGCGGCGACGACAACGGCTTCATGAACAAGCTCAGCCTCGCCGTGCCCGGCGCTGCAAAGGGCGACGGCCCTGCGGGCAAGGCGGCAATGACAGTCGACGATCCCGGCAGGACGAAAGGCGTTAGCCACATCCGCCAGGCGCGGCCGCAGCAGCTGGCGGTGAAAGTCCCCGAGAGCGGGCCGATGGCGGCAATGCTGAAGAAGCTGCTCGGCAAGGAGTGATCCCCTTCTTCGGGCCCCCCGCCCTTGACCTTTGCCGCCCCATTCCCCATAGCCAGCCGCAACTCCCGACACTTCAGAACGGACGGATCCCTTGGGCTTCAAATGCGGCATCGTCGGACTTCCCAACGTGGGCAAGTCCACCCTCTTCAACGCGCTGACGCGCACGGCGGCGGCGCAGGCGGCGAACTATCCCTTCTGCACGATCGAGCCGAATACCGGCGAGGTCGCGGTTCCCGATCCGCGGCTGAAGAAGCTGGCGGCGGCCGGCAAGTCGAAGGAGATCATCCCGACCCGCATCTCCTTCGTCGACATCGCCGGCCTCGTGCGCGGCGCCTCCAAGGGTGAAGGCCTCGGCAACCAGTTCCTCGCCAACATCCGCGAGGTCGACGCCATCGTGCACGTGCTGCGCTGCTTCGAGAACGACGACATCACCCATGTCGAGGGCCGCATCGACCCTGTCGCCGACGCCGAGACCGTCGAGACCGAGCTGATGCTGGCCGACCTCGAGAGCCTGGAGCGGCGCATCGTGCAGGTGCGCAAGCGCGCCGCCGTCAAGGACAAGGAATCCCTGACCGTGCTGCCGGTGATGGAGAAGGCGCTGGCGCTGCTCAACGACGGCAAGCCGGTGCGCGTCATGCTCGACGGCATCGCGCCGGAGGACCTGACGATCCTGCAGGGCCTCAACCTGCTCACCTCCCACCCCGTGCTCTACGTCTGCAATGTGTCCGAGGCGGATGCGGCAACCGGCAACGAGCACACGCGTGCCGTCGAGGCGATGGCGAAGGCGCAAGGGGCACGCGTCGTCGTCATCTCGGCGGCGATCGAGGCCGAGGTGGCGCAACTCCCCGACGAGGAAGCCAGGGAGTTCCTCACCGATCTCGGCCTGGAGGAACCCGGCTTGGACAAGCTGATCCGCGCCGGCTACGACCTGCTGCACCTAATCACTTATTTCACGGTCGGCCCCAAGGAGACGCGCGCCTGGACGATCCACAAGGGCACCAAGGCGCCGCAGGCGGCCGGCGTCATCCATACTGACTTCGAGCGCGGCTTCATCCGCGCCCAGACGATCGCCTATGACGATTTCGTCGGGCTGGGCGGCGAGGTCGCGGCGAAGGAAGCCGGCAAGGCGCGCGACGAAGGCAAGGAATACGTCGTCCAGGACGGCGACGTGATGCTCTTCAAGTTCAACACCTGACCCGCTGCCAAAAGGCGCGGTTATCTCCGCGCCCGGCCCGACACAAGCCCGATGCCGACGCCGCCGAGCACGCAGATGCTGGCGATGACGAAACGCAGCGACAGCGGTTCGGCGAGAAGTACGACCGCGCCGACGGCCGCGATGACCGGTACGGTGAGCTGGACAAGAGCGGCGCGCGTCGTGCCGAGGCGCGGCACCACATGATACCAGACCGCGTATCCCATGCCCGAGGCGACGACGCCCGACAGGAGCGCCAGGCCCACTCCCGCTTGTGTGACTTCGGCGCCCGGCCACGCTAGCGGCGCGAGCAGCAGGCAGAGCGGGACACTCCTGACGAAGTTCCCGGCGGTCTCGGCCAGAGGGTCATCGAGGCCGCGGCCACGGAGCGAATAGACGCCCCAGGAGACGCCGCTGAGAATCATCATGGCCGTGCCGCGGGGATCGGGAACCCGCAGCCCCGGCAGAACAAGATAGACGAAGGCGGCGAAGGCGATGACGAAACCCGCGACCTGTAGCGGCGAGGGCCGGTCGCCCCGACTGATGCCCCATAAGATCATCGTCGCCTGCACCGAGGCGAACAGAACGAGGGCGCCAGTCGCCGCGCCGAGGTCGAGATAGGCAAAGGAAAAAGCGACGGCGTAGGCGAAGAGCGCGAAAGCGGAGATCCAGTTCCCCGGAACCTCTAGGAGCCTTCTGCGCTTCCTGAACGCGGCCACGATGGCTGCCAGCGCGACGGCCCCGGACACCAGCCGGATCGACGTGTAGCCGGCCGCATCGGCCGCCCCGTCGCCGAGCGCCAGCCGCGCCAGGAGCGAATTGGCTGCGAAAGCGACCATGGCCACCGAGGTCGCGATAGCTGTGCGAAGCATGCCGACCGCCCCCGCCTCGGTTGATCGGATACCCTAGACGAGGGGACGGCGCCTGTGAACACGTCGTCGGCCGAACGCAGATGCCGATTTGACCTCGCGGGTAGTTGCGCCGCCGCCGAGACGCGTCCACAGTGATCGTACAAGGTTGAACAGGATTCGCGATGACGGCGAAGACGTGGGCATTTGAGGATTTCGTCGAGGGCAGCACGATCGACCTCGGCAAGAAGGTCGTGACGGCGGAAGAGATCATCGAGTTCGCCGGCGAGTTCGACGACCAGCCGTTCCATCTCGACGAGGAGGCCGGCAAGGCGAGCCTGCTCGGCGGCCTGTCGGCCTCTGGCTGGCACACCTGCTGCATGTTCATGCGCATGATGTGCGACGGCTTCCTGCTCGACTCGACCTCGCAGGGCTCGCCGGGCCTCGACTACGTACGTTGGAAGAAGCCGGTACTTGCCGGCGACACCTTGACCGGCTCGAGCCACATCATCGCCAGGCGCACGTCGAAGTCGCGGCCCGGCCTCGGCTTCGTCACGGTCAGGAGCGAGATGATCAACCAGCGCGGCGAAGTCGTACTCGAACTCGAGAACACCGGCATGTTCCTGACGCGCGAGGCCGCGGCATGACCCTCGACGAATACCTGCGCGTCGGCGAGACGGTCGTGCTCGGCAGCCACACCTTCGCCGCCGAGGAGATCAAGGCCTTCGCCAGGAAGTTCGATCCGCAGCCGTTCCACGTCGACGAGGAGGCGGCGCGAAAGAGCGTCTTCGGACAGCTGTGCGCATCCGGCTGGCATACGGCCTCGATGTGGATGCGCTACAATCTGAAGGCCCGCGAGGACAATGCGGAGCGGCCGTGGGAAGGTCCCGGCCCCCGCCCCGAATTCGGCCCCTCCCCCGGCTTCCGCAACCTGAAATGGCTGAAGCCGGTCTATGCCGGCGACACGATCACCTTCACCCGCCGCGCGCTGGCCCACCGGGCGCTGGCGACGCGGCCGGGCTGGCGCATCCTCACCATCCAGTGCGGCGCGCAGGACGCGGCCGGCACGCCCGTGCTCGAGTTCGAGAGTTCGGTGCTGGTGAAGGCCGGCTGAACGGAGCCGGCCGCTCAAGACGGCCGACCGCCTGCCCGCGACAAGGCGCAGTTGGGCCGGTCAGTGCCCCTCGTACGCGACCAGCGTCCTCACCGGCACGTCGAGCGCTTCGAGCTTGGCGCGGCCGCCGAGATCGGGCAGGTCGATGACGAAGCAGGCGGCGACGATGTCGGCGCCCATCTGCCTGAGCAGTTTCGCCGCGCCCTCGGCAGTGCCGCCGGTGGCGATCAGGTCGTCGACCAAGATCACCCGCTCGCCGGGCTTCACCGCGTCCCTGTGCATCTCCATCTCGTCGATGCCGTATTCGAGGCTGTAGGCGACGCGGACGGTGTCGTGCGGCAGCTTGCCCTTTTTGCGGATCGGGATGAAGCCCGACGACAACTGGTGGGCGATGGCGCCGCCGAGGATGAAGCCGCGCGCCTCGATGCCGGCCACCTTGTCGACCTTAGTCCCGGCATAGGGGTGGACGAGTTCGTCGACCGCCCGCCGGAACGCCCGCGCGTCGCCGAGCAGGGTGGTGATGTCGCGGAACAGGATGCCCGGCTTCGGATAGTCCGGGATCGTGCGGATCGCGCCGCGCAACGTCTCTTCGAGAGTGGTCTTCATGAGAACCCTGCCTCTGTGCGCGCCATTCTTGCCGTTTCGCGGCGCAAATGAAAAGGGCGCCCGCGGCGCCCTCCTCGATCCGGTATCGACCGGCCGTCAGTGCGCGACGTCGGCCCAGATCTTGCGCTTGGTCAGGTAGACCATCGCGGCGAAGAGCAGCAGGAAGACCATGACGCGGAAGCCGGTCTTCTTGCGATCCTCGAGGTGCGGCTCGGCGGCCCACATCATGAAGGCCGAGACGTCCTTGGCGTACTGGTCGACCGTCTCGGCCGATCCGTCCTCGTAGGTCACCTGGCCGTCCGAGATCGGCTTGGCCATGGCCAGAGACTTTCCGGCGATGAAATAGGGATTGTAATAGGTGCCCTCGGCGATCTCCATGCCCGCCGGAGGTTCCTCGTCGTAGCCGGTCAGCAGCGCGTGGATGTAGTCCGGGCCGTTCTCGGCATACTGGGTGAAGATGTCGAAGACGAAGGTCGGGAAGCCGCGCTCCACGCCGCGCGCCTTGGCGAGCAGCGAGAAGTCGGGCGGGGCGGCGCCGTTGTTGGCTGCCGCGGCGGCTTCCGTGTTCGGGAACGGCGGCGGGAAGTGGTCGGACGGGATGCCCGGCCGCTCGAACATCTCGCCGTCGGCGTTCGGTCCGTCGGTCACGGTGTATTCGGCGGCGATCGCCTTCACCTGCGCTTCCGAATAGCCGAGCCCTTCGAGCGTGCGGAACGGAACCAACTTCATCGAGTGGCAGGCCGAACAGACCTCGCGATAGATCTTGAAGCCGCGCTGCAGTTGTCCCTTGTCGTAGACGCCGAACGGGCCGGCGAACGACCAGTCCTGCTCGGCGGGCTTATGGATCGGGAAATGCGTCGGCTCGACCACGTTGTGCGCCGCGTCCTGGGCCATCGCCGCACCGCCCGAGAACATGAGCCCGAACGCCGCCAATCCAGTGAGAATCTTCTTCATCGAAACTGTCCCCTGAGATTCTCGAAAATCAGCCCTTGGACTCGGACGCCGCGGTGGCGCCGCTCGGGAGCGCCACGCCCCCGTGCCCCTTGTTGCGCTCGAGCACCGCCTCGGTGATCGAATTCGGAAGACGGCGCGGTGTCTCGATGAGTCCAAGCACCGGCATGATGATCAGGAAGAAGGCGAAGTAGTAGAACGTTCCCGCCTGAGCCATTGCCACGTAGACGCCGTCCGCCGGCCGCGAACCCAGCCAGCCGAGGAAGATGCAGTCCGCCACGAACAGCCAGAAGAACAGCTTGTACCAGGGCCGGTAGACCGCCGAGCGCACCTTCGAGGTATCGAGCCACGGCACCACGAACAGCACCGCGATCGAGCCGAACATGGCGAGCACGCCGCCCAGCTTGGAATCGATCGGGCCGATGTTGAAGGTGATGGCGCGCAGGATCGCGTAGAACGGCAGGTAGTACCATTCGGGCACGATGTGGGCCGGGGTCTTCAGCGGGTCGGCGACGGTGTAGTTGTCGGGATGGCCGAGGTAGTTGGGCAGGTAGAAGACGAAGTAGGCGAAGACCGCGAGGAACACCATCATGGCGAAGGCGTCCTTCGCCGTGGCGTGCGGGGTGAAGGGCACTGTGTCCGTCTTCGACTTCACCTCGATGCCGGTCGGGTTGGTCTGGCCCGTCACGTGCAGCGCCCAGACGTGGAGCACAACGACGCCCGCGATCATGAACGGCAGCAGGTAGTGCAGGGAGAAGAAGCGGTTCAGCGTCGGGTTGTCGACGGCGAAGCCGCCGAGCAGCAGCTGCTGGATCCACTCGCCGACCAGCGGGATGGCGGTGAAGAAACCGGTGATGACGGTCGCGCCCCAGAAGGACATCTGGCCCCAGGGAAGCACGTAGCCCATGAAGCCGGTCGCCATCATCAGGAGATAGATGATGCAGCCGAGGATCCACAGGAGTTCGCGGGGCGCCTTGTAGGAGCCGTAATAGAGGCCGCGCATGATGTGGATGTAGACGGCGATGAAGAAGAACGAGGCGCCGTTCGAATGCAGGTAGCGCAGCAGCCAGCCCGAATTCACGTCACGCATGATCTTCTCGACGGAATTGAAGGCGAGCCCGGTGTCGGCGGCGTAGTGCATGGCGAGCACGACGCCGGTCAGGATCTGCGCCACCAGCATGATCGAGAGAATGCCGCCGAACGTATAGGCGTAGTTCAGGTTCCGCGGCACCGGATAGGCGACGAAAGAATCGTACATGAGACGCGGCAAGGGCATGCGCGCGTCGATCCAACGGCCGAGGCCGCTCTTCGGCGTATAGGTAGAGTGTCCACCGCTCATCAGAACTGTCCCCCTCAGCCGATCCGGATCTTCGTGTCCGAGATGAACTCGAACACCGGTACGGCAAGATTCTCAGGCGCCGGGCCCTTACGGATGCGGCCGGCCGTGTCGTAGTGCGAACCGTGGCAGGGGCAGAACCACCCACCGAAATCGCCGGCCTGGCCGAGCGGCACGCAGCCGAGATGCGTGCACGAGCCGATCATGACGATCCAGTTCTCTTTGCCCTCGCCGGCCGAGCGATCGCTATCCGTCGCCGCCGCGTCCGACGCGATGTTGGCATTGCGCGCGACCGGGTCCTTGAGGTCGGTCAGGGCGACGGCCTTGGCTTCCTCGATTTCCTTGTCGGTGCGGTTGCGGATGAAGACCGGCTTGCCGCGCCATTTGGCGGTCAGCGACATTCCCGGCTCGAGCGCGGAGACGTCGACTTCGATCGTCGCCATTGCCAGCGTCGAGGCGTCGGGACGCATCTGGTCGATGAACGGCCACGCAACGCTCGCCGCGCCGACGACGCCGACCATGCCGGTCGCAACATACAGGAAATCGCGGCGATTCGGCTCGGTCGTATCGTGTGCGCTCACGGGATTCTCGTCCTTGTTGCCTCATACCAGCCGTCGGACGAGCGGCGCTCGCGAAACGCCGGCCCGACAGCGCATGGCGAACAGGCTAGCGTATTCCTCCGGCATTCGGCGTTGGTTTATGCGTGAAGCCAGCACTTGTCCAGACGGCTAGAGCGAATGACGGCAGATTGTCGCGCCTCGTTTTCCACGCCTTTTCCGCTAGTTCTTCGGGTTCGTGCGGAACGACACGATGTGGCGTTCGACCACTGCCAGGACGACGATGTCGGGATCGAATTCGGCGACGAGGGCGCGGTCGAATTGGCCGTGCCGGTGACGCAGCCACATGTATTCGCCGGCGAAGCGCATGAACAGCGGACCGAACCCCCCGACGGTGAAGGAATCGCCGAGGATCAGCACCTTCGGACCGGCCGCCCCCGTCCGCGGCGGGTCGTGGCGCAGCCTGTGCTCGCTGAATGTCTGACCCGGGAGGAGATCCTCCCGTGCAAGCCCCTCTTCGGAGAATGGATCGGCGCCGATGGGCTTCGGCGCAAGGTCCGGCCAAGAATCGCCAAGCCCGGCGATTCGTACCAGGTCGCCGGCGCGGTTCACCGCCGTCTGCCCCTTGAAGGCGGTGTCGACGCCGATCGCCTCTTCGGGCAGGCCGAGCGCGCGCACCATCTCGTCGAAGCCGATGACCATGCCGAACCTGGTCCAGTGCGTGTCGCCGCGCCAGTAGACCGGATCGGTCTCGGCCCGCGCGGAAAGCGCGGCGGTCGGATCGACGGCGGTCACGCCGCGGTCGCGGAGCATGTCCACCAGCAGCCCGCGTTCGCTGACGGCGGGCTCGGTCCGCGCCCAGACCGGCAGGTGGCGCCGGTAGATCGTGTGTTTGTTGGGGGCGATAAAGGCGATGAAGCGCCGGCCGTCGCGGCCGTACTCGTCGTTCAGCACCGTGGCGAGGCCGGCGAAGTTCTCCAGCTTTGCGCGGTCGAGCCGCTGACCTGTAACCTGCGAGAAGACGTCGTCGTCCTTGAGGAACAGGAAGCCGTCGGTGCCGAAGGCGACGCGGCGCGATTCGCCCCCGAGCGCGGCCTTGATCGCCGCATCCGCCCGGATCATCTCGTCGCGCGTGCCGTAGCTCGTCGCGATGTGCTGGTCGAGCGCCTTGGGCAGTTGGGCGAGGCTCTTCGCCGACAGATCGCCCGGCAGGAGCGCGCGGAAGGCCGCTGGCGCCTGCGCCGTGTTGATGACCAGTCCGGCCGCCGGCACGAAAAGGATCGCGCCGACCGAGGCGACGAAGAGGAAGTTCAGAAGGGCGGAAGCGGGAACGCGCATCCTAGAACCGGAAATAGAGGAAGGGATTGTAGCCGGAGCCGGCGATGCCGGCCATGCTCAGGCCGAGAAGTCCGGCCCAGACCGTGTTGGCGGCGAGCCGGGCAGCGGCGGCCGGCACGCGCCCGGCCGCGGTCGACGGCAGGCTCGCCCGCCGCAGGCGGCGCCAGAGCCAACGTGGCGTAAGCGCAAGGACCGCGGCCACGGCGAACACCAGCGCGGAATAGCCAGTGACGAGGGCCGCCAGTTCGGCGTCGACCGCGCCGTTGCCGCCGCTTCCCGCGAGCGCGCGGAAATAGTCGAGCGCCTCGGGCAGCGTGTCGGCGCGGAACCACACCCAGCCGAGCATGACGACGGCGAGCGCATAGGCGGTCCGCAACAGGCGCGGCAGCGCGGCGAGTGGACCGAGCAGCCAGGCGCGTTCGACGATCAGGAACACGCCGTACCAGGTGCCCCAGATGACGAAGTTCCAGCTCGCGCCGTGCCACAGGCCGCAAAGCAGAAAGACGATGGCGAGGTTGGCATAGGTGCGCAGCGCTCCGCGGCGGTTGCCGCCGAGCGGGATGTACAGATAGTCGCGGAACCAGCGCGACAGGCTGATGTGCCAGCGCCGCCAGAACTCGGTGATCGACTGCGCGGTGTAGGGCAGGTCGAAGTTGCGCGGCAATGCCAGGCCGACGATGAAGCCGAGCCCGATCGCCATGTTCGAATAGCCGGCGAAGTCGTAGTAGATCTGCAGGGAATAACAGGCGAGGCCGAGCCACGCCTCGCTTGCATCGAGCCGATCGCCCAGGCCGAAGGCGACGTCCGCGGCAAGGCCGAGCTGATTGGCGACAAGCACCTTCTGCGCCATGCCGATGATGAAGATGCGGGTACCTGTCGAGGCCCGCCACAGCGTCGCACGGCGATGTGCCAGTTGCCGGGCGATGGTCCTGTAGCGGACGATGGGGCCGGCGACGAGCTGCGGGAACATGGTGATGTAGAGCGTCAGCCTGAGCAGGCTGCGCTCGGCGCCGACATTGCCGCGGTAGAGATCGACCAGGTACGAGATGGCGTGGAAGGTGAAGAACGATACGCCGAGCGGTAGCGCCCAGCCCGCTTTCGGCATCTCTACGCCGGCGATCGCGCTGACCGTTTCGAGGATGAAGTCCGCATATTTCGCGGCAATGAGAATGCCGAGGTTCCAGACAAGCCCCAGCGCCATGACCGCCTTGCGCCGGCCGGCCGGAAGGTCGGCGAGGCGCATGCCGACCAGCCAGTTGACGACGGTGCTGGCCAGCAGGATGCCGACGAAGACCGGCTCGCCCCAGGCGTAGAAAAGCAGGCTGAAGGCGACGAACATCGCGTTGCGCGCGACCATGCCCGGCATCGCGAAGTAGGCGACGAGGAACACGGGCAGGAATGCATAGAGGAAGGTTGGAGACGTGAAGACCATCTGAAGCCGCCGCAAGGGCGTCCACAGATCACATCGTTCCGCCGTTGGGAAGGGGCGGATTCGTGCGACGGACCCTGCCGTTCATCGCGCGCCGAGGCGGACGAGGACCTCGCGCGGGATCGCGTACTCCCTGATCGCGTCGTCGTGGCGGCGCAGCCCGCAGAGCTCGCGCTGGATGAAATAGGCGTAAACCGCGTCAGCCGCGGCGCGAAGGGCCGGATTGCGCGCGGCACCTTCCCCGGCCCGGGCGAGCGCGGCGAGCGTCGATGCGACCCGCTCTCCGGCGCGGCCGAGCGACGACGCCATCTCGCCGGCGATCTCGTAGTCGAGAACGCCGATGCCGGTGCGCATCGGGTCGGTCCCGACCGGACCGCTTGGCGGGCGCAACGCCATGGCTTCTACTCCGCCGCAAGCTGGTCGGGCAGGAATCCGCCCGACTGCCGCTTCCACAGCTGCGCGTAGAGACCGCCGGCGGCGATCAGCGCCTCATGCGTGCCGTCCTCGACGATGCGGCCCTTGTCGAGCATGACCACCCGGTCCAGCGCGGCGATCGTCGACAGGCGGTGGGCGATCGCGATGACGGTCTTGCCCTCCATCAGGCGGAAGAGATTGTCCTGGATGGCTGCCTCGATCTCCGAATCCAGCGCCGAGGTCGCCTCGTCGAGGATCAGTATCGGCGCGTCCTTCAGCATCATGCGGGCAATCGCGATGCGCTGGCGCTGCCCGCCGGACAGTTTCACGCCGCGCTCGCCGACATGGGCATCGTAGCCCTTGCGGCCCTTGGGATCGGTGACGCCGACAATGAAGTCGTGCGCGGACGCCCGCTTCGCCGCCTCGATGATCTCGGCCTCGGTGGCGCCCGGCTTGCCATAGGCGATGTTGTCGCGGATCGAGCGGTGCATCAGCATCGGATCCTGGCTGACGACGCCGAACTGGGCGCGCAGCGATGCCTGCGTCACCGAGCGGATGTCGCGACCGTCGAGCAGGATGCGCCCGCTCTCGACGTCGAAGAGCCGCAGGGCCAGGTTGACGATCGTCGTCTTTCCCGCACCGGACGGACCGACGAGGGCGACGCGGTCACCCGGGCGGATGTGCAGGTCGAGATTGTCGATGACGCCGCGCGTCTTGCCGTAGTTGAAGGTGACGTCGTCGAAAACGATGTCTCCCCTAACGCGCGGTATCGCCTGCGCATCGGGCCGGTCGCGGATGGCCGGCTCGACCGAGATCACGCCGGTGGCGTCCTGCACGGTGGCGAAGTTGCGGATCAGCCCGTTGATGTTGAACATCATGTAGCCGGACATCTGGTTGAGGCGGAAGATCAGGCCCATCGCCGCCGCCACCTCGCCGGACGTCGCAGTGCCTTCCGTCCACTGCCTCAGCGCCAGCACGGTCACACCCGCCATCATGAAGCCATTGAGGATGTTCACCGCGGCGCGGACGGTGGTGATCGAACGCGTCAGCCGCTTCACCGCATCGAGATAGCGCTCCATGCCCTCGCGCACGTAGCCGTGTTCGCGCTTGCCGCTGTCGAACAACTTCACCGCCATGATGTTGGTGAAGGCGTCGACGATGCGGCCGTTGACCAGCGAACGCTCGTCGGCGGTGCGCCGGCCGGCAGCGCGCAGCGGGGGCAGGAGACGCCAGGCGACCGCGACGTAGCTCGCCACCCACACGGCCAGTACCACGCCCATCAGCGGATCGAGCATGCCGAGGATCGTGCCGGCGAGGACGAGGAAGGTCAGGAAGCTCCACACGCTCTGCAGCGACGAGACGATGAAGTCGCCGGTCGCTTCGCCGCCCTGCAGGATCTTGGTGGCGATGCGACCGGCAAAGTCGTTCTGGTAGAACTCGTAGGGCTGCTCCATGACCCGTCGGAAAGCCTGCCAGCGCACCATCTGGTAGAAATTCGGAACGACGACCTGCTGCTCGACGACCGCGTTGGCGATCATCACGGCGGCGCGGATGAAAACCACGAGAACGAGGAACGCCGCGAGATGCGGCCAGTAATCCCGGATGAGTGTTGCAGGCGAGGACGAGTCCAGCAGGTCGATCAGCCAGCCGACCGACCAGTAGAGCGCCGCGTCGACGGCGCCGGACAGCCCGCCCGCAATCAGGAGCAGGATGAAGGGCAACTTCGCCTGACGGGCGAAGAAGAGGATGAACTGCCAGGCGTCGCGCGGCAGGACTTCGCGGTCGGTGTCGGCGAAGGCGTCGACCACGTTCTCGAAGGGAGCGTAGAACTTGTCTTGGAGCGTCTTGTTGTCGTTCATCAGGTCGTCAATGTAGTCCCGTGGCGCCGGCCGAACATCCCCCGATTGTCAGCATGGTGGGTTCCTCATGGCGAGCGGCCGCAGTGAACGACCGCTCGCGCCCCTCGGCAGCATGTCGGCCGCTACTCCGCCGCGGTCTCCAGTTCTCCTGCCGTCTGCGCTTCTTCGGTGAGCAGGAAACCGCCGGACTGCCGTTCCCACAACTGCGCGTAGAGCCCGCCGCGGGCGACGAGGTCGTCATGCGTCCCCTCCTCCACGACCCGGCCGCGGTCCATGACCACCAGGCGGTCCATCGCGGCGATGGTGGAGAGCCGGTGGGCGATGGCGATGACGGTCTTGCCCTCCATCAGCCGGTAGAGGTTCTCCTGGATCGCCGCCTCGACCTCGGAATCGAGCGCCGACGTGGCCTCGTCGAGGATGAGGATCGGCGCGTCCTTCAGCATCACGCGGGCGATCGCGACGCGTTGTCGCTGGCCGCCCGAGAGCTTGACGCCACGCTCGCCGACATGGGCGTCGAAGCCCTTGCGGCCCTTGGCGTCCGAAAGCGCGGCGATGAACTCGAGCGCCTCGGCGCGG
This sequence comes from Rhizobiaceae bacterium, assembly GCA_905339215.1. Lineage (GTDB taxonomy): Bacteria > Pseudomonadota > Alphaproteobacteria > Rhizobiales > Rhizobiaceae > DUSC01. The sequence goes on from CAJPFN010000062.1 coordinate 14,781, forward strand.
CGCGCCGCCTCGACCATCATCTCCTCGGTCGCGTCCGGGCGTCCGTAGAGGATGTTGTCGCGCACCGAGCGGTGGAGCAGCGAGGTGTCCTGCGTGACCATGCCGATCTGGGCGCGCAGCGAGTCCTGCGTGACGGCTGAGATGTCCTGCCCGTCGATCAGGATGCGCCCCTTCTCGAGGTCGTAGAAACGCAGGAGAAGGTTGGACAGCGTCGACTTGCCGGCGCCCGAGCGGCCGACCAGCCCGACCTTCTCGCCAGGCTGGACGACGAGCGACAGGTCGTCGATGACCCCCTTGCTCTTGCCGTAGTGGAAACCGATGCGGTCGAACTCGATCCGCCCTTCGCGCACTACGAGATCCCTGGCGCCTGGCCGGTCCTCGACCAGGCGCGGCAGCGAGATCGAGCCGATGCCGTCCTGCACGGTACCGATGTTCTCGAACAGCCCCGACATCTCCCACATGATCCACTGCGACATGCCCCACAGCCTGAGCACGAGGCCGATCGCCACCGCGACCGCGCCGATCGTCACCAGTTCGCCGAGCCACAGCCAGATCGACAGGGCGGCGACGGCCGTGAGCAGCAGCGAGTTGAGCAGGTAGAGGGCGCCGTAGAGCTGGGTGACCAGGCGCATCTGCCGGTAGACCGTGCCGAGGAAGGACGCCATGCCTTCCCTGGCGAAGCCGGCTTCCCGCTTCGCGTGCGAGAACAGCTTCACCGTCTGGATGTTGGTGTAGCTGTCGACGACGCGGCCGGTCATCACGGAACGGGCGTCGGCCTGTGCTTCCGAGACGACGCCGAGCCGCGGGATGAAGTAGCGCAGCAGCCCGATATAGCACACGACCCAGACGACCAGCGGCGCCGCCAGCCGCCAGTCCGACGAGGCGACGATGAACACCATGCCGCTGAAATAGACGATCACGTAGTTCAGCACGTCGATCAGCTTGATGATGCACTCGCGCACGGCAAGCGCGGTCTGCATGAGCTTGGTGGCGATGCGCCCGGCGAACTCGTCCTGATAGAAGGACATCGACTGCTTGAGCAGGTAGCGGTGCACCTGCCAGCGGATGCGCATGGGGTAGTTGCCCATCAGCGTCTGCTGCGAGATCAGCGAATGGAAGAACACCGCCGCCGGCAGGGCGACCAGCACGATGAAGGCCATGCCGGCGAGCTTCCAGGTCTCCGTCGCCAGGAAGGTCTCGCGGTTCTGCGCCGACAGCCAGTCGACGATGCTGCCGAGGAAGGCGAACATCCACACTTCGGTGATGGCGATGGCCGACATCAGCACCGCGGCGACGGCGATGTAGCGCCACGCTCCCCGCGTGTAGTGCATGCAGAAGGCGACGAGCGTCTTCGGCGGCTCGACCGGCTCTTCGGCCGGAAACGGGTTCAGTCTATCTTCGAACCAGCGGAACATAGGGGTCTTTCGTCGTTCTTCCGGTCCTTTCGCCGATCGAGGCAACGCAAGGACCGTGGTTTGGTGGTGGCCCCTTGTGCCGAGTCCGCCAGGCATCCGGCCAACCCGATATAGGGCGTTTTTCAGTTCTCGCCGATGCCCGGCAGCGTCACTCCTGACTCCGCACTGGCAGGAGCTTCCTCCGTGGCCGTCTCGGCGGATCGAAGCGCGCGAGTTCCGGGTGCCCCAGCAGGATCGCCCAGAACGCCAGCCGTGGCTCCGGGAAATGGCCCGGCACGTGGCCGTCATGCGTCAGGGGCGGAAGGTGGGCGCGGCGCCCTTCTCGGGGATGTCCAGACATGATCGTATTCCAACTGCGAACCGGGATTGGGACCGGCGGCTATCGGAACGACGAGGCTCTGTGACTGGGAAAGAAAGCTTCGGACCGATACCGCCGTCAGGCGCGGGGCCTTCGAATGAGGCGAAACGCGTCAACGGGAAAGAATTCCATCTTCGCCTCCTTGGCTCGGGTTGAAGTGGTGCGTTGTATAGACGCAAACCGCGCAATTGGCTAGCGCGGCGGAAGTCGTCGCCCGCATTCCGCATTTGTGTGTCAATAACGTCACGACGCCTGTTAGGGACCGGATATGCCGAACCGACTGCGCATTGCACTCTACCAGCCCGACATCGCCGGCAACACCGGCGCTATCCTCAGGCTCGGCGCCTGCCTGGGACTTGCCGTCGATATCGTCGAGCCGGCCGGATTCGACCATTCGGACCGGGCGTTGAAGCGCGCCGGCATGGATTACCTCGAGATCGCCGCGCTGACCCGCCATGTCGATTTCGAGCGGTTCGATGCCTGGCGGCGCGCCGAGGGCCGCCGCCTCGTCCTGTTCACGACGAAGGCCACCTTTTCTTACACCGGCTTCGCTTTCGCGCCCGCGGACATCCTCCTCTTCGGCCGGGAGTCAGCAGGCGTCCCCGACCATCTCCACGAACGGGCCGACGCGCGGCTCCTGATCCCGATGCCGGGCGGCGGGCGCAGCCTGAACCTGGCGATGGCTGCGGCCATGGCCGCCGGCGAGGCGGCAAGGCAGGTTGGCAGGTTGGGTCTGGGCTGACCGCTTGGCCGTCGAGCGCGCGCACATGCCGCACGGCGGTTTCGCCCCCGCGACTGCGGTCAGTCCGCCGCGGGCAGCCGCCGCATGGTGAACTCGATGACGTCGCCCGGCCGTTCGAACCAGCTCTCGATCTCGGTCCAGTAGGCCTGCTTGGGAAAGCGGTCGAACCATTCGCGCGCCTTGTCGCGCGCCGCCCTGCGCGGCAGCACGAAGGTCTCGCGAAGGAAGCCGTCGCGCGGCAGCCGCGCCGTGTCGGCCCGGGACCGGTCGAGCCGCTTTTTCAGCCCATCGAGCGGTGGTCTGGACGGCGTCCGCAACGAACAACTCCTTGACGCTCCCAAGGAACAGATTAGGGATCGCGGCCGAAAAGACGAGTCTTTTCTCGGAGCCGGGCCATCCGGCGCTCGCGAAATGCTGCAACCGGCGGGAACGGAATGGAACGGCCCGAGATACCGGCAGGTCTGCCGGCTGATATCGAAGACAGGAAGGCGCAGGCACGGGCGTGGTTCGAAACGCTGCGCGACCGCATCTGCGCCGCCTTCGAGAAGCTCGAGGACGAGGTCTCGCGACCCGGCGTCGACGCCGCACCCGGTCGTTTCGAGCGCACGCCGTGGCTGCGCGAGGAAGGCAAGGGCGGCGGCGGCACCATGTCGATGATGCACGGCCGCGTGTTCGAGAAGGTCGGCGTCCACGTCTCCACGGTCCACGGCGAGTTCTCGCCCGAGTTCCGCAAGCAGATGCCAGGAGCCGACGTCGATCCGCGTTTCTGGGCGAGCGGCATATCGCTGATCGCGCATCCGTGGAATCCCAACGTCCCGACCGTTCACATGAACACGCGCATGGTCGTCACCTCGCGCTGGTGGTTCGGCGGCGGCGCCGACCTGACGCCGGTCCTCGACCGGCGCCGCACCCAGACCGACGCCGACACGCTCGACTTCCACCGGTCGATGCAGTTTGCCTGCCAGAAGAACCCGGCCGTCGCCGACTACGCGAAGTTCAAGGCGTGGTGCGACGAATATTTCTACCTGCCGCACCGCGCCGAGCCGCGCGGCATCGGCGGCATCTTCTTCGACTGGCAGCACTCGCCGGAAGGAAAGGGCGGCTGGGAGGCCGACTTCCGTTTCGTCCAGGACGTCGGCCGCTCCTTCGCCGTGGTCTATCCGCACCTGGTGCGCAAGAACTTCGACACTGCCTGGAGCGAAGCCGATCGCGAGGAACAGCTCGTGCGCCGCGGGCGCTACGTCGAGTTCAACCTGCTCTATGACCGCGGCACGATCTTCGGCCTCAAGACGGGCGGCAACGTCAACTCGATCCTGTCGAGCATGCCGCCGCAGGTGAAGTGGCCGTAGCAGGGCGGCAGCCGGCGGCCCTCACGCCGTTTGCGATCCCCAAGGACCTGGAATTGATCTCCGGCAAGGTCTCGCCGCATTTCGTGCTATATTTTCCATGCGATCTAGCAACGAGGAAGGGAGACGACCGATGAAGCAATTCCACTGCGGTACGCTCGTGCCTGGCTGCGAATGGCACACCCGCCACGAGGACGAGGCCGAAATCATGCGCCGCGCCGTCGATCATCTGCGCGAGACCCACGGCGAGACGATCATCCGCGAAACGATGATCGAGGCCATCCGCTCGCGCATCGAAAAGGTCCGCGACGCGGCCTGATTCCGGCCGCAGACACGATCCTGCCCGGGCGGTGGCTCAAGCCGCCGCCCTAATCCTGATGGCCGATCCGCGCCGCGGCACGCGAAAGCAGTTCGTCGCGCCCGAGCACGAAGCCGCTGTCGATCCATTCCAGTTCCAGATGGGCAAGCAATGCGCCCATCATCGGTCCCGGCTTCGCGCCGAGAGGAATGACGTCGGCTCCGCGCAGCGGGAAGGCCGGTCTGGACCATCGGCCGAGGAACTTGAGCAGCCGCGCGAAGCCGCCGGCTTTGACCAGTTCTTCGCTCTGGTGCACCGCGCGCGCCCGCGCCGCGGCGAGATCGAGCTTCAGCCGGTCCGAGAGCGCCTGCTGGTCGGCGCGATAGAGCAGTCGCGCGAAGGCGCCCTCGGTCGTCTCGGGCGCCACCGGCTTGGCAAGCGCCCATTCTCCCAGGCGCGCCGTTTCCGCCTTGGACATCTTCAGCCGTTCCGCCAGCGCCGACATGCGCTCCGCGTCGGGCGGCACGATCGCTTCCAGCCTGAGCATCGGATCGGCCGCCCAGCCGAGATCGGCCTCGGCACGGATCAGTCCCGGGATCGCGTCGATCCCCCAGCGCTCGCTTTCCGGCAGCACCCGGCTGAGCACGCCCGCCTGGCGCATCCACAGGAGCGCGCGCGAAGGATCGGGTGCGCCGAGCAGTTTCTTCAATTCCGCCCAGACCCGCTCGGCCGACAGCCGGTCGAGGCCTTCCTTCAGCCGCGCCGAAGCCTTCAGCCCCTCGGCATCCGGCCGGCCGTCGCCGTACCAGGCGAAAAAGCGGAAGAAGCGCAGGATCCGGAGATAGTCCTCGCGGATGCGCGTCTCGGCATCGCCGATGAAGCGGAGGCGCCGTTCCGCCAGGTCGGTCAGGCCGCCGACCATGTCCACCACCGTTCCGTCGGCCTCGGCATAGAGCCCGTTGATGGTGAAGTCGCGCCGCTCGGCGTCGGCTTTCCAGTCGCGGCCGAAGACGACGCGCGCCCGGCGCCCGTCGGTCTCGACGTCCGCCCTGAGCGTGGTCACCTCGTAGGGGCGGTGCCCGGCGATCACCGTGATCGTGCCGTGCTCGGCGCCGGTGGGCACGGCGCGAAAGCCCGCCTTCTCGGCTCGCCGCGTCGTCTCCTCGGGCGTCGTCGTCGTCGCGATGTCGATGTCGGAGACGTCCTCGCCGAGCAGGGCGTTGCGTACCGCGCCTCCGGCGATCCGCGCCTTTTCGTCGCCGGCGCAAAGGGCGGCGAGCAGCTTCTGCAGGTCGCCGTCGGCAAGCCATGCGGCGCGGCCGGCGATGGTCGCACCGGTCACGCGTAGAGCCTCTCGTAGAGCGTCCTCAAAATGCCGGCGGTCACACCCCAGATGTTCCGCTCGCCGAAGGGCATCGTGTAGAAGAAGCGCTCGCGATTTTCCCAGATGCGGCTGTCGCGGCGGTGGTTCTGCGGATCCATGAGGAAGCGCAGCGGCACTTCGAAGGCGTCGTCGACCTCGTCGCGATTGATGGTCAACAGGAAATCGGGCCGCACGATCGAAAGGACGGGCGCGATTCGGTAGCCGCTGCCGGACACGTAATCCGGAAGCCGGCCGACGATGTCGATGAACTCGGCGCCGAGGCCGATCTCTTCTTCGGTCTCGCGCAGGGCGGCATGTTCGGCCGACCTGTCCGTCGGATCGACGCGCCCGCCGGGGAAAGCGATCTGGCCGGAATGGCTGCGCAGATTGTCGGTCCGCTTGGTCAGCAGCACCGTCGCCTCGTCGCCGCGGTCAACCACCGGAACGAGGACGGCCGCGTCCCTCAGCCGGTCGTGGACGAAAAGCGGCTTCAGGTCCGGATTCCAGATGTGGTCGCCATAGTCGGCATCGGCGAACGGGCCGCGCTCGCGAGCGGCGCGTGCGCGGAAATCGTCGGCGGTGAAGGCGGCCCGGGCGAGAGCGTCCATGGTCAGGCGCTCAGCCTTTCCAGCCTCTCGGCCGGCATGATCGGGTAGATCTCGCCCTTCGAGCGCACGCAGAACATCCTTTCGCCGTCGATTTCGATCACTTCGCCATGGTTCACCAGTTCGTACATCACCGGGCGAGCCACAAGCGCTTCCAGCCGCCCCCGCACCAGGAGATAGGGCTTCAGGCCGCCCGTGCCGGGTTCGTCGACGAAACGCAACGGATGATCCGGTCCCGCCTCGACGACGTCGCCGACATTGGTGCGAAACGTCATGACCTGTCCATCGCCCGCGCCGCCGACGTTCATCTCGACGGCGACGAAAGGTGCGTCCACGACGCGGATGCCGACCTTTTCCACCGGCGTCACCAGATAGGTCCTGCCGTCGGCATCCTTGCGCAACACGGTGGAAAAAAGCTGCACCAGCGGCATGCGGCCGATCGGCGTGCCGAGATAGAACCAGGTCCCGTCGGCGCGGATCTCCATGTCGAGGTCGCCGCAGAAATCCGGGTTCCAGCGGTCGACCGGCGGCAGCCCCTTTCCGGCGCGGGCCGCCCGCGCGATCAGCGCCTCGAGCCCGCGGGCGTCTCCCGCCCTGGTGAGGCTTCCACCGCTGCTTTCCATGTCTTCGGCCATGGTCACGAAATAGTCACTGTTGTTGCGCTTGTCAGCCGGGGCGGGTGAATTAAGTTCGATCCCAACACGCCGCCAGATGCGAGTCGGGGGATCGCGACGCCTGAAGAGGCGTTCTTGCGGAACAGAGGAACCGGCCTGCATGAGCGTGATCGTCAAGGAACCCGCAATCAGCGAGAAGGACATGGTCGCCGAGGCCGAGAAGGCGCTCGCCGACATTTCGCGGGTGCGCGCCGGCATCGGCCGCGTCATCTTCGGCCAGGAGGCGGTGGTGGAGCGCGCGCTGGTCGCCCTGCTCGCCGGCGGCCACGCGCTGCTGGTCGGCGTTCCCGGACTGGCCAAGACCAAGCTCGTGGAGACGCTCGGCATCGTGCTCGGCCTGGATTCGCGGCGCATCCAGTTCACGCCCGACCTGATGCCGTCCGACATTCTCGGTTCCGAGGTGATGGAACAGGACGAGCAGGGCAGGCGCTCCTTCCGCTTCATCCCCGGGCCGATCTTCGCCCAGCTGTTGATGGCCGACGAGATCAACCGCGCCAGCCCGCGCACCCAGTCGGCGCTGCTGCAGTCGATGCAGGAGTACCACGTCACCGTCGCCGGCGTGCGCCACGACCTGCCGTCGCCCTTCCATGTGCTGGCGACGCAGAACCCGCTGGAGCAGGAGGGCACCTATCCCCTGCCGGAGGCCCAACTCGACCGCTTCCTGATGCAGGTCGACATCCTCTATCCCGAACTCGAGGCGGAGCGCCGCATCCTCATCGAGACCACCGGCGTCGAGGATGCCAGGGCGGAGAACGTTCTATCCCCGGAACGGCTGAAGGCGATCCAGTACCTGATCCGCCGCATGCCGGTGCCCGAAAGCGTCGTCGAGGCGATTCTCGCCCTCGTCCGTTCCGCACGGCCCGGCCAGGGCGACGCGGAGACCGACAGGCAGGTCGCCTGGGGACCGGGCCCGCGCGCCAGCCAGGCGCTGACGCTGTGCGCCCGCGCCCGCGCGCTTTATGACGGCCGCCTGGCGCCGTCGATCGACGACGTCCACGCGCTCGCCGAGCCGGTCCTCCAACACCGCATGGCGCTGACATTCGCCGCACGCGCGGAAGGCACGACCGTTCGTGACGTCATCGCGAGGCTGGTGAAGGCCCGGGGCTGACATGGCGCAGTCGCGCGGAAAGGCTCCCTGATGGCGCGGATCGGCGAAGCCACCGCGCCGGTCGCCACGCGCGACGCGCTGGCTCGCGGACGGCTGCGCGCATCGCTCGTCCCGGACCTGCTCGTCGAGGCGCGTCGCATCGTCAACACGGTCATCGCCGGATGGCACGGACGCCGCAAGCGCGGCATCGGCGAGAATTTCTGGCAGTTCCGCCCCTATGTCGAGGGCGAGGAGATGGCCCAGATCGACTGGCGCCGCTCGGCCCGCGACGACCACATCTACGTCCGCGACCGCGAATGGGAAGCCGCGCACACGGTCTGGCTTTGGGCCGACCCCTCGCCGTCGATGCTCTACAAGTCGACCGGCGCGACCGTTTCGAAGGAATCGCGGGCGCTGGTGCTGATCCTTGCCCTCGCCGAACTGCTGTCGCGCAGCGGCGAGCGCATCGCCTGGCCCGGCCTCACCGATCCCTTCACTGCGCGCAACGGCGCCGAGCGCATCGCCTCGCGTCTCGCCCACGCGCCGGCGCTCGCCGCCCGCCCCGACCTGTCCGCGATACGGCGCTTCTCCGACGTCGTCGTCGCCAGCGACTTCCTCGATCCGCCGGAAGAGACGATGGCGTGGCTGGAGGTTCTTTCGCGGCGCGGCGCCCGCGCCCACCTGATCGAGATCGCCGACCCGGCCGAGGAAACCTTTCCCTACTCCGGCCGAACCGAATTCACCGATCCGGAAACCGGCGAGAAGATCACCGCCGGGCGCGCCGAGACGTTCGCCGCCGACTACCGCAATCTCTACGCGGCGCGCCGCGCCGAGCTCGCCGCCTGGTGCAAGCGGCTCGGCTGGAGCTACACGGTCAATCACACCGACCGCCTCGCCTCCGAAGCGCTGGTGCGCGTGCATCTTGCCATGACCGCTGACGCTGGCCCCGGCGGAGCGCGCCGATGAGTTGGCTCCCGCTCAGCTTCGGCGCTCCGATGGTCCTGTGGGGGCTTCTCGCCCTGCCGGTGATCTGGTGGCTCCTGCGGCTGACGCCGCCGCGGCCGCAAACCGAAGTCTTCCCGCCGCTGCGCATCCTCGCCAGGGTGCTGAAGAAGGAGGAGACGCCGCACCAGAGCCCGTGGTGGCTGACGCTGCTGCGCCTCCTGATGGCCGGGCTGGTCGTGCTGGCGCTCGCCGCGCCGGTCTTCAATCCGCGCGAGAGCCTGCCGGCCGGCGGCAACGGCCTCGCCATCGTCATCGACAACGGCTGGTCGAGCGCAACCGACTGGCCGCGCCGTCTTGCCACCGCCGAGCGCCTTGTCGCCGACGCCGGCGAGGCCGGCCGTCCCGTGGTGCTCGCGCTCACTGCCGACGCCGCCAATGCCGAGATCGGCCCCTTCGAGGCCGAGGCGGCGCTCGACCGTCTGCGCGCCGCCGAACCGCGCCCCGTACCGATCGACCGGCCGGCAGTCTATGCCCGCGTCGCCTCGGCGCTCGCCGCCCTTCCCGGCGCCAGTGTGGCCGTCCTTTCCGACGGCCTGGCCGCCGAGGGCGACGAGGCCGCGTTCCGCACGCTGCTGACGCCGGCTCCGGCCAACCTCGTCTGGATCGGCCCCGAGACGATCGGCCTCGCCGGGCTCGTCGCCGCCGACAACGAGATCGAAGGCTTTTCGCTGAAGGCCATCCGCGCGCCGGGCGATCCTGCGCCGCGCACGGTGACTGCGGGCGCATTCGACGAAAAGGGCCGGCGCATCGCCGACGCGACCCTCGACTTCGCCCCCGGCGCAACGGAGGCGATGGGGCTGATGGCGGTGCCCTTCGAGCTGCGCAACGACTTCGCCTCGATCGCGCTGGACGGCGAACCGCATGCCGCCGCAGTGCGGGTCCTCGACGAGAGCGCCAAGCGCCGCCGCGTCGGGCTGCTGTCGCAGGGCGAGGCCGACCAGGCGCAGCCGCTGCTGTCGCCGCTCTTCTACATCCGCCGCGCGCTCGAGCCCTTCGCCGACCTCGTCGAATCGCCGAGCGCCGACCTCTCCGCGGCGATCCCGCAGATTCTCGAGCAGAAGCCGGCGATGATCGTCATGGCCGATGTCGGCACCATGCCCGACGCCGCCCGCGAGCGGCTGGTCGAATGGGTGCGCAACGGCGGCATGCTGGTCCGCTTCGCCGGCTCGCGCCTCGCCGCCGCGGAGAACGACGAGGAGCTGCTGCCGGTCCGCCTCAGGCTCGGCGAACGTTCGCTCGGCGGCGCGCTGTCGTGGACGACGCCGCAGCCGGTGACCGATTTCCCGCCCGGCGGACCGTTCGCCGACCTCGCCGCCCCGCGCGATGTCATGGTGTCGCGCCAGGTGCTCGCCGAGCCTTCCCCCGACATCGTCGAGCTATCCTGGGCGACGCTCGCCGACGGCACACCGCTGGTCACGGGAGCGCGCCGCGACAAGGGCACCGTCGTCCTCTTCCACGTCACGCCCGAGGCCACGTGGTCGAACCTGCCGATCTCCGGCAGCTTCGTCGAGATGCTGCGCCGGCTCGTCCAGCTGTCGCGCAACCAGGGCGCCATCGTAGGCGGCGCCGAAGCCGTCCGCGCCGCGCTGCCGCCCTACCGGATGATCGCCGCCAACGGCGCCATCGTCCCCCCGCCACCCGATGCCCGGCCGCTCGCAACGGGCGCCGTACAGGCAGCCATTACCCTCGAGAACCCACCCGGCCTCTATGGCGGAGAGGACGGCGTCGTCGCGCACAATCTGCTTGCCGCCGACGCAGAGCTCAGGCCGGTCGAGCGGCCCCAGGTCGCCGCGCCGACCCACGAGATGCGCTACGCCTTCGACGAATCGCGGGACCTGAAAGGTCCGCTGATCGCCATCGCGCTGGCGCTGCTCGCTCTCGACACGTTTGCCGTATTCTGGATGGGCGGCGTCTTCGCCAGGCGCCCGCGCCGCGCTCGCGCCGGCGCTTCGGCAGCCGTCGCGCTCGTCGCTGCGGGACTGGTCCTGATCGCAGGCCGTGCCGAGGCCCAGGACGCGAAGCCGACCGACGCCGACGCGATCGAGGCGATCACCGTCACCCGCCTCGCCTACGTGCTCACCGGCGACCCGCAGACCGATTCGATCAGCCGCGCAGGTCTTTCCGGCCTATCGCGCTTCCTCGCCGAGAAGACGGCGCTGGAGCCGGGCGAACCCGCCGGCGTCGACATCGCCAAGGATGAACTCGCCTTCTATCCGATCATCTACTGGCCGGTCGACCCGGCAGCGCCGATGCCCGGCGAGGAGGCCATCGCCCGCATCGACGCCTACATGCAGCAGGGCGGCACGGTGCTCTTCGACACGCGCGATCAGTACGCGCAAGGCTTCGGCGCCAACGACGCCAGCCCGGCCACGCAGCGGCTGAGGGACATCCTTGGCGACCTCAACGTGCCGCCGCTCGAACCGGTGCCCGACGACCACGTGCTGACCAAGTCTTTCTTCATTCTCGCCGAGTTCCCCGGGCGCTTCAACGGCAGCCCGCTGTGGGTGGAGGCTTCCCTCGACGCCTCCAACAGCGAGAACCGCCCGGTGCGCACCGGCGACGGGGTGACCCCGATCATGATCACCGCCAACGATTTCGCCGGCGCCTGGGCCGTCGACGCCAGCGGCGACGCCCTCCTGCCGACCGTTCCCTCCGATCCGATGCAGCGCGTCTATGCCCTGCGCTCGGGCGTCAACATCGTCATGTACATGCTCACCGGCAACTACAAGTCGGATCAGGTCCACGTGCCGATCCTGCTGGAAAGGCTGGGGCAGTGACATGAACTGGTCTCTCGCCTTCGAGCCGCTGCTGTCGTGGACCTGGATCATCATCGTTCTGGTGCCGATCGCGGTCGCGGCGATCGCCGGTCTCTGGTTCGGCCAGCGCGGCGCCTGGTTCCGCTTCGCCGCGGCGCTTGCGCTCGCCGCCGCCCTCGTCAACCCCGTCCTGCTCGACGAGGAGCGCGAGCCGCTGAAGAGCGTGGTGGCGCTGATCGTCGACAAGAGCCAGAGCCAGGACATCGGCGGCCGCAACGCGCAGACGGCGGCCGCCGTCGAGGCCCTCAAGGAGCGGCTGTCGCGCTTCCGGCAGTTCGAGATTCGCGTCGTCGAAGCCGGCCGCGCCGATGCGGCGGACGACCGCACGCGCACCCGCCTCTTCGACGCGCTCGACGGCGCCTTCCGCGACGTGCCCCCCTCGCGCATCGGCGGCGCCGTCATGGTGACCGACGGCCAGGTCCACGACGTGCCCCATTCGGCGGCCGAGTTCGGCGCGCCGCTGCACGCGCTGATCACCGGCGACGAGGGCGAGACCGACCGGCGCATCCGCTTCGAGAAGGCGCCGCGCTTCGGCATCGTCGGCAAGCCGCTGGCGATGACCTACCGCGTCATCGGCGCCGACGGCGCCTCGGGCACGGTGGCGGTGCGCGTGCTGGTCAACGGCGTCCAGGTCTCGCTGGAGCAGGCGGTGATCGGCGAGGAGACGCCGCTCGACATCACCATTCCCGGCGCCGGGCGTAACATCGTCGAACTGTCGATAGAGCGGGCCGAGGACGAACTCACCGACACCAACAACCGCGCCATCGCGCTGGTCGACGGCATCCGCGAGAACCTGCGCGTGCTCCTCGTCTCCGGCGAGCCGCATGCGGGCGAGCGCACCTGGCGCAACCTGCTGAAGTCCGACGCGTCGGTCGACCTCGTCCACTTCACCATCCTCAGGCCGCCGGAGAAGCAGGACGGCACGCCGATCAACGAGCTGTCGCTGATCGCCTTCCCCACGCGCGAGCTGTTCGTCGAGAAGATCAACGACTTCGACCTGATCATCTTCGACCGCTACCAGCACCGCGACGTGCTGCCGATCCTCTACTACGACTACATCGCCGAATACGTGGAAAAGGGCGGCGCGCTACTGATCGCGGCGGGACCCGAATATGCCGGCCTCCAGTCGATCTCGCGCACGCCACTGATGGCGGCGCTGCCGGCGCTGCCGACCGGCGACGTCGTCGAGGAGGGCTTCTATCCGCGCCTCACCGACCTCGGCAAACGCCACCCCGTGACGCGCGGCCTCGAGGGGTCGGCGAGCGAGCCGCCCGCCTGGAGCCGCTGGTTCCGCCTGGTCGGCATCGGCGAGCCGGAGGGCGAGGCGGTGATGAAGGGGCCCGGCGACCGGCCGCTGCTGGTGCTCAACCGCAAGGGCGAGGGCCGCGTCGGCATGCTTCTGTCCGACCAGGGCTGGCTGTGGGCGCGCGGCTTCGAGGGCGGCGGGCCGCACGTGCAGCTCTACCGGCGCATCGCCCACTGGCTGATGAAGGAGCCGGAGCTCGAGGAGGAGCGCCTCGTCGCCACCGGCCGCGGCATGACGCTCGAGATCGACCGGCAGACGATGAGCGACGATCCGGGTCCCGCGCAGGTCATCACGCCGTCGGGCAAGACCGTCACCGTGCCGCTCGCGGCGTCGACGCCGGGCATCTTTGCCGGGTCGCTGCAGACCGACGAGATCGGTCTCTACCAGATCGGCAATGGCGACCTTTCGGCACTCGCCCATGTCGGGCCGGTCAACGCGCCGGAGTTCGCCGACACGGTGTCGACAACCGAAGTGCTGCGCCCCTTCGCCGAGGCGACCGCCGGCAGCGTGCGCCGGCTCGGCGCCTCGGCTTCCGTCGACCTGCCCGGCATCGTCCCGGTCAGGGGGACCGCGCAGGCGTCCGGCCGCGACTGGATCGGCCTGCGCACGACCGGCGATTCCATCCTGAAGTCGGTCAGCCGCATCCCGCTCTTCGGCGGCTTCCTCGGCCTGATGCTGCTTCTGATGGCGCTCGGCTCGATGTGGTACCGCGAGGGGCGGTAGGGGAAACATCCGCATACCGCCTGCCGCCCCCTCCACCATGCTCCGCATGGTCCCCCTCCCCCGCTACGCAGGGGAGGATTCGGCGCGTGCTCACGCCGTGACGCGCACCTGGTCCTCGTGGTCGATCATGCCCTGGATCAGGGCGACCGTGCCGGGTTTCAGTTCGCAGGCGAGCACGCGGGCGAGGTCGACCGGCCTCGGCATCGACACCTGGCCGCGCGGAATGCGCTTGAAGCCGAGCGGACCGTAATAGGGCTCGTCGCCGACGAGGATGACGGCGCCGGCGCCGGCCTTCCCGGCGGCCTCGACGGCGATCCCGACCAGCCTGCGGCCGATGCCGACATTCTTGTACGCCGGCTTCACCGCGAGCGGCCCGAGCATCAGGGCCCGGCCGGCGCCGGCCGCCACGCGGGTCATCCTGACAGAGCCGATCACATGGTCGCCGTCCATTGCGACGAAGGACAGCGCCCGCTCGTGAGGCCCACCCTCGCGGATCTTGTAGGCGGCGCGCACGAAGCGTCCGGGGCCGAAGGCCTCCTCGTTGATCGCTTCGATTTCGGGGTCGTGCGCCGGGGTCTCCGGCAGGTAGGCAACGTCGTCGGCAGTCATGGTTCTCGTCCGGTCGTTTGGCGAATGGAGGGGCCGCATGGGCGCGGCTTCGGCCTGTCGGCGCCTGGTCAGGCGCGGGCGCTCATTCGTCGTCGCTCGATCCGGATCGTGGAGAACTGCTGCATGGTGAGCCCCGCTACCATCATTTGATCGCCCCGTCCATGGGCAAGTTCGCTCGCGGCCGGTTTGCCTGAGAGCGGCGTGCGGCGGACGCGTTGACGCCCGGTGACGGACTGTTTCCTGCGCGGAAGGTGGTCTCCGGTCCCCGCCGGCCCTAAATGGAAGAGGAACGGACAGGAGACGGCGATGGGTATGCTGGTCGAAGGCAAGTGGCACGACGTCTGGTACTCCACCAGGGAGACCGGCGGGCGCTTCCAGCGCCAGGACGCGCGCTTCCGCAACTGGGTGACCGCCGACGGCACGCCCGGCCCGAGCGGCACCGGCGGCTTCCGCGCCGAGCCCGGCCGCTACCATCTCTACGTCTCGCTCGCCTGCCCCTGGGCGCACCGAACGCTGATCTTCCGCGCGCTGAAGCGGCTCGAGGACGCGATTTCCGTCTCGGTCGTGCATCCGCACATGGCCGAGCACGGCTGGACCTTCCTCGCCGGGGACGGCGCCACCGGCGACACGCTGTTCGGTCTCGACTACCTGCACCAGATCTACACGAAGGCCGATCCGGCCTATTCGGGCCGCGTCACCGTGCCGGTGCTGTGGGACAAGGAGCGGCAGACGATCGTCAGCAACGAATCCTCCGAAATCATCCGCATGTTCAATTCGGCCTTCGACGCCTTCGGCGACGCTTCGCGCGATTTCTATCCGAAGGCGCTGCGCGCTGAGATCGATGCGATCAACGCAAAAATCTATCCGGCGGTGAACAACGGCGTCTACCGCGCCGGCTTCGCCACCACGCAGGAGGCCTACGAGGAGGCCTTCGACGAGTTGTTCGCCACGCTCGATAGTCTGGAGGACCGGCTGTCGCGGCAGCGCTATCTGGTCGGCGACGGCATCACCGAGGCCGACTGGCGTCTGTTCACCACGCTGGTCCGCTTCGACCCGGTCTATGTCGGCCACTTCAAGTGCAACCGGCAGCGCATCGCCGACTACCCGAACCTGTCGAACTACCTGCGCGACCTCTACCAGGTGCCGGGCGTCGCCGGGACGGTCAATCTCGACCACATCAAGCGGCACTATTACCAGAGCCACACCGGCATCAACCCGACGGGCATCGTGCCGAAGGGTCCGGCGATCGACTATGCCGCGCCGCACGACCGCGACCGGTTCGCTGTCACGGCCGCACGCCGGGTGGGATAGGCGGGCGGCTTCTTCCCTCCTCCTCGAGGGGAGGGAACTCCGGTGCGCATTTTCGCGGACAAGCAGGATCGTGCCCGGGAGGGCATGGCGGATAGGGAATTCCAATCGGAGGCCACGAGGCGTCAAGGCGGGCGGGACGGGCGGTGCGCGGCGGGGAGGCGGACGAGAAGGAGCAGCGGCGGGAGCGGTGCTCCGCCGGCGCCGGGTGCCGCGACGGCGGGCCACCCGCCGGAACAGTCGTCGGAGAAGACGGCGGAACCGTCATCACAGAAGTCTTCCGCGTCCGAAAGCATGCCGAGCACGGCGGCGAGGATGCGCAGGCGCAATGAAAGGAGTGCTGCGTCGGCGGCGCCGTAGTGCAGGCCGGCCGGTTCGTCGAGGCAGGCGAGGTCGAGGCAGGAGAGTTCGGGGACGTCCGGGCGACCGGCGTCGAGCGCCTCGGCGATCAGCGTCGCCGCCGACCGGGCGACGAAGCGGCGCGCGATCGCTTCGGCGCGGTAGAGTATGGCGAGGACGAGAAAGCGGACGGGGAAGGAGCGGCCGGCAGTACGCTCGGCGAGCAGCGCCAGGGCGAAGAGCGTCCGGGCGATGCCCCGGAATGTCCCCTTGTCCTGCAAAGCGCCTTCCATCACCGCGCCTCCTTTCACCGCGGCGATTCTATGGCGGGCTTTTGGGGAGGGGGATAAAATGGCGGGCGGAGCGGGGTGGAAATCGCGCAAGACTTTGATTTTGTTGAAAGCGGGCGCAGAATCTTATCCCCGCGTTTCGATGCGGGAACGGGACGCTGCCTCGGGCGACCCCACCCGGCCGACCTCCGGTTGGCCACCCTCCCCTCAAGGTGGAGGGAAACTCGGAGCCCCTTCACCAGTACTTCGACACCGCTGCGCCCTCGAAAACCTCGCCGATGCGGCGCAGCGTGGCGGGCGTGGTTTCGGCGGGCAGCGCGTCGAGGGGGAAGAAGCCGGCCTCGGCGATCTCGCGGTCGGGAAGCCTCGGCGCGGTCTGGCGGAACGTCTCGACGACGTAAAAGCCGACATGGTCGCGGCGGCTGGAGCGGGCGTTGAAATGAAGCGAACGCAGCACCGGCGGCGCCGTCAGCTCGATGTTGCCTTCCTCGGAGAGCTCGCGCGCCAGCGCCTCCTCCATGGTCTCGCCGACCTCGACGCCACCGCCGGGCAGCTGCCAGCCGGGCACGTAGGTGTGGCGGATGAGGAAGACGGCACCCGCGGCGCGGTCGTGGACGAGGCCGCGCGCGCCGAGCGTCATCGGCCGGCGGGCGAGGAAGTAGAAATGGAACAGCCGCGCGCGCAGGCCCGGCCAACCGGTCTGCCGGAAACGCGCCTCGTCTTCATCGTCCATCGCACCCTCGGGTTCAATTCCGGCCGTTCCTCCTCTAAGGAGGACGGATGTTCAGGCTCGCCCACCTCTCCGACGTCCATCTCGGTCCGCTGCCGCAGGTCACCTACGGCCAGCTCGCCTCGAAGCGGATGCTGGGCTACGTGAACTGGCACCGCAACCGGCGCCAGTTCCTCCACGACCACGTCATCGACGCAATCGTGGCCGACATCAAGGCCGCCGAAACCGATCACATCGCCGTCACCGGCGATCTCGTCAACATCGCCCTCGACATCGAGATCGACATGGCGCGCCAGTGGCTGGAGATGCTGGGTCCGCCGCACGACGTCTCGGTGGTGCCCGGCAACCACGACGCCTATGTGCCGGGCGCGCTGGACAAGGCCTGCCGCGCCTGGGGGCCGTTCATGTCGAGCGACGGCGCCAACCAGCCCTTCGACAGCGACGCCTTTCCCTATCTGCGCGTGCGCGGCCGCGTCGCGCTGATCGGCGTGTCGTCGGCGGCCGCGACGGCGCCGTTCATGGCCAACGGCTTCTTCCGCGACCGCCAGGCCGACCGGCTGCGCGAACTGCTCGACCAGGCGGCGGGCCGCGACCTCTTCCGCGTCGTCATGATCCACCATCCGCCGCTGCGCAAGGCGGTGTCGCAGCACAAGCGCCTCTACGGCATCCGCCGCTTCCAGCGCGTCATCCGCGAGCACGGCGCCGAACTGGTGCTGCACGGCCATTCGCACCTGCCGACCGCCGGCGCGATCGAGGGGCCGTCGAGGCGCACCGTTCCGGTGATCGGCGTCGCCGCCGCCGGCCAGGGCGTCGGCGGGCATCACCCGGCGGCGCAGTGGAACCTGTTCGAGATTTCCGGCAAGCCCGGCCGGTGGACCGTGACGCTCACCCGGCGCGGCCTGACCGGCGCGGCGACGCCGGTGGCGGAGCTGGCGAGCGCGGAGCTTTAGGCGCGCCATCGCCTGCTCTCCCGCAGCCTCACGCCGAGAGCGGCAGCGGTATCGCACAGACGATCGTATCCCCCCTCCACCATGCTACGCATGGTCCCCCTCCCCCGCTTCGCAGGGGAGGATCCAGGGTTGCGGACGGCCGCGACGCCGGTTCCTCCCCTGCGAAGCGGGGGAGGTGGCCCGAAGGGCCGGAGGGGGCGCCATCGACGGCCGAACGGTCGAAAAAAGCAGGCGTCGCTACTGCCCGCCCCACAGGGCGACGAGGCGGTCCCAGAGGATCGCGGCGGTGACGATGAGGCCGAGTGCTGCGCCGGCGAGCGCCAGCCCGATGCCCGACAGCACCGGCCGCCAGTTCCAGGCCGGACGGTCCGGGCGGTCGGCGAGGTCGCGCAGCGGCGGGCGGGCCAGCGTCGCCACCGATGGCGTGGCGCCGCCGTCGAGCTGGCGCTGGCGCTCGACCAGCCGCTCGGCGATGTAGCGCGTGACCTGGTCGGCGACCGGCTTCATGTCGTGGGATTCGGCAAGCACGACGCGGCCCATGCGGGTGTCGCGGACGAAGCGGTAGGTGCGCTTGTCGCGGCCCATGGCGACGTGGCTGACCGCGTCGATCCAGAGCCTCGGCTGCAGGCCGCTGGAGATGGCGAAGTCGAAGATGTCGACCTCGGCGGGAACGTCGGCGAAGACCGGGGCGAGCTCGGCGGCGATCAGTTCGAGGCGCATGCGCTGTGCCTCGCGCATGTCGACGACGACGTCCTCGCGGTCGGCCGCGGCGTTCTTCACCTCGCGGATCGCGTCGGCGAGCCGCCGCGCGCCGTCGTTGGTCTGGGCCCTGTCCCCTGCCTCGCTCATGCCGCCGTCGGCCCCTCGCACCCCATGGTTAACGGACGATTACCACAGGAAAGCGGCGAAATCACGCGCAGCGGCCGGCGCCGGCCCCGGTCAAGGCGCGGCGCGCCTGACCGTCCGGCGGATGGCGGCGGTGACCGCCTTGCGCGCCTCGACGGGCAGCATGTGGCCGACGCCGGGCAGCGAGACGAGCTCGAACTGCGAAGGCAGGTTCTCGCTCTGCGCATAGGGCAGCATCGGGTCGGCCGTGCCCCAGACCACCGTCACCGGCATGGAAAGCGTCGCCAGCGTCTCGCGCGGAATCTCGCCCTGCTTGCTGTCGCGGGCGATCATGCCCCAGATCTTCTCCAGCATAGCCGGCTGGCCGGGTATGCCGCGCAGCGCGGCGAGCGCCGCCACGTACTTCGTCTCGAAGGCATAGTCCGGCGCGGCCATGTCGTTCATGGCGGCGCGCAGCTCGTCGGCGGAGGCCGGCGTGGCGAAGCGGCGGAGCAGCGGGCCGTTGATGAACGGCCCGAAGCCGCCGGGCGCCAGAAGGGTGAGCGAGGCGACCCGGCCGGGCGCGCGCAAGGCCATCAGGCAGGCGACCGCGCCGCCCATCGAGAAACCGGCGACGTGGACGCGCTCGATGCCGCGGTCGGAAAGGTCGGCGAGGATCGCCTTGGCCATGGCCGAGGCGTTGCCGGCCGCCGGGTGGGCGAGCGAGCGGCCGTGGCCGGGAAGGTCGTAGGCGAGCACCAGGCCGTCGCGGGAGAGATCCGGCTGGATGTCGTACCAGTCGTCGCAGCCGCCGCCGAAGCCGTGCAGCAGGACCATCGCCGTGGTCCCGCTGCCCTTCGTCCGCGCGTAGAGATCTTCTGCCACCGGCGGCCTCAGCCGAGAATGCGGTTGGCCGCCGACACCACGGCCTCCAGCGAGGCGGCCACGATGTTGGTGTTGATGCCGACCCCGAACAGCTTTCCCTTCGGGTGTTCCATCTCCATGTAGCAGATCGCCGCGGCGTTGGAGCCGCGCTGGATGGAGTGCTCGGAATAGTCGAGGACCGAGAGGTCGATGCCGATGTGCTTCGACAGCGCGTTGACGAAGCCGTCGATCGGGCCGTTGCCGGCGCCGGTGATCGTCACCTCCCGGCCGCCGTCGACGACCGTCGCCTCGACGAGGCGGGTGCCCTTCGACACCGGGTCGGGAAAGGTATGGTGGTCGACGAACTTCAGCCGGGCGCCGGGCTGGTCGACATAGAGCTCGACGAAGCGCTCGTAGATGCGCTTTGCCGGCACTTCCTTGCCTTCCGCGTCGGTGATCGCCTGGATGTCCTGGCTGAACTCGATCTGCAGGTTGCGCGGCAGCTTCAGCCCGTAGTCGGCGTCGAGCACGTAGGCGATGCCGCCCTTGCCCGACTGCGAGTTGATGCGGATGATCGCCTCGTAGGTGCGGCCGACGTCGGCCGGGTCGATCGGCAGGTAGGGCACTTCCCAGAGCGGCTTGTTGGCCTTCTTCAAGGCCTTCATGCCCTTGTTGATGGCGTCCTGGTGCGAGCCGGAGAAGGCCGTGTAGACGAGTTCGCCGACGTAGGGGTGGCGCTCGGGGATTTTCAGCTGGTTGGAATACTCGTAGACCGCCTTCATCCGGTTGATGTCGGAGCAGTCGAGCATCGGATCGACGCCCTGCGTGTACATGTTCAGGGCCAGCGTGACGATGTCGACGTTGCCGGTGCGCTCGCCATTGCCGAACAGCGTGCCCTCGACGCGGTCAGCACCCGCCATCAGGCCGAGCTCGGTGGCGGCGATGCCGGTGCCGCGGTCGTTGTGCGGGTGCAGCGAGACGATCAGGTTTTCGCGGTTGTCGAGGTTGCGGCACATCCACTCGATCATGTCGGCGTAGATGTTGGGCGTCGACATCTCGACGGTGGCCGGCAGGTTGAGGATCAGCTTGTTGTCGGCGGTCGGCCTGACGATCTCGGCGACCGCGTTGGAGATTTCCAGCGCCACCTCCAGCTCGGTGCCGGTGAAGCTTTCCGGCGAATACTGGAAGCGGAAGCCGCCGCCGGCGCCCCCCGTTGAATACCGGGCCGCCATGTCGGTGATCATCTTCGCGGCGTCGGTGGCGATCTTCTTGATGCCCGGCACGTCCTTCTCGAAGACGACGCGGCGCTGCAGCTCGCTGGTCGAATTGTAGAAGTGCACGATCGGCCGGCGCGCGCCCTCGAGCGCCTCGAAGGTTCGCGCGATCAGCTCGGGCCGGCATTGCACCAGCACCTGCAGCGAGACGTCGTCGGGTACGCTGCCTTCCTCGATGCACCAGCGCGCGAAGTCGAAGTCGGTCTGCGAGGCCGAAGGGAAGCCGACCTCGATCTCCCTGAAGCCCATGTCGAGGAGCAGCGCGAACATGCGCGCCTTGCGGTCGTGGCCCATCGGGTCGATGAGCGCCTGGTTGCCGTCGCGCAGGTCGACCGAGCACCAGATCGGCGCCCTGTCGATGCGCCTCGCCGGCCAGGTGCGGTCGGCGATGTCGATCTGCGGGTAGGGCTGGTACTTGACCGCCGCGTCGGGCATGCCCTTGGCCGGGCGGATTTCCTGTCGTGGGTTCATCGTCGTCTCTCCCGCGCCGGCCGCCGCGTCAGTTTCGCGGCAGGACCTGGCGCCTGTCTTTCTTGTTCAGTCTCGCTTGGATGGCAAGGAGCATTGCCTGGGCGGCGCATCGACCGCCGGGCGCTCCTTCAGCGGACCCGGCGATCGCCGATAAGGCCGAGGAGAAGAAGCGTCGAGGACAGCGCGCGCACCGTCGCGCCGGCGAAGGCGGACGGACGGGAAACCTGGGCGGTCGGGCGCGTGGACATGGGCGAGCCTATACAGGAGGGACGGAACGGAGGCAAGGGCGCCACCCCGCGCTGTCGAAGGCCCTACTTCCGGCGCACCGGCTGGCGCAGCACCGTCTTCAGCTTCTCCGGCGCGCTCTTGCGCGGATCGCCGATGTAGATCTCGTGGTGGTGGCCGCTCTCGGCGAGCCCGCTTTCGGGCAGGAACTCGTTGTGCAGCTTCATCAGCGTCGGCCCTTCGGCATCATAGGGGCCGATGTGCATGGTCTGCACGCTCAAACCCTCGGCATAGGTGTCGAGCCTGAGCAGCGGCAGCGCCGGCAGCTCCTTCTTGGCGCCGGCCGCCGCGATCGCCTTCGCGACCATCGCCTCGGGGACGAAATCGGGCACCATGATCATCATGGTCCACGACCACTTGTCCTTCTCCCGGGCGACGAACGAGGCCATGTCGTCGGACCACCACAGGCCTTCCAGCGGAGGCACGGTATAGTCCTTGGCCAGTTCCTTCTTGACCATGAACTTCAGCGTGTAGGCGACCGAATAGAGCGCCTCGACCGCCTCGACATAGCTCTTCGCCTTGTTCGGGTCGCCCTTGCCGTCGATCATGAGGAAACGCATCGCCGGCACGTCGATCTCGACGAACCGGCCGACCGGCGGCAGGTAGAGCGCCTTCATCGTCTTGCGGAAATCGATCTTCTCCATCGGTCCCTCCCGTCGCGGCGACCCGAACAGGATAGCGCCGGAGGGGCC